>NZ_QPID01000001.1 GCF_003336225.1 Corallincola holothuriorum
GCGCATCCCGACTGCCTCCGTGCAGGGTGAGATAGGATTTGTTTTTGGCGAAATTAATTAGATCAAACCACGGGGTGCGCGTCTACTTTTATGAATTTCCTAGGGATTATGAGGGGATTCGCTAGATGCAGGCGTTATGTGCCATAGAACCTATGACGAAAGAAGAAGCATTGAAGCTCGTTGAAGTTGAATTAGGAAGAGCTAAAGATAAGTGCAACCCAATTGATTGTGTTGTCTTAGAGAAGAAAACCATCGAAAAACCATGGGGCTGGGTGTTCTTTTATCAAAGTAAGGAATATGTAGAGACTGGGAACTTTATTTATATGTTAGGGGGCAATGCTCCGTACATTGTAAACAGACACACTGGTGAGTTAAGTGAAACTGGTACATGCGAGCCTATCGAGTATTACATCGAAGAATATGAAAAGTCTTTGCCACGAGGCACATAACAAGAGCTTGCATCTGATACCAAAAGCTGCGCGGTTTTTGTGTCATTGCTGCGCTGAAGCGGGCGTTATATGCAATGGATAGTGTCGTGAAATTTATCAAGGCCTGTGTATTAGTTTCAGGGCTACTCTTTATCACTTTGTTCTATTTGGAACGTCTTGAGAATCCGAGTATCACTTTTCAGAACTTCGATGAACTCCAGGCATCTGGTTTAATCGAGTCTGGCTGGCTCCCTGCTTACTTTCCAAGATCATCCACAAATATCAAAGAGCAGCACAACATTGATACCAATGAGGTGAATGCAACTTTTCAATATAAAGCCTCAGACTTAATCAATCTTCTAAAGCACTGCCACTTGATCGAAAAAACGGAGCAAAGCCAAAAATTGTTGTGTAATTCACGTTCAAAGCGTACTAATACCTTTACTTTAAATAATGATGGTGCCGGTGAATTTCACAGTAGTTACAATGGCATATAACAAGAGCATCAACGCGCCCACTGTAATTGTTGGCCACGTTTCGCTTCGCTACACAGTATAGCCAACAGTCACTCAGCGCTTATGGCGCCGTTATACCTCACGGAGGATTTATGTTTGTAAATGGAGTTGGTGTAGTCCTTTGTGGAAGTGCAGAAGACTATGTCGGTATGTCTATCGCGTGGCTTACGAAGGTTGAAAAGGATCATGTTCTGATCTCAGTACCTAAAGGCGCACTAGGTACTGAAAAACTACTAGAAGAAGGCCGGTTCACGCTTAGTCTTTTAGCTGAAACTCAAACCGAAATTGCACGCCAATTTGGTGGCAGCAAGCAGAAAGTTGCAGTGGAGAAAGATCAGACTTTTTTGTTTTCAACTGACTGGGGTACGCCGGCTGTTGGCGAGTGTAGCGGGGTATTTCTTTGCGAAGTAATAAGTTCTTCTGAACTAAATGATCAAGTGTTGGTTACAGCGCAATTATCTGGGCCTGTTGCTGCCACAGAACTGAGCCCGCTGGTTTTTCGTAAATCAGACTTCTTCGCTTAGCGCGACGTATAACGATACAAGTCACTAACTCGTCGCTTTGCTCCTCGGGGACAAAGGCTACAGCGCTGCAAGCCGCTGCTGGTAACAAAGAGGCACTCTCCCGGCGTTGATAGATCTAACTATATTGAATGGGCTGTTATCTCGGCGTCACGAATTATCGGGCGAACAACTATTCCGGCCACTGTCACTCTTTGTGCAAAAACCGCACGAAAGACGCCAGTAGCCGGAGGCCGTTGGCACCAGCGTTAGATTGTCATGGCTGAACCAATGAATACTGAAGCAAGTTCAACCTATTCTGGTATGTATGCTTCTTTATAAATCATCGTCTGAGGTGCTGATTGGTGGGTCTATTTTTTGTCAGTAAGAAACGAACAAAACAGAGCCCCATTCCTAGTAGGAAAATGCTTGATGGTGTCGGAACAGGCTGGGGCAAAGGTAGAAATTGGTCAATATTTCGCACTTGTATATCGCCGTTAAAACCTGCGCCTGTATCATCATAAAAATTGATGAATGCCGTTTCTGATATTGAGCCATTGGTGACGGTTAGAATGTCACCAAATGTGAAATCCACTCCGTCATCAAAGAAGTCTTCTACATCCATCTCCCAGCTTAAGAAGTTCGCACTGACAGCACCAAAAGTTGAAGTTTCAAAGGGTTCAAAAGAGGCTAGGTTGACCTCATCTCTTTTCCATTTGAGCGTGTAGATCATCGCCTTGCCATCAGAGGTTTTGAGGATCTTTACCTCTTTAGCTTTTTTCTGATCAGCTTTTGAGAAACTCATCTCAACGATGCCATCTCCATTGCTATCTTTTTTGCCTTGGGTTGCTATCTCTACGCCGCTAATGCTGCGCAAAATGGCTGTTGCGTCGGTGTTTTTATCGACACTTATTTTAATCAATCCTGCTTGTGCTGAAAATGGCAAAACAAGTAGCGCCAGCCCCAATACAAGTATGTATTTGCTTATGACGTTCATCAGCATATCTCCAGTCAATTAGAAGTAAGAAAGCTTCCAAGAACACTCGAAATGGAGCATTTAGCACATCAAATAAGAGGTTTTTCTCTGTATGGCTTTTTGAGGCGTAACAACATGCGGCGTTTGCCATTTTCTATATCTGAAATTATAGCTGCTATATGAGTACACTGAGCTTACACCCACGCAAAGTGAACAGCGCTAAGCGCCTTTCATCGCTGTTTAAGTGGTACAGGCAAGTCGCTGCTGGTAACAAAGAGTCACTCAGATCTAACTATA
The DNA here is from genome assembly GCF_003336225.1 of Corallincola holothuriorum. Classification (NCBI taxonomy): domain Bacteria; kingdom Pseudomonadati; phylum Pseudomonadota; class Gammaproteobacteria; order Alteromonadales; family Psychromonadaceae; genus Corallincola; species Corallincola holothuriorum. The sequence goes on from NZ_QPID01000001.1 coordinate 2,717, forward strand.
CCGAGGCAGTTGTCCTCGTGGCGTCATACTACCGTGTGCGGTGCGATTACTTTGTTTTAGCCTCGCTTGAATTAGAAGAGGTATTTGTCTCATTTGACCAAGCGCTGGAAGCAGTGCAAACAGTGACGGCTAATCCTAAACGACAATAGCGGGGTCTACAGCAGGTTTATAACGGCTCTGCTAAACCTCTGCACATTTGCTTTAGTTTTGGCAAGCACGAAAACTGTTGGTCTAGGGCTTTGCTCTGGTGTGCATTAGAACGAAGCTATTTACTTGGCGGAACCTATTTGCGGCATCAACATCCTGACGATGGCTAAAATTTCATTAGATAGATCACACCTTTGTCATTGAACCGGTTCTGCCGCACCGGGATATCTCTAATAGTGTGAATTACCGCATTCGTTGCCAGATGGGATTTCCCTTATAGTTTCAGCATTCATCGGCAGTTCTCTATTTCACTGTTGATTCGCAACTCTATTTATCGAGATCCTATTTGTTGACCCGAAGAAAACCGATAACCACTTGGCTATCAGCTGTTCTGTTATTGCTATCCATGTTGACCTTTGCGGTAGATGCTGCGGCAGATGATGCTGCGACCTTGGTTGAGATCAACTCGATAAGACAGTTGATCAAAGAGGGCGATATTGGTCATGCCAAATTGCGGTTTCAGGGGGTAGAGCGCCCAGAAGATGATTACGCCAGCTGGATGGCTGAGTACTATCTGACTGAGGCAGAGTTGATGTTTGCCCTGAACCCCACTGAAGTTCGAGAGATCCGGGCTGTGATCGGTTTGGCCCAAGGGGAACTCTCTTTACGGATCGGCTCGCCGCTATATGCGGATGTATGGCTATTACAACTGCGCCTGAATGCGACAGATCGTGAACTGGATTCGGTCATGAGCCAAATTGACCAGGTCGTAGAGTTAGCGGTAAGCCACAAACGTCCAGAGCTTGCGATAGAAGCGCTGTTGTTTGCCGCCGAGTTAACGAATGAATATGGATTCAATTTGCTTGGTTTTGAGCTGCTTCAGCGTGCATCCGCCATTGAGTCAGGTTTAGGCTCTGCGCGGATGGAAGCGGAACTCGCCCTTGCTTATGGTAAGTTTTATGGTTCCACGCTCATTTTAAAACGTTCAATATCAGAGTTGAATCTAGCGCTTGATTACTTCAAGTTGCACGGACCGTTTCGACGCTATATTGATAGCCATATTGCGATTGGTCAAAGCTACTTTCTAACGTCAGATTACCAACAAGCAGAAGCGCATATATTGCTGGCGGAACGGCTGGCCAGTGAATCGGATCTTGCCGCTCAGCACCGCGACTCTGCATACGCATTGGCCAGAATACGTTTGGCGCAAGGAGAGTGGCTACAAGCACGCGAATATGCCCTGAAAGCATTAGCCCTTAGCATTTCTCTGACTGATCAGTTTGATTTCTTTAAGATGCGCAGCAAAATCGCGCTGGCGCAAAACGACCTATGGACGGCAGAAGCCGCGCTAAATCGTGCTTTCCAGCACTACAACCAACTTCCTCAATCAAAGCAGGAGACCCACAGCGGAATTGAAGTGTGGCAATTGTCTGCAATGCTGGCCGCGGGCAAGGAGCGCTTTCAACAGGCTTGGCACTACGCCCAAAAATATGAGGCGCTTGAACAACAGGCGCAACGAAAAGTCGGTACTAGTGGTATCGAAAGCCTATTGATTGAACTGGATGTGACGCAATTAAATAGTCGTAACCGCCGTCTGCTTGATAGCAACCACGAGTATCAAACAAAATTGGCGGTTGCAGCAGAACGCTTGCGTATGCAGAACATCATTGATCTGCTGACGGTAATTCTTGTCGTATTCATGATCGCTTTCTTTGCTCGCCTGGTTTACGAGAAGCGGCGTTTGGCGCTGCTTGCCAATACCGACGCTCTGACCGGACTAAATAATCGTCGAGTGGGTTTGGAGCGCACGCAAACCTGGTTAAGCCAACACCCCGATAAAGAATTAAGCGTTGTGCTTATTGATATCGACTTTTTTAAGAAAGTTAATGACCAACATGGGCACCAAGTGGGGGATCAGGTGTTACAGCAGTTTGCGCAGATCCTGCGTGACCATTGTCGCGGCAAAGATATCGTTGCTCGTTTAGGCGGTGAGGAGTTTCTGTTGGCGCTTCCTTGTGATCAACATAATGCAATGCAACGCGCCGAAGCGTTGCGAGCGAGCTGTGAACAAGCGCAGTTTTCCAATGGCCTACGTGTTACCGCCAGTTTTGGTGTGGTCGTCGGCAAAGGTCATCCGTTCGAACTGCTGTATGAAAAAGCCGACCAAGCGCTCTATCAAGCGAAGCGTGAACGGAATAAGGTGGAGCTGGTTTCGATAGCGTGAGCGTCGTTGAATCTTTCTTGCGTACAGAAACGAACCTCATAACGCCGCATTCTCGTTTTCACCGGCACAGATGGATGCAGGTAGTCTCCTCTTCCTGCTAACTGCTTGATAGTTATAAAGTCGAGAGCGTATATTGGTGAGGTGGTTGATTGGCCGACGCTGCGGCTTGGTGATAATTCTGTCTAATATGCTGTAAGCAGCATCAAGGAGTTTGGATGAACTTTCAGGAACTGTCGGAAAAGGAGATATTGGATATAGCAACTCCAATTATGGACAATTTGATGCAAGCATCAACTGACATTGACCACCCCAAGCATGTTCAAGACTTTACGGATAGAGCTAAGGCAATCGTCACCAAAGAGCATCTTGAATGGGTATGTGAAAAATACCAATCTGAAAAAGGTACATGGGGAAAGCGAGAACTTGTTGCTGTTTTAAAACGCCCAGATTCTGCAGCTGTTATTTGGAAACAATTCTGTTCTAAAGTCGAAGGTGAATATGTAGCCGAGATCGTTTTAGTTCATCAGAATGGTAGGTTTTTAGTAGATCATGCCATGGTGTTCTAATACTCCTAGTATCAAGTTTGAAGTGCAACAGTAGCGGTTAGTGTTCATTGAATACCTCTTCAGATGTTTTGTAGCCTAATCATTTTCTCGGACGGTTGTTCAATCGCTTGGCGATAGATTCACAGTCTGCTTGCGTTATTGATGCCATCGATGTGCCTTTAGGCAGGTACTGCCGTATCAGGCCGTTGGTATTTTCATTAGTGCCTCGCTCCCAAGAGTGGTGAGAATTAGCGAAGTAGAATGTCGTTTTGGTGGCAGTGTTACCCAAGCGTTAATACGGTCTGAGGGTTTTATTATGAATAAAGATCAACTCTGCAGAATGTTAGAACATGACCAAGGTTTAAGTTGTTCAGTGTGTAGGAAAGAGAGCAAGAAGCACTGGACTAACTCAGGTGGCCTAGAAAACGACCTGACCAAGGTTGGTGACGTTGAACCCGAAGATAGTAGGGGGTACGACGAATATAAAGAACAAGGTTCAAACCCTTTTTCGGAGACTGCGCCGCTTAGCCTATCTTATTACCCCTATAACTGTAGTAGCGTATATAAATGTGGCTCCTGTCATGCTGTCATCTTAATCTATTTAGAGACCGGTGGTCATGGTGCAAGGTATCAAGCAAGGTGGGCTCAAAGTGGCTTGGAGATAACGCCCTAATCTAGGCATGTAGCTCAGCCACTGAGTGGCTTAGGCATCTTTCTAGGTTCGTTTTGTATTTACCACTTACGTCAGCACAAAGCGCTGTAAGCTAAGTTTGCCGTTGATGGCTATGCTGGTGGAGCGCTTTATAAATACCTGTGTGGCAGTTTGAGGTATTGTCTGTTCCCTGATCTTTATCCCCCAAAAACAATCTCCTCACGATTCTCCAGCCACAGTGGGTGCTTTGCCATGACTTTGGTGAAAAAGGGGCTCTGCAAGTAGCTGTTCAGCCATCGCCTTAGGTTAGGGTAGGCAGACTGCAAGTACCACTGACGCTCTACTTGGGCGAATTGACGGATAAAGGGTAGCAGGGCGATGTCGGCCAGACCCTCTTGGTTATTGAATAAAAAGGCGTTGTTGATTAAGCGGTTTTCGAGCTGTTTTATATATTTCTCACAATCTATTCTGCACTCAATCATGTTGTCTTCATGATAGCGCTTGGCGCATCTATATTTTTCTAAGCAGGTTTTAAACTCACTGTCGAATATATGAATCAGACCTAGCATCTCAGTTAGGGCATGCGGAATCTCTTTTTGTAAGAGATTATCTGGGTCTGATTGGTGTAGCGCCCAAAGCATCACGTCTAAGCTTTCGTCGATGACGCTGCCATCGCTAAGCACTACAACTGGCACGGTGGCTTTAGGTGAGGCTTCGATCATCTCTTTGGGCTTATCGCTTAACACGACATTTCGCAGGGCGACAGGCTGTTTGGCCTTAAAAATCGACATGCGAGCACGCATCGCGTAGGGACAGTTTCTGAGTGAATAAAGCACGGGTAGCGCGCTAGCCTGGCTGTTGTCTGGGTTCATTGTTTTCGACTTGTTTTGATCTGGGAGTGACCCGCATAGCAAGCCACTTTAAGGTATTAATCAGAGAAATACATGAGTAATATTGCGCCCTTGATACTAAGCCGACTGACTTGCTGGATCCCCTTGCCACATGACTCCTAAAATCGAATTGTTAGCGCCCGGTGGCGACATTGATGCCATTAAAGCCGCAATCATAGCGGGTGCGGATGCCGTTTATTGTGGTTTGGATACCTTTAATGCACGAAATCGTGCCGCTAACATTTCATTTGATGAGTTGGTCGGTGTCATTCGGTTAGCGCATCACTATGACTGCAAAATCTTTTTGACGCTTAATATCGTTATATTGGAGCGCGAGTTTAAGCCGTTAGTTAAGTTACTGAGTCGGTTGGCGAATACCACTCTTGATGGTGTGATTGTGCAAGACTTAGGCTTGCTTTATGTGCTTAATGAGTACTTTCCGTCATTGGATATCCATGCCTCGACCCAGTTAACTACACACAGTGTTGGTCAAATACCTTTCCTTAAACGGTTCGGCGTGTCGCGTGTGAATCTGTCCAGAGAATTAAACCTACGTGAAATCACTGCCATGGCGAGCGCTGGGCGTGAACACGATGTGCTGACAGAGGTGTTTGTTCACGGGTCATTGTGTATCGCCTTTTCTGGCCTCTGTTATTCCACATCCGCCAGCGCTGGGAACTCAGGTAACCGTGGCCGTTGCAGCCAAGCGTGTCGAGAAGAGTATGAAACGACGCCATCGGGTAATAACTTTCCGCTAAATATTAAAGATAATTCAGCCTTCTTCGACTTACCTAAGCTTATCGATGCTGGGGTGCACTCTTTCAAAGTGGAAGGGCGGATTAAAGGCGCTGGCTATGTTCATACGGTGATTGATAGCTTCCGCAAGCAAATTGATGGTTTTGTTGCTACGGGCGAATTGCTCGAGGACGGTGAGCGACTTTATAAAGTCTTTAACCGTGATTTTTCCAACGCCTTCTTGCGTGGTGATCTAAACCAATCGATGTTTATTGAGAACCCGCGCGATAACTCTAAGTCTTACGCCATTGAGCAAAGCAATGCTATCTCTGTTGTTGAGATCCAAGAAGTTGAGCAGACGTTGGGGGATGAGAAAGAGCAAATCAATGTCGATGTATCCGAGAAAATAAAGCATTTATCGATAGAGAAGATATCCCTGCGTATCAAATTTTCTGGCTCCGTCGGTCGCCCTTTATCGATCACTTGCGTTACCCAAGCGTATATTCCCGGCAGTCTCTCGCCAGAGGAAAAAACGGTCACGCTGCAATCTCAGGGCGTGTTGGTGGCAGCGAAAGAGAACTGCATCGATCAAAGCGCCATTGAAAAACGGTTTAATAGCTTTAATAACGCCAGCTTTGACTTGATAGCGCTAGAGTCAGACGGGGTAGAGGAGGGCGTTAGCATTCCTTTTAAAGAGTTATCACGGTTGAAAAGAGAGCTGCATGCGGTTTTGACGAATAACACTCCTGTTTATGCTGAAGTGACTCTGCCCAAGCTGGCACGTCATCGTAAAAATGAAGACGTTAGCGCGGGCTCAGGTGCCAGTGAGTCGGCAGCTAACCCAGCCAAGCTCTCCATTTTGATTTGTGACGATACCGATTTGGATCTGTCGCATGTCACTGATGCCGACATCTACTTCAAGTTGCCTGATGCCTATAAGCGGGGCTGCACCAAGTATGTTGATTTCTTCAATGAAAACCCCAATCTGATTCCGTGGTTTCCTGCTGTATTGATCGGCAAAGATTTTGATGTGGCACTAAATATTCTGGAGCAGGTGAAGCCGCCGCTGATCGTGACAAACAACACCGGGATCGCCAACCGGGCATTTGAGCTGGGCATCAAATGGATCGCCGGTCCGTTCTTAAATACAACCAATTCATACAGCTTGCTGGCGATGAAAGAATACTTTGATTGTGCGGGTGCGTTTATCTCCAATGAGATAAGCCAGCAGCAAATGAAGTCAATTGCCCGGCCCGAAAACTTCAAGCTGTTCTACAGCATTTACCATCCGATTTTGCTGATGACCAGCAGGCAGTGCTTCTTTCAGCAGAGTGTGGGGTGTGAGAAGCCACGTATAGATAATGGTTGTATGTTGTCTTGTGATAAGTCGACCAGCATTACCAACGTGAAGGGAGCGTCTTTTGCTATTGATAAGCAAAAAGCGGGCTACCCCAGTATTTACAACAGTGATCAGTTTTTGAATATGGCGATCATTAGCGAGCTGTCAGATCTGTTTGATGGTTTCATGATCGACCTGACCAATATCGGCTCTGGTGGCAAAGAGATGCCAGACAAAGCCACTCTGATTAAACAGTTTGAACACCTACTCAATGAGCAAGGCTCATCCGCAGCATATGAGACTGCGCAAGCGACCATCAACGATATGGTGATTGAGTCGACCAATACGCAGTATCACAAGGGGCTGTAATCTCCCGAGATTTACGCTTCTGAGTTTAATATGGCTAGCCGGCTTATGAGTCTCCTTTAAGTCGGCTAATGCCTACGTAGAGCAGGCCAATGGTCAGTACTATCGGGAGCAAAGGATTTCTTCCTTCTGCTTCCGGTTGTACTTCGATAAATAGATTGTATCCAATCCACCCGCCAAGTATTAATCCCAAGCCTAAACAGATAATGCCAAATAGTTTTCCTAGCATCTGGTTTACTTCCCTTTAAACGGATAGAGCAACTGGCCAATGAACGTGCGCGGTAACCGTGATGTGGTGCCGTAGTGCGCAGGCCAATGTTGGGTTGGCATGTGGTAGGTGCCAAATAGGCGGTCAAACAGCGGGGTATGGGCGCTGTAGTTGGTATCTAACGCCGGTTTTTCCGAACTATGGTGCCAATGGTGGTATTGCGGTGTGACCAGCAAATACTTGATAGGACCAAATGGAATGCCGAGGTTACTGTGGATGATGATCGCCTGCAGGGCGGCAAAGGTGACGTAGAGATCCAGTGCTTCTTTGCTTGGTGCTAACAGATACAGCGGGATCATCACCAATGAGCGTTCGATAAACACCTGCACGACGTGGCCGCGAGAGCCTGCCAGCCAATCCATGCACTCTACTGAATGATGTACGGCGTGAATTCGCCACAGTTTTGGGAGCTCATGGAAGATCCTGTGTTCCCAGTACAGAACGAAATCAGCACAAATAATGATCAGCACCACCTGTCCCCACAAGGGGATGGATTGGATAAAGCTTTGTAGATCTGCACTGACGGCCCAGTTGAAGTGGCTAACAAAGAAGTTCGCGACCAGCAAGATCACTGAAATCAGTAGATGATTAAAACAGAAATAGAAAAAATCCAATCCCCACTCTTCCCGCAGGATCACTTGTTCTTTGTATTTGGGAAACAGTTTTTCTAGCGTGGTAAACACGATAGTGGAGCCGAGAAACGCCAAGATCAGCCAGTCGACACCTAAAGAAAGTGGCGCAGGATCAACCGGACCCACCGGGATCATATAGCCACCTAAAGCAAAGCTGATCAGGGTTAGGCTGATCCCTGTTGCTCCCATGCGTTTACGTTTGTTGAGGGCAAATGTCATTACGCCAAAAAATAGTGAGAAGTACATGGCGTATTTCAGCAGGTGTTGTAACGATTCTGCATTGTAGGCTGCGCGTAATTCAGGCGTGGTGAGATACGAAGGGTATAGGTAGGCAAGCACCGCCAATAGGCTTAATCCGCCGAGAAACATTGATAGGTAGCCACTGATGCGGCCTTGGCCGACCACAAACATTTTTTCGGTACGCGGGGTAACCTGGCGTTGCTGGTATTGGTAACTCATAAACGATCTATCTTCCTTAATCTAAACGCGTGAGTACGTTGCCTGTTGCTCCGTTGGCGTAACTATTGGCGTGTCCGTGACTTGCGCTGGTTGCGCTACTATAACGACACTGCTGTCTGGGAGACAAATCTAATCTGAATTGCTGATATTTGCAGTTGCCTGTGTGGCGGGTTGTTGCACAGGAAAAAATCAGATGCACGGTCAGCGGAATATTTTGTGATCGTTTCAGGGCGGTTGGGTAAGTATGGGGCTATTCAAATGAGCCCGCAGATGCGGGCTCATTTTATCATCGTGCAGTGGCTAGTTACGATCAGAAGGCGCCGTCGGCGCTCTGAGTTTGACCGGAATTAAAGCCATTGTTACTGCCGTTTTGCCAATTAAGGCCTGCAATAGCATTGTTCTCTTCCCGCTTTAAGCATTTCCATTCAAAGTCAGTGTTATTGGGCAGATTAATACTGCCACTCCAACTGGGGTAGCTGGTGGGATCTAACTTCACTGCTTGGGCTGGGTCCCAGTTGCCGAGTTTGTCATGGTTGCCTACCACATAAACACTTTGTCCCATGTAGGTATCCCCGTTGTGACAGGTAAAGTTGATATCGACCGTGGTTGTTTGTGTGCCTTTAAAGCTAATGGCAGTACTGGTGCCAGCACTGCCGCTATGGAAGAGCTGAGATTGCGAGGATGCCTGCCGCGCATCGGGATCTTGCTCGTCGCGTTTCAGGCAGGCCCAGCTGATATCCATATTGGCGGGTACATCAATAGTACCTGTCCACGTAGGGTAGGCGGTTGGGTCCAGTTTAATTGCCTGCGCTGGGTTATTGTTGCCAAGGGCAGGGGTGTTGCCGGTGACATAAACGCTTTGGCCCCAGTCGGTTTCAGCGTCAGCACAACTAAAGTTGACCGGCACTTCTGGAGGGCAGACACCGCCGTCGCAGCTGCAATCGAGACCATAGACATCACAGGGATCTTGGATCATTGCGCCGACATGGATAGCCGATGCTGACATAGCCGGCACCGAGAAGTGTGCATTACCCGCCCCATCAACCGTAATGATAGGACCTGTACAGGTGAACTTGTTGCTGTTGAAATCGCCATTGATGATGTCACAGTAGTCACCTTGCGGCATGTCGGTCGCAAAGGTTCGATCTAAGGTTTGATTACCTTCCCTGTTAATCGCGACAAAGCCTAAGCCGCCGCGGCTAAAGGCGATCTGATGATTGCCGTTGTCCCACCAACGCGAGGCCACAAACTGTTCTGCGGTATGGTTTCTGAAGCTCACCATATTGGCGATGCCGCGCCAACGATGTTCACATACCCAGTCACCGTCAAAGCAGCCATTGCCACTGTAGGCACCGCTGGATGGTGGACCTTGGTCATGGTCGTCAAAGTAGTAGCTAGACATTACTTTGGGATAACCATAGGGGTAGGCCAGCATGAAAACATTACCCAGATGATAGGCGTCACCATCTTTGTAAGTCAGGGTGTCGTTGGTTTTTTGCCGCTGATCATCGTGATTGTCAGTAAATATCACCGCGTTGTCTGATGGCAGCCAGCCACCCCAATGGGTGTCGATGTTTTTCAGATCTGCGATGGGACCTCGACCTTTAAAATAGTGGCCCATCGTACGTTCGAAGTTGAATTCAGTGACATCGCCCAGGTGCGTGTATTCAGAGGGCTGGATCGGCTCATCGGCCGCGCCAATCACTTCCTGGAAGATATATGGATTACCTTGAACTTTATTCAGGATCGCTTCGATATCTTGCACCGGTATATGTTTGGCAGCATCAATTCGGAACCCTTTGACGCCCATAAAGATCAGGTCGTTAAAGTAGTCGGCGATCTTTTGGCGAACATACTCGTTTTCTGTTGCCAGATCGTTCAGGCCGACCAGATCGCAATTTTGTACCTGCCAACGGTTGCTGTAATCGATAGGCGTGGTGCAGCTATGAAAATGCTCGTTGTAGTAGGGGACGGAGGGAAAGTAGCGGTCGTGGGCTGCCATGTGGTTGATCACCATGTCGGCGTAGATATCAACCCCAACACTATTACAGCGCGCCACCATGTTCATAAATTCGGAGCGGCTGCCGCTACGGCTTTCGATGTTGTAGCTCACCGGCTGATAGCGCGTCCACCATGGTGATCCGCCGACATGTTCCTGTGGCGGTGATATCTGCACCGCACTGAAACCTTTCGGGCCCAAGTGCTGTTCGCACTCGATACCGATTTCATTCCAGCTCCATTCAAATAAGTGTACAAAAGCTGTCCTTGGCGCCGCCTGGACATTGCTTACCATACTGGCAGCGCCCAGTATCAGGGCTGCTGCCGCTGATGGGAGTTTGTTGTTCATTCCATTAATCCTGTTTCTTATGTTTATTTTTTACAGACCTCCCGCCCTTGTGAGCGGTAACATCAGGCTAGTTTTTGACTTGCTCAGCGTCAAAATTTGGTCGTTTGAATTGTGAAGATTCTCTCGGCGGGCAAAATTTATTCGCACTGTGGTGCGTAAGTTCAAGCTTGGTGAGAGGACTTACATTGGCAGAATGGCCTTTGCTGTGCCGCTCAGGTGCTGTGATTTAGTCAAGCGATTGGCGTCTAGTTTGGCTGTGATACGAAACAGATTGTGGCGCTGATATGGGGGCATCAATAGATTCTGTCGGTTTGAAACCATATACTGCTTTGCAGTTGTATTTTAGGCAAAAGGTGTCGCACGGAATGAAGCGAGAATTACTGGTTATGCTGACACTTGTGTCAGTGGTTGCTTGCAGTAGTACAGACGATGAGGTGCCAGAGCAGGTATTTAAAGGAGAGCAGCTTATCCAACCCATGCCTTTGCCTGGTGGAACCTGGGAGCGATTTATCTATACCTACCCTGATGCAAAGAGGATTAACTGGGGTTTGGTCGGTAAAAAGGATGTGCTGGAAGTCGTCGAGTTTTTTGGTGAAGAGTTAGGCGATCTCGCTGCTTATCGGATGCGCCAGGACAAAGCGGATGCGGCCAAATGTGCCAGCTTTGAATCTGAGTTGTTAGATACGGTGGTCAGGAACGGCTATCAGGAGATGTTATGGCAGACTCAGTGTGTAGAGCTGGAAACGGAAAGATCACTATTTAGCTATCATCTGTCTATCTCCGGTCATGACTCTTTTTTCGTACTTTCGCGTCGCTGGCCTGACATGCCTAAGCAATCATCGAAGAATGCGTGGTTGGATTATTTCTCCGACGTCATGTTATGTGATGACCGACTTGAAGCGCGTCCTTGTCCATATTAGTCAGGCATCAATAATCAGGCGGCGTTCACACCTTGGAGTTAAAGAGGAAAGCGATGGATCCTATCTCTATCACCTGTGGCGAACAGCAATTTTCCCTCCGCTTGTTGCATCGTGATGATGGCGCTGCGCTGGCTCGCTACTTTGCTCAAATGGGCGAGGATACGCGCCGCCGCTTTGGCCCTCATCCCTTGACGGAAGCATTTGCTGACGAACTGGTACAGAAGGTTGATGACAGCGCTGACCGCTTTGTGATGACCACCGATGATGGCAGGATCGCGGCTTATTTCATTTTTGAGCGGCAAGCTTTTCCCCATGAGATGCAACGTTATGCAGAGCAAGGCATTGTTTTGGCCGCTGGTCAGGACATCAGTTTTGCACCCTCAGTGGCTGATGCATATCAGAACAGTGGTGTTGCCTCTGCGGCAATGCCGGCACTGATTGGTTATGCCCGCAGTATGGGCGCCAAATCATTGGTGTTAATGGGCGGGACACAGGCCACGAATGAGCGTGCTGTGCGCTTCTATGAGAAGTTCGGTTTTCGTCGTCATGGCGGTTACCAAACCGAACTGTATAATCATGATATGCGGTTACTCCTCACGGAATAGATAAGATTAGGGGAAGGTATACTTGTGTTTGTTACTAAATTAACTGACCCTAGTTTTATTGATCATCATGTGGAGGGCGCGTAATGGACCATGTCACTAACGCTGTAGAACTCTCTGCATTGGAAGTGCCCGATTATTTCCCTTCATGGTTAAAGCCGTTAAGGGCTTTTCCTATTGTTCAGCATCTGATGTCATCTCCAAAGCTTTCTGGGCAGGATATGGCGACTTTAGTGGCGAGCTGGCCTTGGCCTGAACCCGATGCTGAACAGACATCTGATGATAGTCCCCATTTTCGTTATAGAAATACTGACAATGATGAACAGTTTTTAAGCTGGCTTGCGGCCACCGATTGGCCTCAGGCGGGTGAGTGCTGGGTGTGGTTATGTCAGGAGAGTCCACTGTTACGTTGCCCGGTCTCTATGGTCATGCCGCTGTTACAAGAAGTGCGAGAAGCGCTGCATGCCAGCACTGATTTCTCATTGGCGATTGTTGATGTTGATGGTCGCTATGGATTGATCATGGACACTTATGTGGGTTATTTGCCCGGCGACGATGAACTACATGAACCGATTGTTCACGAAGTGACTGATTGGGGTCTGAGCAGTGTCGAATGACAGTCTGAATGACAAAGGGCAGGTGAGTTCCACACTGTGGCGCTATTGCCCACAGTGTGCCAGCCAAAGTATCAGTGTGACTGAGGGCAAGGCGTTACAATGCGGTGATTGTGGCTTTCTCTATTTTCATAATGTGGCGGCTGCTGCAGGGGTTTTGATACGTTGCGGCGATCAGTTTCTATTTGCTGAACGGGCGAAGCAACCTTCGCTAGGTATGCTCGATCTCCCCGGTGGTTTTGTTGATGCTGATGAGTCATTAGAGCAGGGCTTGTGCCGAGAGCTCAATGAGGAGCTAGGGTTAGCGTTAAAGCCCGATGCGTTGACCTACTTGGGGTCTATGCACAACCGCTATCTCTATGCCGAGGTTGAATACTGTACCGTCGATGCGATCTTTTCCCTCACCTTGGCCGACAAACCCAATCTGGTGGCTAAAGATGATATCTCTGCGTTTCAATGGCTGACGCGGCAACAAGCTGCCAGTGTCCGCTTTGCTTTTCCTGCCGTTGAACAGGCGGTTGCTCGCTGGGTGTTATCAGCCAAGTAAGCTAAATGCTTCTGTGGCTTGGTTTGAGCTTTCGCATGAATCTATTTCTATTAAAACAATATAGCGTCTATCACGCTTGACCCCCATCGGAGCAGCAATGCAGTTAAACAGGTTTTGGATGTGGTGTGGCGTTATCTTGTCTGGCACAGTGCTGATCGCTTGTGAGCCAGCGAACAAGGTCACACCGGAGAGTGCCAGCAGTTTGATGGTGCCGCAGGATAAGGCTGTTGTCACCGCTCCTGTCGCCATGATGCAACCTTTGGTGGTTGATCGCTATGTCAGCTTTTATGGTGAGATCCATTGTGATGTTTGTATAGAGAAAACGATGACGGTCACGTTGCGACCCGATTATCGTTATCTGCTCAAAGTGGAATCGGCAGATCCATCGGTTGAAACTGCATTTCAACTGGGTTACTGGCAACAAATGATGGAGAGTGGTCGCCAGACCATCAAGCTGCTTGCTACCCCTTATCAATTTGCCGTTTCATCGTCCCATCAATTGCACCTGATTGCTCCCGCTAGCTTAACCTCTGATGATCCGCAAAATCATAGCGTTTTGGCGCAGAGCAACGAGCACCTGCACTCAAAGCCACTACCGATATTTGCTGTGTATCGATATATGGCAGACGCTGCGATGATGCTGGAGTGTGGCTCTGCATTGCGTTTGCCTGTACTACAGCAGGGAGACAGCCTGGCGCTTGAGCAAGCCTATTTGGCGGCTGTAGAGACACCTGGACAACCTTTGGTGGTGGCGTTACAAGCGTCCATTGTTGCTACGCCAGGAGAGGAAGGTGGCGATGAACGTTGGCTTGTCGAATCGTTTGAAGCGATTAGTGCCTTGAACTCCTGTGAGGCAAAGTTGGCAGAGCCTGGGGTTAGCCACACTTATTGGAAACTGCTATCTATCGATGGTCAGCAGATTCTGACACCAGAAAACCGTAGGGAGATACATCTTGTGTTGGGTGCTGATGGCAGAGCGCATGGTTTTGCTGGTTGTAATCGATTTTTTGCCCAATATGAGTTGTCTGGCGAGCAACTTCAGATTGATGCTATCGGTGGTACTAAGATGGCATGTCCCGATGATATGGCAGCAGAGAAAGCGTTCTTAGCCGCTCTTGGGGTGATTGACAGCTTTAAGATCGAAGGGCAAAAACTGACCTTACTGCAAAACGGTTCGCCGTTAATGCAACTGGAAGCTGTCTATCTTTACTGAGGTAGAGGGCTAGTCGGTTTGTTTGGCATCACTTGGAGCCACAATAAACCGATTCTTGCCTTGCTCTTTTGCCACATACAGCGCTTGGTCTGCAGATTTCACCATGTCGTCGGCCACGAAAGAACCTGGCGGAATGATGGTGACGCCAATACTGACGGTAATGGCGGTGGCGAACTCTTCCAGTTGCAAAGGAGCTGAGATCCGTTGCAGTAGTTGTTCCGCCAAATGATGCACATCGTCCGGCGTTGCCAGTTGCTCTAGCAGCAGTGCGAACTCATCTCCGCCCAATCGTGCGACAGTATCACCTTCGCGTACCACTGCTCGGATCCGCTTACCGACCTGGACTAGTAATTTGTCACCTGCAGGGTGGCCGTGGGCATCGTTAATGGCTTTGAAGCCGTCGAGATCCAGCATCAACAGCGCGGCGTATTGTGTTCTTCGCGTGGCGAGCGTGTGTTCTAGCCGTTCTTGTAGCAGGGCGCGATTGGCAAGCCCGGTAAGGCTGTCGTGGAAAGCCAAATAGGTCAGTTGCTTGGTGCGACTCTTCAGGTGTTTTAGTTCGGTGACATCATGCCCTGATGAGAAGTAGTAGGTTCGATGGCCATCATTCAAACTCTTAAAAGGTGTGATCACTTTCTCTTCGTAGTAAACCGAACCATCTTTGCGTCGGTTAACGAAGATAGATTGGAACGTTTGCCCTGATTCTATTTTTTTCCAAAGCTGTTTGTAGAAAGAGTCATCATGGTAGCCAGACTTCAGCATATTGACTGATCTGCCGAGGCACTCTTTTTGGCTGTAACCGGTGACTTGTTCAAATGCTGGGTTTACATAACTGATATAGCCGCGCTCATCAGTGAGACAGATGATCTCCTGACTCTCTTCGATGATCTGGGCAAGCCGCGCCATCTTCGCAACCGTGCGGCGTTGGCGTTGACTGACAATATGCCAACGGTAGGCAGCAATAATTGCGATTAGAAGGAGACCTAAGAGTATCGGTCCACCAAGCTTTGCCCGCTGGTTTGCGTAAGGGGTGAGGTTGCTTAACGGCATAGTGGAGACGACTTTGAAAAAACTCTCTTCTAGATCCAACGACGCAATGCTCTGATCTTTCGCTAACCGCTGATAGCTAATCACATCGTGGAGGTAGAGGCGGTCTTTGCCCTGGGCTACGCCGCGAGAGTTTCTAACGGGCATCGGCCAGATAGTGCCCAGTTGATCACTTCGAGTATCACTTGTTTCAGCGTCTATTTCACCAAATAACCACAACCCTTCGCCGTTGACGAAACTGAGGTGGCCATCAACGGAATTGTCCAAAGAAACCAGGTGCTGGCGTAGGTGCTCGCCGTTGAGATTGATTACGACCCCACCAACAAATCTGTTGTCGTTGTCATAAAGTGGCATCGAAAAGCGGATCACCGGTCGAAATGGGCGCTCAATTTTGCCGTGCTCACGATTGAAGTCAAAACGGGAAATATGCACAGTCTGCGGACTTACCTTAGCCAAACGCTGAAAATAGCGCTGACCTGATTTACTCTGCAGGCGTTGACCAGTGGTGAGTTTGCTGAGGTTGCCTTTGACTTCTACTCTGACTACCTCTTTGCCGACAGCGTTGATCTGTCTGACTTGATGGTAGCGTGGGTGATGCTTGGCAAACTGCAGCAGCAGGCTCTGCGCTTCATTGGTTTTTTCTGATTCACTGAGTCCTTTCGATTTTGCTATCAGCGACAGTCGGCTTTGTAGGAAACGAACGTCTGAGATGGCGCGGTTGAGATCCTCTTCTAAATTGGTGGTAAGCAGCTGCAGAACTTTGCGTTCTTGAGTCAGGTGGCGATCTTGCTCTAGTTGCTTGGTATAAAAATGCAGAGCAACAGCAATCACCGCCAGGATGATGGAAACAAACCAGAGCCATAAATAACCGCGGCTGGGGGAAGACTCTGTGCCTACCAATTGACTCAATTTAGAATTCTCTTGATTTGAATGGGCGGGGCAAGATGCCCACTTCAACGAAAAATCACTATGATTCATCTCAAATATCATTGAGATAGTAACCAAGCGGGGCTATTTACCCAACTTGATTACTATAGCAATTTTATTTCGCGGCCAGTATTTCTTGCGCAAGTTGATCGGCTAATTCGCCAGTGGGTCGATTTTCTTGGCTGGCACGTTGATAGAGAGTGCTTAGCGTATCGTATATCTTTTCTACTTTTGTATTGGCTTTATTTGCACAGTAGCCGCTGCGCTCAAATGAGATATTGATAATACCTCCGGCGTTAATGACGTAATCCGGCGCGTACAGGATCCCAGCATCGGTGAGCGCCTGATCAATGTCCGGCGTGGCTAACTGGTTATTGGCACAGCCAGCGACGATCTTCGCTTTCAGTCGTGGTAACGTCTGACTATTCAAAGTCGCGCCCAGTGCACATGGGGCGTAGATATCGACCTCTTGATCGTAAATCTCGGCTGGCTCAACGACGGTGGCGCTGAAGTCATTTACAACCCGGTTCAGGTTAGCTTGATTCACATCGGTAACGATCAACTTCGCGCCAGCATTGGCTAAGTGTTTGCAGAGGTAATAACCGACGTGGCCGACCCCCTGCACAGCAACCGATTTACCCTCCAAACTATCACTGCCGGTCAGGTGTTTTACTGAGGCTTGAATGCCGACGAAGGTACCTGTGGCAGTAAAAGGTGAAGGATCACCGCTGGTATGTTCGAGACCAGCAACAAAGTTAGTCTCTTTTGCTACTTCGGCAATATCTGCCGGTGTGATTCCTACATCTTCGGCGGTGTAGTAGCGACCACCAATGCGAGCGACCGCGCGACCAAAAGCCTGCATCATCTCCGGGGTTTTCATGTTGCGGTCGGCGATAATGACCGCTTTGCCGCCGCCAAAGCCAACACCAGCAACGGCGTTTTTATAGGTCATGCCGCGGCTTAGTCGGAGTGCGTCTGTCAACGCTTCCTTATCGTCAGCATAGCGCCACAGTCGGCAACCACCGACAGCGGGGCCGAGTTTGGTGCTGTGTACTGCAATAATGGCCTTTAAGCCTGTAGCAGCGTCACTGAAATAAGCGACTTCTTCATGGTTATCGAATGCATTTAGATCGAAAAAAGACACGTAGTTACCCTTATTTACGCCGAATATGTGAACCATATCACTGTCGGTGGAAAGCATCTACTACAGGTGCTTGGCATTTTTTCTGCGGCTGTCATTCAGGCTTTACAAAAAGGTCATTCGCGCTTGAAGTCAGCGCTACTGTGTCATAAGGTTGCTGGCGATTGATTGGGAGGATGTTTGATGTCGGAAGCAGAAGAAAAACGGGACGCATTGCAGGGTTGGGTGCGAGAGCAGTTTCAGAAGGCGCAAAAACATTTAGCGTCGAAAGGCATCGTGCCCGCTCAAGTATTAGAGAAAGAGAGCCGCTATTTACCGCCTTTGGTTTCTATCTGGAAGATTGTGACTGCTGATAAGCCGGCACAAACAGTTTGGGTGATCAGTGGCGACCTGCCAACTGACCATGTTGAAGTGGGTGCTGCCGCCACAGCGCGTGATGCATTGCGCTATTTTGGTTTACGCTGGCAGCTTCAGGCCGAGCAGTTGTTTCAAGAGCCAAACAAAGATAAAACCAAGGTAGATTTCGCTAATTTGCTGGTGAGCCGAGCGGAAGGGTTGGCACAGCTGCATGAAAATGATGCGCTGTGGGCTAATGAAGGCCAGGCGTAGTTACCTGCTGCTTTAGTGATGCTGATCTGACTGGTCAAGCTCGGTGATTTTGCCGAGCTTGCACTTCATCCGCTGTCTTGGGATCCCCGCTTCCATAAATACTGGGGCGATCGCCTTAAACCCCTGCCGCTTAAAGTTGTCAGTGGCTTCCAGTGCGCTGTTAATAAATACGGCGTCCATCTGTTCCTTACGCGCGATATCTAGCAGCGCGTTCACTACAGCTTTGGCAACCCCTTTGCCCCGTGCCGGTATGATGACGGCGATACGACCAATATGACCGTTAGGTAACAAACGCCCTGAAGCGATTGGGTTTTGCGCTTCATCAACGGCGAGGATATGAAAGGCGTTTATATCCAGATCGTCAAACTCGATAGATTCAGGGATACGCCACTCGCAGCAAAATACTCGGTGACGAACCTGAAAAAGTGCATCTTTGGCAGCAAGCCAGTGGACTTGCCGGACTTCGTAGTGACTCATTTATTCTTCAAACAGTAAACCCTGATTAACAAGTGTAGTCAGTACTTCGGTGAATAGTGAACTATTGTCGGTTAACGCTAAGCGTTCTGCGTCGAACTGCAAGTTGTCGGCCAGGATCTGTTTATCATTTACTGATAGTTTTGAGTCAAAGCGTTCGCCGTTGATATAAAGCTCACCCGGTTGAAACAGCGCCGGCTTGTTGCAATAGAGCGCTTTTACGCCACTGTGCCAAGTGAGTGAGTGACCTTCCGCTAATAGGCTTGCAACATCTTCACTGGCTAGCGCTGGCTCGGGAGTGTCTATGGCAACAGTGCGATTAGGCGTTGATAGCTGTGCCAGTAAAAAAGGATAGAGTAGGGCATCATCTTCTAACAAAGCGCGCATGCTGGCTTTCAATGTTTGCATATCTGCTGTGGATAGTTCGCCGTGGTGGCTAAACAGCGCTTGGCGTCCAGCATCGCTAAAACGCTGTTCACCCAGCTCATTGTCGACCATGTAGTCAGCCAGGCCATTAAAAAGATCGCGCTGACTGGGAGCGCGAAAGCCGACTGAGTAGTTCAGTGATGGCTCAATGGCGTAACCTTCATGGGGGCAGCCAGGAGGAATATAGAGAATATCCCCGGGCAGCAGCTCTGCATCGATAATCGCTTTGAACGGCTTGACCTGAAGCAGATCTGGATGAGGGCAGTGGGCTTGGGTCGGCTGGTGCTCACCGACGCGCCAATGGCGTTTACCTTGACCCTGAATAATAAAGACATCGTACTGGTCGAGGTGTGGTCCAACACCCCCTCCCGGCATAGAGAAACTGACCATTAGGTCATCGATACGCCAGCTGGGGATAAAACGAAATGCGTTAAGCAGCGTTGCCGAATCGGGGATCCAGTGGTCGACCGCTTGCACTAGCAAGCTCCAATCGGTTTCTGTCAGCTGGGAAAAATCATCGAATGGACCATGGCGAACTTGCCAATTGGTTTTGTCAGTGTGGCTGACAATACGGCTGTCTACCTCTTCCTCCTGGGCTAAACCGGCTAAATCATCTGCGTCGATGGGATCGACAAACTGAGCGAATCCCTGTCGGATCAGCAGGGGCTTTTTCTGCCAATATTCAGCAAGGAATTGTTCTAAGTCGAGGGTCAGTTGATAGCGGGCAGAGCTGCTCATGGTAGTAAGCCTTGTTGGTGGCAGGTTGAAGAGGTTTGAGGCGAGTGTCGTGCGCGCCTCATGGGTGCTTGTTTACTGAGGTTATCTAACTAATTGGAATCGCGCCAGTTGTGCTTCTTTTCTGGCTCGTAGGCATAAAAAAACCACCTGAACTCAGGTGGTTTTTTTGCCCAGATAAACGTCTATTTCAGGTCGTCAACAAAAGCGATGGCGCGACCGATATAGTTCGCTGGTGTCATCGCTTTCAGATCGACTTTAACTGACGCTGGTAGCTCCAGGTTATCGATGAACTCAGCCATTGCTTGCTGGTCAACACGCTTGCCGCGAGTTAACTCTTTCAGCTTTTCGTATGGCTTTTCGATGCCGTAGCGACGCATGACTGTTTGAATTGGCTCGGCCAATACTTCCCAGTTCTGGTCTAACTCTGCCAGCAGGTTGACTTCATTCACCTGCAGCTTGCTGATCCCTTTCAGGGTAGCTTGATATGCGATCACTGCATGGGCTACACCAACGCCCAAGTTACGCAGGACGGTAGAGTCAGTCAGATCGCGCTGCCAGCGGCTGATTGGCAGTTTGGTCGCCAAGTGGCCGAACAGTGCATTGGCGATGCCTAAGTTACCTTCCGAGTTTTCAAAATCGATAGGGTTAACTTTATGCGGCATGGTGGATGAACCGATTTCACCGGCAATGGTTTTCTGTTTGAAGTGACCTAAAGCAATATAGCCCCAAACATCACGATCGAAGTCGATCAGTACGGTGTTGAAACGAGCAATGGCATCGAAGATTTCCGCGATATAGTCATGAGGCTCAATCTGGGTGGTGTATGGGTTCCAGGTGAGGCCTAAGCTAGTCACGAACTCTTCAGAAAACTTGTGCCAATCCAGTTCAGGATAAGCAGAGATGTGGGCGTTGTAGTTACCGACCGCGCCATTGATTTTGCCTAATAGCTCAACGGCATTGATCTGGGCGATCTGGCGCTGCATACGGATATAGACGTTGGCCATCTCTTTGCCGAGCGTTGAAGGCGATGCTGGCTGTCCATGGGTACGTGACATCAGCGGAATGCTCTTGTATTCGAAAGCGAGTGCTTTAACGGCATCGCTAACTTCGTTGAGCATAGGTACCAATACCAGGTCGCGGGCTTCGCTAAGCATCAGGCCGTGAGACAGGTTGTTGATATCTTCTGAGGTACAGGCGAAGTGGATAAACTCTGATACCGCAGCTAATTCAGCCAGGCTTTCGGTTTTTTCTTTCAGGAAGTACTCAACCGCTTTTACGTCGTGGTTGGTGGTACGTTCAATCTCTTTGACACGCAGCGCGTCAGCTTCACAAAAGTCAGTGACGATGGCATCAAGCAGGGCATTGGCTTGCGCTGAAAATGCTGGTACTTCCGCTATTTCCGCAGTGGCGGCGAGTTTTTGCAACCAACGCACTTCAACTGTGACGCGGTATTTAACCAAGCCGAATTCGCTGAAGATGCTGCGCAGTGCATCGACCTTGTTGCCGTAGCGACCGTCAACCGGTGAAATGGCGGTTAAACTGGATAATTGCATGTTTGCTCCTGCTAGAGAGTTAGATTACCTGGGTTTGGAGGTAACGGGCTGTGTCCAATATTTTTTTACGACTTAATAGTAATTGTCGACGTTTACCGCCAACTTGTCGCCACAGTACGGCTGCACGTAGGCCTGCCAGCAGCGACGCACGGATCTGGTTCTGACACAGATCCTGCTTCAGATAGGTGGGTGAACCTGCGACCTGGATCCGCGGCCCCAAGGGGCTGATCAAGTCACTGTAGATAGCTGCCATATTGCGCACCACTTGTGCGTCGATCTCCGCGTTGTGATCTACCTGTCTTTTTACTTGAGAGATCCGTTCGCCCAACATGGCTAAAAGGCCACGTTGTTGCGACACCTTACGTTCAAGGCTAAGCAGATTGACAACGTATCGGGTTAGCTCGGCGTCTTTCGAATCACCACTGGGGTTGAGTTGGTTGACCAACGTATTAATTCCCATTTTGAGATTGGCTGAACCGCCGAAGACATCTTCCGTCGATTTGGGATCGGTGACTAAGATACTGCTGAGCGTGGTCTGCAGGGCCTCGTTGTCGGCCTGACCTGTTTTAGCGATCTGTTGTACTAAAGCGGTGGCCTGACAGATGCCAGAAAAACTAATCACTTGGTCAATCAACGGTGTGCTCAAGGTCTACTCCTATTAATCCCTGATAGGTGAGTCGATGATGGCGCCGCCAAGGCAAACATCACCTTGATACACCACGACTGACTGTCCAGGGGTGACGGCTGCTTGCGGCTCGTCGAATCGTACTTCGATTGTATCTTCGCTCAACCGTTTTAGCGTACAAGGCACATCGGTTTGGCGATAACGGGTTTTTACCGTACAGCGTAATGTATCTTGTGGGCCTTTCCGATCCACCCAATGCAACTGGTCGGCGACCAATCCGTTGCTATACAGGCGAGGGTGATCATGCCCTTGGGCAACTAGCAATACATTTCTTTCGAGGTCTTTATCAACCACATACCAGGGGTTGTCATTGCTATTCTTTAAACCACCAATTCCCAAGCCCTTGCGTTGGCCTAAGGTGTGATACATCAACCCTTGGTGTTCGCCAATAATGTCACCGTCGACTGTTTCTATCTTGCCGGGCTGTGCCGGTAAGTAACGCGCCAGAAAATCACGAAACTTACGTTCGCCGATAAAACAGATGCCAGTGCTGTCTTTTTTCTTTGCGGTGACTAGATCCTGCTGTTCGGCGATCCTGCGTACTTCAGGTTTCTCTAACTCACCGACCGGAAACAGGGTTTGTGCGATATGTTGCTCAGCCAACGTATAAAGAAAGTAGCTTTGATCTTTGTTGTTATCTAGTCCACGCAACATCTGCCATTTGCCGTCCACTTGCCCGCGTCTGACGTAGTGACCGGTAGCGATGTAATCAGCACCGAGTGCCTCAGCGGCAAACTCAAGAAAGGCTTTAAATTTGATTTCGCGGTTGCACATGATGTCGGGATTGGGCGTGCGCCCCGCTTTGTATTCAGCGAGGAAATACTCGAATACATTATCCCAGTATTCGGCGGCGAAATTGACCGTATGCAGTTCAATGCCCAATTTATCGCAAACCGCCTGCGCATCTTCTAGATCTTCGGCGGCAGCGCAGTACTCGTCGTTGTCATCCTCTTCCCAGTTTTTCATAAACAACCCTTCGACCTGATACCCCTGCTGGAGCAGCAGGTATGCCGATACGGAACTGTCTACGCCGCCGGACATGCCGACGATAACTTTGGTTTGACTGTTGTCTGTCATATAGGAAAAAACCGCCAAGGATCTAAGTGAATACGTTTTAAGGCGCGGGATTTTACCACAGTGGTAGGGGTCTGTTTAAGATCAAACTTTCAGAAGATTCAACTTGACCGGTCAATTTGTTGATCAGGGCAGTAGTGAAGCTGTGTGAGTGGCGCTCTTTGGCCGGACAAATAGTCTTCAATTCCCTTTAAAACAAGGCCACTGCGATGACGAGATGAGGCGGCGACTAACTCCGCTTTTGTCATCCAATGGGTGCAAGATATCTCTGGATCCAGTGGCTTACTGGCTGGTGGGAGTGAGTCATATTTGTAATAGAAACAAAATCGAAGATAACTGCGGCCTGCTTCCGCAGTCGGAGCTAGGTACACACCGACTAGGCCTTGGGGTGAAATATCGAGGCCAGTTTCTTCCAGTATTTCCCGCTGCGCGCCCTGAATTAAAGACTCCCCCGGCTCTAGATGGCCTGCCGGGTTATTGAGCAGCATCTGCCCCTGCTTTTGCTCCTCAACCAGCAAAAATTTGCCATCGTATTCGATCACGCAGGCGAGGGTCACTTCAGGTTTGTACATATAATCTCTCCTGCAGACTATTGGCTGCACTGCGTTGGTTGCTAAGTCGGCAGTCGCCATTAAAAGTGGTTGTGATCGCCGGTTACTCGATCAGCTTTGCTTCGCCATTAGCGAGTCCATCAATGGTCCAGTTACCAATGCGGTAGCGAATTAGGCGCAGCGTTGGGCAGCCAATGGCGGCCGTCATTCGTCTTACTTGACGATTTCGTCCTTCGGTAAGCGTAATTGATAGCCAGCAGTCGGCAATCGATTTGCGCTCTCTTACCGGCGGAGTGCGAGGCCAGATGTCGGGGGCAGGCATACGCTCAACAACGGCGGGTAAGGTCATCCCATCTTTGAGCTCTATACCTTGGCGAAGTTGCTCAAGGGCTTCATCGGAAGGAATATTCTCAACTTGAACCCAATAAGTTTTACTGGTCTTACGTCCTGGCTGAGTCAATTTCGCCTGTAGTGCCCCATCATTGGTCAGAACCAAAAGTCCTTCGCTATCTCGGTCTAAGCGTCCAGCGGCATAAACACCGGTTTCTGAAACATAATCTGCGAGTGTTGCGCGGCCTTGGTCGTCAGTGAATTGGCACAACACATCAAAAGGTTTGTTAAGTAAAACGACCTTTCTTGGTGCAGCAGGTTTATCCCGTTTGGGGGATTGTTTTTTTAAACGACGGTGATGTGGTTGTTTACGAGAGGGCTGGGGCATGTTAGGCGCTTTGAATCTGTCAGACGATCTATTATGATGGCGCAACTTTAAAAACGCCAACCCTTAGAAAGGGGCCAGGAGAGAAGCTAAATGGAAAGCAAGATTGTTGTGCCTGCAGACGGCCAGAAAATCACAGTGAATGCCGATGGCAGCCTGAATGTTCCTAATAACCCAATTATTCCTTTCATTGAAGGTGATGGCATCGGTGTTGATGTTACTCCTCCGATGATGAAAGTACTTGATGCAGCGGTAGAGAAAGCCTACGGCGGCGAGAAGAAGATCTCTTGGATGGAAGTGTACTGTGGTGAGAAATCTACCCAAGTATACGGCGAAGACGTATGGTTGCCGGAAGAGACTCTGACAGCAGTTAAAGATTACGTTGTTTCAATCAAAGGTCCTTTGACTACGCCTGTTGGCGGCGGTATTCGTTCTTTGAACGTTGCTCTGCGCCAGATGCTTGACCTTTACACTTGCTTACGCCCAGTTCGCTACTATGAGGGCACACCTAGCCCACTGAAACAGCCTGAACTGACTGACATGGTTATCTTCCGTGAAAACTCAGAAGATATCTATGCAGGTATTGAGTTTAAAGCGGGTACCGACGAAGCGAAAAAAGTTATCTCATTCCTGCAGAATGAAATGGGCGTGACTAAGATCCGTTTCTCTGAAAACTGCGGTATCGGTGTCAAGCCGGTGTCAAAAGCAGGTACTGAGCGTCTGGTTAAAGCAGCGATTGATTACGCTATCCAGAATGATCGTCCTTCTGTGACTTTGGTTCACAAAGGCAACATCATGAAGTTCACTGAAGGTTCATTCAAAGATTGGGGCTACGAGTTGGCTCTCAATGAGTATGCCGGTGAACTGCTCGATGGCGGTCCTTGGGTTAAGATCAAGAACCCTAACAACGGTAAAGAGATCATCATCAAGGATGTGATTGCTGATGCATTCCTGCAGCAGATCTTGTTACGTCCAGCAGAGTACGATGTGATCGCTACTTTGAACCTGAACGGTGATTACGTTTCTGATGCATTGGCTGCGCAAGTTGGTGGTATTGGTATTGCACCTGGTGCCAACATTGGTGACGGTATTGCTTTGTTTGAAGCAACACACGGTACAGCACCTAAGTACGCAGGTCAGGACAAGGTAAACCCTGGTTCACTGATCCTTTCTGGTGAGATGATGTTACGCCACATGGGTTGGACTGAAGCTGCTGACCTGATCGTTAAGGGCATGGAAGGTGCGATTGCCGCTAAGACTGTGACCTATGACTTTGAACGTTTGATGGAAGGCGCAACCTTGCTGAAATGTTCTGAGTTCGGCGATGCGATGATTACCAACATGTAATCATTTTTATCATCAGCAAATTAGCTGATGATAAAATAGCGAAGAACGTCAAAAAAAAGACACCTAAGGGTGTCTTTTTTATTTTGCATGTTTTATCTGCAAATAAAAAAGCAGGCTTATGCCTGCTCTTTATTCTCCCACTCCGTCACAGGAAACCTACTTAGAGGCATCCGGTACTTTTATGTCGTGGGCATGCATGCCTTTCGGACCTTCGTGAAGTTCAAACTCTACCGGTTGCCCGGCTTTAAGCGTGCGGTAGCCTTCCATTTCAATCGTTGAATAGTGAGCGAAAATATCTTCACCCCCTTCATCAGGAACGATAAAACCAAAGCCCTTAGCGTTGTTGAACCACTTAACTGTACCCGTTGCCATAAATTCTACTTCCTTACCTCAGTTCCTTAAGACTTGAACTCCTTGAACTCACGGTTGTGATGTTTTGACTCTGCCCATATATATGAGAAAGTAATATCACGCACCAGTGTCAAAAAATAGTCGATCTGGTATGACAGTCAAGGTTTTTACTGGGTTTTTTTAACGTTCGTGGCGAAAAATATATCTGAGCCAGATCAGAGTTCGCGGCGTATCTAAGACGTACTACTATTGAATTATGGCTAAGCAAGACGAGCTAGAGCAGCATCACGGTTTAGAGGTGGCACCGGCAAAACCGAAAGTACAGCCGCCGCCGATGTACAAAGTGATACTGAACAACGATGACTACACCCCGATGGATTTCGTTGTAGAGGTTTTACAAACGTTTTTTAATTTAACTGCCGAGCAGGCCACGGAAGTGATGCTGTCGGTACATTATAAAGGTAAAGGGGTTTGTGGGGTGTTTACTGCTGAGATAGCAGAGACCAAAGTGGCACAAGTGAATAGTTATGCCAGACAGCATGAGCACCCGTTGCTATGCTCTATGGAGA
This sequence comes from Corallincola holothuriorum, assembly GCF_003336225.1. Lineage (NCBI taxonomy): Bacteria > Pseudomonadati > Pseudomonadota > Gammaproteobacteria > Alteromonadales > Psychromonadaceae > Corallincola > Corallincola holothuriorum. The sequence goes on from NZ_QPID01000001.1 coordinate 29,424, forward strand.
AGGCTTAGTTTGCTGCAGTAGCAGCTGGTATGGTGAACAATTGTGAGGTACGCCGATGTTGAATAAAGACCTCGAGATATCCCTGAACGGTGCCTTCCGCGAAGCGCGTGAAAATCGCCATGAATTTATGACCGTTGAACATTTGCTGTTGGCGTTGCTCGATAACCCAGCAGCCTCCGAGGCCCTGTCTGCTTGTGGCGTAGGTTTAGATAAGCTCCGCACTGAGCTGACCCGCTTTATTGCCGAGACAACGCCACTGATCCCTGAACATGACAACGAGCGGGAAACTCAGCCTACCTTGGGTTTTCAGCGTGTACTGCAGCGTGCGGTATTTCATGTTCAGAGCTCTGGTGCCAGCGAGGTCAGCGGTGCCAATGTATTGGTCGCTATTTTCTCAGAACAGGAATCCCAAGCGGTTTACCTGTTGAAAAAAGAAGATGTCAGTCGCCTTGATGTGGTTAATTTCATCTCTCACGGTATTAGCAAGGTCGACCAGCACAGCGGCCCTGAGCAACCGCAATTAGATCAAGAGAGAGAAGGTGAGGGCGAGAGCGCCAGCGAAGATAATCGCCTGGAAAGCTTCTGCACTAACCTTAATAAGCTGGCTGAAGATGGCAGCATAGATCCATTGATCGGGCGCGACCAAGAGTTAGAGCGGACGATCCAAGTGCTGTGCCGTCGCCGCAAGAATAATCCATTGCTGGTGGGCGAGGCGGGCGTAGGTAAGACTGCCATTGCTGAAGGGCTTGCATTCCGCATCGTCGAAGGCAGCGTACCGGAAGTTATCGAAAAAAGTACTATCTATTCGCTGGATATGGGTGCCTTGTTAGCTGGCACCAAATACCGTGGTGACTTTGAGAAGCGTTTTAAGAATGTGCTGAAAGAGCTGCGTAAGGACCCTGGTGCGATTCTGTTCATCGATGAGATACATACCATCATCGGTGCAGGAGCTGCCTCAGGCGGCATGATGGACGCCTCTAACCTGATAAAACCCCTGCTGTCTGGTGGTAGCCTTCGTTGTATTGGTTCTACAACCTATCAAGAGTTTCGTGGGGTATTTGAAAAAGACCGCGCTTTAGTACGTCGTTTCCAAAAAATTGATGTGCTGGAACCTAGCGTTGCCGAAACCACCAAGATCCTCAAGGGACTTAAGTCTCGTTATGAAGAACACCATGGCGTTCGGTATACGGTCAGCTCGTTGAAGGCGGCGGCAGAGCTATCCGCCAAGTATATAAATGAGCGCCATTTGCCGGACAAAGCCATTGATGTCATTGATGAGGCTGGTGCGCGTTTACGTTTAGCACCGCAAGGCAAGCGGAAGAAAACCATCAGTGTGCATGACATCGAAGATGTGGTGGCACGTATTGCCCGTATCCCCCAAAAAACCATCAACCGTTCAGACAAAGATCTGCTGAAGAATTTGGATAAGAACCTGAAGATGGTGGTGTTTGGTCAGGATGAAGCGATAGATGTGCTGTCTGAGTCGATCAAACTCGCCCGTGCTGGATTAGGTAATGAGCAGAAACCTGTGGGTAGCTTCTTATTTGCCGGGCCAACAGGAGTGGGTAAGACGGAAGTTACGCAGCAGCTCAGTAAAGCCATGGGTGTCGAGCTTGTGCGCTTTGATATGTCTGAGTACATGGAGCGTCATGCCGTCAGCCGTTTGATTGGTGCGCCTCCTGGCTATGTTGGTTATGACCAAGGTGGCTTGCTGACTGATGCCGTTCTCAAGCACCCCCATTGTGTGGTTTTGCTGGATGAGATCGAAAAAGCCCATCAAGACGTTTACAACTTGCTATTGCAGGTGATGGACAATGGCACGCTCACCGACAATAACGGTCGCAAGGCGGATTTTCGCAACGTGATATTGGTGATGACTACCAACGCCGGCGTTCGTGAAACTGAACGCAAGTCGATGGGCTTTAAAGAGCAGGATCGTAGCTTTGATGCGCTGTCAGAGATTAAACGCATTTTCACACCTGAATTTAGGAACCGTTTGGACAGTGTGGTTTGGTTTAATCATTTAGATGAGCTGGTGATCCAGCAGGTGGTCGATAAGTTTATTGTCGAACTGCAAGCACAGCTGGATGACAAACGGGTGTCGTTGGAGGTGAGCGAAGAAGCGCGGTTATGGTTGGCTAAAAAAGGCTATGACAAGGCGATGGGCGCACGTCCGATGGCACGTTTGATCCAGGAACAGTTGAAAAAGCCGCTGGCTTCGCAGCTGTTATTTGGCGAGCTTGCTGATGGTGGTAGCGTTAAAGTCACTGTTGAAGATGATGAGTTAAACATCGACTATCACTGTCAAGACGAAACCTGCTTGGCATAATACAGGCAACAGAATAGTAAAAGCCCGGACATGATCCGGGCTTTTTTAATTTTGTAGCTAGGCGCTTAACGGGCGCGGAAGACGATACGGCCTTTTGATAAGTCGTATGGGGTCAGCTGCACAGTTACTTTGTCACCCGTTAAAATACGGATGTAGTTTTTGCGCATTTTACCGCTGATGTGTGCAGTCACTACATGCCCGTTTTCCAATTCTACACGGAACATGGTGTTTGGAAGTGTATCCAGCACAGTGCCCTGCATTTCAATATTGTCTTCTTTCGCCATCTCTAGTTGATATTCCTGTTACCGCCCAAATTTTAGACCGCGGAATTTTGCCCAAATTTAGGCTTTGTGTAAAGCACAACCCTCATTCATGTTGATGCCACTGCCCATTTTGCAATATTTGATACGGTTTATAGCGTATTTTGTAGCTCATTGCGGGACAGTCATCAATCTGGAAACCCAGATAGAGAAAAGGCTTTTGTTGTGACTTGGCTAATTCCAGTTGCCGCAGTATGGCATAGGTTCCCAGAGATAGCTTGGAATAGTCTGGGTCATAAAAAGTGTAAACAGCAGAAAGACTGTCTTCAAGGGTGTCAGTAACCGCCACAGCCACTAATTCTTCTTGATCATAAAACTGCACGAAAAGAGGGGAGTGCCAGCGGCTAAAAAGAAAATTCTCATATTGTTCGTAACTGACAGGATTCATGCTGCCTTCTGCATGCCGGGTTTCGACATAACGGCAGTAGAGAGGGAACACTTCTTGTCGGTCAATTTCTCTGCTGACAACCGTAGTCAGATGTTGCTTGCCAAGTTTTTCCGTGCGTCGCTGACTTCGACTTGCGACAAAACTCGTGACCGGTAATCGTATCGGCTGGCATGCATTACATTCTGGACAGTGCGGGGCATATAGACTGTCGCCACAGCGCCGAAAGCCGTGTGAAAGTAGATGGCGATATCTGAAATCATCATGTTCCTCTTCAGGATCCATAATGACTAGTCGCTCAAACTCTCCCTCTAAATACTGGCAGGGAACCACTTGGGTGATGCCTAAACGAATACTAACTGAGTCCGACATAATCGAATACCTGATGGGTGATATTGCGGGGTTGCCATAACGTGTTGTCGGTGTTGTAACAGATCTCCATATTGAGCTGTTCGATATAGTCAGCTCTGCTGACCTCTATAGCACCTAAAGAGGTCAGGTGAGGATTGGTAACTTGGCAGTCTATCCACTTCGCGCCGGTACCGTGCATGATACTAATAAGTGCGATTAAAGCGACTTTACTGGCATCGGTCATACGGAAAAACATCGACTCACCGGAGAACTGGCGGCCACTGCAGACACCATAGAGACCGCCCACCAAAGCATTTTCGTGCCAGATTTCGATTGAATGGGCGACCCCCTGTCGATGTAGCTGGTTATACGCCAGCGCCATCTCTGGCACGATCCAAGTGCCGCTTTCCGTTACCCTTGGCGCTGCACAACCTTGTATAACCTGATCAAATGCTTGGTTTACCGAGATGGTGAATCCACTACGGCGGAGGCTTTTACGCAGGCTGCGAGGAGTGCGGAACGTTTCTATTTCAAATACGCAACGGGGATCTGGTGACCACCACAATAGAGGTTCGTCTTCCGAAAACCAGGGGAAAATACCTGATTGATAGGCGCGTCTTAAGCGTTCTGCAGAAAGATCACCACCAATAGCCAGCAGTCCGTTAGGATCCTGTAACGCCTGTTCTGTTGGTGGAAAGGCGTAGTTAGTTGGATCTAATTCGGTAATAAATTGGGTCATAACGTTGGTTGTTGTGAGCCTAATATCAGCATAATTGAGCTGGCGAAAAAGAAAAGCCCGGGCGAGCCGGGCTTTACTAAAGGGGAATCGTTGGTTGTGATCTATTGTGCGTCGAGAAAACGCTCTGCGTCCAAGGCTGCCATACAACCCGTTCCAGCAGAGGTAATCGCCTGGCGGTAAATATGATCCATCACATCACCAGCGGCAAAGATCCCTTCGGTGCTGGTTTGTGTTGCATTTCCTTCTGTACCGCTTTCTACTTTCAGGTAGCCATCTTTCATATCTAGCTGACCAACAAATAGGTCGGTGTTTGGCTTATGACCAATAGCGATAAATACCCCTTGCAGAGTCAGCTCTTCGGTAGCGTCTGATTTGGTGTCTTTAATGCGTACACCGGTGACGCCCATATCGTCGCCTAGGACTTCGTCTAACGTCCGATCCAAGTGCAGCACGATATTGCCATCAGCAACTTTTTGCATCAGTCGGTCAGTCAGGATTTTCTCCGAACGGAACTGATCACGACGGTGGATCAGGTGCACTTCTGCAGCGATATTTGACAGGTACAGGGCCTCTTCAACCGCCGTGTTACCACCACCAACAACGGCAACTTTTTGATTGCGATAAAAGAATCCATCACAGGTCGCACAGGCAGAAACACCACGTCCTTGGAACGCCTCTTCTGATGGTAGACCCAGATACATCGCGGATGCACCGGTACAGATGATCAGTGCGTCACAGGTGTAGCTACCCGCATCCCCGGTTAGTTTGAAAGGGCGCTGGGTCAGTTCAGCGGTGTGAATATGATCGAAAATGATTTCGGTATTGAAGGCTTCAGCATGCTCCCGCATACGCTCCATCAGTGCCGGGCCAGTGAGATCCTTTGGATCACCGGGCCAGTTTTCAACCTCAGTCGTGGTGGTTAATTGACCACCTTGCTGCATACCGGTGATCAGAACCGGGTTGAGGTTAGCGCGTGCTGCATAAACGGCAGCTGTATATCCTGCAGGGCCTGAGCCTAGTATCAGGAGGCGGGCGTGTTTCACGTCACTCATGCTGCTCTCCGAGTCGAGTTACTCAAAAATCGAATCTATAAAAACGAAAGGGGCCGATAATATCGGGCCCCTTTGCTAGGGTAAAGCCTATCGTGAGACTTTATATGTGGACGTGATCACAGGGTTTCAAGGGCCGGAACAAAATCGTAACCCAGCTCTGTGGCAACAGATTCACAGGTCACTTTTCCGTGGCGAACATTAAGTCCTTCTAACAAGTAGTTATCTTGCTTCAAGGCGGCTTCTGCCCCCAGGTTTGCCAGCTTGATGATATAGGGAAGGGTTGCGTTACTTAATGCATAGGTGCTGGTGCGCGCAACAGCGCCCGGCATATTGGCCACACAGTAGTGCACGACATCATCAACAATGTAAGTGGGTTCTGCGTGAGTGGTGGCCTTCGCAGTCGCAAAGCAGCCCCCTTGGTCGATGGCGACGTCAACGACGGCCGCGCCAGGCTTCATCTTTTTCACCATTTCTGCACTGACTAGTTTAGGTGCTGCCGCACCGGGGATCAGCACGCTGCCGATCACCAGATCCGCCGCCAGTACTTGTTCTTCCAGCGCCAGCGAGGTGGAAAAGATGGTCTTAACACGACCATCAAATTCAGCGTCAATGGCGCGCAGCACATCAATACTGCGATCCAGTATGGTGACATCAGCGCGCATGCCGACAGCCATCTGGGCAGCGTTTCGGCCAACCACGCCGCCACCAATGATGACCACTTTTGCTGGGCTAACGCCAGGCACTCCGCCAAGCAACATGCCGCGGCCAGCGCGAGATTTCTCTAATGCATAGGCTCCAGCTTGGATGGACATACGCCCTGCGACCTCTGACATTGGCGCCAGTAGCGGCAGGCGACCTAACGCATCGGTTACGGTTTCATAAGCGATACAGGTGGCTTGGGAGTTAACCAGATCTGCTGTTTGTTCCGGGTCCGGCGCCAAATGCAGATAAGTGAAAAGTGTGTGCTCTTTGGTCAATCGTGCGCGTTCGACTGCTTGCGGCTCTTTTACTTTGACGATCATCTTGGCAGTGGAAAACACTGCTTCGGCGTTCTCTAGGATCTCTGCGCCAGCATGTTGATAGTCGGCATCAGCAAAACCGCTCCCTGTGCCTGCTGTGGTTTCCACTACAACGCGATGCCCATTTTTCACTAATTCAGCCACGCCTGCAGGCGTCATGGCTACTCGAAACTCGTTGTTTTTAATCTCTTTTGGTATGCCGACAATCATCTTGTAAACCTTCATCCAAGTTGGGGTTGATACACTTCAAATTATAGGGGCTCTCGGTTAGGTTTTTCCTTTAAATAACTTGTTAATTTTGTGTAAAACAGCTATAAAATACTCAATGAGTAGTGGAATTCACTAGTTTTATGCAATCAAAGCAGATTAAAACACTTGATCGTACTGACCGAAATATCCTGCGTGAGCTGCAGCAGGATGCCCGCGTCTCCAATGTGGAGTTGGCGCGTCGTGTTGGATTAAGTGCTACCCCTTGCCATGAGCGGGTCAAACGTTTAGAGCGAGATGGCTATATTCGTGGATACCAAGCAGATCTGGATCCGTTCAAGCTCGGCTCTACGCTATTGGTATTTGTCGAGATCACGCTTAACCGCGAGGCGCCAGATCTGTTTGAGAAATTTAATCGTGCGGTCATGTCGTTAGATGTGTTGCAGGAGTGTCATCTGGTCTCAGGTGACTTCGATTACTTGTTAAAAGCCAGGGTAACGGACATGTCGGAATATCGCCGACTGATGAGTGATACCCTATTAAAACTGCCCGGGGTGAGCGATAGCCGCACCTATGTTGTGATGGAAGAGGTGAAACAACGCCCCGCTGTATTGATTACCTGAGCATTCAATGAGATCTTATAGGGATCTGAGTGCAGGGAGTGTGTGTGAACAGGATAACTAAGCCAGCGACCCTTAATGGCGTACAGCGCCTATTGGAAGCGGCATTAATCGTCAGCAGTGTCAGCGCAGTGTTTTTACTACTGGCGTTGTACAGCTATGCGCCTACCGATCCGGGCTGGTCTCAGACCGCATTCGGTGCTGACGTTAAAAATATGACCGGCGCTGCTGGGGCGTTAGTCGCAGATCTACTTTTCTTTATTCTGGGTTACCAAGCGTACTTGGTGCCTTTTCTCGTCGCATTTTTAGGTTGGTACAGTTTCCGCCGTTACTACCATGTGTTTGAAATTGATTACACAGCACTCTCGCTACGCCTGTTAGGCGGCTTGCTGCTGTTACTGGGGATATCAGCCCTTGCCAGTATTAATTTTGATGACTTTTACTTCTTTTCTGCCGGAGGCATGCTGGGCGATGTGATCGCTGCCAGCATGTTGCCAGCGTTTAACTTACTCGGTACCACTGTCGTATTGATGGGCTTGGTGTTAGCCGGATTTACTCTGGCAACCGGTCTGTCCTGGGTAACGATTGCTGATTTCATTGGCGCTACGCTTGTTTGGATTGCTATTCAAGGTATTTACCGTCCAATTCAAGGGTATCTTCAGCGTCGTCAGTCGCAACGCGAAGAGCAGTTTGAGAGTGATGAAGACAATATTGACGAATCACCATTGCGGGTAGAAGAAGCACCGAACCAATCAGCGGTGGAGCCGTCATTGCGTTTGGAGGAGTTAGCGCCTTTTGAGCCGGAAGATATCTCCGAAGAGGAATACGACTATGAGGATGAGTTTGATCCGCTAGCCGTTGAGCCGCCGGCACCTAGTTATTCATCTCACTCTTCAGCACCTGCACCTGCTGCATCGCCAGCTGTCGCTGACGCATATCAACCGCCTAAACAGGTGGTGAATGGTAATCAACCTGCAGCGATCCCCGCTGTCGCGGCATCAGCTGAAGTGACCGATATGCCGACTATCGGATTATTGGATCGTGCAGATAAGCAGACGAATCCAGTCACCCAAGAAGAGATGGATCAGGTCAGTCGCTTGGTTGAGGCGAAACTGTTGGATTTCGGTATTCAAGCAACCGTGGTTGGCGTATTCCCCGGGCCTGTGGTGACCCGTTTTGAACTAGATCTTGCCCCAGGGGTAAAAGTTTCCCGAATCTCTAATCTGTCGAAAGATTTAGCGCGCGCATTGAGTGCCATTAGTGTGCGGGTTGTAGAAGTTATCCCTGGTAAGTCTGTTATCGGTTTAGAGCTGCCGAATGCGCATCGTGAAATAGTGCGTCTATCGGAAGTGATTGAATGCCCAGCTTTCGAAAACAACAAGTCGAACCTGACCATGGTGTTGGGTAAAGACATCGGCGGTAAGCCGGTTGCTGTCGATTTGGCAAAAATGCCACACCTCTTGGTCGCAGGTACCACAGGCTCTGGTAAGTCTGTGGGTGTGAATGTGATGATCGTCAGTTTGCTTTATAAATCGAAGCCTGAAGATGTTCGTTTCATCATGATCGATCCGAAAATGTTGGAACTGTCAGTGTACGAGGGGATCCCTCATCTGCTTACTGAAGTGGTCACCGATATGAAAGATGCAGCCAATGCGTTGCGCTGGTGTGTTGGTGAAATGGAGCGCCGTTATAAGCTGATGAGTGCGATGGGCGTGCGAAATCTGAAAGGGTTCAATACCAAAATCTCTGAGGCGATTGAAGCAGGTGCACCGATAAAAGATCCACTATGGACCGCGGCTGACAGCATGGATACCACTGCGCCGGAACTGGAAACTTTACCAAGTATTGTGGTTGTGGTGGATGAATTTGCTGACATGATGATGATTGTTGGCAAAAAAGTAGAAGAGCTAATAGCCCGCTTAGCGCAGAAGGCGCGAGCGGCTGGCATTCATTTAGTTTTGGCGACTCAACGTCCCTCTGTGGATGTGATTACTGGCTTAATCAAGGCCAATATCCCGACCCGTATGGCGTTCCAGGTATCGAGTAAAATTGACTCTCGTACCATCTTGGATCAGCCCGGAGCCGAGCAGTTGTTAGGGCAGGGCGATATGTTATACCTGCCGCCAGGCACAGGTGTGCCGACGCGTGTTCATGGGGCTTTTGTCGATGACCACGAAGTACATGCGGTGGTTGAAGATTGGAAACGTCGCGGCAAACCTAACTATATTCCTGAGATCCTCAGTGGTGAGATCACCGCTGAAACCGTTTTGCCGGGAGAGCGTCCAGAAGGTGAAGAAGAGCTGGATGTGTTGTATGACGAAGCGGTGGCGTTTGTAACTGAATCACGGCGTGGCTCGATTTCCAGTGTGCAACGCAAATTCAAGATTGGTTACAATCGCGCTGCGCGTTTGATTGAACAGATGGAAATGGACGGTGTCGTATCTTCACAGGGTCATAATGGTAATCGTGAAGTGTTGGCACCACCGCCACCAAGAGACGGATATTAATGATAAAAGTTTTGCTAAAACAGCTGACTTCTAAGTCAGCTCTTTTCGTTTTATTGACCTTGCTCGTGGGCACGGCGTCACAAGCCTATGGGGCGCCGCAGACGTTGCGAGATCGCCTCACGGCTCACCGTTCGTTTATTGCTGAATTTACTCAGCAGGTACACAGTTACGATGGTGAGTTAGTGCAGGAAGGTCAGGGGGTTATTAAAGTCTTAAGTCCGGACCATTTCATTTGGCAAACTGTGTTGCCGGATGAGCATTTAGTGCAGTCTGACGGCAACACTGTCTGGGTATTCAATCCGCTATTGGAACAGGTTAGCCTCTATTCTGCGTCCGAAGTGATGCAGGACAGCCCAATATTACTGCTTGCGGAAAGCGATCCTGAAGTGTGGGCCCAGTACCGCGTGCGCGTGGTAGGTGAACGCTATGAGGTGACGCCACAAGTCACCGGTGGCAACATCGAACGATTTGAGTTGCAGTTTCAAGGTGACAAACTGACTGAGTTGTTGATTATTGATAGCCAAGGCCAACGTAGCCAATTCATACTGACCTCTTTCACCGCCCCAGCCAAGCTGACAGAGCAAGAGTTTCTTTTTACTATTCCTGCTGACGTCGATATCGACGATCAACGCACCCAGCCTGATGCCGGATAATCTCTCTTTTAGTTTCGCTGACACCTCACAACATCAGCCCTTGGCCGCACGCATGCGGCCTGCTTGTATTGATGAATATGTTGGCCAACCTCATTTGCTGGGGGAAGGAAAGCCGCTACGCCGCGCCTTAGAGCTGGGGCAGGTTCATTCGATGATCCTTTGGGGACCGCCGGGGACGGGCAAGACGACCTTAGCGGAGCTATTTGCCAGCCACTGTAATGCCGAAATCGAGCGGCTCTCTGCGGTGACAGCTGGTGTTAAAGATATTCGGGCAGCGATTGAGCGTGCCCAATCAAATGCGACGGATCTTGGCCGTCGAACCTTGCTGTTTGTTGACGAGGTACATCGTTTCAACAAATCGCAACAGGATGCCTTTTTGCCACACATTGAAGCTGGCACTGTTACTTTTATTGGCGCCACCACAGAAAATCCATCATTTGAGCTAAATGCGGCATTGCTTAGCCGAGCGCGGGTCTACGTCATAAAACCGCTTGATGATGCATCGCTACGCTTTCTGCTCAACCAAGCGATGAGTGATGCAGAGCGTGGCCTTGCGAGCCAGCAGTTGACCTTGGCTGAGGAAGCGGAAGAGCTATTGATAGCCTTGGCATCGGGTGACGCGAGGCGCTTGCTCAATCTGCTGGAGATGGCCAGTGACCTGGTTGATGGCGATGATCGTCTGATCACTAAGCAATTGGTTGCAGATGTTTCAGGCAGTCAGGTCGCGCAGTTTGATAAGCAGGGTGATCACTACTACGACCAGATATCAGCGTTACATAAGTCGATACGAGGTTCCTCGGCTGATGGTGCCCTGTATTGGTACGCACGTATGCTCAATGCGGGCTGTGATCCTTTGTATATTGCCAGACGCTTGCTCGCTATCGCTTCTGAGGATGTCGGCAACGCTGATCCTAAGGCGATGGAAGTTGCACTGAACGCGTGGGACTGCTTTCAAAGGGTTGGCCCTGCCGAAGGTGAGCGCGCTATAGCCCAGGCGATTGTTTACCTTGCCGTTGCCCCTAAGAGCAATGCAGTTTATACCGCGTTTAAGCAAGCGCTGCGAGACGCGGTTGAGTTGCCACAATACGAAGTGCCTGTGCATCTGCGCAACGCACCGACCAAGCTGGCTAAATCGATGGGGCACGGTGCTGAATATCGCTATGCCCATGATGAACCTGGTGCCTATGCGGCGGGGGAATCCTATCTGCCGCCGGAATTAAACGGGCGCCATTATTATCAACCGACAGATCGTGGTCTGGAAAAGAAGATCCAACAGAAACTGGCTTATCTGGCCGAGTTGGATGCCACCAGCAATAAAAAGCGTTAACTGTCTGGCTAGCAAGCTTGGTTTCGCCTGTGCCTCTGGTACACTTGGCTGCCAACTAATTTGGCAGGTTGTACATTGGGTACGATCTGCTTGAAATGAATTTCAACTAACGAGTTTAAAAGCAACATGCTGGACGCTAAATTTCTTCGTAACGAGATCGATGAGACGGCAGCGCGATTAGCCACCCGTGGTTATGTGCTGGATGTAGAACGCTTTAAGGCACTGGAAGAGCAGCGCAAGTCGTTGCAGGTGAAAACAGAGCAGCTACAGAATGAGCGTAATACTCGTTCCAAATCCATTGGTCAGGCCAAGTCGCGCGGCGAAGACATCGCCCCACTGCTAGCGGAAGTTGGCTCGTTAGGTGAAGAGCTGGATAAAGCCAAAGCCGAGCTTAGCGAGTTGCTCGAAGAGATTAAAGTTCAGAGCCAAGGCATTCCTAACCTGCCTGATACGTCAGTGCCGGAAGGCAAGGATGAAGAGGAAAACCAGGAAATACGCCGCTGGGGTGAGCCGCGTCAATTCGATTTTGAACCTAAAGATCATGTGGATCTAGGTGACTTCGGCAAGAGTATGGATTTTGAAGCCGCAGTGAAGCTGTCTGGCTCTCGTTTTGTGGTGATGCGTGGCGAGATGGCACGCCTGCATCGAGCGTTGGCGCAATTTATGTTGGACCTGCACACGCAGCAGCATGGCTACCAAGAGATGTATGTTCCCTACTTGGTTAATGCCGATTCTCTGCGTGGCACTGGCCAACTACCTAAATTTGGTGAAGATCTATTCAACACGCAACCTGCGACGGAAGAGGGTGTTGGCATGTCGTTGATCCCGACGGCTGAGGTACCACTGACAAATTTGGCTCGTGACACCATTACAGACGAAGCGGATCTGCCTGTACGCATGGTTGCGCATACACCGTGCTTTCGTTCTGAAGCGGGCTCCTATGGCCGCGATGTGCGCGGTTTAATTCGTCAGCATCAGTTCGATAAAGTTGAACTTGTACACTTGGTAAAACCGGAAGATTCTTTTGCCGCGCTTGACGAACTGACGCTGCATGCTGAGAAAGTACTGCAGCTGTTGAACTTACCCTACCGGACAATGCTGTTGTGTACTGGCGATATGGGCTTTGGTGCCTGTAAGACTTATGATCTTGAAGTATGGATCCCAACTCAGGGCACTTATCGTGAGATCTCTTCTTGCAGTAATATGTTCGATTTCCAGGCGCGTCGTATGCAAGCTCGTTACCGTGCTAAAGGTGCGAAGAAGCCGGAGTTGTTGCACACGCTCAATGGTTCGGGGTTAGCGGTTGGTCGTACGTTGGTGGCGCTGCTTGAGAACTATCAGCAAGCAGATGGCTCAATTGAGATACCAGAAGTGTTGCGCGACTATATGGGTGGTAAAACCCACATTCTTAAGCGTGGTGAGTAATCATCATTTGCTGAGGAATGAGTTAGAAATCTGATAAAAAAGGAGCTAGTTAGCTCCTTTTTTATTGCCTACTGCTGGTGTTAGATACACTTTACTGGTTTGGGTAAGCCAGCGATTTTGGTGGCTTGTTTTGCGGGCCCTTTAGGGAAGAGCTTATACAGATAGCGGCTGTTTCCTTTCTCTTCGCCATATTTCTTAGCCATTGCTTTTACCAGCACACGGATCGCCGGGCTGGTGTTGAATTCGAGATAGAAATCCCGCACAAAATGTACGACTTGCCAATGGCTTGGCGTCAATTCAATATTTTCATTGCTGGCGATCAGGGCGGCTAATGATTCGCTCCAATCATCAATATTTTCAAGGTAACCGAGTTTATCTGTGGCAATCTGTTTGCCATCAAAATCGTACATGGGTTTGTCTACCAACTGATCACGGGTTGATGGGTTAAGGTCAGATCAACCATTTCATCCATGGTGATCAAGTGGAAATCTTGTGAGCCCGATCTGACGCCGCGTGCCGTCGCATCATCGGCTAACACCAAACATTCGCCCGAATGTTGCGTTAACCAAGCATATTGATCGGGCTGATGCAGCATCAGGCAAGCCTCCGCTCTTAGCAGCAGGGTGCTGTCACTTGGCAAACTTGTTGCTGTCGCTGCCGGCAAGGGCTCGGATAGAATAATCAGTGGCTTCATTTAGATACTTATCACGATGTCGAATGTCGGGAGTAGGGCTGCTATCTCAGCCGCTGAACGACTTTCCACCCCAGCTCTAAGTTGATGCTCTGCTAGCCCTTGCAGCGCCAACGCATCAGCGCACACCACTGTTTCCGCTATTTCATACAGCTCAAATGCACCAAATTGTTTAAGAAAGTCGGCAAACCCAGCTCGCGCAGGCTCAGTGGATTCACAACAGGCTAATACCGCTTGCTCAGTAAAGATTAACGATACGGATTGGTCAAAAGCAGCGTAAGCTAAACCTATATCAATGGTTTCTTGTAGCTGGTTGCCTGTGAACGGGGATTGGCGCAGGAGAATCGCTATCTTTTTCATCGCAGGACAGTACTCATTTAAAGTGGATGACGCGATCAACATCTAAAGAGTGAGTCACCAACTCACCTAATCCGCCAAGCCGAAAGGCTGGATGCAGATTAAACTGAGCTGAGTCTATCTGAGCCGCTTCATCTTTATTTAGTATTCCCCGGCGCAGCGCAGAGGCGACACAGAGCACTAACTGCGTCTGTGCGCCGCTAGCTGTTGCTATCTGTTGTTCTGCAAAACTTGCCCAGCGCTGAGCCCAGTTAGTTTCATCGCCGGCAGGAGAGAGCAGGGCAGAGCCCGTGTTAACGCCATCCTGAAAGAAGAATAACTGTTTAATGTCGTGACCTTGCTTCCTAGCCGCCGTCGCGAACTGGAAAGCACTATGGTGAGCTTGGTGGCTCACAGGGCTTGCATTGATGATGATAGAGAAACTAGCCATGCTGCTATTATCGGCTGGCTAGGAAAAATTGGAAGTATTTAAGTGATTGTCGGAAAAATTGATGCACTTATAGCCACGCTTGGCTAGATATTGAGCAAACGATATTGTTAGTTAAAATAGGGGCTTTACAAGCGTAATTATCCGCCGTATTATTCGCCGCGTTCCGGAGGGGTGCCAGAGTGGTTGAATGGACCGGTCTTGAAAACCGGCGTAGGCTTATACCCTACCGTGGGTTCAAATCCCACCTCCTCCGCCAAACAACGGAAAGGCCGTCTATTTAGACGGCCTTTTTGCTTTCTGCGATTAGCAAATTTTTGCTTGAACCAATATGATGCGATAGTTGATCAGCTTCACAACACTGCTATAAACCTCTGTGATCTTTTGGCAGACGTTGGTGATAGCGCAAGTTTCAGCGTCGAATGGCTTTATTTCTATCACCGCATTTCGCTATGATGTTGCCACGGATTTGTTAATGGATATCCGTGTTGCCAACGGATTAGAGGCGCAGTTTTCTCGTTTTCTTTTTTTGGAGTGCCATCCGTGATCCGAGTTTATCTCGTTGATGACCATGAACTTGTACGTACAGGTATTCGTCGCCTTTTAGAAGATGTGCGCGGTATGCAAGTCATTGGTGAAGCTGACAGTGGTGAGGCCGCAGTGAAGTGGTCTCGTGAAAATCATCCCGATGTGATCCTGATGGATATGAACATGCCGGGTATTGGTGGACTGGAAGCGACGAAGAAGATCCTTCGACATTCTCCAGACAGCAAGATCATTGTATTGACTGTTCATACCGAAAATCCGTTTCCTAGTAAGGTGATGCAGGCAGGCGCTTCTGGCTATCTGTCAAAAGGCGCAGCCCCTGAGGAAGTGGTGAATGCGATACGCTTGGTTAATAGCGGTCAGCGCTATATCTCTCCGGAGATCGCTCAGCAGATCGCGTTAAGTCAGTTTAGTCACTCCAATGAAAATCCTTTTCAGGAACTGTCTGAGCGAGAGTTACAGATCATGCTGATGATCACCCGTGGTGAGAAAGTCGGGTATATCTCAGAGCAGCTTAATCTCAGCCCCAAAACAGTGAACAGCTATCGTTATCGATTGTTTAAGAAGTTAGAGATCGATGGTGATGTTGAGCTTACCCATCTGGCTATTCGCCACGGAATGTTGGACGCCGAAAAACTCTGATTATGGATTTTGACGCGAAGGCGTTTCTGCGCTCGGTGACAGACCAACCGGGCGTATATCAGATGCTGAACGACAAAGATGAGGTTATCTATGTCGGCAAAGCGAAATCGTTAAAGAAGCGCCTTTCAAGCTATTTCCGCACTAATGTAGATTCCACAAAAACCCGCGCATTGGTTGCGAATATTGCCAATGTGACGGTGACGGTTACCCACACCGAAGCCGAAGCGCTGATCCTCGAAAACAATCTAATTAAGAAGTTTCGCCCGCGTTATAACGTGTTGCTTCGTGATGACAAGAGTTATCCCTACCTGTTGATCTCCGGTCATAAACACCCTCGTTTGGCTTACCACCGTGGCGCGAAGAAGGCCGCGGGTGAATACTTTGGTCCCTTTCCAAGTGGTAGCGCCGTGCGGGAGTCATTGAATCTCCTGCAAAAGCTGTTTCAGGTTCGTCAGTGCGATGATTCGACCTATCGTAATCGGTCGCGACCTTGCTTACAGCATCAGTTGGGACGCTGCACCGCACCTTGTGTGAATGGTTTTGTGTCAGAGCAAGCGTATGCAGACCAAGTGGCTAAAACACGGCTGTTTCTTAAGGGGCAAAGTGAAAAAGTGATTTCGCAGATGGTCTCGGAGATGGACCAAGCTGCGATGGCGTTAGACTTTGAACTGGCTGCCCAGCTGCGGGATCGGATCACCACCTTGCGGCAGGTCCAGGTGCAGCATAGTGTCGAAGCTGGCAAAGATGCGATGGATGTTATTGGTCTGGCGATTAACGGCAACCAATGTTGCCTCCACCTGCAGTTCATTCGTGATGGCAAATTGCTCGGAAACAAGAGCGTGTTCCCGACAGTGCCGTCAGCGACGGAGGCTGAAGAGCTCCTAGTGGCCCTGTTAACGCAATTTTATGGTGCTGAAGGGCGGGGCGGACAGGTACCTGCGATTATCGTGTTGCCGTTTAAGCTGGCAGAGAAAGATGAATTAGCGAATGACCTGTATTTGCTGACTGAGCGAAAAGTTAAGTTGGTGGAGAGTCCACGAGGTGATCGTGCACGGTTCCAAAAGCTGGCGCAAGTGAATGCCGATACTGCACTGCAGAGCCGTTTGGCCCATAAGAAATCAATTCAGCAACGTCTACATCAATTGACAGAAACGCTGGCACTAGACAGCTTGCCAAAGCGGATGGAGTGCTTCGACATCAGTCACACCTCGGGTCAGCAGACTGTTGCATCCTGTGTCGTGTTTAATCAGGAAGGGCCGAATAAGAGCGAATATCGCCGTTACAACATCGCTGGTATTACCCCTGGTGACGATTATGCGGCAATGAAGCAAGCACTAGAGCGGCGCTTTAAGCAGTTGGGCGCTGAAAGTAAGATCCCCGATCTGCTGTTTATCGACGGGGGTTTAGGTCAGCTAGGTATTGCTGAGCAGGTGTTCGCTGAGCTCGACTGGAGTGAAGCGCCACTAAAACCTTTATTGATTGGTGTCGCGAAAGGTGAGTCTCGTAAACCTGGTTTAGAGACACTGATCATCGGGGAAAGCCACGAGACGTTTAATTTGCCGGTCGATTCCCCTGCGCTTTTACTGATTCAGCAGGTTAGGGATGAAGCGCACCGTTTTGCCATTACAGGCCATAGAGAGCGCCGGCGTAAAAATGCTAAACGCTCAACATTGGAAGATATTCCAGGGGTAGGCAGTTCCCGTCGCCAAGCACTGATTAGTTATCTTGGCGGTATGCAACAGGTCAAAAATGCATCGGTTGATGAATTAGCTAAAGTGCCAGGGATCAGCTTAAAGATGGCGCAAACCATCTATGACCAGTTTCATTAGTAAGATTGCGTGGTGATTTGTAACATTTTCGGATATAACTAACAGGTCGTTAATGAGGTATTTCTTCTTACATGTTGACTGTTCCTAATATTCTAACCGTTTTCCGTATCGCGCTTATCCCCGTCTTTCTGGTGTGTTACTACCTCCCTTGGGAGCACGCGATGTTCACCGCGGCTGTGTTTTTCTGGCTAGCGGCAGTGACAGACTATTTTGACGGCTATCTTGCACGTCGCCTTGGGCAGGAGACTGCTTTTGGCGCTTTTCTTGACCCCGTCGCCGATAAGGTGACCGTTTGCGCCGCTTTGATTATTCTGGTGGATTTCTACAACACACTTTGGATCACTATCCCTGCTATCATCATTATCTCCCGTGAGATCCTGATCTCAGCATTAAGGGAATGGATGGCGGAAGCGGGTAAGCGTTCGGAAGTGGCCGTCGCCAATATCGGCAAGTGGAAGACAACGGCACAGATGTTGGCGCTGATTGGCCTGATATCGCATTTTAACGATTTTATTATCTACCTTGCCTATCTGTTGCTGTATATCGCTACTGCGTTGACTCTTTGGTCTATGGTGATTTACCTCAAGGTGGCATGGAAGCAGATAGTCGCCATCGATTCAGTTAAAAAATGAGCAGTTGAACCAAAAGCTGATCGAGAAATAGGCAATCAAACCAAACAGCTGTTGACTCACTTTCATTGTTAGGTAGAATGCAGCCCACGTTTGAGGGCTAACACCCGAAAACAGAGTGATGCGGCACTAGCTCAGCTGGTAGAGCGCGACCTTGCCAAGGTCGAGGTCACGAGTTCGAACCTCGTGTGCCGCTCCAATTTCTCTCTCTAGAGTGATTGGTATTCACAAGCAAGACCCTGGCGGGTTGGCAGAGTGGCTATGCAGCGGATTGCAAATCCGTGGACCTCGGTTCGACTCCGGGACCCGCCTCCATTATTTATCCCTTCGCTGGTTGTTTTCCGTGATTAAACGGCGCCAACGATGAGATTGAACAACAAGTTTAATCGTGGAACTCAGTGTCGCCCGGGTGGTGAAATTGGTAGACACAAGGGATTTAAAATCCCTCGCTTGAAAGAGCGTGCCGGTTCAAGTCCGGCCCCGGGCACCAATTCTTAATCAATATATCCCTTAGTTCATCAGTCTATTTGTGCCCCTTTTAACGGGATGGCAGATGGTTCAGTGTCGTGATCAATTCAAAATATATTTAGATTGTGAGCAGCGGAGTCCGCTTCTCTGCAAAAATCTTTATCCAGTTTGGTTGTTACTGGATTGCCGGACACCAATACGGTATCAGCGTATACAGCCGGTCCACTCGACTCAATATCTGATGAAATAGCTTCGCTGTCCCATAGTAGGCTTGGTGATTTTCCATGCTGTCGAGAAACTGTTTCGGGATGCGATACAGTTCATACGGCAACATTCCTTGGGCAATCATAATATCGCTCGTTCAGTCATCATATTTGATAGCGTCGAGCACCATCTGGCTCAAAACAGGCCATTGTTAAGCCGGATGTTAGCTTTCATTTCTTTCTTAACTAGTCGAGCGAAGTACACTAACGCAGGTTGTTTAGTTGGGAGGGGGCGATTAACAAAATATAACTATTTTAGTTTGGTTGTGTAGACCACTAATTGCTCTCTATAAGTATTAGGTCTACACTAAGTTACATATAAAGTAATTTTGTGTAGACCTAAATGACCAAAGCCAACGAGTTGCTGAGTGTGTTAGCCAATGCCGTTAAAGCGGGCGGCGGTATTCATACTGCTGCTGAGTTGGCATTTATGTTGGAGGCGCCCTGCGATCCGGCCTTTATCAAATTTCTGTCGGATAGGGTTAAAAAGGGTCAGCTTAGGCGTGTCGTGAAAGGCTTGTATGAAAGCACGTTGACGCCACCACCTCCCAATGCTGCGATCTATAAAATCATCAAAAAGATGCGCAGCGGTGTACTTAACTACATCAGTCTGGAAAGTCAGTTGAGTTATACCGGTGACATCTCACAAGTCGTGATGGACAGAGTCACTGTGGTGACTAAAGGACGAAGTGGCGTTTTTTCTACACCCTACGGCGTTATTGAATTTACCCACACCAAAAAGCCAATCGAGCAGATTGCGCCCAATTTGTATTTTGATCCCGACATTCAAATGTATCGTGCGACAACCGAACAAGCGGTAGCAGACCTAAAGCACTGCCGGCGCAACCTGCATATGCTGGAGAGTTAAAATGCTGAAAGAGCAGATCCGCCAAATCGTTCAAGCCAATCCTGATTATGCAGCTGTTGCTCCTGTGATAGAAAAAGAGATCCTGCACCACGACATTATGGATGTGTTGATTAAACAGGGCGCAATGCAAAAGCTTACCTTCATTGGTGGTACCTCATTGCGTATGTGCTACAACAGCGCCCGTTTGTCTGAAGATCTTGATTTTAATGGTGGCCACGACTTTCGACCGGCAGATTTTGATGGATTGGAAACTGAGATCCAACAATATATCCAGCACAAATACGAAACCGATGTCTGGGTAAATAAACCAACAGAAGACAGGCAGGGCGATACCGCATCTTGGAAAATCAGTATCGTCAAAGAAGCTAACCGGCCGGATCTGCCTAGGCAAAAAATGCATATTGATGTGTGTGCTATCCCATCCTTTGATGTAGAGAAAAAGCCTCTGCTGAATCACTACAATGTAGTCGTGCCAACAGAAGGCCTCTTAGTTCCAGTGCAATCGCTGCAAGAGATACTGGCTGACAAGATGATCGCGCTGGCCTATCGCGCAAGAAGGATAAAACCCCGAGATATCTGGGACATCGTTTGGATAAAGCAGCGCGGTATCGCGTTGTCAAAAGCCTTGGTTGATCAGAAATTAGTTGCCAGAAACAAGCAAGCCGATGACTTTCGATCTGCGCTTGCCACTCAACGGACTAAATTGATGAATGACGATGAAGTGCGCAACGATTTCAATATGGAAATGAGCCGCTTTGTTCCGCAACAGATAAAAGCACGGACGCTGGATAATCCCGAATATTGGCCGTACCTGCAGTCCGAAGTCAGCGAGATAGCATCTTTGCTAATCAGTGATGATGTCACCACTAGCAAGTTTGATATGGGGCTGTGACGACCTCGAAGAATGCAGCGTTTACAGCGTAGCGTGACAGCCCCTCATTCCTGGCTGAGCTAAATCAGCCTGTTTGAGTTCTTCAAAAGGCAAGGATGCTTATATGACCTGCTCCCGCTCGGGATTAGATTTACCCACCGTTCCCCTTTCTTATCACTGTGTTTACTGTCGAATTGTGTGCTTATGCGGTGACTTCCAATCATTGTCATTTAGTAGACAGAGAAGTATCTGAACGTGGGCAGTCATTATGGTGGGTCACTCTCTAGCAGGAACGCTCATCAAGGATGCGGAAAAGTTGGTCGTTGTCGATATCATCCCGAAATGAGGTCGTTAACAAGCCTCAAGTCATTTTTTAGCGCTAGCGCTATTGAATCAATCTTACTCGAAGGTGATGATTTGCTTTCATCTAGAGATGGCTGTTCTTGGTGCTTGGCGTTTTGGTGTTTATCACGCTAGTTCAGATCCTACTATCCAGCAAACCGATGCCTCACAGTGATATCCGCGTGATTTTCAGTGTGAGTGAAGCGTGTAAGTATTGATGCTGCACTTTTCTATGATTAGATATGCAATGGTTTTCTTGAGTTGTGCGCCCTTTGTCGCTGGCGCAGTCATCTTCGCTTCAAGGCAAGAGTGACGAAATTGGGGAGCTGCCAGCTTTGGATCATAAATGAATAACTAATTAAAAAGGAGCGCATCGCGCTCCTTTTTCCCTAGCTAAAAGATGCAGGTTTATGCGTGCGCTGTATTTCCTGTTATCTCTCGTTCTGCTCGCGCTTTATTCACGTAACGCTTCATCAGTATGGATACGATCAATGCGAGAATAAACACGGCAGCAAAGATGTAGAGTGTCATCTCATAACTTCCCGTCACTGTTCGCACATACGCTGCGATTTGTGGGCCTGCTAAGCCTGCCGCTGCCCAAGCGGTAAGGACATAACCATGAACCGCACCAAGTTCTTTGGTGCCAAATAGATCGCCGATATAGGCGGGTAGGGTAGCGAAGCCACCACCATAGCAGGTGAGGATGATGTACAGGACAACCTGGAACAGGATAACGCTGGTGATGTTGGGAAGCAGGTAGAAGGCGACAATCTGTATGATGAAGAATGCCATGTAGGTGCTGGGGCGCCCCAAGTAATCTGACAGTGATGCCCAGGCTATTCTGCCCAGGCCATTGAATAGCGACATCAGACCGACGACGGCGGCAGCTTCCAAAGCCGACAGGCCGATACTTTCTTGTGCCAGCGGTGAAGCTGAGTAGATCACGGCAATGCCGCAGCTAATGTTTATAAACATCATTATCCAAAGCCCATAGAAAGGGCCTGTTTTGGCTGCTTCATTTGCGGTTAACTGGGACAGGTCTTCTACTTTTTTTTGTTTACCAGATTCAATGGCTTCTTTCATATGCTCAGGCATCCACCCCTCTGGCGGACGTTCTAGGTAAAGTGCGGATGCATACATCAACACCATATACACGCCGCCCATAATGAAGAAAGTCATTGGAATACTGAGGGTGTCCATAATGGCGTTGAAGATGGGAGCGCCAATCATGGCACCAAAACCAAAGCCCATGATGGCGAGCCCCGTGGCCATACCGCGCCGATCAGGAAACCATTTAACTAAGGTTGATACCGGTGTGATATAGCCGATGCCAAGACCAATGCCCCCGATTAAACCGTAACTCAGCCAAAGCATTTCCAGACTGCCAAGCGAGGTTGCAACCCCTGCGCCTAGCATGCCTAGTCCCCACATCGTACCGGCAACTAAGCCGGCGATTCTGGGACCTCGTTTCTCGATAAAATGGCCGCCAATAGCAGCTGATAAGCCAAGGAAAAAGATGGCAAAGCTAAACGTCCAAGCCACTTCGTTTTTTGACCAGCCGAATGCTTGTTCCAATGGAAGATTGAAAACGCTCCAGGCATAAACAGATCCAATTGACACATGAATGCCAACTGCGGCGGCGGCGATTAGCCAACGGTTTTTCATTGTAGGGCCTTTTCTTATTGGTGTTTATTTGTACTGAAATGTAGCGGAAGTATTAACTATGTTGGGTTGATGTTGATCAACCGATCAAAAACTGACCAGATTAAACTCGTTAACAGTTGTAGTAAGTCACAAATGTGTTTGCCGTGACGTGCAGCTAGTGGATTTACTTGGATTAAAAAATGCCTACCCCAAGGCGAATTCTAATAATTAGGGACAACACGTATGACGGTCGTTACTTTGGTAAGTTTTGTCGGTAGTTCGCGCCCTGGACTACTTAAAGACCTCGCAGAACAATGCCACCAGTTAGGTGCGAGATGGTTAAATAGTAAGGTGAGTTATCTTGGCGGACAAATCGCAGCATTGATCCGAGTTGAGATGCCAGAAGAAAAAGCAGTGCAATTAGAGTCTGTTTTCAGGGGATGTGGTTGCATCAATGTGCGATTTTCAGAGATTCAACAAGAGAAACGGCAACAACGCTCACAACTGAAGCTATCGGTCGATGCTGAAGATCGTCCAGGGATTGTCAATGAACTCACCCAACTATTTGACCGGCAGGGGGTTGAGGTAGTCGATCTCGAAAGTCACAGGATGGGCGTGGCGGAGCTTGGTGGGAACGTTTTTACTGCTGGTATCACGTTGAACTTACCTCCCGAAATTACCCAGGAGCAATTGGTCACTGAGATTGAGTCCATCGCGGGTGGTCTGGTGGTGCGTGACGCTGTGCCGGCTTAGCTCTACTTTATGGAGTGTGCCAAATTAAAAAGCGCCGAACAGTGTTCGGCGCTTTTTTTTACCTAACAGGTATCTCATACAAGACAAGTGACAGACGCAAATCACGCTGTTCGCGACAGTATTTGCCATTGCAATCAATGTGTACTTGTTGATGGGTGTTTGCTGATAGGTGGCAGCCACCATATGGTTGCGCAGTTCAATCACTCACCTTAAAAATGGCAGATTTGCTTCGATATACAGCCTGTTTAAGCCATCGTTAAAGCTTTATTGCCAAGTGGCCACTGCTTGTTTAATAAAAATGAAATTGATACTTAGTCACGGATAAACTGATCGCTCAGCGGCAGCACACGTACCTTGTGTTAACTCTTTATTCTGTTGAGCGAGAAATATGAGCCGTTCTCAAGCTGTTTCTGTGAGCCTGGGCTATGCGGGATTAATACCGTTTTTTATCGCCATCGCTTTGATCTTGATGGAGCAAACGATATGGGGTGTTGAGGGCTTGCTCCTCTTCACCTCTTACAGTGCGATTATCCTTAGTTTCTTGGCGGGCGCTCTGTGGGGACGTGTTATCGATCGCTCATCTGTTTTGCCCATCAAGCCTGCCATTTTGATCGTCAGCAATTTGTTCGCCTTATGGGCATGGGCGGGGATGCTTGCGGGGCGTGCCGACGCCGCCATTATCGTGTTAGCCATTGGTTTTGCCTTGTTGATTGCGGTAGAAACTTATCTGTTTAAAGAAAATGAGCCGGCGACTAAGCCGCTCGAACTCCAAGCTATTGATGAAGAAGCGCAGGGCCGTTTTTGTTACGCGCAATTACGCAGAAATTTGACGGTCATGGTGGTCGGTTTGCACGTAGGGGTCATAGCGTTATGAGCATGCAAGCGACAGCGATAGAAACGCTGTACTTCGATGGTCGCTGCGCCATGTGTAGTCGCGAGATCGCTTTCTTAAAACGCCATGCAGACAGCGAGATCCGTTTTGTCGATATCCATGCCGGCGCGTTGCCGGACGGCAGTGATAAACAAGCCATGCTTGAAGTGCTTCACATGCAAGGTGCCGATGGTGGTTGGCGTATGGGGATTGATGCAACCTTGTTGGCTTGGTCACACACCCCATTTAGTTGGATCGTCAGCCCATTAAAAATAGGGTGGCTCAGGCCGTTTTTCGAAACCTGCTACGCCAAATGGGCAAAGCGACGTTACTGTCGGTTGTATATGACGCAAGCTAAACAAAAATAGGCGTTGGCGGCCAACTTGCTGAGTTGCCGTCATATAGTTTTTTTATTGATGGTATCGCGTGACGCTATTTGAAATGCCGTGCAATCAGATCCATTGCCGACAAATAAGCTCCTTCAACTCGTCCACCCGAACACCAATCCCCAATGAGCGCGATGTTCACATCAGGGTTAACCTTTGGACTTGTACTTTCAACGTCCTTATCTAGGTGGGCGTAGCGCCAAAAATGAAGATACTCATGTTCAACAGCTAACTCTGTTCCAAGCACATGACTAAGCCAATCCGCGCCGATTGCTGCCACGCGCTCTCTTGCGTCTTTGCCATGAGACTTAGACCACTCAGGGGAGAAGTGAAGGGTCCACAGATCATCACAACCATCGGGAACTGTTCGTCCCGGCTTGGCCGACAGTCGTGATACCCAGGAGATCACATCATCGCCAAATACGCCTTGGATCTCTGGGTTCACATCACCGGCGGTGCCCAGCACCAATGCCCAGCAGGGCTTCATTAAAGATTCCTCAGATGCAATTGGCAGTGTGTTGCTTGGCATTAATTTTTGAGCCTGCGCGGCGGGGATCGCTAAGACCACCCAGTGGTAACCCTGCCACGCCTGCTGCTTCTGATCTACAAGCGACCAATGGCTATCGCGCCTATCTATCTGTTCTATCTGAATGTTCAGGTTAACAGTTAGGCTGTCAGCCAGATGGTGTGCCATGCTGTTCATGTTCGGCGTCCCAACAAACCGCAAAGTGTCGTCTGGTGATGGCTGAAGTTGTCCATCGATTAGTTTGTGTGGGGTAAATGGCCACAAAGCGGCGACGCCTGTGTTGCACCAATGCTCAACTTCTTGGATGAATCGTGGATCCCGCGCTGTAAAATACTGGGCTCCGGTGTCCGCTGCGCCCCAATCCAATCGCTTGGTTGCTAATCTGCCGCCACGGCCACGGGATTTTTCAAATATATCGACATTGTGCCCAAGAGTTTGCAGCTCTCTAGCAGCTATTAAACCTGATAAACCCGCGCCAATCACTGCGATCTTCATACGTTACGCTCCGACAGTCCGTTGGAAACAACCTTTTTATCTCCCATCAGTTACGCGATGAAACGGTGAGTTGATCAATCAGTGCTGAATTTAGCTACTCACTCATGTTTCTCCCATGCTATATACGCATACTATTTATTATCTGTCTCGTGGACGCAGTTCGCGGCACTGACTGAGCCAATAAAATTAGCGATCCAACACCCTCTTCATGACGTAGCTTTGGTAGAGATAAAAACATCCTCACGCAACTCACTTATTGAAGTGGTGATATATCAATGTATCGAATAGTCGGTTTACTGCTGTCCATATTTACTGGAGTGGCCATGGCAACTGAAGAGCCCAAATACACAGTTTTGGAAACATCAGAAGCGTTTGAACTGCGTGCCTATGCCCCAATGATCATTGCTGAAACGCTGGTTGATGGGCAGATGGATGACGCATCCAGCGCCGGGTTCAAGGCCATTGCCAATTACATTTTTGGCAATAATACGGCCCCCTCTGGCAAAGCAGAAGAGATCAGTATGACAGCCCCTGTTGCCATGGCTGCAGGATCTGAAAACATCAATATGACCTCGCCGGTAACTATGCAAAGCGTTGACAGCAAGTGGCGAGTTCATTTTGTGATGCCCAGTGAATACACCATGGCAACCCTGCCAAAACCAAATAGCCCAGCGGTAAAGATCCGGCAAATTCCGCCAACAAATTATGCAGTGATCCAATTTTCCGGTTTTACCGGAGAAGAGAAGGTAGCTAGCCAGACGACACAGTTACTCGAGTGGATGAAAACTAAGGGGATCACGCCGCGGGGGACACCTCAACTTGCTCGATACAACCCGCCGTGGACATTGCCCTTCTTGCGCCGCAATGAGGTGATGATCGCTTACTGACTTTCGGCACATGGGTGTTGAGTAGGCCGCGGTCTCGAAAGGGGAGGCCAGCTGTTCCATTCATATAGTAGTGCAGAGATAAGGCAAGGGGTACGCCCCATCTCTATCACTTACGTGCCGCCGGTAGGCACTACCAAAATTTATAGCTCACACCAGTAAATATAACGGTTTCATTGTCTCCACTTATCATGGGACTGTCTTTGATATTTGAGTCCAGCATCTGCAAGCGTGCGCCAGCACTCAGTTCCCAGGCGTTATTGATCCTGTAAGCACCAGCCAGCTCTACGCCATATTTATATGAACTGCCAGGGGCGTAAGCTGATGCGCCAATAGATTGAGCTTCGTTGTCACTGACACCGTAGTAATAGTTGGCGTAATCGTTATTCATCCATTTGGCAAACCCGCGTGGCATGATCGTGAGTCGGTCTGATACCTGGATAGGATAGCCATAGCCAATGCTGGCTACGGTGCCATCACTCTTGTCAGACACATCAAATGCTATTTTCGCATCCAAGATCCCCCAGCTATCCATATAGCGGTAGCGTGTGCCTGCCATGATGCTCATGTCTCTATCATCAAAGCTTTTCAAATGGTTGCTTTTAGAAGCATCAAACTCTTCTCCGCCAGCCCCTAAAAACAGACTGACGCGATGGTTTTGCTCTTCCCATGCTTTGTAACCAATCTCTAAGCCGTCCATGTAGAAATTTTCGCTGTCATATTGGATTAGCGGTATCGCGGATTGCCTGTCGTCATAGCCTCGATAAGCATTTGAGCTGTTCGCAACACCCACACCGACTTTTAGTGAAGAGTTAGCTGCGGGTATACCATCCGAAATCGTCTCAATTCCAGCGAAAACTGGTGTAGTACCAACAACGGCAGTGATGGCAATAGCAGCAAAGTTAACTTTCATATTGTTTCTCCAGTAGTTAAATAGGGGGATATCGGTGCGCTATCGCGCAGCACTAGCTTGATTGGCAGTGTCATGGTTGACGGTACGAAATTAGTTTTTTGTGGTGGCGTATTGGCAGAGAAAAACATCCACAACCGCATCCACTTTTGCGGTTAGATCCGCTTGCAAGGGGGCAACTGATTGCTGGATAAGGTTCGGCCAGACAAACATGCCATTGAACAGCGCTTGGTAAAAGTTGAGCACAACACTCGTTTCCACCGGCTTCAGTGCACGGTCACTTATTGCGTCAGAAACCCAACGTATTAACGACTGTGAGGCACGCGTTTTAATTAAGAATAAGTTTGGCTCGGTGGGATGACTCAGTAACTCCATCATCAATATACGAAGGAATGGCAGGCAGCTTGGTTGCGTAAGCACTTGCACTTCATTGTAAGTCGCAGCCACCAATTGATCTCTTAGTGGTTGCGATGGTTCATAATCGTAATCAGGTAGGCGACTAGCATTTTGTAACTCTTGCTCCAGTATCACATGAAACAGCACATTTTTGCTTTCAAAGTAGCGGTACAGCGTTCGTTTCGACACTGACGCCTGTTGGCAAATTCGGTTGATATTAGCCTGCTCAAATCCTCGTACGAAGAACTCCAGCCGTGACGCTGCAATAATGTCGGATAAGATGCGCTCGGAATTTTTCAACAATGGCTTTCTGGTCATTTATTCATCTTGTGTATACTGTTGAGTTTACATTTTTAATGGTAATCGCAAAATAAACCAATGTAAACTCTAGAGTGTACAAATTTGTTTTGGCGCTAGTTATTTAAATGGCCGAGATGAGCCTACTAGTTGATTTGTATACTGATAATTTGATTTTTGTTCACGTTAGATAGCTGGTTAATACGCTAGCAAAGGCGTATCAATCAGCTTGTGCGACAATATGAAGACGCTTGGGCATTGTGATATCTGTGTCGAATTAGTCTGGCAAACTCATTTCGCCGTTGAATGATTGTACCGAGAGGATGGAATAGGGGGCACAAAGCTGAAGCCAGAAAAAATCAGAAGGAAGCGCTTATTCGCGCTGTCCATAAGTTTTCAGCACTGGCTCAACAACGGCTTGGATCTTTATCGCCAGTTCATTGCCTGATACTGGTTCAGCTACATGTAATAGCTGTGACCATAAAAACATACCATTAAATATCGATTCGTAGACGCTGGTGATCAGTGCAACATCCATCGGCTTAATCGCGCCTGCCGTTATCGCTTCGGCAAACCACTGACTGATGGCGGGGGTTTTATATAGGCGTTCTGATAGCGCTCTAGCAGTTTCAGGCTGCCTGAAAAGCTCCATGACCACCGTGCGCGCAAAGGCAATGCCATTAGGCCGATAAAGTTTGGATACCTCTTGTTCAGTAATGGCTATGAGTTGTTGCTGCAATGATTGTTCAGGCAGATAGCGATAGTCAGACTGGGCATTGTGTTCTGCCTGTTCCAGCGTCAGCACCGCTTCAAACAGCAGTTCTTTACTCTCGAAGTGTTTGTATAACGTGCGCTTGGAGACTTCGGCCAATTCACAAATCTTGTTCATATTTGCCGCTGCAAACCCTTTCTCAATAAATTCCTGCTTGGCGGCTGTAATAATCGACTGGTGCTTCAACTCTGTCAGCTTCATGTTGTTCTCTATTGAGTTATTGATCTAGCGTCACTGATATTAGCAGTCCAACGCAACAAAGTATACTTCACAGTTTACATTGGGTGGGGAAGGTGATTTAATAGGTTGAAAGTAAACTGTTGGTTTTACCTTTGGTGTCTTAGCCTAAGACGGTGTTAGTTACTACTAAAGTGAACCATTACTAAACAGCTTATCAATCCCAAGTTTTGGAAACGAGCGAGATAACGTGGTGAATTCAGCGAAAGTGATGACGAGTAAACGGTGGCAATTGTCAGTTTCTATTTGGTTTGGCTTAGCCCTGACGGCCATGGTACTGACTGGTTGCGGCTCAGAACCAGAAAAGACAAAAGCCGTGGTCATTCGCCCCGTGCTCAGTGAGGTTGTAAAGCCAGGACAAGGCAGCGGTCTGGCGTTTACTGGCGTGGTACAAGCGGCTCAACGCGCCGATTTAGCGTTTCGTATTCATGGGCGCTTAACCGACATACGGGTTAATGAAGGGGATATCGTGAAAGCGGGGCAACTCATTGCCTCGCTGGACGCCAAAGACGCAGAATTGGCGCTTAAAGCGGCGCAACTGGAACTTAACAATACCCGAGCTGAATACGAGCGTGGCAAAGCGTTATTTGAGCAGAGCCAAGCGATCTCTAAAAGTGACTTGGACAAATTATCCACCCGTTACCAACTTGCCGAAAATCGTGTCAGTGAAGCAACCCAGCAATTGGATTATACCCACTTGCACGCGCCCTTTGATGGCATCATTGCTCAGCGCATGGTCGACAATCATGTCCAGGTGCAAGCGAATGAAACGCTGTTTATGCTGCATGACTTGGACAATCTGGAAGTTGTGATCCAAGTACCTGATCACATCATGACAGACAAGCATGGTAATCAACGTGCCGTTGCTGAACTTTCAGTATTCCCCAATTACCAGTTCGATCTAAGCGTGAAGTCTTATGCCACCCACGCAGATCCTGCAACGCAAACCTATGCCGTCACTCTTAGTTTTAATGACTTGGATGGAAAAGCCATACTCCCTGGAATGACAGCACGGGTATTGCCTGCACCTGGAGAGCAACACGGCCAAAGCAAGGTGTTAGTGCCACTTTCTGCCGTCTCTCCTGACAACCTGGGGCAACAGTATGTGTGGGTGATTAACGACAAAAATCGTGTTGAACAACGCTTTGTTGAAACTGGTGAACTTTATGGTGATCGTATCGCTGTTATCCAACACTTGATGCCAGGCGAAATCATAGCGATCGCGGGCACAACAAGCTTGGTTGCAGAGATGGAAGTTCGCCCGACGCAAGAAAAAAGTACTCAGGAGAAGAAGTAGATGAACATCGCCCAATACACCATTACTAAGCGCACCAGCGTTTGGGTATTGATGCTGATGACCCTGCTGGGTGGCTATCTTAGCTACCAAAATTTGGGTCGATTTGAAGACCCTGAATTTGTTATTCGCCAAGCCGTGATTGTCACTCACTATGACGGTGCCACAGCACAAGAGGTTGCTGATGAGGTGACCGATCTGATTGAAGGTGCGGTGCAATCTCTACAGGAGCTGAAAGAGGTTGAATCGGTTTCTCGCCCGGGCGTGTCACAGGTCACTGTTGAGATGGATATGGCGTTTGCAAAAAGTGACGCCGACCTGCAACAGATCTGGGACAAGCTTCGCCGTAAGGTCAGTGACGTGCAGAACCAACTGCCGCCAGGTGCCGGCCCCTCTATCGTTAATGACGACTTTGGTGATGTTTATGCCCAGTTCTATGCCATCACAGGTGAAGGTTTTAGCGACAAACAATTGCAGGATTACGTAGACAATATTCGCAGAGAGCTGGCGTTGGTCCCCGGTGTTGCCAGAACAACGACCCTTGCCGAAAAACAGGAGGCGATTTTTGTCGAGTTTGCTCGCGAGCGTTTAGCCCAATCGGGCATCTCGATGGAACAGATATTTGACGTGCTCGCCCAGCAAAATCGGGTAACGGTTGCCGGAACCATCACCACCGAGAATATGCGTGTTCCGGTGATCCCTGCCAGTAATTTTCAGTCAACCGATGAACTGAAAAACCTTCACCTCACCATAGGATCCGACAACACGGTTATTCGCCTGGGCGATATCGCAAATGTAACCCGTGGCTATCAAGAGCCGTTTAACCAACTGATGCGTTATAACGGCGAGCGTGCGATAGGTTTGGGGATCTCAAACATGGCGGGTGGCAACGTTGTTACCATGGGCGACGCCGTTAAAGCACGCCTAGCAGAGCTGGAAGATCAACGTCCACTGGGGATCGAGCTGCACGAAGTCTCGTTACAATCAGACTCGGTGCGTGATTCTGTCGCTGATTTTGTCATTAACCTGATGATGGCTGTCGTCATTGTTTTTTGCGTACTGCTGATATTCATGGGGGCCCGCTCCGGCGTTATTATCGGCTTTGTGTTGCTGCTTACCGTGGCGGGTACGCTATGTATTATGCTGTTCGACGGCATCGCCATGCAGCGGATCTCGTTAGGGGCATTGATTATTGCGCTGGGCATGCTGGTGGATAACGCTATTGTGATTACTGATGGCATCCAGGTTCGCTTGCGCGAAAACCCTAATCTCGACCGTAAACAGGCCGTAAAAGAGGTTGTCAGTGCCACACAGTGGCCACTGCTTGGCGGCACGTTGGTGGGAATACTGGCGTTCAGCGCCATCGGGCTGTCACCCTCAAATATGGGAGAATACGCAGGCTCACTGTTCTGGGTGATCCTTTACTCCATGATATTGAGTTGGTTGTTTGCGATCACCATCACTCCAATGCTGTGCCATGATTTTTTAGAAGCGAATGATAAATCTAAATCAAGCCAAGGCGATGAATCTAAGTCAGTGGAAGATAAACCAAGTGCATTGATGAACCGCTACAAAGCCTTGCTTGAATGGGTACTGCAACATCGCAAGCTCACTTTGGCAGTTATCCTCGGTGTCTTGTTTACTGCGGTTTATGCGCTGCGTTTTGTCCCCCCTGGTTTTATGCCTGAATCTCAACGCCCGCAGTTTGTGGTGGATGTTTATTTGCCACAAGGGTCTGATATCCATCGCACCGAAAAAGTGATGGCCGCTATGGAGCAAGACGTTCTGGCTAAGGCTGGAGTCACCAATGTGACTGGTTTTATTGGCGGGGGTGGCCTGCGCTTTATGCTGACTTATTCGCCGGTTTCTGCTAACCCAAGTTATGGCCAGTTATTGGTGGATGTTGATGACTTCCATCGTATCAGCCCACTGTTGGCAGAGCTGCAAGGTGAGCTTAACGCTTCCTATCAAGACGCCAGCGTGATGGTATGGAAGTTTGTATTGGGCCCCGGTGGCGGTAAGAAAATCGAAGCGGGTTTCAGAGGCCCAGACAGTCAGGTGCTGCGGCAGTTAGCTGAACAGGCGAAAGCGAAAATGATCGCCAATCCGAACTTAATCGCGGTGCAGGATGACTGGCGCCAGCAAGTCCCCGTATTGCAACCTGTTTATGCGCCAGACCAGTTACAGCGTTTTGGCCTGACATCTCATGATGTTAACCAAGCCATTGCGCAAACCCTGACCGGCCGTAACGTGGGGGTATATCGTGAAGGTAATGATCTGATACCTATCATTGCCCGCTCACCGGAACATGAACGCGATCGTCAGCAGGCAATTGAAAATACGCAGGTATTCAGCGTCAAAACCGGACGTTTTATCCAGGTGAGTCAATTGATCGAATCGCTAGATGTGGTGTGGCAGGATGATGTACTCAAGCGTTTTGAACGTGTGCCTACCATTATGGCGCAGGCCGATCCTGCGCCCGGTATATTGACCGCCGAAGCGTTTGCCAGCATTCGTGATGAGATAGAAGCGATGCCACTGCCCCCTGGCTACTCACTGGATTGGTTTGGCGAGTACAAAGATGCGAAAGAAGCAGATGAAGCCATCGCCATCTCTGCGCCTTATGGCTTTGCTGCGATGGTGTTGATTGTGGTACTGATGTTTAACGGTGTGCGTCAGGCGCTGGTTATCTGGCTTACCGTACCCTTGGCGGTTATCGGTGTTGCTGTTGGCCTGATCCTGTTCCAAACGCCATTTGAGTTTATGGCTACTCTGGGTTTCCTTAGTTTGGTGGGCATGATGGTAAAGAACGCGATTGTACTTGTGGATCAGGCTGATCAGGATATCCAAGCGGGTATAGAGCCTTACTTAGCTGTGATAAAAGCCGCCACTAGCCGAGCCCGCCCGGTCGCCCTCGGCGCTTGCACCACCATCTTAGGTGTGGCACCGCTGCTGGCAGACCCTTTCTTTAAGAGCATGGCTGTCACCATCATGTTTGGTTTACTGTTCGCTACGGTGCTGACGTTAGTGGTGATCCCATTGTTCTATTCGATGATTTTCCGAGTAAAGATACCCGCTTAAACGGCGGGTAGGAGTGACAAATGATGAAATGCATAAAGAGTTCAATTAGACCCTTTAAAGCGCTGTACATTGGTTTAACTGCGCTCGGACTAACGCTGGTATCCATGTCGGCTTGGACGAAAGAGCAGCAAGTGCAGGATTGCCGTATCGTTGCGACCTATATCGAGCGTCAATTTCCTCCGTTTGCTCAAGACGTCGAGCATTCAGAAGCAGGTATGCAAAATTTACAAAGTAAAACAGAGTTACTTGCTGATCCAGACAACAAACAAAGACTGTCGATGTTTAGGCAGCAAGTATTAGCAATGAAGCAATCAACCGGTATCAACAAAACAGCGTTGTGGAATGCTCAATACCAGAAACGCTGTGCTTCCACGTTTTACTAGTCGATGGAGAGACGAGTACAACAGCTTATCGTTGGCGTGAAGTATTGTTCTTCGGCGCTGCGATAGAGGTCATGGCAGCAAGTCGTTACCTGGTGAGTCAGGTCAAAGGCTTGCTGCCAAAAGTTATGCCTATCCTCATAATCCCCTGAATAGCCTTGTTCAATATGCTAATCAGCATCCGCTGATGATTGTGAACTAAATATGATTTAACACCTTGTCGGTTTATTCTTGCCTTTTTATAAACGGCTATAAGCGTCAACGCATTCGCAATTGCCGCGGCAACAGATAGACTTCAGCATTAGATGGTTTTTAACTTGTTGATTTGAGAGGAAGACGCTTTGGCAAAAATCAAGGTTGGTATCAGTAGCTGCTTAGTTGGTGAGCCGGTGCGTTTTGATTCCGGGCACAAGCGAAATCTCTATGTGACAAACGTCTTGCACGATTATTTTGAGTTCGTGCCGTTTTGCCCTGAGGTCAGCATAGGTTTGGGGATCCCACGACAGACGATACGGCTGTCGTTACAGGATGATGAAGTGCGCTGTATTGGCTCTAAAGATCCAGCGTTGGATGTCACCGAGAAGCTGTATCAATCTGCCGAAGATCAGAAGCACTGGCATGACGAGCTGTGTGGTTACATCCTCAAAAAAGACTCTCCTAGTTGTGGTATGGAACGCGTTCGACTGTACAAGGGGGATACGCCTGATCGTGTCGGTGTTGGTCTCTATGCCAAGCGCCTGATGGAGAACTTCCCCAATCTGCCTGTCGAAGAGGAGGGGCGATTAGGCGATCCAGTATTGCGTGAGAACTTTATCCAACGGGTTTTTGTCTACTATCGTTGGCGACAGATGATGTTAGAGCCATTGACGCTCGATAAACTGATGCAGTTTCACGCACGGCATAAGTTCATTTTTGTTAGCCATGATCAAAATTTGGCGAGCGAGTTGGGACGTTGGTTGTCTGAACAGGGTAAGGAGAGTCTGGCCGCAGTAAGCCAAGCCTATCTGACAAAGATGATGACGTTACTCAAGGTGAGGGCGACTCGTCAAAACCATGCCAACACGCTGACTCACATTCAAGGCTTTCTGAAAAAGCATGTGACTGGTTTGGATAAACAAGAGCTGGTTGAGACGATTAATAATTATCGCCTCGGCTTGCTGCCACTGATCGTCCCTTTAACGCTACTGCGGCATCATTTCTTACATCATCCGAATGATTACATTGATGGATCTTACTATATGCGGCCGCACCCCAGCGAGTTGATGCTGCTCAATCAGCTATAAGCGTGTTCAAAGTGGGGGAGTTTGAGTTGTTTCATGTGCGGTTGATGTTTTCACAAGCCTGTTCGCTAAGAGAGATTGTTACAAGATCTTGATTGTTTAAGCCACGATAATTGGCTATAACCTTTCGCACTTACTATGGATCAATGAAGTTACGCTTATGAATAGCACGCCGACACACAAACCTAGACCGATGATTGACCTTATGGTCAGCGTCATTTTGCCCTCAATTATACTGATGAAGTTTAGTGGTGAAAGTGAGTTAGGTGCGGCGGGTGGCTTGATCGCTGCTCTGGCATTTCCTCTGGGCTGGGGCCTTTTCGAATTAGTTAGATATAGAAAGTACAACTTCATTGCTTTGTTGGGCTTAGCGAGTGTTTCTCTCACCGGCGGTATTGGGCTATTTGAGCTTGATACCCAATGGTTAGCAATTAAAGAAGCGGCGATACCTGCGATCATAGGTATTGCGGTGTTGGTTTCGACCTTTACCCCTTATCCGTTAGTCAAAGCTTTGTTGTTCAATCCAGACGTTATGGATGTGAATAAAATTAAACAAAGGCTAGAAGAGCATGATAGTGCCACAGCATTTGAACGGCGTTTGATGAAAGCCACATACTTTGTGGCTGGTTCTTTTGGTTTTTCAGCTGTGATGAATTACGTTCTCGCCAAGTATATAGTGACTAGCCCTGCGGGAACGCAGGCATTTAACGAAGAGCTTGGCCAGTTAACGCTCTATAGCTATCCAATGATTGCATTGCCGTCCATGGTGATGTTGATGGCTATCTTTTACTACCTATGGCGTACCATTCATGATCTGACGGGGCTTGAGCTAGAAGAAGTCTTATCATCGAAGATGCAGCAGAAATAGGGTCCAGCTAATACACTCATCTGTGGCTACTGCATTGAGAGGCAGCATGATCAGTAGGATGGATAGGAACAGGTTGTACTTCATCGGGCTGTCCTTGGTTTAATCTTACTGTCCTTGGTAAATGGCCACTGGCGTTATCGTTGGGTATGTCGCTGCAGCACCCAAAGCCGGTTTCGTTAACTGTTACGAGCGTGTTGCTACGTCGTTTGTTAACCGGCGTCGTTTGCTCTGAACGCGCGCTAAGCATCAGAATACATTTAATTAATTTAGCGTGAGTGTAATTAATCACAGGAGCGGGTTAAACCCATGAACGGCCTAGGATTGGTGTTTTTTTTAAAGAGGTGGGTGCGCTCACGTTTTCTTTGGTTGTTGAATAAAAATGCGATAAATGGAAAATTTTTATCAAATGTAAACGCCAAAATGCGTTCAAGGTCGTATAGGACAACTCTTGGTATGAATATCTATGCAATGATAAGTATGTTTTGGAAGTCGATCCGGGTTCGGATCAATCGATAGCCACTATCTATCAGGAGTATGAATGAGTAATCGAAATTATTTTAGCTGGCGTCACGCGGTTGTTGATATGGCGGCAGCCGAAGGCGTATCTCCAGAGACCATTTCTGAGCAACCAGCCAAAGTGTTTCAGGAGCAATATTTCAAGAAGAACTTGTCTGTGACTGACGCGGTTCAACGGTTAAAGCAGGCTGACTGTTCGGTGCGACGAACGGCAGCTAGCGTTGTTTGAAAAACACCGGCTTAGGGGCATAAGGAATGGCATATTTAATATGGAGGCGTCATAAACCCTAGGCAGTGATGCTTTAACACAATCTTTGATAACTGAGGTTTGATGACTATGGATGGTCATCATCACCGCCGAGAAATACCCCTTCCTAATCACTTTTTGTCTTCACGGCGTTAAAGCCGAACTGTTCGCTATTTAAAGCGAGATCTCAAACTTACGCCATCGATATCCGCTAGCCGATCCGCTTTAGCTTCAAAAGGTAGATGCTGACCAACAGTGCAACGGTAAGGAGTAGTGCCGTTAGTGCGAGCTGCTGGGTAATAAGAATGCTCACGCAGATGCTTAACCAGAGTGTTATTAAAGCTGTTTTAAGTGTTTTGCGAGTGATCGCGCGTTCACGCAAATATCGGCGGATAGCGGAACCAAACACTGGATGTTTTAGTAATTTGTTTCTTAACCGTGGTGAGGCATTAAAGCTAAGGATGGTGGCCAATATAAGGAATGGCGTAGTAGGGAGTACGGGTAAGAATATTCCCGCAGCACCTAATATCACACATAGCATTGCTGCTGTGGTTAGGGCGGCACGTTTGAAGTGATAACTAGCTTTTGCCATTGCTCTATTGTGCCGTAATTTGCTGAAAAATTGAATGAAAGCTTAGGGCAAAAAATAGTTGGCTTTGCAACGGAACTGTTCGGAGGAAGATAGCCGGTGTGGTGAGAGTGTAGTTTACTAAAGAAGGGCTCACTGATGGCAAAATCAGCGAACCCCGATCTATATCCGTACCGACTTAACCGTGTGGTTTAGCCGGGTTACTCTTCTTCGAAAGATTGTTCAAATTGCTTGCGCAGTTTTGCCACTGCTTTGTCTATTTCTGGTTTGATCGCATCAACGCCCATTTCATTGAGCTTATCTGGATCTACCGTTTCCATAACAATACGTTGCATCGCTTGCGAAACGATAACATTGGTCTCTGGGTCTATGGCTTCAAACTCAACAAACAACATCGGCATATCATCGCGGAAACCGGCAGTCGTGATGAAGGTGATTGGCAGGTATTGCCATGCCGCCAAATCTTCTTTTGAGTTGGTGATGCCAGTAAACGCCGTTTTTAATTGCAAGACTTTCGTTGATTCGCCGACTTTCTGCTCTGTACCGAACTCCGACACCATCTTTTCTGAGAAGTACTCGGCTAGCTCTTTTTGGGTTTCGATGTTAAGAGAGGACTCTTTCTTTAGTTCGTCAGATAAGATGACTTGGGTCGGCTCAAATTCTACCGTACCGTATTCTTTAGGGTTGAATCCGTCTGCGCGCCAGCGTAAAAAATTTTCATCATCTTTAACTGGTTTCAATTGATCGTAGCTGCTTAAAAAACCACTGTGTGAATCTTCAACATCTGGTGCGGACGAACAGCCCATCATGCTGAATAGTGCTGTGGCTATAATTGAGCTAGTAATAAACTTTAACTTCATCTGAGAACTCTCCGTGTGACAACCTGTTCAATAGCTTTGGGCTGGTAATAGATATAGTGCGCTAACATAGTAAAGGTGCCTGACTAGACACCTTTTTACTATAGAGGCTCTTAATCCACTATTTACGTTTATACACGGTTTTTCCTTGAAGAACCGTAGTTAACACCTTGGTTTTATGAATATCTTGCACTGGGATCTGCAAAAGATTTTGGTCAATGATAATAAAGTCGGCTGATTTACCAACTTCAATCGAGCCCGACTCATTCTCTTTTTCCATCGCCATGATGCCATTGCGGGTGAAGATCTGGATAGCGGTAGATATATCAATTCGCTCGTCAGGATTCAGCTGGCCATAATTGGGTTGACCAGGATACTGACGTGTCACCATTCCTTCCATGGCAAACCAAGGGTCTGGATTGGCAATGTTGTCCCAATCACTGCCATAACTAACTAAAGCACCTGCATCTACGATACTTTTTAGTGGTGTCATTGTTTGATTGAAACGTTGTTCACCAATGATCTCTGCCCAATGGTGCACTGAGGGATCAGGCGTCCACACCTGATAAGGGGAAACTTCAGTGACGAAGTTATACTTCTCGAAGTTAAAGCGAGGCACCTCGTCTGGGTAGATGAGCATTGAATGTGCCATATGGTGGCGGGGGCCTTTGCCGTTGGCCCGACGGGTTGCCTCTATTGCATTGAGAAAGTGGCGAACAGACAGACTACCTGTGGCGTGTGCCATTACTTTGATGCCCTCTTTGTCAAAGCGCATCATCCAGGTGCTAAAGGTTGATTCATCAATGCTTGGGGTGCCGAAGGTTGGCGCAGTGGCATAGCTATCGATCATTGGTGAGCCGCCTTCCGCATCATTGGGTACACCATCCATATATATCTTCACACCATCAACGTTGATAAGCGGCGAGTTAGGGCCGCGTTTATCACGGGTCATGAAGGTTTTGGCTTGCTCTTCCAACGTTGTGGTGACATATCGCGTATTGAAGTCCCAACTACCCTGAATGCGAACGGTGAGTTTCCCTTTGGCTTCAAGGTCGCGATAGGCTTTTACTCGCATAGGATCGAGTTGCGGCGTGATAATGGCTGTCACGCCATACTTGTTCAGTTTGCTAAATATCCATTGGGCACGTTCTTCAACTACCTTTGGTGCCGGTTCTGGCATGACCGCGGTTATCAAACCTAATGCTTTATCGTGCAGCGTGCCTGTTGGCACTCCGTTACTGTCTCTGTCAATCACGCCAGCGGCAGGGTCAGGGGTGTCTTTGGTGATATTGGCGGCTTCTAATGCGGCAGAATTAACCCAAGCCAAATGATTGGTCCAGTCATGTAAAAACACCGGGTTGTCTGGGGCAATTTCATCCAGCATGGCTGCGGTCAGGGTATGATAATCAAGGCTCCATTTGGCGCCTTCTATCCAATCGCCTTTTTTCAATTTTTTATCTTTAATAAATTTTTTCAACGCCGTTTTAATTTCATCAACGGATGATTCCGCTGGGAAGGCCAGTCCTAGTGAAGTTAAAGCACCACGCAGGGCATGGATATGGCTATCCACTAAGCCCGGCATAACCATCTTGCCTTTTAAATTCACTACTTTAGTTTTCTTACCGATAAATGCTTTCATCTCTTCATCGCTACCTACAGCGATAAACTTGCCATCTTTCATGGCAAAACCTTCGGCAACCTGACGCAGGACGTTAACGGTATAAACGTAGCCATTCTTATAAACTACATCGGCGGGTTCTGCTTTTGTGGCGGCGAAGGCTGCCGTAGATAGGCTGATTAAACACAATATAAATGCTGTAGATATGGTCTTTAACAGGCTCTTCTTTGTTGTTTTGCAACACATGTTCATTGCTAAAGTTCCTTGCTCTGAAAGTTACTTTGTCATGACATTTTTAAGCTGTCTAAAGGTGGTATTTCAGAACATAACTCTAGTCAATTTTAATGATGTCGCTGGTTATTTATGCATTCGGTTGTGCAATATCAATTTTCTGCGGAATAAGCGTTAGTGCACGATATCAAGGGGTTTGTTTAGTGCTATCGATTTTCTTCGATTCTTCGTAGGGCAGGTACACGTGGCCAAGCCTTAATCCTAATGTGGCCAATACCATCACCAGCATTGCCATGGCGATCCAGAAGACACTGAGTGCGTCCATCTCTTTCATCCCGAGGGTTAAATAACGGGCGAGGGCAATCACCGCAATATAGATGGGGTAACGCACGGGGACGCGTCCAAGTTCGACGTAGAGGCGAGACATCGCCAGCACTTCCAGGTAGATAAACAGCAGCAAAATATCACTGAGGTAGACGGCTTTCGCTTTAATTACATGCTGTACTTCCATGCCTATGGCAATGAGTGTCGCCAATGCAATTAGCAGTAGTAAAATTTTCTCGACGATAGATATTCCCACTGTGAAGTAGTGTCGCAGCTGCGGTCTGATATCCATATGACAACGCCTTCTATATGCTCATGATATTCTGGTTTGACCAGAACAAGCATAGCGTATAAGTCATTCATTTTGATAGTTTCATTGCTGTTAGGTTGGCCAGTGGTGATCACTTTTGCCAATCAATACGCAAGAGGGGATACTGTTAGCGTGAAAATAATAATAGGAATAAAACTCATGGGATTACGTCGGCTGTTTGTTTTTGTTGCTAGCTGTTTTGTTACGTTAAACGTAGTGGCTCAAACCTCCGTGCTGCATGTGGGGGAAGTGTTGGCGGTGCCTGGTGAATCACCGCTTAAGCAACAAACCATTGTCATTAGTGATGGCGTGATCACCGATATGCAATCGGGTTACATAGAGCCGTCCAAGTTTGATGCGGATGCTGTTTATATTGACCTCAAGCAACAGTTCGTTTTGCCCGGCCTGATGGATATGCATGTTCATCTCCAAGGTGAGCTGGGGCCGAAAAATGATTCGGAAATGCTCAAAATGTCTAATCCATTGATGCAGATGCGCTCTTATATGTTCGCTATGCGCACGCTCAATGCGGGTTTTACTACGGTGCGAGATGTGGGCTCCAGTGGCCAAGAGATGTACGCCATGCGTGATGCCATCAACAAGGGCTGGATCGATGGTCCACGTATTATTGCTGCCGCGTTTGTGGGGATCACGGGAGGGCATGCAGATATTAGCGGCATTAAACCTGAGTTTATGGAATTCCTGGATGAACAGAATCATACCATTTGCGATGGCCCTTACGATTGCCGACGGGCAACTCGTCATGCCATTAAGTATGGGGCAGACTGGATAAAGATAACATCTACTGGCGGTGTGCTGACTGACCGTGCCACCGGCACTGGGCAGCAGATGGAGATGGATGAGTTGCAAGAGGTGGTATTAGCCGCCAAGCGCATGGGGCGTAAAGTGACCAGTCATGCCCACCAAGAAGATGGCATTATCGCTGCATTGCAGGCGGGTGTTGCCAGTATTGAACACGGTACTTATACCAGTGATAGTGCTATCCAACTGTTCAAACAGTCCGGGGCCTATCTCGTGCCTACATTGTTGGCGGGCGACACCGTGGTGCAGATGGCAAATAACACCGATGTGCTGAGTGAAGCGCAAAAAGCCAAAGCTCTCAAAGTTGGGGCTGATATGCAGGGTAACTTCGCCAAAGCGTATAAAGCGGGGGTCAAGATCGCCTTTGGTACTGACAGTGGTGTATCTAAGCACGGCATCAATGCGCAAGAGTTTTTGTTGATGCACAAGGCAGGCATGTCTCCGATGGAGGCGATTGAAACGGCCACTGTTAATGCCGCGGCACTGATCGACATGAGTGACACTTTGGGCACGATTGCTGTGGGTAAACAGGCAGATATCATCGCGGTAGATGCTTCGCCACTCGATAACCTAGAAGAGTTATTGGATGTCGATTTTGTAATGAAAGGCGGTAAGGTGATCAAGCAGTAGCCGTTAACAACGCTCAATCGCACAATAAAAAACGCACTTCGGTGCGTTTTTTATGTTCAGCGGGTGGGCTTATTTATCTGGCCTTGCCGTTGTCATGCCACTGTCATCTTGTTGTCATAAATTGTTTGCGGTTCTTTCGACTGAACGTTCATTATGTTGCATATTTTCCGACACTTCTTTTTGCTTGGGCTGACCAGTTTTGGCGGGCCCGCCGCTCACTTAGGCTATTTTCATCGTCTATTTGTTGTAAAGCTTGGGTGGCTTGATGAAGCCGCCTACGCACGTTTGGTTGCACTTAGTCAGTTTTTGCCTGGGCCCGGCTCCAGCCAAGTGGGTTTCGCTATAGGCTTAAAGCGTGGGGGGCTTATTGGTGGATTGATCGCCTTCACCGCCTTTACCTTACCTTCATTTCTAGTCTTATTAATACTTGCTGTGCTGGCGGCACAATTTGAACAAAATAGCTATTTGTTGGCGGCGATCCATGGCTTAAAACTGCTTGCCGTTATTGTGGTGGCCGATGCGACGATGAAAATGTTCAATAGCTTTTGCAAATGCAAAGTAACTGCGGGCTTGTGTGTTTTTACCTCGGTGGTGTTACTGCTGATGCCTGGGTTATGGGCCCAGTGTGGGGTACTTGTCATCGCGGCGACTATTGGTGCTATTGCACTACGCCAGTCTGATGTTGATACCAGCGCAGCAGCCTCGCGTACTGTAGCTGTGCCACCGCGTTGGTGGGCTTTGCTACTGTTTGCAGCCCTGTTTTTAATATTGCCACTGCTGAGTCAAGATCATCTGTGGTTGGCTCTGTTCAGTGACTTCTTCCAAGCGGGCAGTTTGGTGTTCGGCGGTGGGCATGTTGTGCTGCCGCTGTTGCAGGTGACGGTTGGCGACAGTTTAAGTCAGTCGCAGTTTCTTACCGGCTATGCTGCTGCGCAGGCCGTTCCTGGACCAA
Organism: Corallincola holothuriorum; assembly: GCF_003336225.1. NCBI lineage: Bacteria > Pseudomonadati > Pseudomonadota > Gammaproteobacteria > Alteromonadales > Psychromonadaceae > Corallincola > Corallincola holothuriorum. The sequence goes on from NZ_QPID01000001.1 coordinate 72,461, forward strand.
TGTTTACCCTGGCTACCTACTTAGGTGCCATGGTGATACCCAGTGCTCCTGTCGTCGGCGCAATTGTCGCCACTTTGGGGGTGTTCATGCCGGGGTTGTTGTTGATGCTGGCGCTGCATAACAGTTGGGAAGCAATGGCAAGACGCCCGCTGTTGGCTGGCGTGATTGCGGGGATAAATGCCGCCGTCGTTGGCTTACTGTTGGCGGCACTGTATCAACCGGTATTTAGTAGTGCGGTCGGCTCTGCGGTGGATTTTGCCTGGGTGGTGGTCGGTTTCTTTCTGTTGAATAAGGTAAAGATGCCCGTGTTCGCTTTGGTAGTGCTAAGTGCAGGGGTAGGGTTGGCTTTGTCGCTGGTCGGCTAATTGTTGGAAAAAACAGATGTTCCCAACCTAAAAAGCTCAATCTTAATTATTGCTGAGCCTAAGGTCGGGGATCTGACTTCTATTGGGTGGAAAGCATTACCACATCAGATCGTCTGGGATCTGGAAGTCAGCATAAGGATCTTCTTCATCGGTTTCAGGCGCCGCGCTCTGGTCTGCGCAATAGATGACATAGCTTTCATCGCGCTGGCGGATCTTATCGGCAGCTGCCGTCGGGATAAGCTTGTAGCTTTCATCCAGTTTGACGATAGTTAAACGACCCAAAGTGACTTGCTTGTGGGTGGCTGCGTCAGTGTATAGGCGTTTCACCTTGGTACCGTCGGTGAAATTATAAGCAATGTCACCATTATCTGTCGCCACAGTATTGGTTTCTATAATTTGTCGGATCTGCGCGGTGATCGCTTTTTGTTCCGCCTCGAGCTTGCGTTGTTGGTTTAGCTCGCGGTCTTTGGCTAACTTCTCTTGCTTCGCTTGTTCAGCTAACTGCTTTGATTCGGCGGTTTCTACCTTTTTACTTTTGCGTTGCTGATGTTTCTGCTTATTAATTTTCAGCGCTTTTTTCTTGTCGGCCAAGCCGGCCTTGAGTAGTTGTTCCTGAAGCGACAGCGCCATGGAATACCTCATTTAATTGAATAGAGAATGCAGCCTGAGTGCTACTCAGGCTGCAAATTAGTGGCATTTTATAGGATGCTGCGGTTACGGTCATCCCTGTGTTTTAGATATGTCGGTGTAGTTAGCTTTTAGCGTGAAGAAATTATGCAATAAAAACATAACTCTGTGAGGTTGTTTCCTATACTAATCAACAGTACTCATCAAGGAAGCATCAATCATGATCATAGAGCGCGTTAAACAGATTACTTCTAAACTTATCTTTGTCACCTTGTCACTCATCTTCGCTTTGGCCTCTTTCGGTTGTATGCAGCAGGAGATGGTTGGCGGCCCTTGTGAGTATCGATCGGAACAGGTTGCTGCCGTAGTCGATAAATTGCAGGACGAATATGTTTTGATGATGCATGAAGAAGATGATTTTGTTTATGCCGTTGATTATGGCTTATTCGATGGTAAGCCGACGCTCGGTGATCGATATATGTTAGCGATCGAAGTGATAACATCTGGCACCTGCACACCTTATGTGGTTCAGTCTGCGACAAAATCCTGAACCTCGTGATGTAGCGGGAATGACAGCCACCTTTATCATTCTAACTCTTCTAACCGCTGCTTTATCGTGAGTTGGCCACTGGCGTTAACCCGTTTGCTGTGGCGGTTATGATCTTAATCTCTTTCACTGTCGTTCAAAGACTGATAGCCGACAGTTGGCTCTGGTTACTTACTTGGGCTGAACAGCTTTAGGCTGGGTTGAGTCAGCTTTTGTTGGAGGTGAAGGTGAGAAATGAACTCGATATTCATCAATGTTTAAGGGTGTTTGATAAGGTACGCCGCCACGGTGTAAAAACGGAGAGTGGGCACCACTTCCAAGGGCTCACCGCGTCGTCTGATTTTGATGGTTATACTGCATTTCTTAGTTCTAACGACGTCACGCTGACGCTCTTCTTTCATAACAAATATGATTTGGACTACCGTCAGCATGGAGATGTCGATGCATTTGTAAAGTTGTTGTCGGTGATCGACCATGCAGCGAATAGTGAGCTTGTCGATGGCCGAGTGTAGTAACATAGAGATGCCGCTCTCTGATGCAGGGCGTGTTTTTTATGGAGAGGACAGAGTGATCTGTAGCGATAAGCGTTCGCCTAGACAGCTGTTGGCAGATATCAAAGGGGTCATTTTTGATCTGGATGGTACCCTAGTTGAATCCTCACTGAACTTTGCTCAGATAAGACAAGATATTGGCTGCCCAGAGGGCCATGATCTACTGGAATTTGTCGATGCTATCGTTTGTAACCACCAGCGTACGCAAGCCTCTCTCAAGATCCAGCAGCATGAATTGGCTGATGCAGCGCAGGCTCGATGGCTTCCTGGTGCCAAACAGTTAGTTGAACATTTGTGTTTTCGTACCATTCCTCAGGCGATTGTTACGCGCAACTTTCAGCAAGCTGCGGCGATGAAAGTGGAACGCAATAGTATCCCCATTGAACGCATTGTAACGCGAGAAGATGCACCGCCTAAACCCGATCCCAGTGGCTTGATTGCGATAGCAAATGAATGGCAGATTGCGGTCAGTGACATTCTGTATGTCGGTGACTTTCTCTATGACATTCAAGCGGCGCAACGGGCAGGGATGGTATCGTGTTTATATGCACCGGCAGCGATCCCTGATTACGCAAAACACGCTGACATGATCTGCCATGATTTTGATCTGTTAACGGCGGCATTTGCAGTTTAACTGGTTTTGACTCTTTGAAAGAGAACATAGCTTTCATTTGTTAGATATGTTTTTTCGCCCAACTGACAAACTCCTGTTTCGGCATCGCTTTAGCGTAGTGAAACCCTTGCAACACATCACACCCCATTTTTTGCAGCATTTCTACGTGTTCATAGGTTTCCACACCTTCTGCGACGCTGGTGAGATTGAGGTTTTTTGCTAGTAACAGTGACGACTCAACCGCAGCACGGTGGCGACCGCTGACTAACATCTGTTGGACGAAAAATTGGTCTATTTTCAGTTCGGTAAATGGGCTGGTCAATAATTGGATCATGGAGGAATGCCCGGTACCAAAATCGTCCAATGAAACGCCAACACCATTGAGCCGTAAGCGACTCATTGTGTCTAATGAGCGGGCCAAATGTGGACAGATCTCAGTTTCAGTGACTTCAAGTATGAGTCTATTGGCAGGTAAGTTGTGTTCTTCCAGCAGACTAAAAACCATATCCGCAAAGCTGAGCTCTACTAGATCCGACGGTGCGACATTGACAGACACATGACATTCGAGTCCTTGTGAGTGCCATTCTGCGCAGGCTTTAATACTCGATGTGAGTACTTGTTGGGTCAATTTGTGGGTTAGTCCCAACTGAAAGATCCGGTTAAGAAATTTATCCGGGGTCAGCATGCCTGTGTCCGGCTTTATCCAGCGTATTAGTGCTTCTGCGCCAATGACTCGTCCTGTTTTGGCACAAATGTGGGGTTGGAAAAAAGGCTGCATCTGGCCGTTATCAATCGCCGATAACAGTTCGCTGTCGTTGAGCGTCAGTGATGGATTAACGGGCTGCTCAATTGAACGCTGAGTCAGCTCTGTCAATAAGGTGGCAAGCTGTTGAAAATGAACAGGCTTGCGTAGCTGGGTTACATTGCGAAGACCATAAGACATCGCCATCTGTTTGACGGATTCTATGACATCCTTCGTCGCTGCGCTGACAAGTGCAATATGAGATGAGACTTCGCGCTGAGCCAGCGTACGTAAAAACTCAACGCCATCCATTTCGGGCATATTCAGGTCACACAAAATCAAGGACGGGTCATCAATGGCGTCAAGCATCGCCAATGCTTCCTTACCGTTCCCTGCAACACTGATTCGCCCGCTGAACAGGTTGGATGCCATCCTCACCAAGAGGCTTCGCTGAAACTGATCATCTTCAATAATCAGTATCGACGATTCGGCTTCATTATTCGGGACTGCTACTTGATGGCTTAACATTTGTTTGCAAACTCCAATTCGCGGATCTGTAATTGCGACGCAAGTATTTGGCTGGCTCGTTGAAATTCAGCTGAATAGATAGCTGATGTGTCTAACAGCAGGTCTCGGCAACGTACCGCGAGCTCGCCCACGGCGTTCTTGCTCCAGCCCATTGGCCATGCTTTGGTAAGACAAACCATCAAGGTTTTGGGTATATCAGGATCGGCGCGATTTAGTTCCAACGCCTGTGCTAAATAGCCGGCGGCACGTTCGTAGTTGCCGTCTTTTATCTGTACTAAGCTTGATTCGCGCAGTCGGGTTGCCTTTTCCGCCATCTCTTCAACTCTTGCGCGCCAGCCAGATATGTAGCGAAGAAAGCAGATATAGGCGACGTTTTGTTTATCTTTCGCTAGGCCCTCGCTCACTGACGTCATTAGCGCGTTGTAGCTTTTGGCATTACTTAGCAGCAATTGCACTTTAGCCAGTTCGATCATCTCATGTTGTTCGGACTGGTAATTGTCTAACTCTTTGATTGTTGTATGATACTCTGCGAGACAGCTCCGCGCTTTACCTACATAACCCCGTAAAGCGTTAGCGCGAGCCAAAAACAGTAACTCCATCGGTTTATACTGATTGCGTTGGAAGTTACTGCGCCATTCGCGACACTGCTCTGCAAAGCGTGACAGCAGTTTTGTTCTTTCGGCTGCTTCGCTTAGCTGTGCGTTATCCAGTGTCAGCGAAGCATTCAGCTGATGTATCTCAAGGGTTTCTCTGAAAGAGTGCTTAGATCTCAGCAAGGCTTGCTGGATATTCTGACTGGCGATGACGGGAGTAAACATGCCCATGGCTACCTGCGCCCTTAATTGATAACGGTTGACCTGTTTTGGTGACTGATTGATGGCAGCATCCAGTTTTTCGGCAGCGGCACTGAATTGGTGCTGTTGAATGAGTACGTTAGCGCTCATATCCATTGCTGCCGCGCAGAGGATGGGATCTTTTTCAATCGGCTCAAGTAGTGCTAGACAAGTTTTGTACTGCTTTTGCTTCATCGCAATGGTGGCCAAAGCCATGGCCACCTGACCTTTTTCCGAGCCATTTCTTAGTGCGATTAACTGGTTTCTTGCTTCATCGAGCTTGTTGTGCTTTATCAGTGCTTTAGCCTTTATCAGCTGGGCACTGGTAGCCATTTCGCTCGCTTTGAATATCTCCTCATCTGCCTGTTGAACTGCGGCCTCATAGTCACCTTTTGCGTAACTTTCGAGTAATCCGCCTAGCTTTCGTTTACGCCGAGCCATTTTGGGTAAACGCTCACCTAGGGTGACAAAATTAAGCGGTTTAACCAGGTATCCATCAGGTTCTAACTCGGCAAAGCTTCTTACGACCGGTGCTGAGGCATCGCCAGTTACAATCACCACAACACAGTCAGCAGGTAAATGACCGTCATGCAATATTTCATCAAGTAATTGGTGGCCGTTGGTCTTATTACCTAGGTTGTAATCACACATCACCAGCTGTAATTGCTTTGTTTTTGCAACGGTGAGCGCGCTCGCCGCATCTTTTGCGACAAGTAGTTGTTCATTATGGAATCCCAATTTTTGCAGCATGCCTTTTGCCGCGGTGCGGTACATAGGGCAATCGTCCACGATGAGAACGGGCCTGGTTCTATCGAAGAGGTTAATTAGTGTGCTCATGGCTTGTCCTGCTTGGGTGATGATGGGACGTATTATGAAGCGGTCGATCGTGCTTATCTGTTCCCAACGGAACAGAGGCGGTTAAAAAGTAGGCATATCATGTCGCCTTACTATTCGCAGAGAAGAAGAGAAAGGCTGGCTATGACGAACCTTTGGCAGAGATACTTAGCTGTATTCACCGTCACACTATTACTGGGAATCTCCACTCAGAATTTTGTTCAGGCACAGCCTAAGTCGGGTGTCTCTTATGCCGACGACTTGCCACATATTACGGTTGCGGTTCCTATGGGCTCTCAGGAAGGTGAGTTAAAAGGAGGAGGGCACGACAGGGTTTTAGAATATGTGGTGGCGCTATGGCGCTATATTGGTCAGCGAGAAGGATTTGAACTGACTTTCATTCCTTTGACTATGTCAGAGGCAAGTGTTGCGTTGGAGCGAGGCGATGTGGATGTCATCGCAGCAGCCATGTATTCAGAAGCGCTGAATCAGACGGCGTACTTTAGTATTCCTTACCTGTTGGCTGATGGTGCAGTTTTTCGTCGTCACGATGTCGAAGGCGAACTAAACCTGGCTGTCCATACACCGATGTCTTTGCCGGTAGAGTTCTCATTGGTTGACCCGTCCCGCACGTCGATGAGTCGTGATTTAAATGAACTGCTAATCGATCCTGATAACGTTGATATGATCTATACCTGGTGCGCCGAGCTTTGTGCACGCCCAATGTTGCAACAGCTAGGGTTGGCTGATGACTTTATCCGTGTCCATGAAGATGTGCCTTCGTTTAGCTTCCGGGCAGCTGTATCGCGCCGCAATAGAGAGTTGGCACTGGTTATTAATCGCGGGTTAAGAAGTATCGATCGCAACAGTGCAAAGAGGTTGTGGCAGCGACACATGGGCGACACATTGGTCTCCTTTACGCCATTAATTGGCCAGTTTGTCACGCCTGTGTCTGATGCCCAGCAAAACTACTTGATTGATCATCCTGTTGAGACTATCGGCCTGGGTGATGACGGCTACCCGCCCTATAGTATTGTCGGCGATTTTTATGCGTCGGGCTTCTCAATCGAACTGATTAAGATCATTAGCCGCCGCGTGGGTTTTGAGGTGAGGTCAGAGACCTATGGTTCGTTTGAAAATGCGCTAGATGAATTGAAAAAAAATCGCTACAGCATATTCCCACACATGTATCAAACAGCGGAGCGGAGTGAAAGCCTGCTTTTTACGTCTCCGATTGATGCCGCAAGTGGAACGGTATTTAGTCGCGATAATTTCCCGCTGGAAACAATCGCAGAACTCGATGGGCATCGGATCGCCGTGGTCAAAGGATTTCATGATACCTATTTATTGGAGCAGACGTTAAAAGAAGCAGAGTTTGTCTATATAAAGGGGATATCTGAAGCTTTAATCGCGGTATCGGAAGGGTACGCAGATGCGTTTTTTGGTAAAGATCTGAGCACCGTATATGCGATAAATAGGTTGGGGTTAACCAATTTAGAGGCGCGTCAGGACAGTACTTTTGATATGCAGTTGATGGAAAGGATGAGCGTCAGTAAGCAGCGCCCTGAGCTTGCGGACCTTCTTGAATTCTCATTGAATTCGCTTTCTGAAGTTGAGCAAGCTGAGTTGTCTAGACGTTGGACACGGAATCGCTTTGAAGTGGGTACCGACAATCGCGAGATGATCCGTGACCTGTTGACCTATGGTAGTGGACTGTCTCTCTTCGTCGCTGTTGTTTTTCTCTACCAGCGCCGCCAGATCTCCCGCCGTCGCCAAGCACAACTGCACCTGGAAAAAGCGTTAGCCACAGCTGAGTTGGCAACGTCAGAAGCGACGCAGTCTGCGCGAGCCAAGACAGACTTCTTAGCACGCATGAGCCACGAAATACGTACCCCGATGAATGGTGTGTTGGGCATGGCTGAAGCATTGTCATTTACCCGATTAAGTGATGATCAAAAAGACTTACTGAGCACGCTGAATGGATCCGCCCGCAACCTGATGGCGCTGCTCAACGATGTGCTCGACTTTTCCAAAATGGATGCGGGGCAGCTGAAATTAGAAAATATTCCATTGAATCTCAATACTTGCCTGCAAAGTGCCATCGATAACTTTAGACACAAGGCTATTTCAGCTGATTTGAGGTTAGGGCTGCGCTTGGATCCGGGATTGGCCAGTCAATACTACGGTGATCCAACGCGTTTGATGCAGGTGGTTAATAACCTGGTCTCTAATTCAATCAAATTCACTGCGCAAGGGTTTGTGGAAATATCAGCACAGCTGATTGCTGTCGATGAGAAAGACCACTTTAAACACGTTATTCGCATTGACGTACGAGACAGTGGTATTGGGATCCCGGAGGACAAGTTAGACACGTTGTTTAATCCGTTTGTACAAGCAGAAGGTGATACCACGCGCCGGTTTGGTGGCTCTGGTCTGGGCTTGAGTATCTGCAAAGAGATCATTGAGGTGATGGGGGGACAGATCCAAGTAGCGTCGATAGTTGGTCGAGGTAGCTTGTTCTCTATTGATCTAACCCTGCAAGCGATGGAAGCGGGCATTGAGGATAATTCGCCTGTTGAGCTGGCGTCTCTATTTGATGCCACACCTAACGACGTTGATGTTTCCGTGTTGAAGGTTTTGGTAGCGGAAGATAACAAAGTGAACCTTAAGGTGATCTCTGGGCAGTTGGCACGGCTGGGTATTGATGCAGACACTGCAGAAAATGGCTTGATTGCTTATCAAATGTATCAGCAGAAGCACTATGACTTGGTGTTGTCGGATTGCCATATGCCTGAGATGGACGGCTTCGCTCTGGCAGCGAAGATATCTGAGGAGCGTGACGGCGAGGTGCCCTATCTGATCGCTGTCACCGCAGATGCTCAAAGTGGTGCTGCAGAGAAGTGTTACGCGGCGGGGTTTGATAGTTACATCTCAAAACCTTGTCCGGCAGAAGTGTTGGAGGCGAAATTAGCTGAGGCAGTTAGGCATATGGCACAAGACTCAGCGCAGCTGATGACACCTGCTGATCCGTCACCCTTTGTGATGCAAGAAGATGCAGCGCAGTTTCCATCACTGCCAACCACTCCTGTGGATGAGGTGGCGCAGTCGGAGTTTGGCTGGATAGGTGAGGCTGCTATCGACGAAGAGGATAGCTTGGTTGAGCTCGATGATGATCTAGCTGTTTTTGCCGCAACATTGTCGGAAGAGGGCGGTACGCAACAAAGTGTTTCAGTACTGGAAGACACCACTTTGAACGCGGGACCGAGTGAAAACGCTACCGTAAGCAAAAGTCAAAAAATGGCCAGTGTCGCCGCCCTGAAAATCAGCGATGTAGAGAACCTGCTAGATCGCGACCATGTGTTGACCCTTAGTGGCGATGATATGGAGATGGCGAAGGATGTCATGGGGGTTTATTTAGAGACCAACATGGAAGATCTCAGAGACATACAACAAGCGCTGGATGACGAAAATTACCCGCAAATAAAGGACGTTGCCCATCGCATAAAGGGCGGTGTCAGGTATTTAGGGGCGGTGCCATTGGGAGACTTGGCCCAACATATTGAGGGATTTGCACTGCAAAGACAGTCTGCTGCCGTCATCGAGTCTGTAGCTCAACTGTGCGACGGATTGATCTTACTTAGAAATGAAGTGGTGGAGTGGTTTGAAGAGCTGAATGGTGTTGGCGCTACGTCATGTCCCGAGCAAGATCTGGAGGTAGTGCAATGAGGTGGTATCGTTCGATAGAGACGCAGATGAGTGCGATATTACTAGTCGTAAGCACCGTGGTATGTGTTCTGTTGTCGGTGGGCTCTAGCTATTACATACAAAAAGAGACCCATCATTTTGAGTTGGAAGTGCTCGAAAAAATTGCCAATGCAGCCGGTTACAATATCTCAGCTCAAAGCGAAGAGCTGTCTACAGTGGTTGCTGATTGGGCCCAGTGGGACGATACCTATCAGTATCTCATTCAGCCATATCAAGCCTATCTCACTGATAATTTTAGTCAGGGAACGCTTGAGCGCTCTAAACTTGCTGGTGCCCAGTTGTATTCGGTGAATGGTGAACTTGTCGCAAGTAGTGAAGGATTTCTCGACGGCGCGAGTGGTATCAGTGTAGCGGTTGCAGGCGCTCTAGCTAGGGCTGGCGGATCCCAGGTGTCTGGGGTACTCGCTTACCGTAATACAACCCTCTTCTTTAGTGCCCATGCCGTGACAGATACCGACGCTGTTCGTCAAAGCAATGGTTGGTTAGTGATGTTTCGTCATCCAAACAGTTTACAGCTGGACCAGTTTGGACGGGCGCTAGGTGTCACCATCTCAGTTGAGCAATCGTTTAGGCCATCGGTTCCATTGGCTTTCCTGATGCGGGGGACGTTGAGCGCAAAATATCGTCACAGTATCGAAGATGCGTCTGACTTGTTAAGTGCTAGCTATTATCTGGTATTCGATAACAGCCAACTACCGATTGTTTTGAATATTGGGTCAAAGCAGCCTCTGGGATTTATGAGTTCGCTAAAGCACCTCGTGGTGCCGTTAGTCACGCTGTTTTTTGGTATGAGCGGGATCCTTGTTTTGCTATTGCGCAGTCACGTAACGCGTCCCATTGTTAATATTTGTCGCGCTTTATCTGGTCCGAAGGTTGACGCCGAAAGGTTGAAGCAGCTTGCTGCTGGACGTAATGATGAGTTCAGTCGTTTGGCATTCAGGGTGAAATCACTGTTTGACCAGGTTTACGCAAAAAACAGTTTTAATGAGTTACTGCTGGATGCCATTGGTGATGAAATTCTAACCATCAATGAAAAGGGTGAAGTGGTTTACGTTAACCCCTCGGCCAGTGAATGGTTGAGCATGCCGATGGAACAGCTTCGTGGTCAGCGCCTCGACTTCTTGCTTAATAATTGTGATGACAATGGTTCAACGGCCTTTTGGGTAAATAGTGTCTTGGCGGGAAAAAGTCTGCACCAATATTGTCGTATTCGTGTGTTAGGGCATTCTGACGAACAAACTGTTGAAGTGAAGGCACACCCGATAGCACCGAATGGTCCAGGTGACCAGGGAGGCATCTTTATCATCCGCCAGCACCTGGTTGGTATGAATGAGTATCAACGTCAGATGGTAGGGTGAGGGTCGCAGCATGAGTTGGAAAAAATCTGTAGAACGTCGTTTGCTTATCACTATCGGTGCATGTTGCTCGGTGCTGCTACTGGTCATGTCGCTGAGTACCGCTGTTTTTATGCATCTAGAGCAGCAGTCGTGGGAGAACAATAGGGTCACGAGTTTAGGTGAAATGGCGAGTGAATTAATTGAAAATCGCTATCAGCAGCTAGCAGACTTGTCTCTTAAATACGCAAAAAATGATGCGACTTATCAATACATTGAAGATGCCAGTTATGATTTTGTAGTCAGCAATCTACAGCTGGAATCGTTACGGAATTCAAGGATTGTTGGCATATTGATTCAAGATCATGAGGGCTATTTTATTAACAGTAAGAGCACCCTTAATGTCAAATTTAGCAATCTTATGACGGATGGGCTTTTGGACTTGCCATTGCAAGAGAATGACGCGCTATACCAACAAGGTGTCATGACATTCCATAATCAAATTTACCTGTTTGTTAGAGTGCCTGTGACTGATTCCACCGGTACCGCATTAACAAATGGAGCTATTACGTTAATTCGAGAGTTTGATAATGAGATGATGAAGGACATTGGTAGTGATATGGGTGCTTTCTTTAATTTGGAAGTGGTCGCGCCGTCACTCGCTTTGAAGGTGTTCGCTCACGGTTTTAACAATGAAGCGACGCTGATGAATGTGGCAAGGGAAAGAGGCAAAGTGAGAGCACATTTTAGCCTTTACCCCACGGATAACGCTTACGTATTGCAAGGTCAGATTGTTTTCGACCAGTACCAAGGTGGCTGGACTAATTTATTGTGGCTGATTGTGATTATCTTAGTCGCGTTATCTGTTGCTGTTTATTTGATGCATTATTGGCTGAAACAACAGATCACCTTACCTGTACAAGAGCTGGTTAAGCACTTGGGCGAAAAACAATCGGTGGCCGATCCGTACCGCCCCATCATTAGCCATCGAGAAGATGAATTTGGTGCACTTTCAGCGCAAATTAATCGTGTGTTTAGCCTGTTGTATCAACAACACACGTTTAACCGCGTTCTTTTTGATGCTATCGGTGAAGCGATTGTTACTGTCGATTTCCAAGGGCGACTGACTTTCGCGAATCCTGCCGCCGTGTCATTTTTTGGTTTGGACGAATCACTCTTGTTACAGCAAAGACTCGACTTTTTGATCTCTAACCAAACGGTTGATTCACCTTGTGCCACTTCAATGGTTCGGAAGATCACGCAGCATGGTGAACATATTGATTTAGCCTGTCAGTTACGGGTGCTATCAAATAATGAAAAGGTTATTAGCACCGTCATTTGTGGGCATCCTATGCAACTGGATGATGATACTGCGATGGGAGCTGTTTTCATTATTCGCATAGTTAAGTCGCATGCTGTAGAGACTAAGACGGCGTCCTATTCAGCTGCTTAAGTCATTGGTTACATAGATTTTCTGTGTTCATCTAGATTGTTGGTGGGTAATTGTTTCGGTGATCCGTTATTTTTCTGGGGTGAGTACTACGGATTGCCAGTGCCGCGGTCGTTCATGACCGCGTTATGCCAGCTTGTTCGTTAGCTTGGCTTGGTCACTCTATTCAATGTGACAGTTCTCATCACGCCCCTAGCCATCGCTCTTTGTTAACCACGCTAACTGCTTGGTGAAATTTATATTATTCAGTCTATTACGTTGCTATAACCCGACTATACTTTGCGTTAATTGCGAATGTATTGTGAGGGAAGCGTATTGACTACCGGTGAAATCGGCGCAATTGAATGGCCATGTGAACTGACTCAAGCGCTGAAAGACGCGTTAATCAGTATCGCTCAACCAACCAATCAAATTGGTGAAGCTAGCACCCACGGCGGAATATGGACTGTAAAAGGTGTTGTTTATGTGGTGAGTGGCACAGTTAAACTTTGCCTTATGTCACAAGATGCGTCCAACCTGATGGGGGCGCTAATGGGACCGCACGATTGGGTTGGTGCAGCATCTGTCGATAACGATACAAACTTTTCTGTTTACGTTGAAGAAGTTGAACCCGTGCAGCTTTTGTATTTTCCTGCGAATCTTGTTCAGAAATTGTGTATTGAAAAGCCTGAATGCTACAAATGGTTGTTTCATTGCATAAGTCGAATGCAGCCTAAATGGTTTCAGGCAAAGCTGACATCGCTGCATGACAAAAAACTTCGGGTGGTTTATGCCCTGATGTCGCTGGCTTCAATGTCGCCAAAGATGGCAGGTGTTTTGCCAAAAATTAGAATATCACAACAGCAGCTGAGTGATGTTTGTGGTTTAAGTCGCCCCCGAGTTAATGGCGTATTAAAGAGTTTGGAAGGCGAGGGTAGCATCCAGGTTTCTCGCGGCGCGGTGCAGATCTTGGATACGGCCAAGCTGGGTCATCAACTGGATGATTTGAATCTGACCTTCCACGATCCCCGTGCAGTCGTTACGCGTTAGGCGCTTGGTCGAAAAATCGATATGTTCTGGCGTGCTGTTGTAAAAGGGCAACGTCACCGCAATCTGTTATCCGGTAATCTTTAGTTCAGCGCATCTTGCTCGATGATTTCACCGTCATCTAATCGAATGATCTTCAATGTCTTGTCGGCGTAACAGCCAAATGTTGCAGGGTGACCCTCTCTGGGCATGGTGATGGAACCCGGGTTAAAAATGCGATGGCTTGGCTGTAAATCAATTTTTGGTACATGAAAGTGGCCATAGCAAAATAGGTCGTTGTCACTTAATGCTGGCATCATGTCAGGTGAATACAGGTGACCGTGGCTGAGAAACCAGCGTCGTCCATCCAACAATAAATGGTTGTAATCGGCTGTGATAGGGAAAGCGAGTAGCGCCTGATCGACCTCGCTGTCGCAGTTTCCCCTGACGGCAATAATTCGGTCAGCGTATTGGTTCAGCAAGGCTGCAGTTGTTTGCGGATCATAACCTAAAGGCAGCGGGTTTCGCGGGCCGTGGTTGAGCAGATCGCCCAATAAAACAAGATAGTCAAATTTGCCATCAACAAAGTGTTTGAGTAGCTGTTTGGTTGCGTGGGCGCAGCCATGAATGTCTGATGCAATAAGTAATTTCATCTCGTTTCCATGCTTATCCAATTGTTGCCTGATACGCCATCATCCTGTTTATATGATCCAGCGTTCTTGGCGCCCAGAGCGTAGCAAAGGGCGATCTGGTTTAGTTTGAGTTTAGTCACTGTTGCCGATGCTTCTTGTCATTTTCAGGTTTTTTGATCACCGGAGTGCGCAAGAATTCGTAAATAAGTTCAACCATTTGTCGGTTTGTTTCGTAAGCTTGATGATAGCTACTTTGAGGCATTGGCAATGCTCCGAATGCCACCTCAATGTGAGGCTAACGATTATTCTTCGAAGAAATTTGTTGCGGGTGGATCAGGTAAACGCCGTTGTGATGTTTGCATCATTCCGCAGGATCTGTTGCTAATAGAAATAGGTTGGTGGATTTAGTTCATGCTGAAATTATCGGGCGTTTACAAAGGTTACGCTGACGTGAGTAACGGTGAACAGGAGCCAGAAAACGATTGTGTTATTCGTGGGGTGGATCTTTCGTTAGCATCAGGTAAAAGCTTGGCATTGATGGGGGCAAGTGGCTCGGGGAAAAGTACGCTACTTCATCTTATTGGCGGTATGGATCAGGTGTCGGCGGGGCAGATCCATTTCAATGATCAACGTATCGACAATGCGAATGAGCAATGCTTGAGTGCCTATCGGCGGGTCGAGCTCGGTTTTGTATTTCAACAGTTTAATTTACTGCCTACTTTGAGTGTTAGGGATAATATCGCCTTTCCTAGGCGGCTGTTGGGTTTGCCTGAACACGATGATCATACGGAAACGTTAATCTGCCGCCTGGCACTCGATGATTTGTTGGATCGTTGGCCGGATCAGCTGTCTGGTGGCCAGCAACAGCGTGTTGCAATCGCCAGGGCGTTGGCTCATCAACCCAAGTTGCTATTGGCTGATGAGCCGACCGGAAATCTCGATGATCATATGAGCCATGAAGTGATGGCACTGTTGGTTGATCTAAGCCGTCAGGCCGGCAGTGCACTGATCATGGTGACCCACAGCCGAGAGATGGCAAATTATCTTGGCTCGCAGATGCAGCTGCATGACGGTCAGCTTGAGGCGATCTGATATGTATTCTCGTGGCATCGTCGCTAAAGCGTTGTGGCAGCACTATCTGCGGCATCCGTTACAGTTAATCTTGCTGTTAGCGGGATTAGTCACGGGCGTGGTGATGGTCAATGGCGTTGCGCTGCTAAATCAAACAGCAACTGAAGATTACTTGCGTGGCGAGCAGCTACTGGGTCGTCAGGCAAGTGCTTATGTTGTCGCGGTGAGCGAGCGCCAGTTAATCCCGCAAGCGCTTTATACTCGCCTACGAAATATGGGGTTAGATAGTTTGGTGCCTGTGGTGTCGGGAACCATTACCGATGAAAGTCGGCGGCTGCTATCTATTATCGCGACGGATCCTTTAGCGTTTGCCGCTGCGGAATCAATTTCAGCATTCAGCCAAGGCCAAAATCAGGGAAGTGCAAGCGGTGGTGGATTGGCTGAGTTCATTTTGCCTCCTTATGCTATCTGGATCAGTGTCGCTCGCGCCGAGCAGTTGGGCATCCAATCAGGACAGCGATTTCAGCTTAAAGGTGGCGAAGAGAGTGCACCGGTGTTTACTAAGCAGGGGCATGGGTTAGGCCATCGTTTATGGGTCGATATCGGGTATGGGCAGCAGCTGTTATCCATGGGGGAGCAACTCTCCTATCTTGCTGTGATGGGGGGTGAGCAGCTCGACGATATTCGTGCAGCGCTGCCAGCAGGTTACAAAGTGCGACTGGCTAAAGACCCCTTAAGTTTGAAAACAATGACGCGCTCGCTACACATGAACTTAACTGCGATGGGGTTGCTGGCCTGGGTGGTCGGCGTATTTATTGTATTCAATGCGGTTACTTTTTCATTGCAAGACAGGCGACCACTGGTGAGGCAGTTACAGATGGCGGGGGTACCTAAGCCGCTTGTGATTCGATTGTTTGTGATCGAGTTTCTGCTGCTTGCCTGTGTGGCCGCATTGTTAGCCGCTCCTCTGTCTGTGGCGATGGCTGAGGGATTACTGCCGATACTCGGACGTACGCTGGACAATCTTTATGGAGTGGCGCTGTCCTATCAATCCTTTTGGCGTGCAGATGTTCTCTATCGCGCGCTCATTGTGTCTTTGGTCGGAGTCGGCTTGGCTGCTTCAGGTCCATTGTGGCAGCTCGCTTCGCATCAGCCGTTGGTTGGTGTGAGCCAGCAGTATCAGCTACGTCAGGGCAAAGCACTGCAAGCAAAGCTAGCTCTGCTTGGTGTTAGCCTGCTGATTACTGCCGCCGTCTTGGCTTGGCAATTGCCGGGTTTGCATACCGGGTTTGTGACTCTCGCCCTTCTGTTACTCGGCAGCGGTTTGCTGATCCCCTGGCTCTATTCCTTATTGCTGCAGCAGATCATGGTTGCTTTACCTCGAACGCGGCCACTGCTTGCGTGGTCTTGCAGTGAGCTTGATTGGCAGTTAGGACGCAGTCACGTTGCAATGCTGGCGCTGGTGTTAGCACTGACGGCAAATGTCGGTGTGAATACTATGGTTGGTAGTTTTCGAGACGCTGTGACAACTTGGTTGGAGCAGCGTTTAGTGGCTGATATCTATCTACGCCCGGAAGGGCGTAGCGATGAGATCATCGCTTGGTTGCAGGACAGGGATGAGGTGGCATCGTTGCTATTGCAAAAGCAGATGCGCACAGAGTTTGTTTTAGTGTCCGATAAACGTGCTGAAAATAATCAACCAATAAGGATTAACTTGCTTAGCTTGGCATCAGAACAATATGCGCGACAAGCTATCGCGCCAATACATCTGGTCGAAGACGGTTGGCAGCGCTTCGCCAATGGTGAAGGTGTGCTGATCAGCGAGCGCCTCAGTTTGTTAAATGGCCTTGAATTAGGGGATCGTATTGGTTTGCCCCTGGACTCGATTGATCAGCTTAATAACGTGAATAGTAACGCAAGCGGTGTCAGGCAGCAGATCTTTGAGGTGTTGGGGGTTTACTACGATTTTGGCAATCCGACCGGTCAGATGATGTTGGATGAGATAAGTTTTGAGCAGCATTGGCCAGGGCATCTGCTTTCGGGTATCGGTATCAAGTTGAACTCGGTTAAGGAGAAGGCTGGTATCTATGATCAGCTAGTGCATAGATTTCAGTTAAATGACCGACAGATTATTGATCAGCAACGAATGCGAGAGGTGGCGCTAGGGGTTTTTGAACAGACGTTTGTTGCTACCAAGGCATTGAATGTTTTGACCTTATTGGTTGCCGCAGCAGGTCTGGCGTGTGCATTGGTACTGCTTAATGAGCGGCGAAGATTGGCGTTGGCGGTGCTTGGTAGCTTGGGTGTGACTAAACGGGCACTGTTTCAATTGTCATTACTGCAGTGGGCAAGTGTTGGACTGATAACCGCTCTTCTATCCTTGCCTTTTGGTATCGGGCTGGCTTGGGTATTGATTAATTTACTTAATGTGTATGGATTTGGCTGGAGTTATCCGGTCACTCTGCAATGGCTGGATTATGGTTATCTTATTCTGCTTAGCACAGTGATCACCGCGCTCACCGCAATATTACCGTTGCGCCGTTTATACAAGATGGCGTTAGCCCGGCAGTTGGCAGAGGGACAATGATGGTTGGTCGATTCGGTAAGCCACGCCGCTGTGTTCAAATTCTGTTTAGCGTTTTGCTGATATTGAATGCTTGTTCGCCAGTAGAGCCTGACAGTAAAAGCAACTCCACTAAGGACGCTGGGAACTATACCCAGTTGTTGCAAGGTGGCGATACGCAGCGTTTTTTACAAGCTTTACCGGGTAAGCCGCTGCGTTTTCCGACTGATCATGGTGAGCATCCTGATTATCGTATTGAGTGGTGGTATTTGACTGCCAACCTTGAGGATGAAAGCGGTGCCCAGTATGGCGTTCAGTTCACTCTGTTCCGTTCCGCGTTGGCGCCCAGTGAAGGTGATGATGAATCGAGTGCCCTGGGTGGTGTGAAAGATAAGCCCAACGCCTGGAACAACCGACAGATCTATATGGCGCACGCGGCTCTGACAACGCCAAAGTCACATTATCATGGGGAGAAATTTGTTCGTGGTGGCGTGGGGCTGGTCGACGTGTCAGCTCAGCCGTTCATGGTTCGAATTGAGCAGTGGCAATTGGCAACGATTAATCGGCAAGCAAAGGGCTTAATGCCGCTGGTGTTACAGGTGGATACGGCACAATTTACTATAGATCTCACTATCACTGGACAAGAGCGGCCGGTGCTTCATGGGCAACAGGGGTTTAGTCAAAAACACCCTGACGCTATGGTGGGCTCCTATTACTACAGCTTGCCCCATTTAGCGCTCACGGGCGAGATCACCCTGAAGGCACCTTTGCAAGCGGATAACGATGCAGGCTTGGACCCTGAGCTTAATCCGGTTGAGAGGACGTTGACTGTAACGGGTGAAGGCTGGTTAGACAGAGAGTGGAGCAGTCAGTATTTGGCCGCAGACCAATTGGGCTGGGACTGGTTGTCACTGCATCTTGATGATGGGCGGGCACTAATGGCATTTCGCTTGCGGCAAAAAAAAGGCAAGCATTTTGTCTACGGTACACTGATTGACGCAGAGGGCAATGGAACGGCTTTAAGTGCGAATGACCTCAGCTTTCGGCCTGTTAGTTGGCAAACGGTTGATGGCAAAACACTCCCCTTGGCTTGGCGTGTGATATTGGCAGAGCACGATATTGACGTTGAAGTGGCAGCGCTGCATGGCGAACAATTTATGAAGACGCTATTTCCCTATTGGGAGGGCGTGGTGTTGTGTAAGCCAGAACAGCGCTGTCGAGGGTACTTAGAATTGACCGGGTATGAGTGATGGTAAAGGTATCTATGCAAGCGATTATGCTGGCGTTTAAAAGCCTAAGATGCGGGTGTGTCAGTGCCAAAATGGTAACGACGTTAATAGCTAGCCGTTTCTACGTTGCCAAGTTCATTGCAGCGCTGATTATCGCAATGGGAGCTCCTGCTATTGTTCAGTCAGAAATACTGAGTTCCTCAGAAGCGTCAATGCAGAAGCAAGTTCGTCAAATCCCATCGCTTATTTTGTCCCCGGTTTTTCCTGATCTAGCGTTGAATAAACCGCTTTTTCTGACCCATGCTGGTGATGGCTCTGATCGTTTATTTCTGGTTGAGCAGGGCGGAGCGATTAAGGTCGTCGCTAATGGCAGCGACGGCAGTGATGCTAAGCTATTTTTTGATATTCAAAGCGCGACAAAAAATCGATTTACCGTCAGCGACGAAGAGGGATTGCTAGGGTTAGCATTTGACCCTAACTATCGTACGAATGGTTACTTTTATGTTTACTATTCGGCGGTCTCGCCCCGGCGTTCTGTTATCTCTCGCTTCCGCGTGTCACCTGATGATCCAAATCGGTTTGAAGAAGCGAGTGAGCATATACTGCTGACGGTGGAACAAGACTATCGTAATCATAACGGCGGTATGTTGTCTTTTGGTCCAGACGATTATCTCTATGTTGGCTTAGGCGACGGCGGCAGTGCAGGTGATCCTCATCATCGGGCGCAGGACCTTGGTCAGCTTTTGGGCAAAATATTGCGGCTTGATGTGCAGGGGCGTGCCGCACCGGACAATCCTTTTGTCACGGTTGAAGGCGCACGTGATGAGATTTGGGCGTATGGCCTCCGTAATCCTTGGCGGTTTAGCTTTGATCGAAAAACGGGCGACTTATGGGCGGCAGATGTTGGCCAAAACAGTAGGGAAGAGGTAAACAAAATCGTTCGCGGGGGCAATTATGGCTGGCGCTGGTTCGAGGGCAATCACAGTTATCAGCTGGATGAGGATAGTTATAAACATAAAGTGATTATGCCTGTAGTTGACTACAGTCATCAGCTAGGACAATCGGTGACGGGTGGCTATGTGTACCGTGGTGCTCGCTTTCCACAACTGGATGGGTGGTATCTGTTTGGTGATTATGTCAGCGGTCGACTTTGGGCACTGGACACGGCTCTAGAAAAACCGTCAATGATTGCTGTTGGGCAAGTGGGACATCCCTCATCGTTCGGCGAAGACGAAGCGGGAGAGTTGTATATGGTGAGTTACGTTGGTCAGATTTATCAGCTGATGCCGGAGTGAGCCGCTGGCCTTGTTTTCTTTCAGAATCGAAGAGGGTTAGCGTTCCAGTGCCATCTGTTCCAATACCAATTTTTTTACCTTTGCCCACTGCGCTGGGTAGCGCCAAGTTTCTGCATTAATATCTGCAAGAGGTGTCCAGTTGACTGCGGCTATCTCTAGCCAATCGCCACCGTCAGCAAGAAATGCACTTTGCTGCTGGCAATGAAATAGCACAAACCCGTTTTCCAATGTTGTTAACTTGCGACCCACGACGACATCACCGCCCAATTCCTCTCGAGATTCACGCCAAGCCGTACAACTCGCGGGTTCATTACCGCTGCCTGTGCCCCCTGGTATGCCTATCGTTCCAGTGAAACGGTGGGTGACAGTCAATAGTTGGCTACCGTTAAAAATCAGGCAGCCAGCGTTACCGGGTTGAATGTTGTCGTTCTGATAGGGGCAGGGGGCGGCGTCATGATCGGAGCATGCTGTTAAAAAGAGAGTGGTAACAATGAGTACCATAGTTTTAATACTGTAGCGGCTATGAACTCTCACTCTGTTTGTCTCCGTTTGTTAATAAAAATCGTAAGATATTAATATTTAGCTGTGACTGAGGGTAATTACTCTCAACTGCATGAAATACTAACTAAAAATGAGTGGCTGATAGCCATACTAGCATATCAAATGTAGTTTTTTACGCGGATGAACTGCAAAAATACAGGCATTATCCGTTATCCGCGCTGGATTCTGTCGTTGGAATATAAGAAGATGTTAGTTAGCTTTTGCTGTAATGCCCTATTGGAGATGTTTTGGCTAGCTCAGTCCCATTACCTTTACTTGAAACTTGGTTGTCTATTCTTTCTGGGAACCATGACATGGTTGTGAAACGTCGTGCTTTTGAGGCGATCCAGAGTAATTTCCCCAGCCTAAGAGAAGCGATAGATCACCTTGAGGCAAAAAAAGGTGTCCTATCGGGTGATTTGAAGAAGTTGCGGGCAGCATTGCCTAACAACTAGGTGTTAATTGAACGAACTGTTTCGTCCAATATTCACTCATTAATCAGCTCTATGACTCAGCTCCCGTGGTTGGCGGTACGAGTAGAGATGTGACCGAAAGTATCAGTATATTAAGGTCTCATCGGTCTGTGTTGTTATTACCTAGTCTATTTGCATGCTTGCGATGCAGCCGCCCCTGAACTCTACTGACCTTATCTGATCTACTTATTATCTCGATATGATGGGATCTGCTTGATCTAACCCCGTACTCCTTTTCTATTCGCCTGTTCGATAGCTACTGAGGCTGATAAGCCGCATGATTACACTGCGCAGGTGTGTTGTTTTTCTTGTCAGCTTAAGTGAATGATCGCGGTCAAATCCTGATCTTATTTTCCGAAATTACTTAGCCGCTTTTACTAAGCTCATGGTAACGCTACATAAAGGGTGAGGTGGGTCGTTGGCTATTTCCATTTTTCGTCGTTCCTTTCGCCCAACAGTGTTGTTGCTCAACCTGTTGGTGCTGATCCTAATCGTCTTTTACAAACCATTTCCTGAGGGAATAAATCAGGGAATGGCGTTACTTATTTTTGTGGCAGTGTTGTGGTTTTCTGAGGCGATGCATATCACTATCACGGCACTGACGGTACCAATTCTGGCGGTGCTGTTAGGTGTTTTCGAAACCAAGCAGGCACTGGCTAACTTTGCCCACCCAGTTATCTTCCTCTTTCTCGGGGGATTCGCATTGGCATCGGCTTTGCGCAGCCAGGGACTAGATAAAGCATTGGCACAATTAATTGTTAGAGCGTCGGGTGGTCGCCCTTGGTTGGCGATCTTGTTGATGTTATGTAGTGTGTCGTTTTTGTCTATGTGGATATCAAACACAGCGACAACGGCGATGATGCTGCCGATGATGATTGGACTACTGGATGCCATCGCAATAGATAAATATCGCGATAACAATGCTAGGTTTGCGCTTCTGGGTTTAGCATATTGTGCCAGCCTTGGCGGCATGGCGACAGTTGTTGGTAGCCCCCCTAACGCCATTGCGGCGGCGCAGCTGAATTTGAGCTTTATAGATTGGATGCAGCTCGCCTTTCCGCTATTGCTGGTACTATTTCCCACCTGTCTGTTGATGCTGTGGCTGATGACACGCCCACGCTTTCCTAAACGCGTCTCTGTTGCCGATGAACCATTTGTGTGGACGACTAAGAGGGTGCTCACTTCAGCTGTATTTCTCATCACTGTTCTTGCTTGGATGTTATCTCGGCCCTTGTCTGGCTTGCTAGGAGATCTGAATAACATCGATACGCTTATTGCTCTCACGAGCTTGGTTACGCTGGCGTTACTAAGGCTGTTGGATTGGAAGGCGTTTCAGCAGCAGACAGATTGGGGGGTATTGTTGCTCTTCGGCGGCGGATTAACGTTAAGTGCGGCACTCAAGACGACGGGAACCAGTATCTATTTAGCGGACGTTGTGGCGGGGCTGTTTTCAAATACTCCGCTACTACTCACCTTTATTGGTTTGGCTGCATTTGTTGTATTTCTTACTGAAGTGGCCAGTAATACGGCAAGCGCGGCATTACTGGTGCCGCTATTTGCATCGTTGGCGGTGCAATTGTATGTACCTGAACAGGCACTGGTGGTGATGGTGGGGCTCGCTTGTTCCTGCGCCTTTATGTTGCCTGTTGCTACACCGCCAAATGCCATCGTTTATGGCTGCGGCGAGCTGAAGCTAAGTGACTTTCTACGCCACGGTATTGTGTTGAACATTATCTGCAGTGTGCTATTGGCCATCTATGCGTTGCTATTTATTGCGTAGTAAAGAGACAACAATGTTTGATGAGTAATAACTTGTCTGATGACTATTGATTAGCACTTCAGATGTTGGCACTGCGGTTGTTAGCTCAACCTTAGTTGCTGCAACAGTTTGTTGCATGGGTGATGAACATCTATTTACTTCGTTGCTGGATGATCTACGTCGCATAGAAAGGCAAAAGGCTCGCCATCGTTAAATAGCGAGCCTTTCTATTGGTCGGCGTGAGAGGATTTGAACCTCCGACCCCTGACACCCCATGATAGCGTGAAAAACATCCGTAAATAGTGGTTTCTTGGGACATTCTTACCATATGAATCAATGGGTTAATATGGGTTTTACGCTGGAAAATGGGGCGTTTTAGAGTGTTAGCGTGATGGTGCCGTAGACGGATGCTTAGGTTGATTTCTGTACTTGCGGCAGCAGAATATCGATACTGCTTTCTTCGGCTAATCAACGAAACAGTCAAGTATGAGCGAGTTGCAGTCACACAGAGAATCTACGAACCTTAATTCGAATACCGTAAAGCGGACAGTCGTATACGCGCCATATCCCTCTCTCCTCGTTCACATATCTCTGGCCAAAGACTTTAAAAATCTAATACCGGTAAGAGCTCTACAGAGCTAGTATTTCCAGTTTAAAAATCTCCTATAACAAGGGAGGAGAATTTAGTGGTCTTCATATCTGAAGTCCTTTGAAAAAACAGAGTCAACCAGCCGTGTCCTTTGCTGTGGCTTGTATGGTGCAAGGGCACTTCCGACGCATCATCGGGAATGTGCGCTCGGTTCCCTTGTACCAAGTGGTTACTCTTTCGGAGTAATTTTCCGCAGTGAAGCTCATTGCTGAGGCAGCATCGTTTA
This sequence comes from Corallincola holothuriorum, assembly GCF_003336225.1. NCBI lineage: Bacteria > Pseudomonadati > Pseudomonadota > Gammaproteobacteria > Alteromonadales > Psychromonadaceae > Corallincola > Corallincola holothuriorum. The sequence continues at coordinate 96,092 of NZ_QPID01000001.1, forward strand.
GATCCCAGCGTTTAAACGCCTGATATGCGTCTCGTATCTCGGGAAAATCACTACCTTTGGTGTCGTCACTCAGCACCTTGACCACGGAGTAGGTAGAAGACAGATCTGGCTTAATAGTCGTCAGGACATGTATAAAAACATCACCGCATTCAAATTTGCGATAATGGTGCACCCCGCGATACAGCTCTACAAAGCTCACCGATCCTTCGTACTGCTTGTCTTCGCTGAACCCTTGGATCTTACAGTTCAGTCCCACTTCCTTAATCGTTTTTTCGGCAAGCGACAAGGCCTTGGGAAAGTCACTGCTGAGCATGCTTTCGGGAGCTGCATTCTGATGCGGAATAGCCCAAGCTACAGCGGCCACCCCTGAAAGGGCAGCGTTATGGTTTTTGGCATAGGTCACATTAAACCTGTCGTCCCAACCATCATCCATCGCATCCAACCACGGCTTATTGGCATCGATTGTGTATTTGCCGCCGCCAATCTCAAGGAATAACGACTTTACTTTATACTTGTAGCTTCGCCCTGCCGTGTCGGCCGGGGCTTTAACTTTTTGGGCCAGTTCTATGTAATGGATGATCGGATCGGCGGTGTCCCATTTGTAGTGAAGGAAACGGTCTCCATCTTTTCCAATAAAGTTGCCGTAGGGTTGATACTCCGCCTGTTCCAACGTGAACTCCGGTGTCGTTAATGCGCAACTATTGGCGCCCGTTAAGGCGATGATTGCAGCGACAAACTTCAGTATTTTCATAAATTCCCTTCCCATATGTAAGAAGGCCGGTCACTATCCAGAACCACCGACCTTTAACTTTGGTCTCCGCCTATTTGATGATGGTGTCTGCGGCCGTTTGGCTCAGCCCATGTGCAACCAGAATGAATGTCAGCACTTCTGCCTGCTCGCGTAGATCTTGCTGTGGTGTCTGGCCGCCAAAATGGTTTCCGTCCGCATGTGTCCGCAACAAAACTAGGCTGTTGTTGGTCTGCTTGCTTCTCATTTTGGCGGTCCACCTTGCGGCATGCCAATAAGGTACATCTGTGTCTGTCCAGCGTGTTGTGACCAGTTGCGGGGGATAGCCATGGGCAGCGATCTGACTGTAGGGGTTGTAACTGAAAACATAATCAAACACTCCCTCGTGCTGAAGGGGGTTGCCATACATGCTCCAAACCCACTGCACTGTTGGGCCATCCACATCCAGCATTTCGCTGAGTGGATCTACCCAAGGGACATTGAGGACCGCTGCAGCCCAGAGATCTGGTGCCTGATTGAGTGCTGCTCCCATTAGCGTGCCACCGGCACTGTCACCACTGATGCTGATATTGCCCTTGGTGGTATAACCTTGCTTAACCAAGTATTGCGCGACGTCTACAAAATCGTTGAAGGTATTTTTACGTTGCATCCCCTCTCCGGCTCTATGCCACGCAGGGCCCAGTTCCCCGCCGCCACGGACATGCGCCATAGCATAGAGAATGCCCCTGTCCAGCAGGCTGAAACGTTCTTTTGAAAACTTAAAGCCTCTTGGCCAACCCTCGCCAGTCTGGCCGAACGCTCCGAACCCTGTAAGGTGTAACGGCTGACCGGGTCTTCTAAGATCCTTACGATAGAACAAGGTAACAGGTACATTGACGCCATCTCTTGCGGTGGCAAAGATACGTTCGGTTTTGTACTTGGAAGTGTCGATCGATAGATTGGTGAAACCGGAAAGCTTTCCGCTGACAGCGTCAAAAGTAACGTCCGATGCGGGGGTTGTAAGAGAGAAGTAGTTGATAAGAACAGTATTTTGATTTGGATCCTGGCGCCGTGCCAGAGTCGCTGTGTATGCCTTGTCCGGGAAAGCTACCCATTGTGGTTTTTGGTTGTTCCGCAAGATAACTATTTCGCTCTGGCCTTGTCGGTTAACCTGTACCGCCACAAAGTCGTTGAAAGGAAACATGCGCGTTAGCTGGATCTCATCGGAGCCCTCAAATAGCGTTTTCCATTCACCCGGACCATTGCCTGTATCTTCCGCGACAGCGATACGGTAACCCCGGTGAAGATCGTTCGTGCGCATATAAAAGTGACCGTTTACGTGGTCGATGTAATTCATTACGTTATGCTTGATGGCCGTGATTCTTAACGGCTTTTGGGAGGGAACTTTCGTCGAAAAAGCCAGCACCTGAAGGCTGCGATTTTCACCACGGAACAAAAACGCATATTCGCCAGATGAGCTGGCGTGAATTTCATTTCTGAAAGCACTTCTTTTTTCTTGAAAGAGCAGTGTGTCTTGTTCCTGTTCTTCTCCCAACCTATGGTATTTTATTTGGTTAAGGCCGCCTTCCGGCAAGAACGGATAAAACACACCGCGGCTATCATGGCCCCAGACCACTAAGGGCAGAAAAGTAGCAAGCTCGACATCAAGCTGCACCTGTTCATGCAGATCGAAAAATTGCAGAGTGCTTTTGAAAGGATCATCGGGATTCGCGCCCCATGCAACGTAACGACCGTCGGGACTAAAGGTGACCCGGTCTATAGCGAGACCGGCGTCGGCAGCCGTCAACTTTGACTCATCAAGGATCTGCTCGTACTTACCGAGCTGCTCAGGACTGCGTTCCCAGATTTTGAAACGGCTGTTGGGAAGTTGGCTGCTGCGATACCAGTACTTTCCTATCCTCACGGCTGGGGTTTCGGCTGAAACCAATTCGACCTTCTTGGCGTTGGCCTCTTGCAGTATCGTCTCAGTCAGCGCTGAGTATGAACCCATAACCTGTTCATAGTAATGATTTTCTGCATCGATGTAGCTAAGTACATCCGGATCATCAATATGCGGAAAGTCCTCGTCAATCAGCCATGCATACTCATCGATCACCTGTTTTCCGTGATAGGAGCGCGTGGAACTTATCTGCTTGGCTGACGGCAGAGCGATATCTTGCGGTGCTGTTAATTGCAGTTTCTGGGCTTGTACGCTGACTTGTGAAATTAGCAGAAAAAAGGCTGCCAAATAGATTTTTGCCCTACTTTTCACATTCAAATATTTAATGTTCACTGCTGTACATTCCTTCATTTTAAGTGTACCTGCCAGGTATCCAGTGGGTATGCCCAACCGGATGACGCTTTACCTTCACAGACGTTTACCACCTTTGACCGAGAGCTTACCCGGACAAAGACACCGTTTGCGTTGCCACCGATAAAATAGAGTCCGAGCACCACATCGTGAGGCTCTACCTTTCCGCCGATCCTTGGAGAAAGGTTAAGTTTGACAGAGTCTACGATTCGTTGCGCGACATAACCGTTGTCTTTTGAATCTGCCAAACAACGTAAAAGCGTGTCTTTCTCGATATCGCAGCCAAGCAGGATATCCTGACCACCGCATGAGTAGCGCTTTTTGAAAATCAGTTCATCCTTCTGTCCTGTGATCCTGTCGATATTTGCCTGCGTTACAATCTCTGTTTGCGGCACCACCCTCGCGATCGCGGATATCTCTTGCTCACTTAAGAGCGATTGGTAGGGCTCGCACCTGAGAATGTCGAACCAGCCCTTATCCATTAGTCTCTCAGTTACCAAACTGCTGCTGATTTCTGCGTCACTGTCGACCAGCTTTTTGAAAAATTCTGAGTATTCGTTGAGATCTTCAATCAGGAAATTCCTGTACACGAGAGTCTTACTGCCAAATTCAGGCGTGAGAAGCTCTTCCGGATAATCTGTTTCATCGTATACCGCAACTTTGAATTCGGGCATCGCTTTTTGAAAGTACTTACACATGAAATTTACCGATGTGTAGCCCTGATAGCGGTATTTCGAAAGGATAAATATGACAAGTTTTTCACGACCTGACTCGTACATTTTTCGTTTGTAAAAGTCGGCGAGGTCGGACAAGGGAGCTTTAAGTTTCCTTGTGAAGTCTAATCCGGATTCGTGACTTAGAAAGTGGTACAGGTTAAAAGCTTCAAAGCCTGTTGTGGGTGTCCCGTAGTTTATTTCGCATATCTTATAACCACCCTCAGAGGGAATTATATCCGCTCTGATAATATTATTATTCAGAACATCCATTTCAGCTTCGTCAATGATATTCAAAGTAGTTCCCGGCAAAGGAAATAGCTCGTCAAGTCCGCCTAATCCGGCGTTTTTATAAATAGCGTTTACGATCTTCTGCTGAGAATAAATGACCATCCGGACGTTTTCGACAAGGCTACCGAAGTCTGTTTCTGGAAAAATCAGCGGGTAATCCATCACGTCTTCTGAGTATGCGCCATCCCGGCGCAACAGCATTGCCGTCTTGTCCGCAGTGGACGCTAGTGTTGCTTTCATTTCCTCACGGTGGATAAGTTCCAGCCATCTGTCATTCAGCGAAAAATTCATGTTGTACTCCGAGCGTATCATGGTACTCATTTAAATCAGGCAGTGTGTGATGACATGATCTCCCATGTCTCTGTAACTGCATGTCACGGTCTTCCCTTTCATCAGACGTGGATGCAGATCGTAATTTACCTGCAGATAGGCATTGTGCGGGTCAATGTCAAAAACACTGACTGCATCGAAATCAAAGTATCTTTTTACATATGGGTAGGCGGCTTTGAAGAAAGATTCCTTTACCGAAAACATTAAACTGTAAAACAACGCACTTGTTTCTGGATACGCTGAGCAGGTCAAATGATCGGTGCGGGTTGCAGCTACTTCTTTTACCGGGCCCGTTTCATCAAGAGAGAGTTTCCTCTCACAGTCAATGCCAATGTAACTCGCCGTATGGTCGTTTTTTTGTGCAATACAGACAGCGATGCCATCGGCATGTGAAAGCGAGCCGGTGAAATTTTCCGGCCATACGGGGCAACCGTTGTCGCCTATTCCTACATAGGTTTCGTCACAACCAAGTTCATCGAGCGCAATACGCGCCAGATACCTGCCAACCAAAAAGTCAGCCTGCCTACTTTTGCAACTGCTCTTTATGGTATCCGGTAACGGGATGGCATATTCAGAAAACAGTGCCGAATGGAATTTGGCGACGTCATAAGTGACTTGAATGCAGGGAGGGGCTTGCGATGAGATGAGGAAATAACCGGGCGGGCCGACAAAAAAATCTTTCTCCATGATGTTCTCCAATGTCACTTTGCTCGCTAAATGCTCATTTCTTTGTGTTCTTCGCTTACTTCCGTAGCTCGCTCAATCTTTCCATTTCTGATTCTGATGATGTTTTCACAGTACTGGCTGGAGAGCGCATTATGAGAAACAATTATCTTTATCTTTCCCGGCACAGGCTTAAATAACCTTCCGTATACATGTGCTGTCGATCTGATATCTAGCGCCGACGTGGCTTCATCATAAATTTGAATCGTTTCATCTCGGTAAAAGGCCTGTGCCAGTTTTATGCGTTGCTCTTCCCCGCCGGAAAACTCTCGATGCTTGCCTACGATAGTCTGGTCACCTATATCTAGTTTGCTTATCAGATCACAGCAAATACTGTCCGCCAGTGCTCGCTGATATCTTTCTTCATCGATGTCTTCAGCTCCCATCGTTATATATGATCGGATAGAGACGCCACGAACAATGGCATCTTCGGAGCTGACTTCCCCGACGACTTTCCTCATCTGGAAAAAAGGTATGTGTTCGATGTTGATTTCATCAAACTTGACATGCCCGGCGGAGGGGAGGAGCTTCCCGCTGAGGATCTTTAAAAGCGTGGATTTGCCCGAACCACTTTGTCCCTTTATCAGATAGACATGTCCGGCTTTCAATTGCAGTGAAACGCTCTCCAATGCCTGCTTTTCTTCTTTAGCATAATGAAAGTCCACAGCGTGCAGCTGTATTGTCTGTGTGTTTCTGCCGAGCAGCTTGCTCAGTTTTCGGTCATCGTCAGGTAGGCAGGTAACGGTGCGTATCTCTTTTAACTGGATCTCAAGTTCGTTCGTCCCCATGTATATCTGATAGAGCATCTCGAAGCTGGGAACCAAGATAGATATAGAGATAACCAGCGCCAAAAAGGGGCCAATCGAGATATCTCCGTTTAGAAAAAGTACGCCGCCCAGCCATATCGTCGTCAGCTTTATGAGGAAATCCGATGAATAGCTCACCACCCCGGCACTGTACCAGGCTTTCCACTTTTTACCTTGCTTCAGCATATGGGCGTCGATGCTGTTCAATGTCGAATTGGACACTTTACTACTGGCGGAGGTGACTACGGGTAAAAATGCCGTAATCAGTTCCGAGAGCTTTTTCGAAAGGCGTGTGGCGCTGATGTTCTCCTCGTCAATCGCGCTGTTGCCTTTTACAGCGTATCTCACGCTTATCCCCATCAGAGCAAACATTAGAGGTACCAGCAGCAGCACCTCAGGAGAGGAGTTAACCAGAATTACAATCAGCGAAATAATGATTGTAAACAATGCCTTAAACAGCTCAGGAAGAATGTTTGATAGAAGTCGGCTGACGCTCTCCATATTAACCGTGGTTAACTTAACTATCTTCTGCGTGCTTACGCGCGAAAGCAACGGGTAGGAAAGGTTCTGCTGTTTATCGATGAGTTGTCTGGTCAGCCTTGAGCAGGAATGTGAGCTGACCCAGGAAGTTGTTATATAAGATATTAGCTGTAAAAAAACCCCAAGGACAAGCAGCAGAATAAAACCGATCGAAAAATTCGTTAATTCATCAATGTCACCACTGACCGCGATGTGACCGACAACAATCTGCAAATAGAGCGTGAGCAGCACGGGTATCGACAAGGAAGCGCAGAAAAAGCTCTGCAATGCAATGAGCAGCATTCCTCGGCCGTTGCAATTAGCGATCCGCGCTAAATCGAAGAGGTTTACAAGCTGCTTTGTGATGGAAACACGCTTGCTCTGTCTGGTCCACTGGGTTGTAAGTGCCATCTGTAACTGTTGTTCATTGCAGCAATTGAGATGAACGAGACACTGGCCAATTTGCCAGCCCGTACGCACCTGCAACTTCAGCGCTTCGTCAATGTTTTGCTGGTTAATAAAACCGAAGCTTTTAAGATACTCTCCTATAAGCATGGTGTTACAGCTGGCCTGTTATATCGACAAGCATACCGGGTTGAAGGGGGTATTGTATGCTGCCCCGTTTACCGCCGGATGTGCCCTGAGCGACTTCCACCAGCCAGTGGTAGTAGCAGCCATTGTTCGTGGTCACTAAAAGACTCTTCAACTGGTCGGTTCTGATTGGTTCTCTTGATTCTCCGTCGTCTAGATACAGACCGGAAAGTGGAACGTTCGTTTCAATGAGTTGATTCAGTTTCTGATTGATCTGACGATCCACTGAAAACTGCACCAGCTGACGGTCCACCCGCTGCGCTTCTATAATCACATCGCCCTGACCGACATAGGCGTCGTTATAAATGTGCTGCTTCAGGATCTTTATATCAAACGGTGCGGTTATCCTGCTGCTCGACTGCATCTCTCGCAGGTACGACAGTTTACGTATCGCAGCTTTCTCAGCCGCTTGGTTCACCTCAAGGGCAGGGGTGAGTTTCTTTTCCTGTCCTATAGCAGACTTCAGCGTGTTGCCGAAAAGCACATTAAGTTTCAAGCGCTCTACCCTGATCCTGTTCAGTTCGGTTTCAAGCTCAAGGACTTGCACGTTCAGTTCATGGGCTTCGATGAGCGCCAGCAAATCGCCGCGTTTGACGATCGTCCCCGCTTTGGTGCTTTCCGGCATTGAGTGAACCAGCCCTGGCACCGGTGTTCTGATATTTGTGAGGTCGTTCGTAAGAACTTTACCTGTATATGACAGATGTTCAGGACTCTTTGCAGAGCACTCGGCCGGACTGGCAAACCCCTGGGCCTGCCAAAGCAGAAGCAACGGCCAGACGAGGATGAAACCGGGTCTGAGCAGACTAGGTTGTGTTCTATGCATAAAAATTCTTCTTTGAGAAAAAGCCCCTGTGACGGGGCTGGCGTTTGGATTTGCTACAGTTCAAACACATCCATCAACTCTTCTTCCGACAACGAAGCATTGTTTCGCTCTTTTGTTTCGTCTATCAGACTTGCTAGGGATGCGATTGTGCTTGCGTTGTACATCTCTTTAATCGTGATGCGCGTGCCACATTCTCGGTTGAGATTCCAGAGCAATTTAGTTGCCAGCAGCGAGTGCCCACCGACGCTGAAAAAGTCTGACGAAGTGCAGACATCTTCCGCCTCAAGCAGGCTGACAAACTCTGCGTGAACCAAGTGCTCGGTTGGTGTCGCGGGGGCTGAACGCGACAATTGCTCGACGGAACTGCGTGCGTGCTCCGCCAATTCCAGCAGGAGTTTCTTATCGACCTTGCCTGTGCCTGAGATAGCGAAAGAATCAACAATCACCACTTGTGAGGGCTGCAAAAAGCTTGGCAGGGTCCCCGACAGGGAGGCGAGAATCTGCTCTTCGTTAATGGGCGGTGCGGAGCTGTCTGGCCTCACAAATGCGATAACCCGTGTGTTGTAGTCATCGCTTTGTGTGGCCAGAACACGACTATCACTCAGGCCTGGAATCGCTTTGAGTGTGGCATTTATCTCTTCCAGCTCAATTCTCACTCCCCGAACTTTGACCTGATCGTCATCTCGTCCTACGAACGATAGCTTTCCGTCTGAGCGCAACCGCACTATATCGCCAGTGCGGTAGAAGCGGTGTAAGTTGCCGTCCGCCAGCCTGATGCTGACAAACTTTTCTTCGGTCAGTTCCGGCCGGTTGAGATAACCGCGTGCCACCCCGCGGCCTGCAATAAGTAGCTCTCCCCTGGTATTGTATGGCAAAGGGGCCAGAGCCTCATTTACGACGACGGCATAGACGTTGTCAAGCACATGGCCGATATTGGGGGTAGTGCTGTGGCTAATGCGTTCAAATGACGAACCGACGGTGCATTCTGTCGGGCCGTAGCCGTTGAAGAACATACGACCTTCTTGACTGTCAATATTCGACAGCTGCGTCCACATAGCCTCTGAAATGCTTTCGCCTGCGACAATCAGCGATGGCAATGTCCAATGTTTGCCGACGCTATCCAGATACTCTAAGGCATAATGAAGCTGTGTTGGCGTAAGATTCGAAATTGTACAGGCATACTGTTCAAATTCATCCGTCAGCACCTCGGGGGCCGTGCGCGATTCCGCTGACAAAAACACGATGGTTCCGCCACTGAAGAGCTGAGAAAGGGCACATAGCGAACCATCAAAGATCAGGGAGTTGTTCCAGCCATACCGTTGCTGATCGGAGCCTGTTTCATTTTTTATATAGGTATTGAGCTGTTCGCAGTAGTGAACCAGGTTGCTATGTTCAACAAGAACGCCCTTTGGATAGCCCGTTGTGCCCGAAGTGTAGATGCTGTAGCACAGGGCATCTTCTTTTGGAGTAGGCAGGGCGATGCCACCAGTGATATCGTCGCCGGCCAGCACCTTGTCAACTTCAACAACGTAGCCACGTACCATAGAATTCAGTGTCTCGGCATCTTCGGACTGACAGAGAAAATAGTCAAAACCGGCGTCGTTACAGATAAATTCAAGTCGGCTCTGTGGGTGTTCCTTATCCAGAGGGACGAACGCGCCGCCCGCTTTGATCACCCCCAGCAGACTGATGATGTAGTTGCTGGTTTGGTCGAAGTACATGCCGACTAGCTGCTCAGTTTCTAAACCTTGCTGAACCAGGTGACGCGCGACCCTGTCGGACTGGCGATCCAGTTCCGCATAACTGATCAGCTTGTCGCGTTCCTGAAGGGCGATAGCATCCGGGAAACGGCGTGCGGTAAGGCGGACCGCTTGGTGAAATGCCACCCCCGAGTGGTCTGTAGCAACCTCCCGCAGGTGGCCGGTGATGGCGGAGTCATTGGCACGTAGGCATGGCAGCGTTTTTACTGGGGTTGCACCAGAGTCCAATACGAATTCCCATACTCTCAGTAGGCTCTCAAATACTGATCTGCCGACTTCAGGAGCGATGATGCTGGAGTTAAACTCCCAAATCAGTTTCGCTTCGTCCTTCGCCCCTGCGAGTGTTGCGCTCGGGATAACGGTCATCTGCATGTCGAATTTGGAATACCCCTGACCAAGTGCTTCATCTGAGCTGTGGAACAGGGAGGGATTCTCGCCGTCCGGTAACGGCGCATCATGGAAACCCAATGCGACCTGGAACAGAGGGTTGTAGCTTGCCGCTCGTGGCGGATTCACGACTTCGACCACGCGACCGAACGGCAGCTCCTGATGCTCAAGCGCTTCTGATACAGTCTCGCCAACCCGTTTCAGGAAAGAACTGAAAGACTCCATCTGGTCGATCCGGTTTCTCATAACCAGCATGTTGATGATCATGCCAATGATATTTTCACTGCCTTTCCAGCGTCGGTTTGCAAATCCTGAACCGATAGAGATATCGTCCTGATTGCTATACCGTCCAAAGACGACGGTCATGACAGCCAGCACCAATGAATAGGCGGTGACGTTATGCGCTGCGGCAAATTTCTCGGTTCTCTCCCAGAATTCACGATCCAGCGAGTGGCGGATAGTGGTGCCGATGTTCTTTCTCTCTTCACGGGGGAGTGCTAAAGGGAGATCAATCACCTGCGGTGAGTTCTCCAGCTTCTGCTTCCAGTATTGTTCTTGCTGTTGAGCAGATGACGAGCGGAGCCATGCTTTCTGAACTTTGGCATAGTCGCCGATCTGCGGCTGTATCTGTCTGGCAGGGGGGACTGCGCAGGACAGGCGCTCCTGATAGGTATCCATCAGCTCTCGCAGAAATACGGTATACGACCAGCCATCGTGGACCAGGTGGTGCTCTACATGCAGTAGCTCAAAAGTCTGTTCCGCTGTCTTTACGAGTTTCCAGCGCACAAGGGGCAATTGCGTGATATCAAAGACTTCATCAACGGCGCCGCAGATAAGCTCGTATGCCTTTGCCCTTGCTGTCTGCTCTCCCAGCGAGCTGAGATCCTCATATGACAAATCCACTTCAAAGGGTTCTTGTGCGACCTGACAGGGAATTCCATCCACCTCTATGTAGGTGCTTCGATAGCACTCATGATTGATCACTATGGCATTCAGCGCGTCCCGCAGCGCCTCTGCATTGAGTTTGCCTTTCAGTGTCATGATCGCCCTTGCGTGATACGCCCGGTTTTCGGGTTCGTGCGCGCAAAGTGTGTAGATCTGCTCCTGTGCGGCCGTCAACGGCTTGTGCGAAGGTAACGAGCCATCGGGATCAGGCCGGACTTCGACGATATTGTCTTCCTCGATATCAAACTTGCTATCGAGCAAGTGGCCCAGGCGTGGTTCATTGAAAAGTTGTGAAATAGTGCGTTTGACGCCTAATTCACGCTCGACAGCCTCCAGTACCATTGTTGCGAGCAGGGAATTAGCTCCCTGCGCAAACAGGCTCGTATACGGATCAAATGCGGCTCGGTTAAGCACTTTGCCGGCAATTTTGGCAAGTCGTGTGGTTTCTTCTGACCAATCTGTCTTGTCAACCATCGTAGCCACCAGCGATGGCTGGGGCAGAGCTTTGATGTCAATCTTGCCGTTCGGTGTTAGCGGAAACGCATCAACGGCCACGAAGTGGGAGGGCACCATGTAGCGGGGAAGCTGTTCCTGAAGCAGCTGGCACAGTTGCTGTTCAGTTACTTCGCCCTGAAAGTAGGCAATGATTTGGCTGCGCTCTGATTCAGCTGCGGCCGCGACAACGGCAGCTTGGCGAACGCCCCCGCAACGCAGGAGCTGCTGTGTGATCTCGGATAGCTCCACACGGAATCCGTCAATGTTGACCTGGTCATCCTCTCGGCCGATAAAGTGCAGGTTCCCTGAGGTATCTCGATAGCATATATCGCCCGTTGCGTAGAGAATGTCACTTTCCTCTCGGCTCGTTGGGTTCTGAATAAAGCGCTCATCGGTCAGCGCCTGATTGTTTATATACCCCATGGCGACGCCTTCACCGCCGATGTACAGCTGACCCTGTTCGCCATCCCCGACCTCATTGAGTTCGCAGTCGAACAAATAGAGCTTGCTGAACGACAAAGCGGTACCTATGTGAGGAAACGCCTGTTGGCCTGTTGCCTCGGGCTCCACTAACCCACAACTCGCAATGACAGTGCACTCAGACGGGCCATAACAGTTGTACAGCTTTGCGGGAAAATTCGCAGGTGGTCTTGCCTTAAGCTGTTCGCCGGCCGTAATAAGATAGCGCAGTTGCGGAAGATCTGCGGGGTGTTGTTCCCAGTCGAGTTGAAGTAACGCTTCTACGAGCACAGTCGGCGCCCAAGCAAAGCTGATCTCACGGGTTTGCAGCCAGTTCAGAAATTCGCTGGGCGAACGACGTTCATTTGCATTGGCGACTACCAGCGTCGCGCCAGTAACTAAGGCTGGCCAGATCTCCGCAACTGCGGCATCAAATCCTTCTCCGGCAATAACCGGCATGCGATCTCTATGGCTGATACTGAATTGTTCAGTAAAAGACGTGGTCATTGCACTGAGTGAATGGTGGGCTACCTCAATGCCTTTGGGCTGGCCTGTGGAACCAGATGTGAATATTACATATGCACGTTCACTCAAATCCTCCGAAAATACAAATGGTAAATTCGTACTACCGTAACTCAGAGCCTGTCGGCTAAGCGACTCTGTATTGACAAATTTGTTTGGGGCATGCTGTGCTTTGTCCTGGGCGCCGATAAAGACACTAACATTTGCTTGTTTAAGAATTTCTTCGAGGCGATTGTCCGGTATATCGTTGGCAACTGGTAGATACGCGCAACCCGCTTTTAGAATACCCAGATAGACGGCTATCTGGGAGGCTGAACGGGGAATTTGTACGGCAATGATGCGGTTATCAAGCTCTGCCCGAGACAGACTCAAGGCAATGGTATTGGACCAATTGTTCAGTTCGTGATACGTGATTGCGGAGTGCCCGTCTTCAATAGCGTTCTTGTTTGGGTATTGTTGAGCAGAGTAGTTAATTAGCTCGATTATAGAGGCACTTTTCACGTTTAGATTTCCTTATGCGCCAAAGATAAATATCTGAGGCAACTGACAGCTAATCATGAAAGAGCAGGTAAGTTCTTCGGGAAACCACGGAGCTTGATAGGAGCACGCTGCAGACTGCTCTTCCCTGAATCAAATTAATTCCTTTTACTCGCGGGAACAGCTAATCGACCGCAAGGCGGCGTTGACACTACACCATCCAAAAAACGAAAGCAACGCTCAATAGCCCCCAGACGTTTCTTTATATGCAAGGAGGTGTATTGTGCATTATTGCGCGAGCATGGTGCCCAAAAATTAGTTTGAACTATTTTTTTTTTCAGTTAAGTTTATAACCAGATTTTAAGGTTCGAAGTGGGGAACTGCTTGAAGGCCATGCAAATAGCTTAAGGTGCGGGTATGCCAAAGGAACTGGCTGAATTTAAAAACGGGGTTCGTAAATATGTCGTTCACGCGCTGGCTGTGAAGGACATGTTATATGATGACATTAGCTTTACCGTCATTTTTAATTCAGAAATGACTTTCGTCCTGAAGAGGTGGTAAACGTGAATACCACCCTATCGGGCAGCGCCTTGCCCAAGCAGGAGAAAGCATCCCGTTTATCTCTTTTCTGGCATGCTGTAAGAATCAATAAAATTTCCTGCCTTGCAGTCGCTGCGTATATTTGTGCGTTTTCGGTTTTTTATCTGCTTTTGCCTGTCTCGGTAAAAGTACTTATCGACTATGTGCTGCCGAAAGGTATGTCCGGTATATTTCATATCGTGTGTGCGCTGCTGGTCTGCATTTTTCTGCTAAGGGTATTATTGCATTCCTATCAGGATGTTATCTTTCTCGCCATCAGGCAGCGGCTGGAAAAAGATATCTGCGGTGAGTTTGTCCTGAGTCTGCTGAAACTGGACTATCAGGACATAAAAAGTCTGGACAAGCAGGACCTGGTAGCACGACTTGGTGTGTTTATTAACGACTTTCAACATCAATTTTCACTGGTTGTCTATTTTGTTTTTTCTGTTGTTTTTGTATCGGCCATTGTTGGCGGTATTTACTGGACGATAAACCCCGAGTTGTTTTTCATCCTCCTCGGGTTCGTCGCGCTGCATTATGTTAATTTCAGGTTCCATGGCTCACTGGTAGGCAGAGCGATTGGTCTGTTTTATGAGAAGAAGTCCAGACTGGGTGAATCACTGGGCAACTACTGCAGCAGTATGACTAACATCCAAAGCAGTCCACTGTCTGGTAAGCTGGAACAAGCGCTTAGCAAAGATAATGACGCCCTTTACCTCCAGAGTTTTAAGACCGATTTAAATATATTATCGCAGCGAACGATTCAGTCACTGATACTAAATATCAGCTATGTCGTGATCTTCTTTTACACCGTTCTGCTGATTGACCGTGGTGAAGCAACGGTTGGTACGGCTGCCATGATTGTTCTGCTACTCGACTATCTGAATCAGCCGTTTTATCAGCTGTCAGATGTGTCCCGCGCGCTGAAAACCACTGGCGCACAAATTGGTCGGATGGGGGAGATTGTCAGACTGTCAAAGCAACACCCGCGTCGGCCACCGTCTTTTACCGTCCGAGAGGAAAACGGATATCGTTGTCAGATTGAATGCCGAGCATTGACGGTTGGATACCGTGACAGTCCCCCACTCGTACCAGCACTTGATTATACGTTCAACTCCGGTTCTGTTTATTTTCTTAAGGGCAGAAACGGAGCCGGGAAATCCACGTTGCTGCGCATTTTAAGCGGAGCGATGACGCCCAACTCGGGTGAGGTGAAATACTTCGCTGAGCCCGGCTGTGAGCCTCTGACGGTTTCCTACATTGAGCAGGACATCAATCTGTTCTCATCCACAATCAAGGAAAACGTCTGCCTGCTTTCTGATGAATACGATGAAAATAAGCTGGATAAGGCGGTTTCTGGCGCCATGGTAAATGATTTCATCACCGCATTGCCGCATGGTTTGAATACTGAATTGGCCGATGATGACAGTAAGTTGTCGGAGGGGCAGAGGCAGCGGGTATCTATCGCCAGAGGCTTGTACACGGATGGTGATATTCTGCTCTTGGATGAGCCTGCATCACATCTGGACGTAGCAACAGCACAGACATTCTGGGAAAATATCCAGGTCCTTAAAAAGGATAAGATAATCATCGTGGTGAGCCATGATCCAAGTACGCAGGCGCTGTGTGATCATATCGTTGAGCTGTAGGAGGCGAAGGTGCTTTTTTTCTCAGGCTATTATGTGAAGTTTTACAAAGCTAAAACACTCGCCCCCATGGCGGTGGCCACTTTTTTTATCATTATTTTGATCGTTACCGTCATTGCGTTTGTTCTTAACATAAAGTTTAAAGAAGTATATGAATCTACTGCTTTGGTGGACCCGAGCAGAAGCATTGAAATATTTGCCGATGAAGATCTGACCGTAATTAAATCTGAACTCGTCAAGGGTTTAAAGACGCCCGCCGGTAAACCATTGTTAGAGGTCAGGTACCAGACATTTGACAATGTTATCAAAGATTATCTTTATACCTACGCGCCTGTCACCCTGCCGTTTGATTCAGTAGTAACCGAAGTGTACCGGGGGTATTCAAGCTCTGAGAACATTCTGAAAGGTGACGTTATATTTAAGGCGGTTTCACAGGATAAGGTGCGACTGTCGCTCCCCGTAGATGAGACATGGGTTGGCCTTGTGAAAGTTGACCAGCCAGCCTTAATAAAAAAGCCCGGCAAGGTCAGGGAATACCGGGGCAAAGTTTCCGAAATTGAGATGCAGGAATCTGACAGCGGAATTAAGGTCGTTGCGCTGGTCAGGTTTGACGATGATGTGGTGCTGGAACTTGGCCAGCAGTTCGAAGTTAAAATCGTGACCGGAAAATCCACATTGCTGGACTTTTTCTTTCATTCACTCATTTAGTTTTGGGCTCTGGTTATCTGACATTTTTCAGCCGGACGACGGCGGCAAGGTACACGGATTTAGTTTGATAGGGATATTAGAGTGGTAGACGTAAGCAACCTGATTGCAGAGTTAGATGAACTTGGCGCACAACTTTTACTTGAAGATGGCCAGCTCAGAATGCAGGCCCCCAAAGGAGTGCTCAGCCGTGATCATCTTGAGAATGTTAAGGCAAACAAGCAGGCCATCATTCAGTGGCTGGCCACACCTGAAAATATTCTGGTAGAGCCGACAGCGCACAACGAATCAGGTTATCCGATGTCGCATGCGCAGCGCGGTTTGTGGCTGATGGAGCAACTCGACAACAAAACCAGTCACTACAACATTAGCCTGGTGTACGAGATGAGTGGCGAGCTTAACGTTAAAGCGCTGCAAAACGCACTGTCAGAGCTGGTTGCCCGGCATGAGATTCTCCGCACCCGTTATTTTGACCATCCTGAGTCCGGCCCTTGTCAGCAAGTGGTTGCCGCCGGTCCCGTCGCGCTTTGTGTGGAGGAGTTGCCTGCTGAAGTCACGCCCGAAGAGGGGCTGCAGCAGATCTCCGGGCATGAGTCCGCACAGTCCTTTGCTCTGGGTACGCCGGGTCAGTTTAACGTTCGTCTGGTGCGGGTCGGAGAGAACAAACACAGCCTGTTTTTAACGCTTCACCATATTCTGGCGGACGGCTGGTCCAAGGCGCAGCTATTTGACGAGCTGACCACACTCTATAATCAGTTTGCAGAGCATGGCGAAAGTCGTCTCGCCGTACCGGACTTGCAGTACAGGGACTATGCTGCCTGGGAAGCAAAATGGCTGGAGGGCCGGGCTGCTCAGGCGGCACTGGGCTACTGGGAAGAGCTGCTGTATTGCGTTCCTCAGCGGCATCAGCTGCCACTTGACCACGCGCGTCCGGCAGTGCCAGGTTACGCCGGAGAGCACTACAGTGAAGTGCTGAATGGGCCAGAAGCGGAAAGGCTCAGAGCTCTGTGTGCCGGAGCTGGTGCAAGCCTGTTTATCGGTGTGAAAGCTCTGTTGGGTGTACTGCTGTCGAGGCTGAGCTCACGAGCTGATATCGTGATTGGCACACCGGTCGCAAACCGGACCCGTCCCGAGCTCAATAACATCCTTGGTTATTTCGTTAATGTCATTCCGCTGAGGCAGGATGTTCAGCCTTTTCAGAGCTTTCATGAACTGCTTGAAGTCACCAAAGCAAGCTTTATTGAGTCTCAGCATTATTCCTATATGCCGTTTGACAGGATAGTTGAACGGGTGGCGCCGGAACGGGATCCAGGGCTTCATCCGCTGTTTCAGATCATGATCAGTTACAGTATCTCAGACGGTGATGCGGTTGGTATGACGGGTCTGGACGTGCAGCAGAGAGACCCGGCGTATCCGTTGTCCAAGTTTGATATCACCTTGGATGTAGTCGAAACGCCGCACGCGCTGGAACTGAACTGGGAATACAGCACGGAACTGTTTTGCAGAAAGAGCATTGCAGAGTTTTCAGACTACCTGAGAGCGCTACTCGGGCAGATTTCCCGGTTCCCGGAGATACCACTATGTGACCTCACGACAGATTACGATGCACGCTATCAGTACGATGAATTTGTTGCCAGAGAGAGACGGGAACGGGATCTGGCGGCGTGGCACGACGATGAAAAGGCCGCAGTCAGTGCACCGCTGTTATCTCAGGAGCAACAACAGGCGCTGGTTACGCTGGGCACCGGGCCGGAGGCACCGGAGGTGACCGCAGATGACCTGCTGCCGGCGGTGCTGGAGCGTCAGGCTGCCGAGCGCGGCAATGCGGTGGCGGTGGTGTTTGAAGATGAGTATTACACCTATGCGGAGCTGAACAGCAAAGCGAACCAGCTGGCTCGGTATCTGATGGGGCGGGGTGTTAAGCCGGAAACCCTGGTGGGAATTTGTGTTGAGCGCTCGCTGGATATGATGGTGGCCATACTGGGGGTGATGAAGGCGGGCGGTGCTTATGTGCCGCTGGACCCGGAGTACCCGCTGGGGCGTCTGGCGTACATGGCTGAAGATGCAGGGCTGAGCCTGGTGCTGACACAATCAGCGGTGGCAGATGCGGTGCCTGGGGATAAGCTGGAGCGTATTGTTCTGGATGAGGCGGAGCTTCAGGCAGCGCTGGCCGCGCAGTCTGGTGCGCCGCTGCCGGTGGCGGAAACCGGGCTGAGGCCGGAGAACCTGGCGTATGTGATTTACACCTCCGGCTCGACCGGTAAGCCCAAAGGTGTGCCGGTTGAACATCACAACTTTAGTCAGTTTGCACAATCATTAGCGACTGAGCTTCCCCGCCACAAGGATGAATCCGTTCGGCGCTGGGGATGGAATACTGCGCTTGTATTTGACGCGTCACTGCAGGCCTTCTCTGTTTTCTATTCCGGCGACCTGCTGGTTCTGCTTTCGGATCAAACCCGAAATGATCCCGAACTGCTGCTTTCAGCCTTGCAAAAGGAACAGATTACGGTATTTGACAGCACACCTTCTCAGATCCAGATGCTGCTCGAAGTGTACTCACAACGAAAAGCAGGGTTTAGTTTGCCGGATTTGGTTATTGGTGGGGAAGCTATCTCTGAGAGTCTTTGGCAGGCTCTTGCTGCTTTGGCTGTTGAGACGGGGGGGCGTATCCTTAATGCATACGGACCAACTGAATCTACCGTTAACACCACGCTGGCAACTATTTCCGGGGGGCACTCGCATATCGGCCGCCCGAACACAGGGCGGTGCTGTTATGTAAGCAGCCAATCTGGCGCGTTAGCGGCGGAAGGAGCTGTGGGCGAGCTTTACATCGGCGGTGCCGGTGTCGCCCGTGGCTACCTCAACCGGCCGGAGCAAACCGCAGCGCGGTTTGTGTCGGACCCGTTCTCAGGTAAGCCCGGTGCGCGGATGTACCGTACCGGCGACCTGGTGCGGTGGCTGCCTGAGGGTAACCTGGAGTACCTTGGTCGCATCGACGACCAGGTCAAAATCCGCGGTTTCCGCATTGAGCTCGGTGAGATTGAGCACGCCCTGCAAAGTACTGAAGGCGTAAGCGGGGCTACGGTCATTGTCCGCGAGGACGTGCCGGGTGATAAACGCCTGGTGGGTTATGTGATCGCTGCGGCGGGTGAGGACAGCGCGTCGCACTCAGGGCAGCTTAAAACCGCCCTGAGTGCGCAGTTGCCGGCTTACATGGTGCCGTCAGCCTTTGTGCTGATGGAGAGGTTCCCTGTAACCCCCAACGGCAAACTGGACAAACGGGCGCTGCCGGCGCCGGTACTGGATGCAGATGAGGATGACATCCCGCTAGCCGGTACCGCACTTGAACTGGCGGGGGTATGGCAGGACCTGCTGGGCGTATCCCGGGTCGGTGCTGGCTCAGACTTTTTTGCCCTTGGCGGCCATTCGCTGCTGGTTGTCCGCCTGGTCAGTCAGGTCAATGCCCGGTTTGATGTGCAGTTGCCGGTCAGGAGCGTCTTTACTCACTCCACCCTCAGTGCCCTAGCGGACTGCATTGATGAACTCAGCAATGAAAGCCGGCTGCCCGCGTTGCTGCCGCAGCCTGAGGGCGCGGACAGGGTGCTTTCTTTCAGCCAGCAGCGCTTCTGGTTCCTGAGGCAGCTGGGTGAGATGAATCAGGGTTATGTGCTGTCCTGCGCTTATGAGCTGTCCGGAGATTGCTCTGTTGACATGCTGCAAGACAGTCTGCAGGTCCTTATTGCGCGTCATGAGGTGCTGCGTACCGTGTTTACCGGTGAGGATACACCGGTTCTGAAACTACTGCCGGTCGATGCATTTCGGATATCATTTACGGACCTCAGTGAGCTGAGCGGAGAGGACCGGGACGCTCAGCTCGGCCGGTGCAGGGCGCAGGAAGCGGTGATCGATTTTGACCTTGCCAGCGATCACATGGTCAAGGCCAGTGTGCTCAAACTGGCTGCGGACCGCCATCTGCTGTATCTGCATGTGCACCATATCGCTACCGATGGCTGGTCCCAGGAAATCCTTTTCCGGGAGCTGAGCGAAATCTATCGGCACAAACGTGCCGGTACGTTCACCGACAGTACACTGCCGGCCCTGTCTGTTCAGTACAGCGACTTTGCCGCATGGCAGCGTGAGGTGCTCAGTGGTGAGCACCTGGCGTCTGAGGTCGCCCACTGGAAACAGGTGCTGAACGGTGCGCCACCGTTGCACAGCCTGCCGCTGGATCATCCGCGCCCAAATGAGCAAACCCATGCTGGAGCCGTAATTCGTAAGCAATTGCCCGAAGCTTTGGCCAGCGGTATCGACCGCATGGCAAGGGAAGCGGGGGCCACGCGCTTTATGGCCCTGCAATCAGCGTTCGCACTGCTGCTCAGCCTGTACAGTGGTGAGCAGGACATTGTAATGGGCACCCCGGTGGCCAACCGCAACCATGCTGACGCAGAAGGGGTGATCGGCTTCTTTTCAAACACCCTGGTGCTGAGGAATCTGCTGGCAGGGGTCAGTTCCTTTGGTGAACTACTTGCACAGACTAGGCGCGCGGTGGTTGAAGCGCTTGCGCACCAGGAGCTGCCGTTCGATAAACTGGTGGAAGAGATCTGTCCAGCACGTAGTCTTAGCCATCATCCGCTCTTTCAGATCATGTTCTCCGCAACAGCCGCTAAGGACGCGCGTGATGCACTCGAACTTAGCGATGACCTCCGAGCTGCGCCACACCCGGTAAATGCTGCTGTGGATATTCAGTTTGAGCTGGATCTGCATGTCAACAGAGATGATGACGGTTTAACGTGCTGGTGGAGCTATAACTCAGCTCTGTTTGAGGCTGCAACGATTGAGCGCATGGCTGATATGTACGGGCGTTTACTTGAGCTGGTGATCCAGCCAGACGCGAGTATTCGGCAGACATTTGTGACGCCGGCCGAGCAGCACAGCTTGTGTGCGCTGGGACGGGGCGCTGAAACAGCCGGGATCACAGAAGCAGATCTCTTACCCGCGGTGCTGGAGCGACATGCGATTGAGCATGCAGACGCGGTTGCAGTTGTGTTTGAGGGACAGAGCTATTCCTACGC
The DNA here is from genome assembly GCF_003336225.1 of Corallincola holothuriorum. Lineage (NCBI taxonomy): Bacteria > Pseudomonadati > Pseudomonadota > Gammaproteobacteria > Alteromonadales > Psychromonadaceae > Corallincola > Corallincola holothuriorum. The sequence continues at coordinate 116,973 of NZ_QPID01000001.1, forward strand.
AGAATTGAACAGGCGTGCTAACCAGTTAGCGCGTTACCTTATCGCTCTGGGGATTACCACGGAAACCTTGGTGGGCGTGTGTGTCGAGCGGTCACTGGAGATGATCGTTGCCCTGATAGGCGTGATGAAGGCGGGCGGTGCTTATGTGCCGCTGGACCCGGAGTATCCGCAGGGACGGCTTGCATATATGGCCGAGGATGCGGGATTCCGATTGCTGTTGACACAGTGCACCGTCGCGGCCCGGGTACCCGGGCAATCAATTCAGCGGATAATGTTGGATGACAAAAACCAGCAAGATGAAATCGCCGCTTATTCAGGCGAACCGCTCGGTGCTGATGAAGTGGTACTGCGCCCTAACAATCTCGCGTACGTCATTTATACCTCCGGCTCGACTGGCAAACCTAAAGGAGTCCTGGTTGAGCATGGCGGACTCGCGAACCTGGGTCCCGCAGAGGTGAGTGTGCTGGAGTTGGACGCATCCAGCGTAGTGCTGCAATTTGCTTCATACAGCTTTGATACATCTGTGTCCGAGTGGGCGATGTCGATTTGGGCTGCAGCCAGACTGGTGTTGGTCAGAAAGTCAGTATTGCTGTCCCCAGAGGACTTGATGGCGACGCTCGCCACGGAGGGGGTTACGCACGCAACCATTCCCCCGGCGATGTTGCCGCAACTTGATCCAATCAAGATGCATAACCTGACTCATTTGGTTGTAGCTGGAGAGCGGTGTCCTCAAACGACCATGACCCAATGGGCTGAAGGACGGACTTTCTTCAATGCGTACGGCCCGACCGAAAGCACCGTCTGTGCCACAACCGGTCAGTTGGATGTGTCACATGAGCGCGTACATATTGGCAGACCGCTTAATGGCACTGCCCTGTACGTACTTGGTAGTGCCCTTGAAATACTGCCCAATGGTGCTGTCGGAGAGTTATATATCGGCGGCAAAGGGGTGGCACGCGGTTACCTGAACAGGCCGGAGCTGACCGCAGAGCGGTTTGTGCCCGACCCCTACTCAGCTGCACCGGGTGCGAGAATGTATCGTACCGGTGACCTGGTGCGGTGGCTGCCGGATGGCAACCTGGAATACCTGGGGCGGGTGGATGAGCAGGTGAAGATCCGCGGCTTCAGAATTGAAATCGGAGAGATAGAGTACGCTTTACAAAATGCCAGTGGGGTTGCTGAAGCGACAGTGATGGTCAGAGAGGAGCGCCCTGGTGACAAGCGCCTGGTCGGCTACGTTATCGCCGAATCCGAGACTGATCCTGACACCCTGCCCACGCGGCTCAAATCGGCCGTGGCGGATCAGCTACCGGCACACATGGTGCCTTGCGCTTTTGTTGTGATGGAGCACTTTCCATTGTCACCCAACGGCAAGCTGGATAAAAAGGCTCTGCCGGCACCTAGCGTGCAGACGGTCGTAGATGATGAACCGGTGGATGGTGTCGCACGGAAGCTCGCCGGGATGTGGCAGGACCTGCTGGGGATTCCCCTGGTCGGTCTCAGTTCAGACTTCTTTGAACTTGGCGGGCATTCTCTTCTGGTTACCCGATTGGTAAGCCAGATAAACGCCGTTTTTGATGTCCAGCTGCCGGTGAAGGATGTGTTCCGTCACTCAGAGCTGGCAACTCTGGCTAAATGCATAGAGCGCCGGGGCCGCTCTGCGGAAAGGTTACCGGCGCTGAGTACGCAGGCGGCGGATGCGCCAAAGGTGCTCTCCTTTAGTCAGCAGCGGTTCTGGTTCTTGGAACAGCTCGGGGAGCTAAATAGTGGCTATGTGCTTTCAAGTGCCTATGAACTGACCGGAGAGTTTTCCGTCAACGCACTGGAAGACAGTATGCAGGTTCTGATCTTCCGCCATGCGGTGTTGCGCACAGTGTATAAAGGAGAGGAGCAGCCGACTCTTGCATTGCTGCCAGTGCAGGACTTCCGGGTGAGGTTTGTTGACCTAAGCGCGCTCGACCCTGAAGAACAAGCTGTTGAACTGTCCGTGTTCAAGAAGCAAGAAGAGCAGAGCGGCTTCTGCTTGAATAGTGACTATATGCTCCGGGCGAGTGTGGCCAAACTTGGCGATGAGCGTCATTTGCTTTACCTGCATGTGCACCATATCGCAACTGATGGCTGGTCGCAGACTATCTTACTTGAAGAACTAACAGAAATTTACGCGCATCAACAGGTTGGAAACGGCCATGCGCCGTTACTTCAGGCATTGCCGGTCCAGTACAGTGACTTTTCCGCGTGGCAACGCGAAGTACTTAGCGGAGAGCGCCTGTGCGCGGAAGTTGCGCACTGGAAACGGGTCTTGGACGGTGCACCACCGTTACATAGTTTACCCCTGGATCACGTGCGACCGACCGAGCAGACTCATCATGGTGCGGTAATTGAGGTTCCGTTGCCGGAAGCCTTATCCCGGCGTATAGATACCTTGGCTCAAGACGCGGGTGTAACCCGTTTTATGGTGCTGCAGTCAGCATTTTCAGTTTTGCTTAGTTTGTACAGTAGTGAGCAGGACATCGTCATGGGGACACCGGTGGCGAACCGAAACCATGTTGACGTTGAGGGCCTGATAGGTTTCTTTGCCAACACCCTGGTGCTGCGTACTGATCTGAGTGACGTCAGTTCTTTCGGTGAGTTGTTGGCGCAGACCAAGGAAAATATTGTTGCCGCTTTGGCCCATCAGGAATTGCCCTTCGATAAGCTGGTGGAAGAACTCAACCCGGAGCGTAATCTGAGTCACCAGCCGCTGTTTCAGATCCTGTTTACCACACTGGAAACGCCGCCGGTTGAAGTCTGTCAGTTTGGCTGCGCATCAGCAAGGCGCCTGCGTGGAGTTGGCGGCGAGGTTGCACTGAAATATGATTTGGAACTCGAGATCAGTTGTCAGGAGCGGAAACTGGTTTGCGCATGGGCGTACAACACGGATCTATTCGATCGCGTAACTATCGCTCGATTTGCCGAATTCTACGCCAGACTTCTCGAGCATGTTGTCAATCATGATGACGGCCTGCAAAGCGTGAGTCAGCAGATTCTCAGTAGCATCCAAAAGAGTCAGCTGCTGGAAATGGGCAGCGGGCCAGAAGTTGCAACTGGTGATGCTTGGGAGTCGCTTTCTGCGGTGATGGAGCGCCAGGCTGTTGAACTTGGTGATGCCACGGCTGCTGTGTTCGAAGGTCAGCGTTATAGCTATTCGGAGCTCAACACCAGAGTCAACAAACTGGCGCGCTACCTGATCGATCAGGGCGTCCAGACCGACACTCTGGTTGGGGTCTGTCTCGACAGAACACTGGATTTGCTGGTGGCGGTACTCGCAGTGATGAAATCTGGAGGGGCCTATGTGCCGCTTGATCCGCAGTTCCCCCGAAGGCGTCTCGGCTACATGGCTGAGCACTCAGAGCTCACCATTCTGATCACGCAAAAAAGTGTGCAAGACAGCGTGCCCGCTGACAATCTGAAAAAAATAGTTCTGGATGATCCTCTACAGAGTAATGAGATCGCGCAATGCAGTGGAATTCCTATCGGATCTGATGAAGTGCAGATCATCCCGGAGCAACTGGCATATGTCATCTATACGTCCGGCTCAACCGGTAAACCCAAGGGCGTGATGAATACACACGGTGGTTTGATGAACTTCCTGCAATCCATGCGTGTGCAACCCGGCATGTCGGCGGACGATTGCCTGCTGTGTATAACCACACTCTCGTTCGATATCGCAGCGCTGGAACTGTACTTGCCTCTGCTGTGTGGCGCACGCATGGTAATCACAGATACCTATGCTGTGCGCGATGGTGAGTTTATTCAGAGCATAATTGAATCTGAAAACGTCACCATGATGCAGGCGACGCCTTCCACCTGGAATATTTTGTTGAGCGCCGGATGGCAAGGTAAAAGCAATTTGCGTGCCTTGTGCGGTGGTGAGGCACTTCCCCCGGCATTAGCGCATACCCTGACGCCACTAGTAGGGGAACTATGGAACATGTACGGTCCGACAGAGACAACCATCTGGTCGACATTGCAAAAAATCGAGGGGAAAGCTGAGATTGAGTGTCCGGGAGTCGGTCGTGCGATCAACAATACCCGGCTTTATGTTCTGGACCGAGAGAAAAACCTCTTACCAGTCGGAGCGGTGGGTGAGCTCTATATCGGCGGTGCCGGGGTCGCCCGGGGTTACCTCAACCGGCCGGAGCTGACGGCAGCGCGGTTTGTGTCAGACCCGTTCTCAGGTAAGCCCTGTGCGCGGATGTACCGTACCGGTGACCTGGTGCGATGGATGGCCAACGGCAACCTAGAGTGCATCGGCCGGGTAGATCAGCAGGTGAAGATTCGTGGATACCGAATTGAATTGGGCGAAGTTGAGAGCGCATTGCGCAGTGCAGACTGGGTTAACGATGCATGTGTGACGGTGTCAGAAGATGGCTCTCAAAACAGTTGTTTGGTGGGTTATGTCGTTCCTGAAACGGCACATCTGAATGAACAGGATCTGCCGCGGCGTTTAAAATCTTACCTGTGTGACCAACTGCCAGCGTACATGGTGCCTTCAGCTATTGTGGTTATGCGTGACTTTCCGCTGACGCCAAATGGCAAGCTGGACCGCAACGCTATGCCTGCGCCCGATTGGGGAGCACAGACCGCGGGACGTCATTGCGCTCCTGTTACCCCTGAACAAAAAGTTATTTGTGCTGTCTGGGCGGAGGTACTGGAGCTGCAAAATGTCGGCATCGAAGACAACTTCTTCAGCATCGGCGGCGACTCGATCCAGTCTATTCAGGTGGTGAGCCGTCTGCGTCAAAGAAGATATGAGCTGACCACTCGACAGTTGTTTCAGCACCAGACCGTAGCCGAGCTGGCGAAAGTGCTGCTGCGCCGTGGCCATTCGGTACAGTCCGCCCCTTCAGCACTCTCGCTGGTGAACCTCTCGGAGCAGGAGCGGCAGCAATTTGAATCGATTTATCTGGATATTGAAGATATATATCCTGCGACGGGGATGCAGCAGGGTCTGCTCTATCTAAGTCAGCAAGACAGTGAGAGTGCAAAATACACCCTGCAGCAGGCTTGGAAATTAGATGGTCTCGACCCGAAAAACTGGAAGACCTGTTGTGAACTGGTCTTGACGTACCATGATGTACTCCGAACCGCCTTTGTACAAGATCAGCTGGGGAACATGCTGCAGCTGGTGCAATCAAGTGTGCAGTTGCCTTGGTTTGAGCTCGATTGGTCCTCGCTTGACGCCGGAGATCGAGAGCGGAAGCTCGCGGAGCTGCTCAGTGCGGACTGGATGAATGGGTTCGATTTCACCCGCGCCCCGTTGCAGCGATGCACCCTGATCTATCTGGGCGGAGATAGCTACTACTTCGTTTGGTGTTTCCACCATGCATTGATGGACGGCTGGAGCGTTCCGATCATTCAGGCTGAACTGGTTCAAAGTTATGCCGATCTCAGGGATGGCAAACAGCCTGTACTGCAGTCGAGAGCTGAGTTTAAAAATTACATCAGGTGGCAGCAGGCTCAGGATAAGCTCGATGCGAATATGTACTGGACAGAGCGCCTGCACGGTTTTACGGAAACAACGTCGCTCGGTTTAGAGCATCATTCCCGCAAGGAGTTGGGTAGTGCAGAGTTCACATGCCATTTGAGCCGGGTGGAAACTGAAGATCTGACCCGGTTCGCCAAGCAGGAACGGGTCACGCTTAACACGCTAGTGCAGGCGGCCTGGGGTTACCTACTTCATCGCTACAGTGGTGACCAGGATATCGTATTTGGGGCTACGGTATCGGGGCGACCGGCGTCTCTGGAGGGGGTTGAAGAGATGGTCGGCTGCTTCATCAACGCGCTGCCGGTGCGACAGAACTTTGAGCAGGCCGCTCATGAGAAAATAGGTGACTGGCTCAGGCAACTTCACAAACAGAACGTTGATTCGGAACATCATGGACACCTCACCCTGACTGAGATCCAGCAGTTGTCTGAGTTGCCTTCTGGTACCAGCTTGTTCGACACACTGGTTGTATTTGAAAATTTCCCGTCAGCTGCAAACAAGCCTGCTGATGGAATTAGCCTGGAGCCTATTAGCGGGCGTATTGAAACCAGCTACCGGCTGAACCTGACTGCCATCGTGCATGATCGGCTAAGCCTGGAACTGGCCTACGCCCGGGAGTATTTTTCGGACTGGAGTGCCAAGCGGGCACTCGAACAGCTCAAGAAAGTTCTGCTGGCGATGAGCGGCAGCGCCAACGCGTGTATGGCTGACATAGCATTGCTGTCAGAGGCCGAGAAAGCACAGCTGCTCTCATTCGGACGGCCCTGCCCTGATACTCTGATGTCCGGCTGGCCGCTAATCAGTGAAAAGATAAGAGAAATTGCCGCTACCTATGCTGAACGGAATGCAGTTACCTGCGAAAGTTCGAGCTTGACTTATTTGGAGCTGGACCAGCGCGCCAATCAGTTGGCGAACTATCTGGTTTCAAAGGGTGTCAGTGCGGAAACCCTAGTGGGCGTCTGTCTAACGCGTTCCGTTGACACCGCAGTGGCGATGCTTGCTGTTTTCAAGGCAGGCGGGGCGTATGTGCCGTTTGATCCTGATTACCCACAGGCGCGCCTTGAATATATGGCGCAGGATTCAGGTATTCGCTGGCTGTTGACCAACCAACAGACCAAAGCGAAAGTGCCCGGTGACCATATCGTTCATATCAATCTTGATGATACCGCGCTGCAGAACACCCTGGCTGGGCACAGCGTTATTGCTCCTGAATTGACGGTCACCGGCGTTCAGCCTGACTCACTGGCGTATGTTATCTACACGTCGGGTTCCACCGGTAAGCCTAAAGGGGTGATGATTGAACACGCCGCTCTCGCTATACATTTGCAAACCGCCGCAACTCAGTACAACGTCAGCTTTGATGACCGGTACTTACAGTTTGCATCGAACAGCTTTGACGCCGCCATCGAGCAGATCCTGACGCCCCTGTGTTGCGGTGCCCACCTTTTCATTCGTGACAATGCCTTGTGGAATTGGGATGAACTGTGCAGCTACTTGGCCGGCAACGGGATCACCATTGCGGATCTGCCCCCCTCCTATCTGAATGGAATGATGAGTAACAGTGATGTGGCGATTGATAGCCTGCGTCTGCTGATATTTGGTGGCGAACCGCTGCCAGAGAATTTGCTGACGAAGCTGAAGGGCAGCCAACTGGACTGTGAGGTCTGCAATGCCTATGGGCCAACAGAGACAACGATAACCGCAACGCTGTCCCAGTTTGCTATCAGCAAGTGGCACAGTGATCTTCCTGTTACCATTGGTCGGCCTTTGTTCGGACGTCTTTGTTACGTGCTGGATAGTCGCCTGGCGGTGCTGCCGCTGGGCGCGGTCGGGGAGCTGTATATCGGCGGGGAGGGCGTCGCCCGCGGGTATCTGAACCGGCCGGAGCTCACCGAAGACAGGTTCCTGGACAATCCGTTCGAAGATACGCCGGGAGCTAGGATGTACCGCACAGGCGATCTGGTACGCTGGCAGCCTGATGGCGAGCTTGAGTACCTAGGTAGGGTCGATGAGCAAGTGAAGATCCGCGGGCACAGGATAGAACTGGGTGAAGTGGAGCATTGCCTGCAGAACGCTGCCAATGTTGCGGAAGCTGCTATCGTTGTTCAGGAGCTGCCGTCTGGACAGAAGACGCTGGTGGGGTACCTTGTTGCGACGAATGCAGAACTGGAAGAGACGTTTATCCGGCGTGTTAGAAGCCAGTTACGAGGGCAGCTTCCTGGCTATATGGTGCCGTCTGCACTGATTGTGCTTGAAGAATTTCCGCTGACGCCGAACGGAAAGCTTGATAAGAAAGCGCTTCCCGAAGCTAATATATGTCGTGAATCCGGGAGAAGAACCCCTAACAGCGACGCAGAAAACCTGTTGCTGGTGAGCCTTAAAGAGATCCTAGAGAAGACAGACCTGACTTTTGATGATGGCTTGACCGATGTTGGTGTCCATTCAATCACTCTGCTCAGGCTGCGAGCATGCCTTAATCAGCAAGGTTATGACTTGCCGATGGACCGTATTTATGACAATGCATCCCTAGCTGAACTTGCACAACACATTACAAAGGCGGTTAGGCCGCTGGACGCAGCGCCGCACTCCGAACAGTTGTTGCTAACGCCTAACCAGCTCGATTCATTCGCCACCAAGGATAACAACCGCGATCTGTTCATCGCATTGACCAGTTACCGGATCGATGAAGACACTTGGTCAGAAGAACGGATGCGCAATGCTATTGAGCGGGTTATTAGTGCGAATCAGGCTCTGCGCGTCAAAAGCACATGTCAGGCAGGCCAGTGGCTGCAGGAGCTGCAGGAACAGGCTGATTACAACCTGTACTACGTAGATCTGAGAGGCGTGTCTGCGATCGACCGCCAGCGTGAGTTCGAAGTACATTACGCGAGGCAACTCCGGAGTTTGCGCTTGCAACAGCCTTTGTTGTTTTCCCTACTGGTCCTGCATGTCGACGAAACCGAAATGGATCTGGTGCAGGTTATCCATCACAAAATGTGTGACGGTTATTCGAATGATATTGTCGCTCGGCAAATTAAGCTGGCATACAGCGCCGGCCTGCTTCCTTCTAACATCATCGGAGCATCTACAAACTATGCTGCTTACTGTGAGAGTATCGGGCGATATGTCGGATCCGCGCTCTTCCAACAGCGCCAGTACGAGATAAATAGCGACAGCGTATATTTCACAAACTATGGGATTGTGTGCGATAAACCAGAGCGGCCGTTTACGGGCGGTGACGCGCATTATCGCTGTGGGCACATTAAGAACACTGATCTCGATCGAAATGATGTTGGTTACATTGAACGCTTGCTCATGCGGGCGCTAGCCTTGTCTGTCAAGGTCACTGGAAGTGATTATGTCCAGTTAAGAAACACCATAAACGGAAGAGCGGTAGAGCTCTCCGAAGTTAACTTAGTTGATACGGTAGGGTGGTTATCACTTAATTCCCATCTAAACCTCAAGGTCAGCGCGCTAATAGGCGAAAACTGGCAGAGCCACATCCGCGAACAGAATGCCAAGGCGAAGCTTCACGCCCTGCCTCTGGCCATCATGAAGCACTCGGACTACTATGGCATCCGACAGGATCAAAAACCAGTTCTGCCAGAGGTAATACTCAATCTCTCCACGTTTTCCTCAGAGACAAGTAATGAAGTGATGGATACTTCGTTTGATATGAGTGCAGCCGCCGAAAAATGTTACAGCGACGAAGTCGAAAAAGACTTCAAGCTTATTTTCAACGTTGGTTACTTCGAAGCAACCGGCGAGCTGAATTACGGTATTGAATACAGCTCTGCGCAATACTGCGAAACCAGTATCGAATGGATCTTAGCGACGTTTGAGAGCTATCTGAGTAAAGAAGTGACTGAAGCCTGAACACATATAGTTCCAAGCAGGCTGCGAGAACAGCCTTCTATTACGGAATTCAAGAATATTGGAGAATATGATTGTGAACTATCCATTTGCCTTTCACTGTCAAAGTCAGATAGTAAAACAGAAAGATGGTTTTGAGGTTTTGCTGTACACAAGCAAAAAGGATGAGGTGAAAGTTGCATGGCTCGCATACTCTCATGACAACGAAGAATATCTGGTCCCGCTCGAATCGCAAGACGATTCCATGCAGCTTTCTTGGCGAGGTTGGAAAGGCACTGTTCCATACAGTCAGGACAGCGATTTGACCTTGTATTATTTCCAGCTAAATATGCCTGACAATCGCTATTGTGTTTCTGGTTACGGCACGACCGTTGCCGTTCCGTCAAGAACACATTGGTTCAGATTAAACAAGCGCTTCTCTCCGCCTGAGTGGCCAAAGCAGCAGGTCTTCTATCAGATTTTTCCAGAGCGATTTTGTAACGGAAATGAGGCGATAACTCCTTCACCGGATACCTACCCCTATCATGTGACCGACGAAGCAGTAACAAACAGATCTTGGGGGGAGGCGGTGCCGGAAGGCACCAACGTATACTATGGTGGAGACTTGATAGGAATAAGAAAGAAGCTGGATTACCTTATTGACCTTGGTGTAACTGCCATTTATCTGAATCCAATTTTCTCCTCGCCAAGTAATCACAAATACGATGGTGTAGATTATTTTAGTGTTGATCCTGCTTTCGGTGGGGACAAGGCGCTAATTAGTTTAATAAAAGATTTAAAGAAAAATAATATTAAAATACTACTGGACGCAGTGCTAAATCATACATCGGATCAGCACCCATGGTTTGACCGGTATGGCCAAAACGGCGCGTGTCATAACGCACAATCAGAGTGGCGGGACTTTTATACGTTTGACGAGTCTGGTAAGGAAGTTTGCTGGAATGGTTGTCCTACTCTAGTGAAGCTTAACCATGCATCAATGGGGGTACAGAACCAGATATATGCGGGGCAGGACTCAGTTTTGAGATATTGGCTCAAGGCGCCGTTTAATATAGATGGTTGGCGGCTGGATGCTATCCATATGCTCGGGGAAGGAGCTTCAGCACAAAATAATCATACCTATCTCAAGTCATTCAGGCGGGCAATTAAAGACACGAAAAGCGATGCATACGTGCTGGGCGAACACACTCGGGAGGCAACCGATTGGCTTCAGGGAAATGAGGAAGACGGTGCCATTAATTACTATGGGTTCACCAATCCTGTTGTAGAGTTTTTCTCCGGCAGAGAGGATCTTGATGAAAAATACCGGGTTCAGTTCGGTGCGGATTACTTCTCCGCTATTTTGCGCCAGCGACGTGGAATGATCCCTTTCCAAAACCAACTGAATATGGTGAATCAGATAGAGGCACATGATGCTCCGCGCCTGTTGTCAATGCTCGAAGGTGATGTCAAAAAAGCTATGTCTGCCGCAACGTTACAATTTACATATATAGGAATCCCCTGTATTTACTACGGCAGCGAAGTTGGACTCGAAGGGGGATATGATCCTGATTGCAGGCGGTGTTTCCCCTGGGAACCGAAGAATTGGGTTCACTCCTTGCTGACTCATTACAAGGCCCTTGTACAATTAAGAAAAGAGCATGAAGCACTGCAGTCTGGCGATTTTATTGAACTCTTTACTAGTGAAGACGTGTTCGTGTTCGCACGCTGGTTGCCGACTGCACACATCATTGTTGGGGTAACGAGAGGAAGCACTGAAGTTGTTTCTGTTGATGTCGATCGATTGGGCTCTTCTGCGTCGAGTTATGTATGCCTATTGGGTGGAGATGAGTACTGCGCTGACGAGAATAAACTAACTCTCAGAGTTCCCGAAGGGCGGGGCGTAATTTTAGCTGGTAACCTCTCGAAAAGATGAGCAATAAGCCCGGTTAACTTTTTCATTGTGCGTCCATCAATTCATCCGGAAAGTAATTATGTCGTTAACACTAATGTAAATTCAACGGTAAAACGTCGAGGCACGTTTCCTCCTTAGGACGTTCAATTGTAATGCAAATGAGTGTCTAGAGAACGCTGGTCGATTCACAGACCCTAGATGCTAAGCTGAAAGTGATTTACAGTAGTTTTATGGTGAGGTTTGGCCGTTCTGAAAGGCAAAAAGCCCGTAACTCATAGAGCTACGGGCTTTTCTATTGGTCGGCGTGAGAGGATTTGAACCTCCGACCCCTGACACCCCATGACAGTGCGCTACCAAGCTGCGCTACACGCCGTCAACTACTTGTTTTACTTCAGAGGTGCGGCGCTTATGATAACGATCCGTAACCGGAATGCAATATGTCATTTGGCTTTCAGGTTTGTTTGGATGATTTATCGCCGTTTACTGACTGTTGCCGTAAAAACGGCGTAGCTCTTCAAGCACTTCGCGCATGGGCGTAACGCGGAGCCTGGCTTCTCTATCACGCTTATTCTGTCTCGTGTAGATCTTATATTGACCACTCATTTTTAACTCGGTCAGTCGATCGGTCTCGAGAATGGCAAAATATTTGTCATTACCTAAAAATAGCCAAGGGTGGACACCATCGCTAACCAGTGCAATGCCGCTTGTTAATGCTTTGGTATCTATATTGGAACCATATAACTGTTTAATTAACTGCGCACTCAAATCGTAGTGTGAAGTCAACTTGGTGATTTCGCTGGCACCTACATCTGGCGCTACGTATATCAGTGGTACTTGGGTCTGGTAGCTTGAGTAGTTGCTGTTGTAGCCCCAATGATTACTGTTCTTGTCGCTCAACTGCATGCCATGATCTGAGGTGACAATGACGAGAGTGTGTTCAAGTGACGCATCTTTTGTTAGCGGAGCCAGTACCTGAGGGATCAAAGAGTCAACGTAGTGAAGCGAGTTTTTGTAGCGATTACTTAACTGCACTTGGTCGAGTAAGTCTGTATCACTAAACAGGTGTACCCCTTCAAAATCGGGCTGAAAAGGCGAGTTGTAGCTTGTTGGTGTGGCGAAGTTGCTTGGTGATGAAAAACCCACAACGGCAAAGTAGGGCGTTTGCATATCACGTGATTTTACCCATTTTCGCCAGTTTCTTACGATATTCGTATCATTGGCTGCATTGCCAAGCGCTGGATCCCCACCCTGAACAATATCGAACTTACTAAAGGCGGTATCACTGAGTGTTTCCCCAAGCTTTCTGCTACTGGTGAATGCAACTTGTTGATAATTTGCGCTTTCAAACGCACTACTGATCACTGGTGGTGTATGTGTGCGTTTGATGTTGTCCATATAAGTGGCGGGAATGCCGTACAAAAGGCTGAAAAGTCCTTCTTGCGGGTTATTTCCCCCACTAAAGTGGTTTTTGTAGTTTAACCCTGACTGCGCAAGTTGATGAAGGTTTGGTGTTGCTTCTTCATTCAGCATGTCAGAACGCCATGATTCTATGACGATCAAAAGTACATTCGGTCGCGATTGTGGTGCTTGCAACGGTAGCTTGGACTTTCCGTACTCAAGTGTTTTATTGCTTAGCGTTTGTTCTCGAAACTCTTTGGCGTATTTGTCTACATCTACCCAACCATGTTCCCGGAGAAAAGTTTTCGCTGTTGCAGGGTATGAAAGTGGGAAGTAATGCTGCTGACTGGTTATCGGCGTATAAAACAGTGCGTCTGCCCAAACGTGAATGAAATGACTTAGAAAAAAACTGACTGTTAATGCTGCCGCAGTCGTTCTTGCCCACTTCCGCGTGGTACTCCTGGTTGGGCGTCTCCACAACCACATACCGATAATGAGCTCTACAATAAATAGGCCAGAAAATAGCGCGCCGGCCTGCCATAGTTCGAGGTCAAGTAGACCACCTTCAGGCGACAGCGCCAGTTCAAATGCAAATAGATTGAGATGCAATCGATAGGCGTTAAAGAATAACAGATCTGCGATCAGTAAACTGACACCGATCGAAGCCAATACCGCCGAGGCTATCTGCATTATCAGTGGTTTGGTCAATATAAACGCGAGTGGGAAAAGCAGCACAAGAAAAATGATAAAAGTGATAAAAGAGAAGTGCCCGGCCCAATAGATGACGAGAAATAGCTGCGCAAGTATTGTGTCAGGTATGCCAGCGACAAAAACGAACCCTAACGCGACAGCCATTGCAATCAAAGCATTGGCAAAGGTAAACCAGTGTCCCCAGCTCACTAGCCGGGAAACTTTATCTCTATAATCCAGTTCGCTGAATGTCATTTTTGTCATATGTCCGTTGACACTTCTAACCCTGTCAGTTTACGAGGCGGACTGTTTTAGTGCTTTCACAAAGCTTTCAAGTACAGCCATGCGTTGCTCACTCGGCACCTGATTTAGTACATGACTGGTTGCATTGCCTAGTGTCATCAAGCTGAAATCAATAGTTGCAGATTGATCTTGCAGAACAGAAAGAACGTCATTTAGTGCTTTTTCTATTTGGGCGTTACTATATTTTGAAACCTGAGGCATCGGGATTTACCTACACAGCGACATGCTAAAAAGCATATCATAGTTAAGTTATTGAAACGAATATGGCCAACTCACCATGTCTTTAGAAATTATTAACGCTGACGTTCATGCTATCGGCTTGGACGCAACAACAAACGGTTTACGGATTAAGAATCAAAATGGGTTGCCTCTAGGCGATCATGCTTTGCATGACTTAATCGATAATTGCCACAGCACATATAATGCAAAACCAGCCAAGGGGTATGCGCAATTTACTACGCCTGAGGAGCAGCTTGAAAGTTCATTTTCTGAAATGTTGGCCGTGTATCTTAAACAAGATACAGATTTTAATGTCTTTTCCTCGCAGTGTGCGAAGCGACTGATTGGCGCGATGGGCGAGAATGAACATGTCGAAGAAGGCTTATTGATCCTTTGCCATTATCGGTTTGTAGGTCGTGAATTTTTGTTGTTTATGTTCAGTAGCCAAACGGTGGCTTTGGCGTTTGACCAAGATCTGACATTGCATCAGTCCACCTACTTAGATTTAGCAAAACTGCAGCTGGCAGCGCGCCTTGATATTGATGCAATGCGAGAAGAACAACCGATGCCGTTGTCGTTTATCAGAGGCCGTGTCGGTAGAAAAGTGTCAGACTTCTTTCTGCAATTTCTCAATGCCGAAGAGTTCAAAGAAGCAAAAAAACAAAATGAACAGCTTGTTGAAGCGGTGGAGACATATTGTAGCGTCGCTCAGCTAAACGCTGAGGAGAAACAACAGGTTCGCCTGGAGACCAGTAAATATAGTAAAGAGCAGCAACAAATAGGTGAACGCCTAAATATTGCTCAGCTTTCCGAAGTGGTCGGCTCAGTGAGCGGCGATAGTCATGGTTTACTTAATCAGATTGCCGATGAGTTGCCGGAGGAGTTGCCTCCTGTGTCGTCGGTAATGAATAAAGTGACTCGGTATAGTGGACAGGGTAGAGGCGTAAGCTTGGGCTTCGATAGGGGTCTTTTAGGTGACACGGTTCTCTTTGATCCGGTAAACGAATCACTGACAATTACAAAGCTGCCACCTAACTTGCTTGATCAACTCAAGCGTTCGATAGGCTAGCGATAAGTTGATGGGTGTAACCTTGATAAGGGCGCTGATAGAGACTAACTTTCTCAAGTAGCTGCTGATTGAAAGGTTTCTTGTAAAAAAATTCCATGATATAAACATCAGCCCCGTTTTTACATGTGTGCAACCTTTTGTGCAGACAGGTTTTCTCTGCACACAGAATAAAAGCGGAATTGGTGACAATGGTGTTGTTTTACGACTTTTTCCAAGCGTAGGCTGAAAACTAAACAAAATGAAGGTGTTTATGGCGGTTAGGCTGCGAATACCTTGTAGTATAGTTTCAAAAGTTTGAGGCATGTCATGTGCGGTAGCCAATAGCATGTTCTAGAATGGCTTGCGACTGGGGGAACCCATTATCCAAACTGAGCTTTGCTCGCTAACAAAAAAAACACAAAGGAAAGGCTAATGAAAAAAACAATCCTTGCCTCAGCTGTTGCAGCAGTGACATTAGGGATGTCCGCAACCGCAAACGCCGCTATTGAAGAAGGTCAATTGACCATCTGGATCAATGGTGACAAAGGCTATAATGGACTGGCTGAAGTCGGTAAGAAATTCGAAGCTGATACTGGTGTAAAAGTTACTGTTGCTCACCCTGATGACGCCCCTGGTAAGTTCCAGCAGGCAGCATCAACTGGTAGCGGCCCTGACATCTTCTTCTGGGCACATGACCGTTTTGGTGATTGGGCATCTGCAGGTCTACTGACTGAGCTGAAGCCTAACGATAAGCTGAAAGGTGCTATCGAAGATTTCACTTGGGACGCGGTAACCATCGACGGTAAAATCTACGGCTACCCTGTAGCTGTTGAAGCTGTTGGCCTGATCTACAACAAAGACTTGGTTGCTGAGCCTCCGAAGACTTTCGAAGAGATCCCTGCTTTGGATAAGAAGCTGCAAGAAGGTTCTGACGGTAAAGTCAAAGCTATCTTGTGGGATTACAACAATACCTATTTCTCTTGGCCTCTGATCGCTGCTAACGGCGGTTATGTGTTCAAGTACGAAAACGGTTCTTACGACATCAAAGATACCGGTGTTAATGTTCCAGGTGCCAAAGCTGGCGTTAACATGATCAAAGACTTCATTGATCAGGGCATCATGCCTAAAGGCGCAGACTACGGTGTAATGGACGCTGCGTTTAACAAGGGCGAGATCGCTATGATGATCAACGGTCCTTGGGCATGGAGCAACATCCAGAAGAGTGGCATCAACTACGGTGTGACTTACATTCCAAGCATTAACGGTTCTGCTGCTAAGCCTTTCGTAGGTGTATTGGCAGGTGCGGTTAACGCTGCAAGTCCAAACAAAGATTTGGCAGTGGAGTTCCTCGAGAACTACCTGCTAACTGTCGATGGTTTGAAGCAAGTTAATGACGATGTACCTTTAGGCGCAGTAGCGTATAAAGAGTTCATGAAGCAGTTGGCTAAAGATCCGAACATCGCTGCAACATTCGCTAACGCACAGGCTGGTGAGCCTATGCCGAATGTCGCTGCAATGGGCAAATTCTGGTCAGCAATGGCAACTGCTCTGTCTAACGTGACTTCTGGCCGTCAGACTGTTGACAAGGCCCTTGACGGCGCTGCTAAGCGTATCGTTAAGTAAAATAACTCACCAAGAATAAGGAAGGGGATTACCCCTTCCTTTGTTCTACCCATCAGGAAAGGTTGTGCAAATGGGTGCGTCTAACGCTGCTTCTACAACTGTCTCTAACGGTTATAACTGGTTAAAAATAGTGGTTCTGGCTCTGGTTATACTGGTCAGTGGCTATTCAGTTATCGTTATGTATGCAACGGGTGAGTATGCTTTCGCCATACTGACTCTGCTCATCGTCTCTCTCGGTGTGTACGTTTTTACCAATAGCAAGACATACGCCCATAGATATATTTTCCCCGGTGTTGCCGGGATGGTTATCTTTATCATTTTCCCTCTGGCTTATACGATAGGGATATCTTTCACTAACTACAGTGGTAGTAACTTACTATCGTTGGAGCGTGTGCAGGATTATCATCTCAGGCAGAGCTATCTGGCTAAAGGCGGGAATTACGATTTTTCACTCATTAAGACCGAGCAAGATCGTTTCAAGTTGGTTCTTCGATCTGAACTTGAACCTGAAAAGGTCTTTGTCAGTCCGACGATAAAGCTTTGGAACGCCGGCGAGATAAAGTCTCGCAAAGCGCGTCCTGAAGATTTTCCTTATGTAGATAGTGGCATCCAGATGCGTGCTATTGAGGAGATACCTGAAGGTGAGAAGGCAACTTTACGAGATGTGATCTCGTTGCGAACTCATCTGCAGTCAATATACGTGACGCTGCCAGCGGGCGTTGAATTGAGTATGAGTGGATTACGCAAGTTTGCAGCCCTCAGACCTCTATTCTCGCGCCTCTCCGATGGTGTTGTTCTGGAAAATGGAACAATCATCAGCGACCCTAATACGTTACGAAATAATAAGTCTAACCAGCTGGTGCGCCCCAATTACCATACGGGCTTCTATCAGTATATCGATGCCAATGGTGAGTTTGTAGGTGATGCGTTGCCTCCTGGCTTCACTGTGTCGATTGGTTGGAATAACTACTGGCGCGTATTTACCGACAAAGGTATTCAGGGACCATTCCTTGAAATCTTTGTGTGGACAGTAATGTTTGCTGCGGGAAGTGTATTCTTTACCCTCGCAATCGGACTTGTCTTAGGTAACTTGGTGCAGTGGGAGTTTCTTGGTGGTAAGGCAATTTATCGAGTCATTTTGATTCTGCCTTATGCTGTCCCGGCGTTTATCTCAATCCTGGTGTTTAAGGGGTTATTCAACCAAAACTTTGGTGAGATAAACATGGTGCTGGAGGCGTTGTTTGGTATTAAACCTGATTGGTATACGACTCCTTCGTTAGCGCGAAGTATGATTCTGATTGTAAATACCTGGTTGGGTTATCCGTACATGATGATTCTGTCTATGGGCTTGCTTAAGTCTATTCCGGAAGATCTGTATGAAGCCTCGGCAATGGATGGTGCTGGTCCTATCAGCAACTTCTTCAACATTACCGTTCCGCTGTTAATTAAGCCGCTGACTCCACTACTGATTGCCTCTTTTGCTTTCAACTTCAATAACTTTGTATTGATTGCATTATTGACCAATGGTGGCCCGGATATCATCGGTGCAACGACACCTGCAGGTACAACTGACGTATTGGTTAGTTATACCTATCGTATCGCTTTCGAAGGCAGTGGTCAGGACTATGGTCTGGCAGCCGCTATTGCGACAGTTATCTTCATTCTGGTTGGTGCGATGGCCATCTTGAATCTGAAGTTGACCAAAATGGACAAGGTATAGAGGGGTTATCTAGTTATGCCAATGGTTCAACCTTCAAGCCTGAAATACCGCGTCTTTGCGACACATGTCGGCATGTGGTGCTTCTTGGCTCTCATTATTTTTCCGCTGTTGATGGTAATTGCCATCTCGTTCCGTCAAGGTAACTATGCGGTGGGGGAGATCATTCCTTCAAATCCTTCTTTGGAGCACTGGAAGCTAGCGCTTGGTATTCCAGTAGTCGAAGCTGATGGGCGTATTACGCCTCCTCCTTTCCCAGTACTGACTTGGCTGTGGAACTCTATTAAGGTTGCTGTTATCAGTGCCGCTCTTATCGTTTTACTTGCAACGACTAGCGCATACGCGTTTGCTCGTATGAAGTTTGCTGGTAAGAGCCTGATCTTGCAGGGTATGTTGGTTTTCCAAATGTTCCCAGCGGTATTGGCATTGGTAGCGATTTACGCAATGTTCGATAAGATCGGTCAATATTTCCCTTGGTTGGGATTGAATACGCACGCAGGTTTGGTATTCATCTACCTCAGCGGTATTGCGCTGCACGTTTGGACGATTAAAGGTTACTTTGAAACCATTGATCCTTCACTCGAAGAAGCCGCTGCAATTGATGGCGCTACGCCTTGGCAAGCATTCCGCTTAGTCTTGCTGCCATTAAGTGTGCCGATCCTCGCAGTTGTATTCATTCTTGCATTCATTGGTGCAATCACTGAGGTACCGGTTGCCTCCTTGTTATTGCAGGATGTAGAGATGCTTACGCTAGCTGTAGGTGCGCAACAGTACCTGTATCCGCAGAATTATCTGTGGGGCGACTTTGCCGCGGCGGCCGTATTGTCTGGCTTCCCCATCACCCTAGTGTTCCTGTTGGCCCAACGTTGGTTAGTTGGTGGTCTGACAGCCGGTGGTGTGAAGGGTTAATAGGTTTAGTATTTAAGGTTTTTAAGCTAACAATAGCTTTCTGGAGACAAGAATGGCTGAAGTCATCCTTAAGAATGTACGTAAGAACTACGATCCATCAATACACTTGGATGTATTACGAGATATTAACCTAGACATCGAAGATGGTGAGTTCATCGTTTTCGTCGGTCCATCAGGCTGTGGTAAATCTACACTGCTTCGTATGATCGCGGGTTTGGAAGACATCACTGACGGCGAGTTGGCTATTTCTGGTCGCCGTATGAACGAAGTTCCTCCGGTAGACCGTAACGTAGGTATGGTGTTCCAGTCCTATGCGCTCTATCCACATATGGATCTGTTCGAGAACATGGCATTCGGCCTCAAGCTGAAGAAAGTACCTAAAGATGAAATCAAACGTCGCGTAGATAAGGCGTCTGAAATCTTGGGTCTGACTCATATGCTTGACCGTAAGCCTAAAGCTCTTTCTGGTGGTCAGCGTCAACGTGTTGCTATTGGCCGTTGTATTGTACAAGAGCCATCGGTATTCCTGTTCGATGAGCCTTTATCGAACTTGGATGCGGCACTTCGTGTGAAGATGCGTATTGAAATTGCCAAGCTGCACAAAGATTTGCAGTCGACCATCATCTACGTAACACACGATCAGGTTGAAGCAATGACTTTGGCAGATCGTATCGTGGTACTGAGCCCATTAGATGATGAAGCGCCGAGCAACCTTGAGCAGTTTGGTAGCCCGCTTGATCTTTACCATACACCAGCAAATAAATTTGTTGCTGGCTTCATTGGTTCACCTAAGATGAACTTCTTGGCGGGTGAATTGGTTGAGATTGGTGACGACGAGTGTAAGGTTAAGCTGAGCACTGGTGACGTGGTCGTTGGTTGCATTGATGCTAGCAGTGCTAAAGTAGGCGATGCAGTTGAAGTGGGTGTTCGTCCTGAGCACGTTCTTCCTCGTGACCATGATGACTCTCACGGTCATGTAAGTGGTAGCGTACTGGTTGCTGAGCATTTAGGTGCCGAATCTTTCGTCTATATGACGATTGACGGTCGCGACTTCACTGTTAAAGCGCACTCTGATGTTGAAGCAACATCAGGCGAAGTGATGGAAGTTGGCTTCCCTAAAGAAGCTGTTTACCTGTTCACTGAAGCGGGTCAAGCATTCCCACGTACAGCGCGTTATAACCGTGAAAAAGGTGGCTTGCCGCTAGGCGACGAGTGATCCTTTAATCGTTAACAGAAAGCCGGCAGCTTATGCCGGCTTTTTTTTGCCCAAATTTTGTCGGCGTCTTAGTTAAGATTAATTCTCAACTCTTACTCTTGTCGCGTTATAATTCCTTTCGCTAATTATGTTTGCTCTGGAAAATGGTTTAATGCGTTTATTTGTAGATGGTTTGACGGTAATCGACAGTACGTTTTTATGCGCTCAGCGCGGGATGTTAGGTGAAAGCTGGATCGTAGACGTTGAACTGGCAGGTGAATTGAATGACGAGGGTATGCTTTTTGACTTCTCCCATGTAAAAAAGACCATCAAACATGCGCTGGATGCGACGGTAGATCATAAGCTGATTGTTCCAGAGCAAGCTGCCGAAACAATCATTGTCTCATCAGATAACGATATCCTGCTTTCATTTAAAGCTGCTAAAAGTGAGTTGGTGATACAGAGTCCACTGTCGGCCTTTGCTATTTTGCCATTGGCACAGATCACCGATAGCGCCTTTGCTCGTTATTTAGAAGTGATGTTACTTAAACTGTTGCCTGACAATGTGACTGGAATAACTGTTCATTTACGCCATGAAGCCGAAGGCCCCGCGTTTTATCATTACACTCATGGTTTGAAAAAACATGATGGGAATTGTCAGCGGATCGCTCACGGCCACCGTTCACGGATAGGGATCTGGCTTGATGGTGAAAAGCGCGCTGATTTGGAAAGCAACTGGGCCTCGCGTTGGCAAGATATCTATCTTGGTTCCGCAGATGATGAAGTTTCTGTCGAGACATTACCGTTTAGTGCACAATTTGGTTTAACTGACGCCAGCTTTTACGGTTTCCAATACAGTGCCAGCCAGGGGAATTATTATTTGGCGGTTAGCAAAAGCGCTACAGAAATAGTTGATTGCGATACAACCGTCGAATGCCTGGCTGACTACATTGCGCGTCAATTATCTTGTGACTATCCCGAACAATTAATTAAAGTCCGCGCCTATGAGGGTGTTGAGAAAGGAGCTATCTGTGAAATTTCCGCTTCTAGTTAGTATTTTTCTGCTGTTTTCTGCACAGACGTTGGCGATAGAGCTAAACGGTGAGTTTATTCAAGGTGGTATGGTCACGGGTAAGCTACCTCCCGGTAGTCAGTTATCGCTCGATGGCAATCCAGTAAAAATTTCTGCTGAGGGTATTTTTGTCATTGGCTTTGGTCGTGATGACACTGGTGAAGCGGAATTGAAATGGACGCTGCCTGGCGGAGAAAAGCAGCAAACGAGTTATAAGATAAAGCAACGGGAATACAATATTCAGTACGTTGAAGGGGTGGAGCAAAAATATGTGTCCCCGCCCGAGGAAGTGCTGGAGCGTATTCGTGATGATAATAGGCAGGTTGCTGCCGCCAGAAAGACCGATTCGGATCGCAAAGACTTTCTCACGCCTCTTATTTGGCCGGTTGATGGTCCTATCTCTGGAGTTTATGGGAGCCAACGCTATTTTAATGGTGAACCAAAGCGCCCGCACTTTGGCTTGGATATCGCTGCGCCAACCGGCACTATTATTGTTGCCCCAGCCGACGGGGTGATCACTCTCTGGCACCCTGATATGTATTACAGTGGTGGCACCTTGTTGATGGATCATGGCTACGGTATTTCATCGACATTTATTCATCTCAGTGGATCATTGGTTAAAGCGGGTGACGTGGTTAAACAGGGCCAACCTATCGCGAAGGTTGGAGCGACAGGCAGAGTCACAGGGGCGCATCTTGATTGGCGCATCAATTGGTTTAAGGTTCGTTTAGATCCGCAGCTATTACTGCCACCAAAATCTAGCGAGCAATAAGTATTTTCCAGCTTGAGCTGACTTAGTTCTAGGTCAGCTCCTATTTTATCTTTTCTCCCATCAGATTATTCACACCCGCGTTTTTGTGGTCTTTTTGCTACAAATAACTATGTACACAACCCGACAACCGTTCATTAATGTGAGCTTTGTCGCCTATCTGTTTCTGTAACCATCTCTATATAAATCATTAAAAAACAATCGGTTAATCTGTTTTGCCTTGTCTGGCGCAGTTTTCGCAATATCCATATCGGGAACCTTTTTTGAATTGAACGATGTTGGAGGAAACACCATGGCTATTCGTCAATGTGCCATTTACGGCAAAGGCGGTATCGGTAAATCAACCACCACACAAAACCTGGTTGCTGCGCTGGCCGAAGCTGAGAAGAAAATTATGATCATCGGCTGTGATCCTAAAGCCGATTCAACCCGCTTGATCCTGCACGCAAAAGCGCAGAACACCATTATGGAGATGGCTGCTGAAGCCGGTTCTGTTGAAGATCTTGAGTTGGATGATGTACTCAAAGTTGGCTATGCCGGCGTTCGTTGTGTTGAGTCCGGTGGTCCAGAGCCAGGTGTAGGTTGTGCTGGTCGTGGTGTTATTACAGCGATCAACTTCCTCGAAGAAGAGGGCGCTTATGAAGAAGACCTCGACTTCGTATTTTATGACGTACTGGGTGATGTGGTATGTGGTGGTTTCGCCATGCCTATCCGCGAGAACAAAGCACAGGAAATCTACATTGTTGTATCTGGTGAGATGATGGCGATGTATGCCGCTAACAACATCTCAAAAGGTATCTGTAAATACGCAGCGACCGGTAGTGTTCGCCTTGCAGGTCTGATCTGTAACTCTCGTAACACCGATCGTGAAGATGAGCTGATCATGGCATTAGCCGCCAAGATCGGTACACAAATGATCCATTTCGTACCACGTGACAACATTGTTCAGCGTGCTGAGATCCGTCGTATGACAGTGATCGAGTACGATCCTAAGTGTAATCAGGCAGATGAGTATCGTGCTCTTGCACGCAAGATCATCGACAACGAACTGTTTGTTGTACCAGAGCCGGTCACCATGGATGAGCTTGAAGAGCTGTTGATGGAATTCGGCATCATGGAAGAGGAAGACACTTCAATTATCGGTAAGAAAGCGGAAGAAGAAGCGGTGGCTTAATCCATCTGCAGACACGGTTCTGATAAGAACAGGTGTTTAAAAACTCTTTAGGAGACTGTTATGTCTATGAAAAAAGAGGACACTCGAGCGCTTATCGATGAGGTGCTAGAGGTCTATCCAGAAAAGGCGAAAAAAGATCGTCTTAAGCATTTGACGGCGAATGATGCAGAAGCGTCATCAAATAAGTGTGTTACCGCCAACCGTAAGTCACTGCCCGGCGTGATGACAGCTCGTGGTTGTGCTTACGCAGGGTCAAAAGGGGTGGTATGGGGTCCAATCAAGGACATGATCCATATCTCTCATGGTCCAGTCGGTTGCGGTCAGTACTCCCGCGCGGGTCGTCGTAACTATTACACCGGTTTTACTGGCGTAAATAGCTTCGGCACCATGAACTTCACCTCTGATTTCCAAGAGCGTGACATCGTTTTTGGTGGTGATAAAAAGCTATCCACCATCGTTGATGAAATCGAAACTCTGTTCCCATTATCGAAAGGGATCTCAATCCAATCGGAATGTCCGGTGGGCTTGATCGGTGACGATATCGAAGCAGTTGCCAAAGTGAAGGGCAAAGAGATCGGCAAAACCATTGTCCCAGTGCGTTGTGAAGGGTTCCGTGGTGTGAGTCAGTCTTTGGGTCACCACATTGCCAACGACACGCTGCGCGATCATGTCCTCGACAAGGTCGAAGACAAAGAGTTTGAAACTACACCGTATGACGTTGCCATTATTGGTGACTACAACATCGGTGGTGATGCTTGGTCTTCGCGTATTTTACTTGAAGAGATGGGTTTACGAGTTGTTTCACAGTGGTCTGGTGACGGTACTTTGCCAGAGATTGAAAACACACCCAAAGTAAAACTCAACCTAGTGCATTGTTATCGTTCAATGAACTATATCTGCCGCCACATGGAAGAGAAGTACGACATTCCATGGATGGAGTACAACCTGTTTGGCCCGACCAAGTGTGAAGAGTCACTGCGTAAAATCGCTGCGTTCTTCGATGAGTCGATTCAAGCGAAAGCGGAAGAAGTGATCGCCAAGTACAAGGCACAGTGGGAACCGATTATCGCTAAATACCGTCCACGTTTGGAAGGTAAGAAAGTGATGCTGTATGTCGGTGGCTTACGTCCACGCCACGTGATCGGTGCTTATGAAGATTTGGGCATGGAAATTGTTGGTACTGGCTATGAATTTGGCCATAACGATGACTACACCAAGACGATTCCTGAAGTGAAAGACGCCACGCTGATCTATGACGATGTCACAGGTTACGAGCTGGAAAAATTCGCTGAGCAGCTTAAGCCTGATCTGATTGGTGCCGGTGTGAAAGAGAAATACATCTTCCAGAAGATGGGCATCCCTTTCCGTCAGATGCACAGCTGGGACTATTCAGGCCCTTATCACGGCTTCGATGGCTTCGCCATTTTCGCCCGCGATATGGATATGACCCTGAACAACCCATGTTGGAGCAAGCTGACTGCACCTTGGAAAGCTGAAGCTGAAGAAAAACTGGTCGTTAACGGCTAAGTTGCAGCACGACGAAACAGGTTAGGCGGCATGCCGCTTATGTGTATCACTCGGCCCGTCAGTTCACAGATGAGTGGCGCGGGAGGAGAAAGATTATGAGTCAGACAGTAGATGATATCAAACCTGGCTATCCATTATTTGGACAGCCAGAGTACCAGGAGATGATGGCTCGCAAACGCGAGTTGTTTGAAGAAAGCCACGACGCCGACAAGGTGAAAGAGGTCTTTGAGTGGACGACCGGTGAAGAGTACAAAGAGCTTAACTTCAACCGGAAAAACCTAACAATTAACCCGGCCAAAGCCTGCCAACCACTGGGATCCGTCCTGTGTGCGCTCGGCTTTGAAAACACACTGCCCTATGTTCATGGTTCGCAGGGGTGTGTTGCCTATTTTCGTACCTATTTTAATCGTCATTTCAAAGAGCCCGTGGCTTGTGTCTCGGATTCAATGACCGAAGATGCCGCAGTATTCGGTGGCCAGAAGAACATGTTTGATGGCCTGCAAAACTCTTTGGCGCTGTATAAGCCAGAGATGATTGCTGTATCCACCACTTGTATGGCGGAAGTGATCGGGGATGACCTCAACGCGTTTATCGGTAACGCCAAAAAAGAGGGTTACATTCCTGAAGAGCTACCGACGCCATTCGCACATACGCCAAGTTTTGTTGGTAGTCATGTCAATGGCTGGGACGGTATGTTCGAAGGTGTTTTGCGTCATTTCAGCGTTAACAAGATGGAAGACAAAACCGTCGGCAGTAACGGTAAGATTAACCTGGTACCGGGCTTTGAAACCTATCTTGGTAACTACCGTGTGATGCACCGCATGATGCAGGAGATGGGCGTCGATTACACATTGCTGTGTGATCCGTCTGAAGTACTTGATACACCGGCTGATGGCGAATATCGCATGTACGCAGGCGGTACTCCATTAGCGGAAGTGGCTGACGCGCCAAACGCGATCACTACCATGTTCCTGCAGCCTGATCAGTTGGTGAAAACCAAGAAATACGTCGAAGGTATCTGGAAGCACGAAGTACCTGCAACCAACATCCCAATGGGTGTTGATTGGACAGATGACTTCCTGATGAAGGTATCTGAACTGTCAGGCAAGCCTATTCCTGAGTCGCTGGCAACAGAGCGTGGCCGTTTGGTGGATATGATCACCGACTCCCATACATGGCTGCACGGCACCAGTTTCTCTATCTATGGTGATCCAGATTACCTGATGGGCTTAACCAAGTTCCTTATGGAATTAGGTTGTGAAATTAAGCATATCCTCTGCAACAACGGTAATAAGCGCTGGCGCAAGAAGATGGAAGCGTTGATCGCTGACTCTCCTTACACCGCTAATACAGAGATCTTTATTGGTAAGGACTTGTGGCATTTCCGTTCACTGGTGTTCACCAATAAGCCTGACTTCATGATTGGAAACTCTCACGCCAAGTTTATTCAGCGTGATACCAAGGCGAAAGGCGGTGAGTTTGAAGTGCCGCTGATCCGTCTCGGCTTCCCAATCTTCGACCGTCATCACCTGCATCGCAACACCACGCTAGGTTATGAAGGTGGCATGTACATGTTAACCACACTGGTTAACGCGGTACTTGAGAAGTTGGACGCTGATACTAGCGACATGGGTAGAACCGATTACGGTTACGACCTGGTACGTTAAAGAATGAAGTACCGGGGTGAAGGCCCCGGTACCTCTTTCAACCAAGGAGAAAGCAATGCCGAACGTAATGATCCGCCGGGAAGAAAGTGGCGAGCTTTCCTGTTACATCGCTAAGAAAGATCTCGAAGAGATGGTGACCTCGATTGAGTTTGATTCACCAGAACAACTGGGTGGCGAGATCCAACTGGCTGATGGTACTGGTTACTATTTCGAGCCCATCAGTCCGTCACCCAAGCTACCTGTGACTGTTCGTGCCCGTCGCGCGTAATAGTTCTAATGTCTAATTAGTCGGGAGATAATGATGACCGCACCAGTCTCTGAAACTGCAGCCTTACGTATCGCATTGGCTGCAAAGGCGTTACCTCAGATCCCTCTATCGCAGCTGTTGAGTTTATTGGTGGATACGCTGGGAGAACCGCTCACCGAGAAGAAACTACGGCAGTTGTCGCCGAAGCAGCTACGCGAGATCTTTTCTGCGCAGCCCGAGCAACCCGACAGAGTAAATCTTGCGCAGGCATTCGCCATCTTCAACAGCAACGAAGTTGACACCATGGAAGCGCCAGAAGTTCTCCCATCAGCCCCCCTCAGCGGTAAGAAATTGCGCGTGGCAATGACGTCGAATAACGGAGAGCGGCTTGATGGTCATTTCGGATCTTGCCTACGGGTACTGGTGTATGAGGTCAACGCAGAAAAGCATCAGCTTGTTGATGTAAGACCCGTGACTTGCAGTGAGAGTGGCGAAAAGCGTTCCGAATTTATGCTGTCGCTAATCAGTGACTGCCATATCTTGTCGACCCTCTCTATTGGGGGGCCTGCTGCGGCGAAAGTGACTCGCGCCAACGTTCACCCTATTAAGCAAGCCCAACCGGGGGCGTGCAGCGACGTGCTTGAACGCATGCAACAGGTGGTGGGTGGCAAGCCTGCACCTTGGTTACAACGTTTGATGGAATCGACAGAAAGAGCAGTGGAGGGCGTGCCATGTTAGGGACTATGGGAGGACTGGAGGCACCAAAGGTGCAGCCGAATGATATGCTGATCGACGCGACACTCGATGATCGTGTGTTGCAACACAGCCTGCTTTTGCTCACCGAGTTAGGGGCAAAAGATCATACCTTAAGCATGTTACGTCAGGCGCATCCAGACGTTAGGTTTATCCTCTGTTCTGAGGATGATATGGCTGAACGTGCGCCCTTTGTTAGCCAACCTGAGTTTGATATTTTCTTGATGGCCGCCAGCATGGGTTGTGCCTGCTTCACCGACGATGTCAGACACAGCATAGGCCTTGTGATCGCCACAAGAGAGAATTGGTGAAGGCAGCCTTGCGGCCACAAATTGATTGGGGCCGCAAGGTGAACGTAGTCGAGGTAGATAAAATGGCGTGTGCATGCAAGCAGCACAAAGCGGCAGAGAGTGATAAATCAGAGCCGGCTGTTGATCGCTATGTGAGTTTTGCTGGCATTGACTGTGAGGGCAACGCCCAAAAGTTGATGGACCATCTACTCGCATTGACCGAACAACCAGGGGTGGGGAATGCATTCTGGGATAAATTTCGCCAGCAATATGTCGACTATTTAGCTGGCAAAGGGCTTAAACATGACCCCCTGTATCTGTTGCACGCCAATGTGTTTTATATTCGCGATCTATTTGAAGAGCAGGGCGACGAGCAGGGGCTGCAAGCGCTGGATCAGCTTGAGGAATTGTGTTTTTAGAAAAACGCCCCATCAAAGGTGAGGCGTTTTATCTCTTCAGCGCGGTGACCGTATTACTTACTTTCTACGCGCAGCGGCAAAACCAAGTATAGACAGAGCAAACAGGGCAAGAATACCCGGCGCAGGAACCTCTGCACTGTAGCTAATTGTGACATCATCTAAATAGGTTCTGTCTTCATCTGGGCCTGCGCCTGAGTAGCCATACAAGCCAAAGCCAGTCAGTTCTTTGCCAGCGACTAACCAGCTGGTGATATCAAAAAATTCCCAGTCACTCGTCGTTAGGTTAACGATATCTCCTACTGAACTGCCGTCAGAGTAAAAAAGACCAACCCAAGAGATTGCTGCTTCTGGTTGCTTGAGCCAAAAGGAAACTTCGGAAACATTTTCTGTCGCAACAGCATCAAATGTCTGCTTGAGTTGAAAGTTGCCGACGTCGGTTGCGCTATAGCTTCCGGAATGGGATTCAGTGTCAGTGACGTACCATTCTGGCGAAGATACGTTCACCCACGGCGACAAATCACCAGATTCAAAGCCACCATTAGTGAATGGAGCAGCGTAGGATACTGTAGGAACGCTCAAAAGGGCGCCTAAGGCCAGATGTTTTAGCTTCATTATTGTTATTCCTTGGCTATTAAATGTAATGATATTAATTCTCATTGCAATGAAGCAGGAACCTGGCCATGTTGCTAATGTTTTGATAAGTAATATATATTTCTCACAAAGTCGGTGGAATATTTGAACCTTGTAAGAATTATCGACGCTATAGGTGTATTATCCCGCCATCGATGCCTGTTTATGTTTACCTCGGTCATGATTAGCAATTCAGCATGTTCATTTTTCGATCTCAAGCATTGTTGATTCAGGCAGAATATTTGTGGAAGGAGAGCCCAAGATGAGGTTAATCGTCGAGTTCTCTAAAAGCTGCTTCCATTCATTGCTTAGGATGTATAGATGTTGCACAAATTATGTTGTCTGATTTCATTGATGTTGTTGTTTGTGGCTGGACATAGCCAAGCGGATCCTTTCTATCATCAGATGAAAAACTCACCTGTGCCTGCTTACACAATTAAAGGCATGAAGAATTGTCAGCAGCACATGAAAGTGACTGACCACCATTATATCGCAGTGTGTCGAGCTGCAATGTTAGATACCGATATTAACTATGGTTGGCGTGCTGTTTTGACATCAGATGCTGTCGATGGCACATCTCCAGTGTCTGTTTCCGATGGTTTTGGTGATGTTTATCAGGTCGCGCTACAGCTTCGTGGATACGACAGTAAAGTACTTCTGCTTGTTGAATCAGTCACCGAATATTTTGATGGCGTAGCCGTTTATAAACTTGACCAGAGTCAGCTGCATGATATGGGCTATATTGCTTTGTCGGCTGGTCCTGCAGAGGCTGATGAGTCACTTTTGCCATTGATGAGAATAATGGAAAAAGGGGGCGCATTAGTGGTTAATTTTAGTGGCCCGGTGACCTATGTTAATGATAAAGGAGTGGCTCTTACGCTCCGTCCTGAACAAATCAAATACGTAGGCATTGATAGATTGATTAAGCAGGTTCGTTAACAGAATTGCTGTATGGCGGATTTTTAACAGTGCTTGCGCCAAACCAATAGCAGGTTGTTAGCTGGCATCGTTATTTGCTCTACTAACATCAATCCCTTCGCCCACCTTTCAAGCTCGGCAATATCCCTGATCCCACCACAACCTTCCTGCTGTAAAAATTGGTCGAACTCGCGGTTGCTGTCACTGGTATAGGTGCCATCAATGTTAAACGGCCCGTATTGTAAAAACAGCCCTCGGAGTGGTAAGTGCTCTGCAACTAACCCCATCATTATCTGCACTTCCTCGGATTGCATGATATGGGCGGTGTTGGCGGTAAACACGGTGTCGATGGGCTGGTTAGGCCAATTGTCCTCACCAATAGTGAAAGACAGCGGGGAACGCAGGTTGGTCAGATTTAATTCTGCTATCCAGGCATCAATACTGGGGTGATTGTCTGGTCTGTCGCTGGTTTGCCAGCACAGATGGGGCAGATGCTTGGCAAAAAATTGCGCGTGTTGCCCGGTGCCCGAGCCTATTTCTAACAGATGGCGCTGGTTGACCAAGCGTGGCTTGAGTTGCTCTAAGATGGGCTGCTTGTTGTTTTCACAGGACTGGCTAAAACGTTTGCTCATGGGATCTTGGGTTCGTGTGGCAGACACCAGAATATATCAGTTCTGCCTAGTTAACGGCAGTGAAGGTTTTTCGTGATCTAACAACATATTTTGCGACCGCTGAGAGAGTAAGGTAAGGCTAAAAAATAACTCCTATTAATAGCGGGTTATGCAGATATCTTGGTGGGATCTTCTATCCTCTATTGAGTTGATCCCCTACCAATACAATCGCGGAGCAAACCGATGGCGACAGGTAAATACTTACGTTGGAAAGATGCGCAGGGTAACGAGTTTAGACCCGTATCGATCTCCGGTACCGAGCTACTCAATGATCGCTTGCTAAATAAAAGCACCGGTTTCAGTTACGAAGAGCGAGAAGCATTTAATCTCAACGGTTTGCTACCACCGAAACCGCAAACCTTTGAAGACCAACTAAAACGCGCGTACCAGGGGTTTCTTAGTGCCTGCAGCGACATCGAACAGTACCTGTTTCTACGTGCGCTGCAAGATCGCAACGAAACGCTTTTTTATGCGTTATTGTCACGCCACGTAGAAGAGATGACACCTATTATCTACACGCCGACGGTAGGTAAAGCGTGTCAGGAATTCAGTCATCGTTACCAAAAAGCTCGCGGCCTGTATGTAACGGCAGACAATGTCGACAGCATGGGGGAGATGGCACGCCACTTCGCTGGCAAAGAGATCAAAATCATCGTCGTAACCGACAGTCAGGGCATTCTAGGCTTAGGTGATTTAGGTGCGGGCGGTATGGGGATCCCCATTGGTAAGTTGTCGCTCTATACCTTGGGGGCGGGAATTCACCCTGGCCACTGTTTACCGGTGGCGTTAGATGTCGGCACTGACAATCAGGATCTGCTGAACGATCCCATGTATCTGGGAATCCCGAAAAAGCGGATGAAAGGGGAAGCGTACAAACTGTTTATCGACAAGTTTGTGCAGCAAACCAAACTGCATTTTCCTAAAGCGGTGCTGCAGTGGGAGGATTTCAGTAAGTCCAACGCATTTAATAACCTGGCCAAGTATGAGGATGAGATCCCCTCATTTAATGATGATATCCAAGGCACAGGCGCGGTGGTGTTGGCGGGTATTATTGGTGCCACCAAGATTAAAGGGGAAACTCTGGGCGAACAGATCTTTGCCGTTTATGGTGCCGGCGCCGGTGGTGTAGGTGTTGCGGATCAGATCTTTGCTGGCCTGCTAAAAGAGGGCGTGTCTCATCAGGCGGCCAGAGATCGTATCTTCATTTTGGATTCTCAAGGCGTGGTGTTCGATAACCGCGAAGGTCTGGATGAATACAAGCATCGTTACGCTAAGCCGGTGTCATTAGCCAGCGATTGGCAGTTAAAAGAAGACAACAAAGCAGATCTTAGTGAGTTGATTGACAATGTCGCCGTGACGGTATTACTCGGCTGCAGTGGCGTCGGTGGTGCGTTTAAAGAAAATCACGTGAAGAAGATGCTTGATTACACGCAGCGCCCCATGGTGTTTCCTCTCTCTAACCCCACCAGTAATTGTGAAGCGTTACCAGAAGATATCTACCGGTGGAGCCAAGGGCAGGCGATTGTGGCAACCGGTAGCCCGTTTGATGATGTCGAATATGACGGTAAGCCATACCGGATCGGTCAGGGGAATAATGTGTTCATTTTCCCCGCTGTTGGCTTAGCCACCATTGTCTCTGGTGTAAAAAAGATCACTATGGAGATGTTCACCACGGCGTCGTTTGCGCTGGCTGATTATGTACCGCAACAGGATCTCGATGAAGGTTGCGTGTTCCCACGTATCGGTGAATTAAAAGCGGTCTCTATGCATGTGGCCAAAGCCGTGCTTAAGCAAATTCAGGAAACAGATCCTGACGGTTGTATGTGTGGCAAAGAGATAGATCAAGAGCTGGCTGCGCATATGTGGGAGCCCATTTACCTCCCTTACCGTCGAGTGTAGTGACTTAATAAATCGAGGTTGTTGATGTTTAGAACTCTTATTGCCATGGTGTTTTTGTGCGTTTCATTGGTATCCGCTGTGCTTGCCAATGATGTCAACAAACTCACCATCGAAGAACAGCGCTTGCCGGACGCAGAAAAAGCAATGACCGGCTTGCTGGCGCCTTTTGCAAAGCCCTTGGCGGCTATCGCTCGTCTGGATGCGTCAAACACGCTTGATCAGATCGCCGATATTGGCCGAGAGGGCTTCAACATTGGTAAAAAAATTGCCCAACAGCAGGCTGATGATCGGCCACTTTACTGGTTTCGTTTAGCCGCAAACGCCAAGTTTCGCAGCTTAGATCTGCCAGCAGAGACGAACGCGCAATGGATAGACAGTTTCGAGCTGGAGAGTCGTGGCTTCGGCACCGCCGTGTTCTCAAAGGCAAAAAAACGTATCTTGGTGACCGGCTTTGACCCGTTCTTTTTAGATCGTCATATCGACCAATCCAACCCGTCGGGACTAGCTGCACTGCTGCTGGATAACGAACTGCTGACCGCCGATGGTACTTCGGCAGAGGTGCAAGCGGTGATGATCCCAGTACGTTTTGCTGACTTCGACGCAGGCATGATTGAAAAGCTGCTAATGCCCTATTTTAAGTACAATAAAGTCGACATGGTGGTCACCATTTCGATGGGGCGTGATGGCTTTGACTTGGAGCGTTTTCCAGGTCTAAGACGCAGTGCAGAGGCGCCGGGCAATCTGAATGTACTGACCGGAGCCACCAGCCAAGCGCCGTTAGTGCCCTTGTTACAAGGGCAGCCGCTAAGAGGCCCCGAGTTTTTAGAATATTCGTTACCTGCAGCAGAAATGATCAGCCTTGCCCAAGAGATGAACGCACCATTTCCTGTGACAGATAATCGTAACGTCGAAACTTTAACGGGGAAAAAGTCGCCCGCGTCACTGGCTGAGCTAAAAGGTGAAACCTCAGTACAAGGCTCGGGGGGAGGGTACTTGTCCAATGAGATCAGCTACCGCTCTATTCGCTTAAGAAATCTGATCGGCAGTAGGGTACCCGTTGGCCATATTCATACACCCAAGGTGAAAGCCTACGACAAAGAGAAAGAGCTGCAGACCGTTGACCAGATTAAGCTGATGCTAGCGGCGGCGATTCCAACGTTGCATTGATATTGATATTGATATTGATTATTGATATTGAAGTAGTTCTGTTTAGCAGAATAGGTATGGCTAACTGTACTGGCTTGTACCCAATCTGACAGTAGAAGGTGAACGGCTCCAATCAGGCCAGACAGTCAGGCTTGAGCGAGGAGCTGTCATTCGCCGTAACTCACTGTTGGAAAGGAACAAGTTGGGGAATGGGTAACGCTCGCTTTAGCTTAGCCATGTGCGGAGCGGTTTTGTTTTATTGTTGGGCGCAGTGAGTAACACAAAAGTGCGAAGTATGTGTCCAATTTCCTGCGCTTGTTAAGCATTTTAGAACTTGAGTGTGTAACCATTGGAAACCCACTCTTTGAAATTTTCAGCTAGCAATACCATAGATTCTTTCGTTAAATCGGCAAAGGGAACCCTATACACTGGCCAATCTTCTGAGCATTTACTATGTGTGGTATCGAAGACAATTGATTCTCCACCGCCATCTGATCCAATAGCAACCAGCCCAGGCAAGTATTGCTCATAACAATAGGCATCTGTTAATTCGGATATCTCTTTTGCGCTCCAGAGCACAACTGAGTCATCAGGTTCTTGAACGCCAATAGGAGTATCTGCCCCGTTAGTTTCAAGCAAGAATTTCTTATACTCCTTCGGAAGTTTCGTACCCAGCCATTCTTCAAGAAGCTGTATTTCTCCGACACTTGCTGGATTTTCTGGATATTCGAACTTATCTCGATATTCGATCATGATGCTTAACGCCCCAACCATGGGCGGATTGAGCAGGCTAAACTGATGCGCGGAACGACGTTAGCCTGTGAAAATCCGTTCGCGTGAGTTGATTTGTTAGGCGCCTGGGTCATCAATAAAGTTGACCTTTTCATCAAGCAACTTAAAGGTGTCTATGGCTTCCACTGAACCATCGCCTCTGACCAAAATATCTAGGTAGTCGACCACGCCATCAATGATGCATAGCATTGTTTCAGCGTCCGACGCCAAAGCCGGAGATACCACCAAAGGCCCAACTAGATTGAAGCTTCTCAGTTCAGATAATTGACCACTAGCATCAAACGATGTGGTTACGCCAGCTCCAGTGTACTCACGCTCAATAACTTCTAAATGAGAGACCTGTTCACCTAAGTTCAACTCTGGGTATGACTCAGCGATCCAGTCCAAGACTTGTCGCTCTAGGTGGTTCATGTATTCCTCTTGGCGCCTAACGCCCGCTTCAGCCGGGCCGAACGCGGAGCGGTTTTGGTGTTATTGTTTGAGCGCAGCGAGTAACACCAAAATTGCGTAGTGTTTGGCCTCGGCTGCAAGCGTTTGTTATGAGTACTACCTTTGCCAAATAACTTCCGACCCACTATGTGGAGGAGCCTCTCCCCAAGATAACTCTATTGATTGAGTCTCGCCCGGCTTGTTTAGCCCTTTAAAACTCATGACAACCCCATGATCCATGCAGCCATTTACAAGGATATAGCCTCTTTTAGGTCTGAGCTTCACAACTTTTAAATCTGAAAACTCTGGAGGCATTTTCTGCCCTTCACCGTGAAAGCTATAGACTCGCGCAACATTCTCATTAGCGGCCAATTTTTCAAAATCAGCGTAAAGCAATGCTAAACGACTTTCATCCATTGAGCGAGCCCAAACGGTCGCCTCCGATTCCTTTCCGCAGCTATCGACTGCCTTGGAACACGAAACCGATAAAACAGCAATGAGCGTTACAATTATTATTAAATTAAATTTTTTAAAAGGCACCATGCCGATTTACTCATAACAGTGTATTAGTTCGACCTTACAAGGTAGGAGATGCGTAGGTATCGTCGAATTAATAAATATCAGAAAAACATCGAACAATCATACAGCAAGCGAACAAAACAAGAATCAGAACCAAATCAAGATTATGAGAAGCCTAAACAGCTAGCTAAATTACGTCGAGTTATAGAGATTACCGGCCTCGATGCTGGTTAAGCAATTGTTCACAGAATTGAGCTGTTTAAGGCAGACCGCATTGATTGCTATGACGTAGTCATTGACGGGAAGTTGTGGCAGAGGCGAAAGGGTTGGAGCCGGATCCTAGCTTCAATAAGAAAAGTAACGCCACGATTAACTGGCGAGCTGTATCCCTAGCAAAGAATGGGGCAGAAGTGAGTTACAACACAACAAAGAGAGCACTACTCCCGTTACACTGACTTTCTTATGATGTTTGACTGAATCAGTTTCCAACTTCAATTTCCCCATTACCCTTTGACACTAACTCTTCGCAGTCTACATCCCACACCCCCACACACTTTGTCGCAAACCCCACAAACGCCAATCTAATAAAAACAACCACTTAACCGTGGCCTTGCTTTTGCAACTGTCATTGTGACGACAATTTTCCTTAGCCGGATGGCAAACGCGGGGCGGTTGAGTCTCTGTGTTGATAGCCATGCTGGAGGTGCCATGAAACGAAGTGAGATAGCGGCGTTACAGGATGAACCGGCTTGCAGTCATAACAAAACTGAAGGCAAGAGTGGTTGCAGTCGCCCTGTACCTGGAGCGACGGCGGGGGGCTGCAGTTTTGATGGTGCGCAGATCAGTTTGTTGCCCATCGCGGATGTGGCTCATATCGTCCACGGCCCCATTGCTTGTGCGGGCAATAGCTGGAACAACCGCGGCACCCGTGCCAGTGGGCGAAACCTGTTTCGGTTGGGGTTTACTACTGACCTAAATGAACAGGATGTGATCATGGGGCGGGCGGAAAAGCGCCTGTTGCATGCCATTCGTGAAGTGATTGAGAAGCACGATCCTCCCGCAGTATTTGTTTATGTCACTTGCGTACCTGCGTTAGAGGGCAACGACGTTGATGCCATTTGTGAATTAGCCCAATCCCGCTGGGGGCGACCCGTAGTCGCGGTCGATGCTGCCGGCTTTTATGGCAGCAAGAATCTGGGTAACCGTATTGCCGGTGATGTGATGGTGAAGAAGGTGGTGGGCACCGCCGAGCCACCGCCGAAGCCGATGCAGCACCATCATCCAGAGCGTCCGGTGCACGATATCGTGTTTATCGGCGAGTACAACATTGCCGGTGAGTTTTGGCATGTGTCACCGCTATTTGAACAGCTGGGTTATCGCATTCTCTGCTGTATGGCGGGGGACACGCGCTTCCATGAAATTCAGACCATGCACCGCGCTGACGCCGCCATGGTGGTGTGCTCGCGGGCACAGGTGAATGTGGCCAGAATGCTGGAAGAGCGCTGGGACATACCCTGGTTTGAAGGCAGCTTTTACGGCATTGAAGATACGTCCAATGCATTAAAGCAGTTTGCGCAACTAATTGGCGATGCCGATCTGATTGCCAATACCGACGAATTTACGGGCAGGAATGAATGCCGCATTCGATCGTTATTAGCCCCATATCGTGAACAGTTAAAAGGTAAAAAGGCGCTGCTTTATACGGGTGGGGTGAAGTCCTGGTCTATCGTTTCGGCGTTGCAGGAACTGGGCATTGAAGTGGTCGCGACCGGCACCAAGAAATCCACTGAAGAGGACAAAGCCCGCATTCGCGAGATCATGGGTGAAGACGCGCAGATGCTGGATGAGGGCGGGGCGCGTAACCTGCTGGATGTGGCCGCGCATTATCAAGCCGACTTAATGATTGCGGGTGGCCGCAATATGTACACCGCACTGAAAGCGCGCCTGCCATTCCTCGATATTAACCAAGAGCGTGAACACGCCTATGCCGGTTATGACGGCATGCTGACTTTTGCTAAAGAGCTATGCCGCACTATACAGAGCCCGATTTGGCAACATGTGCGCAGTGATGCCCCTTGGCAAACAGGAAAATTCCATGGTGCCTATGCACCCGCTATTTGCAGTGAACAGCGGCAGGGAGGTTACGATCATGAGTCAGAATAACTCATCATCACCGGCGTCATCTTCAGCAACGCAGGGGTCAGTACCGCAGAAGGTGGAGCGTAATCGTCGCGCGTTAACCGAGCGCCCGTTAAAAACCAGCCAACCCACAGGGGCAACGCTGGCGACGCTGGGTATACGCAACAGTATTCCGTTGATGCATGGTTCACAGGGCTGTTGCGCTTTTGCCAAGGTGTATTTGATCCAACACTTCCGTGAACCTGTGCCGATTCAAAATTCTGCGGTTGATCAGATCGCAGCCGTGATGGGTGCAGACAGTAACCTTATGGAAGCGTTGGTGTTGCTGTGTGAAAAGCATCAACCGGAACTGATCTCAGTGATCACCACCGGCCTGACAGAGATGCAGGGCAGTGATATCGACCGCGTGGTGAAAGAGTTTAAAGCCGCACATCCCCAGTTTAGCCATATCCATGTGGTCACTATGGCAACGCCAGATTTTGTGGGTTCTATGCAGACTGGCTTTGCCAATGGCGTCAGTGCTTTGGTCAAACAGATAGCCCGCGCACCGGTTGTTAAAGCCCGCCGTAAGCGGCAGCTGAACCTGCTTTGTTCGGTGGCGATGACGCCCGCCGATGTTGAGTTATTGCATCGTTATTTGGATGCATTTGATCTCAGCACCATCATGTTGCCGGATCTGTCGGTCTCTATGGATGGCCATCTGGCTGATGATGACTTTTCGCCCACCAGTGCTGGCGGCACTTCGGTGCTGGAACTCGAAGAGATGGCGTCCAGTGCTGCGACCTTGGTGTTCGGTGAATCCCTGTTTGGAGTTGGGCAGTGGTTACAGCAAAAATTTGCTGTGCCCTGTTTTGAGTTCTCCTCATTAATGGGGATGGCTAATACCGATGCACTGGTGATGCGATTAGCTGAACTCAGTGGTAAGCCGGTGCCGGCGTGGTTAACCCGTGCCCGGAAACGCTTGCAAGACGCGATGTTAGATAGCCATTTTCATCTCAGCACGGCACCCATCGCCATGGCGATGGAGAGTGATATGGCGCTGGGCTATACGGCCCTGCTGACCGAGCAAGGCTGTGAGATCTCGCGCTTAGTGACAGCCACCGACTCGCCGTTGTTAGCGCGCCTACCGATCAAGAAGATCGTGGTCGGTGATCTGTCGGATCTGGAACCTGCCTTGGACAAAGTGTCGCTGGTGATAGGCAACACTCATACCGCCAATATGTGCGAGCCCAAATTGCCCGTGTTGCGTGCCGGCTACCCCTGCCATGACCGCTACGGTACGGCTGATCTATTGCAGATTGGCTACGAAGGCGCCCGTAGCAGACTGTTTGCCATGGTGAATATATTACTGGCGCAGCATCAGGATGAAGTGCCTGCCCATGTCAGCCGTTATCGTTTCGGGCCAGAAACAGTGAGTCAAAACGTCGCGGTTTAGAGCGTGCTGTTTAGAGCATAAGGAGCTCGATATGAATCAACCGGAGCGGGTGTTGCATGTGGTGGAAGATGCGCATTCACCGATCAGTCAATTGCGCGTGGCGTTTGCCACTGGCGACAAAGAAACGGTCGATCAGCACTTTGGGTCGGCACGCAGCTTCATGATTTATGCCATCAACGAAGATGACTTTCACTTGGTGGAAGCGGTTGAATTTAAGCACGCTGCACAAGGCCATGATGATGGCAAATTACAGCCCAGGATTAATGCATTATCTGGCTGTGCTGCGGTGCACTTTATTGCCTGTGGGCCGCCAGCGATCCGCCAATTGCTGAATCAAGGCGTGCAGCCGCTGAAGCTGGAAGAGGGTAGTTGTATTCGCGGCTTACTGGAAGAGATCCAGCAGCAGATGATCGCCGAACCGGAAAGCTGGCCTGCAAAAGCATTGCTAAAAAAGCGCCAGAGTCAGGTGGATGAACTGGAGCGCCTTGTCGGCTTACTGGATGAAGATTGGTAGTTAATCGCTGATAACAGCAAGAGCAAATACCCCTCATCTCAATCTTCTCCCCAGGGGAGAAGAGGTTGCACATATTTTGCTCCCTCTTATATGGGAGAGGCATGTTTCTCCAAAAAGAATGGTGAGGGGTCTATATGCGGCCGCCATTAGAAACGGATGAGGAAATCGCTGATAACAGCAAGGGCAAATACCCCTCATCTCAATCTTCTCCCCAGGGGAGAAGAGGTTGCACATATTTTGCTCCCTCTCCTATGGGAGAGGCATTTTTCACCAAAAAGAATGGTGAGGGGTCTATATGCGGCCGCCATTAGAAACGGATGAGGAACTCGCTGATAACAGCAAGGGCAAATACCCCTCATCTCAATCTTCTCCCCAGGGGAGAAGAGGTTGCACATATTTGCTCCCCCTCCTAGGGGAGAGGGCTGGGGTGACGGGTCTATATGCTCTTCAGCGGGAAACAGGATTTTTATCAAACTTAAGTATTAGGAGAGAACAATGAGTGCAGAAAAATATAAGGCGATCACCCGAGGCGGAACGCCATGGGAGCCTGAATTCGTTACCGAGGTTGATCAATCCACTTGTATCGGATGTGGCCGCTGTTACAAGGTGTGTCCGCGTGACGTATTTAATCTGGTTGAGCGTGAGATCGACGAAGATGATGATATGTACGACGATTATGAAGACGACGTGATGATGGTGATGGATGTCGAGAATGCCGATGATTGTATCGGTTGTAGCGCGTGTGCCCGTGTCTGTCCGAAGGATTGCCACACCCACGTTGCAGCCAGTGCGCTCTGAGTGTAGACGTCTATGAGTCAGATCCCGGTTCGTGTCGTTGCAGTGGATGATGAGTACCTGACAGTTGAAGGGCGACGGGCGGGTGGCTGTAGCGCCTGCGCCCAACAACAGCAGTGTGCTACCGGGGTACTGCAACAAGCCGACCCCCGCACGTTTACGATGCGCATACACAAAGATGAAATAGATCGGGATGAGTTTGACCGCCACAGCGCTGTATCAATGGCTGATGGTCAACCGGCGGATCTATTTACGCCGCAGCAAGCGATCGTTATTAAGTGCGACGAAAAACAGATGTTGAGCGTGTTATTGCGTCTGTTCGTGCCGCCTTTATTGATGGTGGTGTCGGTACTCTTGTTATTCACATGGTTGATCACCACCAATTTAATACCGCCGCTTTCCGACCCATGGTTTGTCGGGCTGGCCTGTGCCGGTTTCGCTGGCGGCAGCTGGCTAAGCCATCGTTGGTTGGCTCACTACACCGCAACCCATGCACCACCGCAGGTTAAGCTGGTTGCTACTGAGTCAGAGGTACCGATCTCCGTCACCCATGATTGAATATCTACTTATTTAGCTATGCTCAGCTATTCGCTGCACTCAAGTCTGTTTGCGACGACTCTCCTGTAATCTGTTCTCAGTTCAATTTTTCACGGGCAGCCGTTGCGGCCTCTATGCCCACAAGTGGCCAGCAACTTATGCTTTGGCTCACGTAGGGGATAACCACTTAGTTGCGACAGTGCCGATGTCGTTAATCCTACAAAGCTTACAAAAAGCGCTGTTAATGTGAGCCATGTCTCGTTTGTTGTTGCGTAGGTGTTAACAAAAAAGCCCATTAAACCATTAGGTTAGGCTGATTAACCGCTCAGGCACCTGAATTGCAATAGTGACTGTGGGTGATAACCAGTGATTGCAACGAAGGTTTTTAGACAAGTGCCGGAGTCCGGACTCGAGCAGTGTTAACGGTTCCCACATCGTTTTAGCTGCACTCCCACTTGTCACTCTCTTTCCCTTCCTTGCAATCCTGGTTGTCTCCCTAACAAATTCATCAGTCAGTGGGGCGTCGGTTATGTGGAACTATTCAGAGAAAGTAAAAGAGCACTTTTTTACACCACGAAATGCAAAAGTGGTCGAGCAGGCCAATGCGATTGGTGATGTCGGTTCTATCAGTTGTGGCGACGCGCTGCGTTTAACGCTCAAGGTCAATCCAGATACAGAGATCATTGAAGATGCCGGGTTTCAAACCTTTGGTTGTGGCAGTGCGATTGCATCTTCATCTGCACTGACAGAGATCATTATTGGTAAAACCATCGATGAAGCGAAAGCAGTTAGTAATCAGGAGATCGCGGATTATCTTGATGGCTTGCCGCCGGAAAAAATGCATTGCTCGGTGATGGGGATGGAAGCCCTGCACGCCGCCATTGCCCAGTATCGTGGCGAAGAGTTTGTTGATGACCATGAAGAGGGGGAACTGATCTGTAAGTGCTTTGCCATTGACGATGTGATGATCCGTCGCGTGGTGGCACAAAACAAACTCAGTACCCTCGAAGAGGTGATCAACTACACCAAAGCCGGCGGTGCTTGCTCTGCTTGTCATGAAAAGATTGAGTGGGTACTCGAGTCGTGCATCGAAGATTACGATGCCGCCAGT
Source organism: Corallincola holothuriorum (assembly GCF_003336225.1). Taxonomy (NCBI): domain Bacteria; kingdom Pseudomonadati; phylum Pseudomonadota; class Gammaproteobacteria; order Alteromonadales; family Psychromonadaceae; genus Corallincola; species Corallincola holothuriorum. The sequence continues at coordinate 158,822 of NZ_QPID01000001.1, forward strand.
ACACCAGCCAGTGTTGAACTGACGCCGCCAAAATCTATTGTCGAACGCGTGAAGCGTGTCGAAGCGGTGCTCGATGAACTTCGCCCCATGCTGCAGGCAGATGGTGGTGATGTACAGCTCGCCGATATTGACGATGACATGGTGTTTCTCACCCTCACCGGTGCGTGTTCTGGTTGCGGCCTGTCGGGTGCCACTTTGTCGATGATCGAACAACGCCTGAGCGAAGCTTTGGCGGAGCCCATTACTGTTTATCCGGTGGGCGGCGCTGCTCACGCAGGAGGTGTGTCATGAACTTGAACTACAAATGTTGTACCGGTACGCCAGAAAGCGATCCCTTAGGCAGTGCCTATCTGGACAATAATGCGACGACGCAGGTCGATCCGAAAGTGGTTGAAGCGATGTTGCCTTTTTTGACGCAGTTTTATGGCAACCCCTCATCCATTCATAGCTTTGGTCGTCCGGTGGGGCAGGCGATCGAAACGGCGCGGCAGCAAGTGCAGGAATTGATCGGCGCTGAATTCAGCAGCGAAGTGGTGTTTACCTCTTGCGCCACCGAAGCCACTACCACGGCGATTTTATCCGCAGTGGAAGCGTTCCCGGAGCGCAAGGAGATCGTCACTTCGGTGGTTGAGCATCCAGCGACTCTGCAGATGTGTGAACACCTGCAGCGCAAGGGGTACACCATTCATTGGATCCCGGTCGACAAGAAAGGCCGCATTGATATGGACGCTTATAAAGCCGCCTTGAGTGACCGCGTGGCACTGGTGACCATGATGTGGGCGAACAACGAAACCGGTACATTGTTTCCGATCCGCGGTATGGCTGAACTGGCGAAAGCCCACGGCATTTTGTTTCACACTGATGCGGTACAAGTAGCCGGTAAAGTGCCGATCCAGGTGGCTAATAGCGGTATCGATCTGTTGTCATTGTCGGGCCACAAATTTCACGCGCCAAAAGGTATCGGAGCACTTTATCTGCGTCGCGGCACCAAGTTCCGCCCACTGATGCGCGGTGGCCATCAAGAGCGGGGACGTCGTGCGGGTACCGAAAATGTTAGTGGTGTGGTTGCCCTTGGTGCAGCAGCGGCCATAGCAGCCGAGTCCGTTCGTACCGATACCGCTCGTATCAGTATGATGCGTGATCGTTTGGAGCAGGGATTGTTGGCGCGGGTGCCAAACGCCTTTGTTACCGGCGATCCAGGCAATCGCGTGCCTAATACCAGCAATGTGGCGTTTGAATATGTAGAAGGTGAATCGATCCTGTTGATGCTGAACCAGTTCGGTATTGCCGCGTCGTCAGGCTCCGCTTGCACCTCTGGCTCATTAGAGCCCAGCCACGTGATGCGAGCGATGGAGATCCCTTATACCGCAGCTCACGGCGCGATACGTTTTTCACTCTCCCGTTTTACCACCGATGAGATGATCGACGCTGTGCTACAGGAGCTACCGCCCATAGTTGCCAAACTACGCACCTTATCGCCGTACTGGAATGAAGCGGAAGGGGTGCCTCATACCGAAGAGTTTGCACCAGTATTTGGCTAACCGACTTGCCCCGTCTAACGGGGCAGAGGTAGGGCCAATAGGCATAGGGCGAAAAGTGGAGGTTAAGTTATGGCTGTGATCATTAATGACACCACGCTGCGGGATGGCGAACAGACCGCTGGGGTCGCTTTTTCACTGGCTGAGAAACTACAGATCGCTGAAGCGCTGCAGGCAGCCGGAGTTCCTGAACTGGAAATTGGTGTGCCGGCCATGGGCGAGATGGAGCGGGACGCTATTAGAGAGCTAGCTGCTGTCCTTACTCAGTCCCGGTCGATGGCTTGGTGCCGGATGACAACGTCAGACATTGATGCCTGTAGAGGCTTAGGGTTGGATTGGGTCGACTTGTCGATCCCTGTGTCTGAACAGCATCTAAAGCATAAACTTAATATCAGCAAAGCCACCATGCTCGGGCGTATAGAGCCTCATGTGAAGCAGGCCTTAGATATGGGGTTACAGGTGTGCATCGGCATGGAAGATGCGTCCCGCGCTGATCCCGCTTTGTTGTTACAAGTCGCCGAGCAGGCAGAGCTGGCGGGCGCTCAGCGACTACGCTTTGCCGATACCCTAGGCATTCTTGACCCTTTTACCACCCATGAACTGATCACTGCTTTGGTGGATTACACCTCACTACAGATTGAAATTCATGCGCACAATGATCTCGGCCTGGCGACAGCTAACACGCTTGCCGCGATCGCTGCGGGGGCCCATAGCGCCAACACCACGGTCACCGGGCTGGGCGAGCGCGCGGGCAATGCCCCGTTGGAAGAGGTGGCGATGGCGTTGGAGGTGATCCGTGGCGGCCGATATCGTGGCCAGAGCGGCATTCAAATTGCCAAATTACCGGAGATCTGCCAGCAGGTAGCGACCGCGTCGGGTCGTCGGATCTGCCAGCAAAAATGCATCGTCGGTAAAGGCGTGTTTACCCATGAGTCTGGTATTCATGTCGATGGTTTACTCAAAGATCCCAATAACTATCAGGGTTTCGATCCACAACTGTTGGGGCGACAGCATTCACTGGTGTTGGGTAAGCATTCCGGCTCGCGGGCGATCCAGAGCATTTGTCATTCGTTAGGCGTCTCTCTCAGCGACAGTGAATGTGAAAGCTTTAAGCTACTGCTAACGCAATGGGTTGAGCAGTACAAACGTAGCCCGAAATCCGACGAATTGTTGCAACTGCTACAGCAGCAGTTGGCTGAGCCGCGCTTTGAAGCGCAGCGCTTGTATCCGCTATTACAGGCTTAAGGAGTACCTTATGACGAGTACAGCTGCAGCATCTAGTTCACCCCAATCAAGATTGCCGGCGACAGATCTCGATCTTGCATTGGCAGAGTTGGATTCTGCCGAAGATTTTCTGACGTTTTTTCAGGTCAGTTATCAACCGGAAGTGATCCAGCATCGCCGTATAGAGCTGTTACGCCAGTTCTATCAGCAACTGGCGAACACCCAAAAGCAAACCCCGATGCTGGGGTGGCAACACTATAAAAGTGCATTGAATAGAGCCTATTGCCTGATCCAGAAAGGAGAGCAGGTGGGGTTCGCTGCCAGTAAATGTGGCGACTGCCAAAAATGCGATTAACAACCCGCTAAACCTAAACGGGGAGACGACATGCTAAATAGTAAGTTCGAGGTCGGCGGTAAGGTAAGGCTGATCCGTAATGTACGTGACGACGGTTCCTATATCGGCAAGCCGACCATTATTGACGGCGAAGAGATGCGCCGCGGTAAGCTACTGGTGCGTCGCGGAGAAGTTGGCTACGTCCGTCATGTCGGTATGTTCCTGCAAGATCAGGTGATCTATCAGGTGCACTTTCTCGATATCGACAAAACTATCGGTTGCCGTGAAAACGAGCTAATAGATGGCGATGCCCTCTGGCAAGACAATCTGTTTGAGTACGGTGACAACGTGCAATTGGGGTTGTCGTTGTCACGGGATGGCGAGGTGTTTGCTAACAAAGGCGATCCGGTAAGTGTGCTGGGTGTGTATCGCCAGCAGGATCAGCCAACCGAATACCGCGTGCAATGGCAAGACCAAGAACTGCTATTACCAGAAAAAGCGCTGATTGCAGTGAGTTGTTAGCCTTGCGGATCTCTCTAAGAGTTGAGGTTTTTTCACCAAAAAGAACGGTGAGGGGTCTTTAGATCAAATAGTAACGGGACTTTTAGTTCAAATCGGTGAGAGTTTTTAGCCACCGCTTAGTTAAGCATAACAGGCCAGGAGTACTTTATGAGCAACGTTCCACATGCATATCTATTGATGAAAGCCAGTCTTGCTCAGTTTGGCCTGAACCTCCAGCAGCTTAAGCCGGAGCAGCTTGCGCAAGCCGAGCGTGCAGCGGTTAATGCTCAGCAATTACAGCAGCGCGTGCTAAATAGTGCGGAGGCATCGAAAGTGGTGATCGGTGCATCGCAGGTGGAGCAGGCTATCAGTGAACTTCAATCACGCTATCCACAGGTTGAGGAGTTTTACGACTCGTTGACCGTTAATGGTTTAGATCTGCCTCAACTGCGCCAAGCGCTTAGAGACGAGATCCATAGCGAAACTGTGCTCGATTATATCTGTAAAGATCTGCCGGATCTGAGTCAGGAGCAGGCACTGGCTTACTATGACAAACAGCCGGAGAAGTTCTCCCAGCCAGAGCGGCGCCGGGTTAGTCATATTTTGCTGACTATCAATGACGAATTTCCAGAAAATACCGCCGAGCAAGCGTTAGCGAGGATCACCGAGTTGGCGCAAAAGATAACCACTGACAACTTTGTTCATCTCGCCAAACGTTATTCTGAATGTCCCAGCGCCATGCGCGGTGGTGAACTGGGATTTAGCCACCAGGGACAACTCTATCCAGAGTTGGATCAGGTGCTATTTGGAATGTCGGCTAACGATATCTCAGCGCCAATCCTAAGTGAAATCGGTTATCACCTTATCTGGTGCCACGAGATCATGCCTGCCCATACCGTGAGTTTTGCTCAAGCTTACCCACAAATTAACCAAGCCCATATGAAGCGCGCCCGCGTTGCCAAGCAAAAACAGTGGCTGGCGGAGCTTGTTGTAGCAAATAGAGAGCAAACACAGCGCGACAAAGTCCTTAGTTAGAGGTTCTGCTCATTCGCGTGATCGCCGCAGCCAGCTCGCCGATTAAAGCGCCAAATGAATACGAAATGGCGGATGGTATGTTTGATTCTTTTGACGCTGGACGCCAACTGCTCGAAAATAGTTTGTCACTAATTCAAGGAAGGTCGCCTCGACAACTATCGGCGGTGCCTACATAACTCAACACTAGGCTGACAAATGATTCGTGTCTTTAGATGGATCTTAGTGATCCCTGCGGCTGTACTGGGATACATGGCAAGCATGTTTATCGGCATGTCGACGCTTTTCGCTTTTGAGAAATTTTGCCCTCCAGATCTGGTGATTTCAGAGATGTGTACGGCGGGTTATATGCACTATGTAGAAGCTATCTGTTTGCTGCTGTTCTCATCGTTGGCCGCTGTATTGGTTGTGTTGCTGCCTTCCCTTGTTGCGCCATCCAATAAACAGATGGTTGCCGGTGCGGCCTACATTGTTGGTGCTGTTACAGCGCTTTATATTGGGCTGGAGCTAAGCGCATACCTGGTTTTGTTGTCTGTATTGGCAAGTGGTGCGTTGACGTTATATTTGGTGCATCGTACGTTAACCAAGCATGCTTTGATCTGCGACTGAATGTGGTTCTAGTAACCCTTTAGTATCTTACCGGCGCGCAGGGTCGTTGTCGGAGTATCCGTGACCGCACAGTAGTGATTCCACGTGGCTATATGCTTTGAGAATATGCTCAACACTATCGTCGCGCCCTAGTTGTATGCGGCGGTAATGCGCGAGCGTTTTCTTTAGGTAGCTCTTTGCTAATTCGGCTTCTTCTGTTGAGGTTGAACGCCAGATTTTGTCACCCACAGGGCTTATTGGGGCGCTACTATCCGCATTTGAAGAGACCTGTAGCACTTCGTAAAAGCGCCGGTTTTCAGCTACCAATACCTCATCAATTAAACTGAAATTATGTGCGATCAGTGCTTGTCGTAAAGCGAACTGGTGGTGCACCGGGCAGAGTAGAAAGTCGATACTTAAGTTTGGGTAGCTTTGCCGTAGTGCTTCAATAAAACTGATCATCAAATCACCACCCACTCCAGCGATGATCACCAGATGTTTGCCTTGATATTGGCTCAGTGGCAGGGCTGCCACGTCTAAACAGTGGGTTTGCCAAGCATGGGGTTGTCTGTCGGCATAAAAGCGCGCGAGTTTCTCGTCTATCTGTGCCATTAACTCAGGCACGATATCGACAAAATGTATGGTATCTGCCGCCTTGTTTGTCAGCAGTGCAGCGCCAAGTAAGCCATGATCACAGCAGCAGTCCCAGATATGGCTATAACCTGCGTTCGCTTGCCTCGCGGTTAATACCATCTGTTCAATTCTCTGTAATCGTTTACCTAACTTCATCAGCGTCGTTTCACTAATTATTTCAATGTAAGTTTCATTGCTACTTGGTTGGCCGCGTTATATCGCGACTCAATCAAGTTTAAAACTAAAAATGACGCCGCTTGCCGAGTTTTCGTTGTCGGTTCTTGGTGGCTTGTTTCAAGTGTGTACATTAATTGGTCTATTTTTAACCGGTAATCTTATACTGATTAAAGCGGCTTGCCCCTCACTGGGCATTCGCGTGGGCTCAGAGCGGTGTCCGTGAGTACTCTGATTATAATAATTATTAACGGATAACTAGCCGATGAATAGATCTCACACACCGATAGTGCTTCAGGAATCAAAGTGGGCAGTGCTTGCTGGCGTCGCTTTAATTTCGATGACTTTTTCTAGTTTTGCCCACCTTCCATCCTATGAAGGAGAACGAGTTAGAAACAGTGGGCACTTTGAAACCAGTGGCTTTTCTCAACCCGTTAGGGGGGAGTGTGATGTTAATGCGGTTGGGCCAACCGATCCCAACGCGGGTTCAGCCAATATCTACCTAGGTGCTGGCAACACGCCGCCGAATTTCTTCTGTCTATATGCCACACAGGATGATTGGAGTTTTAAATATCCGGTAGAGATAATTGAAAAATCACGTACCCCCGCGCCAGATTACGTACAAACGCTGGATCCATCATCAGATCCGTATGATACCTCTTACTTAGAAGAGGGATATATTCCCTGTGATCAATTTAATCCTGATCCATTCCAGTGCCCCCGTGAGATCCGTAATCCGGTGACCGGCCAAGTGACTGCGCTACCCGGTAACTGTATCGATACCGCCAAACCGGATGATCCCGCATTATGGAGAGAGCGAGAGGAAGCAGAGGCCAACGGTGAAGAGTTTCTTGGTGCACCAGATGGGATCTATCATTGTGCGATCCAATCAGGCTCACCTCGTCCGCGTACCAGCTCGGTACTGATGTCGACACTCACGGGTGTAAATGATGTTGATTGGGGGATCTATCGCTACAAACCTGCTTACAGGGAGCAGCCCATTGTTGCTGCACCGCAAGTGCCTGCATGTGAACAAAATCTTAAACAGTTTGTTAGTTTTGCCTACATGGGGCCGTTAGGCCTTCGGGATGCGCGGACGGGTGAAGAGTTATTTATGCCAGTGGGTGAGGTAGGTGACTTACCTGATGACGTAATTGACAATATCCCCAATGGCTACGGTATTCGGGTCAATTATCCGGATAAGTTTAATCCGCGCCGAAACAATCCAAGAATTGGCTATGCATCAGGTTTTGCCCAAAACGCTTGGTTACTGGCACCGCATTCGATTAAAGAGTGTATCGATAGCTTTGAAAAGTGCTTGGCAGAAGAGGAGTTGCGTAGCCACTATGATGGCAACGACATCTTCTTTATTAATGAGCAAGAGTCAGTCGACCTTTATTTGGCGTGGTGGGTTAATGATCCGAGTAAGTATCGCTGGCAGGACTATTTAAAGCGCTACAAACTTTATGACGTCTCAATTACGACCGGCGTTATTGATCAATTCCTGTTAGGCGACTTTATCAGTATCGGTACTACTGGGCCATTTACCGCCAACGGGCGTTATGTGCATGGGCGTTGTTCTGATCCACGGCCAGGGGGCAGGGTGGATATGACCATAGAAACTAACTAACTTGATTGTCTGTCATGTGGAAAAGAGCGCTAAGGTTAGCGCTCTTTTTTTTGTGTTTGTCGCATGTTTGATCAGAGGGGCTAGACGTGGTTTCAGATCCCAGCAATATTAATGTCGACAGTCAGCCAAGTAATATTGTGTTGTTTATACCCAAGGAGCGTCAGGTGAAAACAAAATGGAGTTCGATGGCCGCAGTGGTGATGGCAATGCTACTGTCAGCATGCAGCGAACCGTTGCCTGTAGATAAGTTGAACTACGCCGGAGATTGGCAGAGTAGGGAGATGGAACTGCTAATTCTGACCGATGGCACGGTGGCCTATAAGCGATTACAAAAAGGCGGTACCACGTCTATCAACGCGCCTCTAAAAGAGTTTCAGGGTAACAACTTTATCGTCGGTATTGGCCCCGTGACCACGACGTTTATTGTCGCTGAGCCCCCAACAGAGGTTGATGGCCAATGGCAGATGGTGGTTGATGGCGTGCGACTAACCAAAGCGCAGAATTAGCGTCTGATTATCATGTGTTCCATTATCACTTCCGCCAGCCAGTGCGGATCATCCAGTGGCAAGTCATGGCCTGCGTAGGGGTGAAGAGAAAGCGGACACTGCCATTGGGTGGCTATCTGTTTTGAACAAGTGGTATTGACCAATTGGTCGTGACTGGATGCGATTAACATCACTGGCACGTCGGGTTTTTGCCTGGGAGCACGATAACGTGCGGCGGCTAACAATTGGCGCAGGGCATTGGCTAGGCTGACGGGGGCTTCTCTGTGATACGCCACCCAGCGCTGCAGCAGCGGTTGATTGGTGGTGTGCCGATTTGAGGTCATTTGTAATATCAGTGCTTCTTTGGCTTGTAATGAGCGGGACAGCATAAAATGACGGATGATAGGCAGGTACCAGCGGCTAGCGAGGCGCTGAGTGATGTTGCTGAAGTTGGCAAAGCTGGTATTGATCAGAGCGATGCCGGAAAGCTCTTGCGGGTATCGCTTTGCCCATTCGGTGGCAATCATTCCGCCCATGGATATGGCGAGTAGGTAAGTTGCGCCTTGGTCGCGTTGCCGCTTTGTTTGCTGACGAAGATCTTCCACCATAGCGCTGATACTGCAAGCTGAGGCTTCACCATGACGGCGACCATTTCCTGCCAGATCCGGTGTGATGATCGCTGTGTGGGGCAGTTTGTTACGCAATATCTCTGGTAGCGTTTCCCAATGACGCTGTTCCCGTAAAAGCCCGCGAATAAGGATGATCTGGTGCTTCATTTGTTGCCTTTTCTACTATGGCTATACCAGTTTTTTAATCCGGCATTAAAGTCTTTGCGCTGTTGTTTCGCGGTTTGCGGCAACCATTCGGCGTAGCTGCGAGTTGCAGCCATTAAGAAGTCGATCAGTGCGTAGTGTCGACGAAGGACGCGATTTTGCCGATGGGGTACGGTGGGGTTAAACAGATCGACAAACCGCAGCAGTTGCCGTGGGTTTTTCTTCACCCAAAGCCAGGAGCCCATCTCTAAGGTTAGGGGTAAAAAAGTGTGCTTGGGGTGCGTTTGCCTGCTTTCGTCGTAAAGTAGATCCCAGACATCGCCGTGGGTCGTGTAGCTGCTTGACTGTGGTTCAAATAGGTAGTTGGTGTTATGGCGATGGGCTTTATTAAACAAGCGGGATAACCGATAAGCGACCGCGAGATCTGCGATCGGTTGACGGGTACGGGCGTAGGGAAACCACACCCGATCGGTTAAGCCAAAGCCAGAATGACAATCGAGGCTGAGGCAGAACGGGCGTTGCAGTAACTGCGTTTTTACCAACTGATAAACGGCGTTAATCTCCGACTCCATTGGTTGATTGGCTTTGCCTCGATACCAAGGCAGGTGGCGACTGAGTCGATGACCACCAGCCAGAAAAAGTACGCGTTCAGCAGATTCTATTGGTGCGTTGCGCATTAGATCGATGCCGTTGGGATTACACCGACGTCGCATCCACATGCCGCCTGGATTCACCAGAGGTACGAAGATCAAAGTCATCTGCTGCAGTTGCGCGTTTAGCCCCTGATCCCAGCGTAATCTTTCTAATAGGCTGCGCAGGAAGGCTAATAACACTTGGGTGCCAATGCGCTCTACACCATGGACACCACCTAACAAGACGAGGGCGGGGGCGGTGGGATCTTCACTGCCCAGCGTGAGTTGATAGACCGGCAGGGTGTGGGAATCACATTTTACTTGGGTCAGTACTCGCGATTTAATCTGGTTGTCGGCACGGTCAATCAGTTGCTGCAGTTCGAACAGCTCGGGTAAGTGTTTGTTTAACTCGTAGAGAAAGTCTGATCTCATTCATCGCCCTGTCATTGCGTCGTTAACTCCGGCCAATTCAATCTAGCGCGAGAATATGACAGTTTGGATATCTTCGATGATTGTTACAGTGCCGCTAAAGCTATTAATTCTTTGGTGCTGCGATGACGCGTTGTTTGCTGCCTGTGCCGATCCGGTTTTGTTTTTTCATAACCGCCAATAAGGTATGGTGGGGCAACTAAGTGCCCGCTGAATAAATAGAAGATACATGCAACGTTTTACTACCCAATTTACTCTGTCTAAAAAATATCTGGCGGAATGCTACGATCAGTCTTTGCCCCATGGTAAGAACCCCAAGCCCAACTATATTTTTCCGGCATGTTTGTTTGTTGCCGGCACCGGTCTGCTGCTATTTACTGAACAAGCCAAGTTGGTCGGCATCATGTTGGTTGCGTTGGGTGGGCTGGAGCTCGTTCATATTCGATTTCGCCGCGCTTGGTGGTTAACACGGCAGATGTGGGGGCGCAGCTCTGGTAGTGAAGTGAAGCTGGTTATCGATGAAGATGGCATAAAGACACAAAATCCGTACACCCAAACAGCACTGCTATGGGCAGATGTGGAACGCGTTATTGAAACCGAACTAGGGCTTATTCTGGTAGCCAAATCTGGTGCGCAGCAGTATCTGTCTAAATCACTGTTCTCTGAGGAAGTGATAGGGGATCTAATGGCGTTGAATAACGCAACAGAACGAGCTTAAAGCTCACGGGCACTTCTCAAATTAAAACATGACGTAATGCTGACATTTTTTAAGGATATCTATGGAAGCGTTAAGGCTGCTTTTTCAATCGTATCACGCTGCATTTGAGCGTTTAGATCCTGCCGCTATCAGTGATTGCTATCTGTTGCCATGTGCCACTTCTGACGGTGATGGCAATGCAGTGTTTGCTGATTTGCAATCACTGCGGAATAAGTTCGCGCTGAACTGCCAGCAGTTACAAGCTGCTGGCTATACAAGTTCTGATTTTGAGATCCTGGAATATCAGCCTTTGGGTGACCATGCGGCGTCGGTAAAGGTCGCGTGGTCAGTGAGCTTTAATGAGCAGCAGCAACATTTTGGTACGCTTTACCTCTGCCATTTAGTCGCGGAAAGGTGGAAGATATTTAGCGCACAGGTTTTTCCGTTCTAACTAGTCAGTGTCGTGATGAAACCTATCACGGTTAAACATTCAATGTGTCGTTGTACTAAGTGCGGTAAGTTGGCTACGGTATATATTCAGTTAACACAAGGAGGCCGTATATGTTCAGTCACGTTTTTTTGGGTGCGAATGATCTTCAGGAATCGAAGCGTTTTTACGATGCTATTTTAGGCGCGATGGGGTATGAGCCAGGCGTGATCGATGAAAAGGGACGTTGCTTCTATTTCACCGATAGTGGTGTGTTTGCCATCACTAAGCCGATTGATGGGGAACCTGCTTGCCATGGCAATGGCACCACCATTGGTTTTGCAGCAAAAAGCCCTGAACAAGCGGATGCCTGGCATGCGGCTGGGATCGCTAATGGCGGTGTCACTTGTGAAGATCCGCCGGGGATAAGGGAAGGCTCTATTGGTCAGCTTTATTTGGCTTATCTAAGGGATCCCGCGGGCAACAAGCTGTGTGCCTTGCATCGTTTGCCTAAAGATTGATCGTTCGTCCACCGAACAGAAAAAGGCAGGCCATCATAGGCCTGCCTTTTTGTTATCAGAACGGTTATTCAGTGTTTAGCGCACGGTGGGGCAGGCCAATTCGAAGTACTGATTATTATTGAATTCGAACTCCTGGATCACGTCCAGCTTCGCTTTGCGTACATGGGCGGCATAAGATCTGGGGTTAATCTTATTGATAAAGGTGACCAGTATTGGATAGCGCGTCGACATCTGCTGCAATGCGAACTCGAAAATTTGCTCGAAAACACCTTCGCCACGGACTGATTTATCGACACAGACCGGGCCGTACTGGTAGGAGTTATCAACACTGAGCACCTGTTCGTTGTAGGTCAGCGAAGGTAGCCCTTTGATCATGTGCGCAAACATCGGCCATTTAGACCAAAACTGCCAAGAAGCTGCCATGGCATAGGCGACGACTTCCCCCTCTTTTTCTGCAATAAACAACCCACGCTCCTGTGTGATCAGTTGGGTCATCTCTTCTTTAGTGAATGGCGTGGTGACAAAACCATCCTTCTTATCCTCTTCGGCGATGGAATCTACCTGATAGCGAAAATGAAGGGACAATACGTTGTCGATATCGGCTAACTCGGCACATCTAAACTGCATCTTGATTGTTCTCGTCAGGGCGTTGGTAAATGAAACGCCAGCGATAATATCACTCCCTTAGCGGCGCGACGATCTGTGCTTTGAGTTTTGCTTAGGATTTAAGCAAAACTAAATAGTAGTGGCAGTAGTGTGACGACAAAAATCGACCACAGTGAATAAGCCGGTAAGTATGTTGCTACCGTCTGCTCTAGCTGTTCGGTGGTATTCTTATGGCGAATGTACTGCACGTAGCTCACCAATATAAGTATTAAATGTATAAATATTAGTAGGTTGGCACCGGTCACAACGATCCTATTTACTGTCAGGCCATATTCCGCCCAACGGAATAAAATCGCTGATAATGCAATACTATTGACCACGAGCGTGACCGACACCAAACAAACATTCATCCAATCTGACAAGTGAGAACGCATGCTTGTGGCCATACCCGATATTGAAAATACGGTTAAGCCCCAAATGACCAGTAGTAGGCCGTTAAATACAATTAAAAAATCACGGTCAGAAAAAGGGCTTTTACCTTGTAACAGTGTCGCTAAAAGATAGCCACTGATGGTGATGAAAAATAGCGGGGAAAATACATTCGACAAAATACTCGCTAACTTACTTTCGCGGTTTAATACATAGTCATAAAGATAGGTACCTACCACGGGGGATGCGACCATTCCAAACACCACAACATATTCCAAGTACCAAGACTCGATTGAAAGTTCGATCAGTTGAAAGAGGGCAAATGTGACTGCTGTCAGGATCATGCCACCTATCAATATCAATACTGTATATATGGCAAGTTCGCCAAGATAGCGGATGAATAGTAGCCGTGCCGGTGAGGAGCGCCAAGCGCGGTTCATAAATGCCAGAGCGAGTAATGAAATCAATAACAGTGGCATATGAATTAAGGACATAGTGATAGAAGCCGAATGGGAATTATCTGGCAATAGCCAGAGGAATAGCGTGCAACAGCCAAACCCTATTAATACATTCCTCGTTATTGCGGAGAGTTCATTACGTTGTTTGGCTAACGTAAAAAAATACCCCGCGATAGCAGCAAATGTGATTAACGCTGTGAAGCGGCTATAGAACCACTCTTCATTGATAGAGGTGAAATTGGGAAGCTTCATTAATCCGCCAGCGAGTAGCGAAATAGCAATAACAAAGTACAAAAGGCGATTAGTGTAGTTGACCCGATTCAGTAGACACCAAAGTCAAACAAGACGGAGGTGTTTATGCCAGCCTATAAGAACGCAAAGAAGACGAAGCAATACACGACAGAATTTAAGGCGACAGCAGTCAAACTGACTCACTACAAAGGCGCTACAGTGAAAGGAGTCGCTGAGTCATTAGGTATCCATCCTTTCATGCTGTCTCGCTGGAGAAAGGAGTACCGAGAAGGGAAAATCATGTCCGATCGTCGTAAAAAACTATTCAAGAAACCCGCTTCAGTCAGTGAAAACGAAAAGATAGCTGCGCTTGAGAAAGAGAACGCGCAGCTGAAGCTGGAGAACGATCTGCTAAAAAAGTGGCAACGGTTCGAAGCGGAAGAAAACCGACGAGGTTCAGATTCATAGAGGCCTACCGTCATCGGTTTCCTATTGCACTGATGTGCCGTTTTCTCAATGTTTCACGAGCAGGCTACTATGCCTGGAAGCAACGCGAAGTCAGTCATCATTACTTGGTTGACCGCGTGTTGGAGCATCGCATTAAACAGCTCTTTGAGGCCAATCGTGGCGTTTACGGAAGCCCTCGAATACATGCCGCGCTTAAGCGTGAAGGCATTGCTACCAGTCGTAAGCGAGTGGCTCGCTTAATGAGGGAGAATGGACTGAGAGCACGTTGTGTCAGGGTTTATCGGCGTATCGCAGGTTTGCATCGCTTCTTTCTTCGACACCCGAACAGACGCAGAGAGTTGCCAAAGCCGATGAAGAGCAATGAACACTGGGCGGCGGATCTGACTTATGTCAGGCAGGGGCAACGATGGCTTTACCTTGCTGTGGTTATCGACCTTTACTCCAGGCGAGTGGTCGGTTGGTCACTTGGGGCCGAGAAATCTGCCGCGTTGACGCTGTCATCATTGCGTATGGCGATACGTAACCGACGGCCAGAAGCGGGGTTAATATTCCACACAGACCGAGGCTCTGAATACGGTGCGGCTGAAATTCAACACGAGTTGAAAAAGCATGGCATGAAGCCAAGCATGAACAGGCCAAGACACTGCACCGACAATGCTGAAATGGAATCATTCTTCCATTCACTCAAAGGTGAGTTGATTCAAGGCGTACAGTTTAAAAGTGAATGCGATTTACGTGACAAAGTCGCTGGCTATATCCAGCATTTTTATAACAGAATAAGATTGCACTCGAGCTTAAATTACATGAGTCCAATCGAATACGAAGCTGTGGCGCGGTAGATGAGAAGGGTGTCTATTTTATCGGGTGAACATCATTAGTGGAGGTTGGCTTGGGTGCGTTTTGGTAGCTCAAACGTGCTTGCCACACCTGCAAGGTTTCGGAAGCTGGCTGAACAACTAATGCAGCAGCGAGTTGTTGGGCAAACTGTTTTGGAGATGAATGATACAGCGCTTCAAGTGCTTCTGGCGTTTTCAGTTTATTGATGACTTCGTTGTTATCCATAACAACCTCTTCGTGGAAATATGGCTGCAGTGATGCTAACAAATAGGGCTGATAATATCTTGATATGGTTTTTAATTATCAACGATTAAAGCAGAATGCTGTAAAAGCAAAGCGAATGACAAGAAGTTCATTGTCATAGGTAATCGGCACCAACAACAGATTGTTGGTGCCGACAAGCATCACTACTCTAGCTAAATGACTACACAGAACAGGCCGGACAGATCGGATCGCCGCCAGCACCTGTCATATAGCCGCCTGCACAGCTGACGGATTGACAGGCGATACAGTGAGCAGCGCCAATTTTACTGAGGTCTAAACCTAGCAGTTGCGCTTCTGCCAGTTCCGGCGTGGCGTCTCCAGATAACGTAGGATCAGCGGCGAGTTCTGCCAGCGTTTGATAGTGATCACCTAGGCCAAACAGGGCTGCCAGTATTTGTACAAAGCGATATTCCGGGATCGCCTGATAGTTATCTATGCCAACCACATCACCACTTGACGTAACAAAATCTAGTTTGCCGAGCGAGCTATAATCCCAGTTTTGGGTGGAGTGCAGGGCTGCGCATATTTTGGGGAAGTAATGACAAAACGCTTTTCCTAGTTTCGTATCGCCAATCCCCTTGAACAGGTCGACAAATTCTTGTGTCGGCGGCAAAAACGGTACTAGGTCTAAGTAGTTTTCAAGCCGAGTGACAGGCAGAGCCATGGGATAGTGGGTAACAAAATTGGTATCTCCGGGATGGGGAGATGCGAAGGTGACGACTTGGGTGGCGATGATATTCTCACCTAACATTAATCGTGCCGCACCTAGTGAAGCCAACGGCCCGCCTTTGCTGTGTCCGGTAACGTAAATGGGTGCTGAAGGGTATTTTTGTTGCAGTAATTCCACTGCGGTAACGACATCCTCCCATAGGGTATTTAGCGCGGCCCAAAAACCTGAGTGCACTTTACCGGGCAATGGTGGGGCGGAGACTGGGGCAGAATCCACAATGTCTTGCCACCAATCCTCTAGGCTGGCGACTGTCCATGCCGGCGGTAAGGTGCCCCGGAAGGCGATGATAATCCCATCCTGATTAATTCCAACCAAGCAGGCGTTGATCTTTGGCCCTGATCCCCCGCCGGATTTTGTTGCTGAAATTGCGGTGGGTGGTGCGGTCCAATTTACTGCTGGATCGTAAATGGCTGGCGCGATATAGCTGCCAGTTTTACTACTGATACCGTAAGCACAATTACAGGCGCAAGCGAGTCGAGAGAAAAGCGTTGGGGCAGTGTTAGCCGTAGGTGATGACATCCGTTTGTCCTTATTAATCCTTGTGTGTGAACTATAGGCTTAAGACAAGGTAGGACATTTTACAAATAGCCATTGGCTATAAGCGCCGTGTTTCCTATTAGCTAAGGAAACTAAAACCGACAGCATTGGCTGTCGGTTGGGAGGGTGTTACTGCGCTGAAATGATATTTAACGTGATCAACAATCCGAAAATAACCAAAAACCAAAGCAAGGCACCGAGGAACAACCAAAGACAATTAAAAACAGTGAGGGTGCGATTTGAATTTGCGGCGGGGTCATTGCAAGCGATATTTGCCTTGAGCTGGCCTTGTAGCAGTGCCCAGCAGATAATAGGGATAAATGCCAAGCTTGAATATGCCAATAGTGGCGCAACAATCTCATTGCTTGCCAATTTGTCTAAAAGCCGACCAAGTATGGTCAATACCACAAAAACGGTAGCCGCAAAGCTTAGCGACTTACGGGCTGGATGGTTACCTTGTTGGTACTTATCGTCAATAACGCCAAACAGGGCATGGGTGAAGAAGATGGCGAATATAGCCCGAGGGATTGGCCAGATGTTGTCGTTATTGTGTTTTTTAAACAGACTCCAATGCTTATAAAACCAGTAGATAGAGTAAAAACCTAGGGTACCAATAAAAAGGATGACAAACTTTAACGGTGATACGACGTAGAACTCTTGGGACACTTCCGTGTTTGTATTGGAGATCTCTGGTGCTGCATTGAGAACCTCTTCCATCTCAATTTCCTCATTTTGATTTTTGTCTGTGTATCTGCCGAAAGTTGGTGACGTTAAAAACCGACAGCATTGGCTGTCGGTTTGACGTGTGTGGCAAACAGGTTATTTGATCAAACGGATCGCAAAGGGGACACGGAATGGCTTGCCACTCGATGCCGCGATAGCTCCCATGATACAAAATACTAAATGACAAATACCCACGACTGGCATCAGTAAAGCGCCGATCACGACAATCACCAAAATGGCTGATAACAGGTAACCGATTGCAGCAGTAATTGACCAGTTCAACGCTTCTTTTGCCTGATCCTGCAGGTACGGATCATCTTTCTTGATGAGGTAAAAAATAAGGCCCGGAATAAAGCCAAAAAAGATCGTACCGATCCATGTCAGTAGCGCCATGTTTTTAGTGTCTTGAGAGATCTCTGCCTCTACTTCTGTTATTTCGTCACTCATTTGATTTCCTTTCTTGTATTCCCGATGGTGGCTTGCATTGTATTTCGCAATCAGCACCACTGATTTGTCATTGCTACCTGCTTTACTCTAAAGCCTGTTTGAAATCATATCTATAACCTTATTAGTTGTGAGTTCAAACATTTGCACGCCAATGTCAGAAAAAACAGCTTTCTGGCTACAGATTAAACGTGGCAATAAAAGGTGCGTGATCTGATTCGGGATACTTGCTGTCATAAGAGAATGGCAAACTCTCGTCATGCAGGTTTTCGTTGTGTATCTCTGCGCTGATAAAGCAGGTTAACAACGACTGTGAAATGAGCATATGGTCGAGTAGATTTTTCTGGCCGTGGTGTAGATGGCTAAACTTTGTTGAATCGGCGATATTTCTGCTGCAAGAGATCAACACGCGATCCCGAAGATTTAGGTTGTTGGTATTTTCCACTGCGCCGGTCATCGCCTCGATCGGCACTTCGCCAGGCGCGGCGTTAAAATCACCGCATACTACTATTTTTGCGTCAGGATCGGCATCGAATATCTGGTCTACCAAAATACGCGTTTCAAGCGCTTGTCCCACGCGTTTTATTGATGACAGGAAATAGCCCTCAGCCCATCCTGCCGCGCTATGCCAGCTAAAGCCGTTCTTTTGACCTGCAACTTTGGATGCCAGTCTAGACTTTAAATGCAGGTTAATCATGTGAAGTTTAGAGCCATCGGGCAATAGCAATTTGGCATGAAGAATAGGGCGTTCCCAGCTCAGATCTTTCGCTTCCATTTCTGGTGGGTTAGCGGTGACTTTCCGATACGACAGCTTGGCAATGTGGTCATTGCGATATTGATACTCGGCCTCAATTTCAAATTTAGAAAGGATCACTAAATTGCGTTTGTCGTAGGGCGTGTTTTGGGTTTTGGTAAATGCTCGATGATAGTGTTCGTATTGGGTGCCTGCCAACACGGTATCAAGCGCAGATAAAACTCGGCTTGGATTATGACTGGTATGAGCGGAGGTTTCCTGACCATGAACTTCCTGTAGACAAATAATATCTGCGTTGATGCGCTCGAAAGCAGCTTTAAGAATTGGCACGCGTTGATTCAGACTGGGATTGGTTTCGTCTGCTGGCGTATCTAAATTTTCAACATTAAAGGTTGCGATCCGCATGACGGCATCCTTGTGTATTAGTGCCGATGATTACTCAAACTATAGATCCCTCGTCTGCCTTTTGGTTGACTTGTATGCTTTGCATAGTCAAATTAAGGCGGAAGAGGTGCACCTGCAAGCCAGTTTTGACGCTGATTACCTGCAGTACAAAGCGCGTGTGCGTAGATCGATTTAGCTCCTGTTTAAGAAAGTGGTTATTTAACGTTGAAGGACTAACGCATGGAAGTCATTGTTCCGGAACTCCCTGAAAGCACTACGTCCGCAAAGGTTAGTGCGTTGAATGTCCGTTGCGGAGATTCGGTTGGCTCCGATCAAATACTCGCAGAGATAGAAACCGACAAAGTTATATTGGAAATCGTCGCTCCAGCAGCTGCAGTGGTAGCAGGGATAAATGTGTCCGCGGGTGACTTTGTCGAATCTAAGCAGCTTTTATTGGTGCTTTCTGATGTGGTTGAACATGGATCCGTTGATCTGCTAGAGGCAGATTCAGTGGATGTGCGTCAGGGCATCTCAGTAAAGCTCGAGCAAGAATACCAGCAAAAGAGCGATTCAAAAGGTAACCGGCAAGGCCACGGTTTGGGTATGATGCTGTTGGGTACCATGGTTATTGGTGCCATGTTAATTATTATTGGGCTGCAATAATCTTGTGGCTAATTCTAAGTGGAAAATGAATCAATTGAGTGACGGATGTTAAGTAGAAAGTTAGTCACCGCAGGTGTCATCATTGGGGGCCTGGCCGCAGCCTTGGTCATGTTTATCGCATGGCAATACAGCCCTCAGTGTGAGTTTGATTGTGAGGGCAACGTCGATTGGCGCAACCTGTTGATGCTGGGCGGCGTGAGCTTTTTGCAGGTATTTGTGTTTGTTGTCTGTTTGGTACTTTTTATTCGGGCGATTAAACGCTTGTAACGTGCTTGTCCTCTCTTTGAGTCAATCATCAGTTTCGCTAAGCCCTTAGATTAGGTGGGATTACACGGGGTTTAGTCGATGAACTAGAGTGTCGGTTTTGCTAGATAGCGACGTGTAGTGGGGATGGGTGGTAGCGAGAACGAGCTGAACGCCATCGCCTCGATTGGCAGCGGTGCTTTGTTCCCGTATGGCGTTCAAGTTGTCAGCCATGGCATGTTGAATAGCTATTGATAGAGCGTTCTGTCCACCAAGCGGCGTCAAAAACGAGTGAAGGCCGCTATAGCGACCCTCACTCAGGGTTTAGTTGGCAACTAAACCAATTCACTTTCCAACTGTGCTAACCAGGTGGCCACACGATCAGCGGTCAGATCGCTTTGATTGTCATTATCGAGTACGAGACCGACAAAACGACCATCTTCATCAACCGCTTGTGATTCATTAAAGGTGTAGCCATCTGTCGGCCAACTACCGATGACTTCTGCACCACATTCATCGACGGCGTCGTAAAGCTCACCCAGGGCATCAACGAATTCGTCTGGGTAATTCACTTGATCGCCTAATCCATAAAGGGCGACTTTTTTTCCTTCCAGATCCAGCTCGTCGAAGTTGGGCATAAACTCTTCCCAGCTTTCTGTCTGACACTCTGACGACAATCCGGGCAGTTGCCCTTCACCTAGGGTGGGAGTGCCGAGGATCAAAACATCGTAGCTGAGCAGGGTATCTGCATCGATACGGTTAATATTGAGTGGTTTATCGGCCACCTCTGCGCCCAAACTGTTGAATATCTGCTTGGCGACTTTGCGTGTATTGCCGGTGTCGGTTCCGAAGAAAATGCCTACTTTTGCCATGGTCTGAGCTCCTTAAATACCTGCCAAAAGGCAGCAAAAACATATCTAACTATGACATTGCAATAAGGTTGCCATGCTCGTTGTGACTATAACTTATTGAATTTATTGGTAGAGTGGCTGATGTTGGTACGGCTGATGTGGCATTGTCATACGACATTGTCGGAAACAAGACAGTGGTAGTGTGGGAACAAACATTTTGCCAAGGCACGCTTTGGCAAAGTTGCTGCGCGATCTGAGATGACGACGGCAAAAAAAGGGGCGCTTTGACGCGCCCCGACGGCTCAAACTATGACGGTGTAGATTGGATTATTCGTCATCATCATCGTCTTCCGGTGGAAGCCAAGTGGTGGGGCGATATATCTCCACTCTGTCACCTTCCACCAGTCGTGTCTCTAGCGTGGCTAGCTTGCCGAAAATACCGACTTTCTGTTGGTCTAGCTGGATCTCGGGAAACAGCTCCTGCAGGCCAGAGCGGTTAATCGCGCTGATCACGGTCGCATATTCAGGCAGATCTAGATCCATCCACACCTGTTGTTCAGGCAGAGCGTAAGCGATACTGATACGCATCATTAACCTCCTTCTACGGCAGTGACGAGTTTATTCTTGGCTGCTTTTCTCGCCGCGATATGTTGTTCGAGTAAACGTTTCGCGGACAACATGCCACCTAAGATCAAGAAGCCGCCGGGGGGCAGGATCAGCAGCAGGATGCCACGATAATCGGGGATAATTACCATCTCTAGAAACGCAAAATGTTTTCCAAGCAGCAAACTGGCGTTGGCAAACAAGGTGCCGGCGCCAAATAGCTCTCGAATGCCACCCATCAATACCAGTACCCAGGTAAACCCCAGTCCCATCGCCAGCCCGTCAGCTGCCGCGGGTAGTATGGCATTACGACTGGCAAACGACTCGACGCGGCCAAGAATGGCGCAGTTGGTAACGATTAATGGAATAAACAGCCCTAACACTTTATGTAATGGGTGAAGCCAGGCATTGAGCAGTAGATCTGTAATGGTAACCAGCGTTGCGATCATCAGAATATTGACCGGAATACGCACCGCACGGCTGATCAAGGGGTTAAACAGTGAGGCCAGTACGTTGGCTGCAACCATCACCACCAGTGAGGCCAAGCCTAGCCCCAAACCATTGGTTGCACTGGTTGTCACCGCCAGCAAAGGACACAAAGCCAAACTTTGTCCCAAAACCACATTATTGTTCCAGAAGCCGTCGGCAAAGATTTTACGG
This sequence comes from Corallincola holothuriorum, assembly GCF_003336225.1. Lineage (NCBI taxonomy): Bacteria > Pseudomonadati > Pseudomonadota > Gammaproteobacteria > Alteromonadales > Psychromonadaceae > Corallincola > Corallincola holothuriorum. Next base: position 180,325 of record NZ_QPID01000001.1, read on the forward strand.
TAATCACTCATGGCGTTTCCTCCGTTGGGGAGAGATCTTGCTTGAGGGGGAGATCTTTAAGTGCGCGATGAACGCCGTTAACGATCGCTCTTGGGGTTATGGTGGCTCCACTGAATTGGTCGAATTCGCCGCCGTCTTTGCGAACGGCCCATTGCTCGTCACCTGTATTGCCAAGTGAATGGCCGTCAAAAGCGAGTATCCAGTCACTTTTGGCCAGTTCGATTTTGTCCCCTAGGCCAGGCGTTTCAGCATGGGACAGCACTCTTACGCCAAGGATCTCGCCCTGAGGATCGGTACCGATCAGCAGTGAGATGGCACCGGCATACCCCATCGATTCTGTTTTTAGTACATAGCCTGTGACTTGGCCTTGTGCATTCATTGCGGTGAACATGGCGTAGTCGTGGCCTTCGGTACTGAAATGCTGTTCTGATTTAAGGATGTCGTTTTGATATCTTTCTAAAGGCATTACTTGCGCCAACCCTGCTAACTGATCTTCCTCTGCGCGCATGGCGATTGCCGGCGCGGTCAGCAGGTTTGTCAGCAGCAGGCATAGTGTGGCCGTGCCCGTAGCACCGGCGAGCAGTGCCGTTTGATAGCTGAGTGTGTCACGCATTTTTTCGATACAAGGCAACATAGGTCCTCCTAGACACTCAAGCGGCTGCGGGTACCAAAGATCTTCGGCCGCAGGTAGTGGTCGATGATTGGTGTGGTGGCATTCATGATAAGTACGGCAAAGGCGACGCCTTCCGGGTAACTACCAAAGCAGCGGATTAACCAGATCAACAGGCCGCAACCTATGCCAAATACCCATTGCCCTTTAGGACTAGCGGGAGAAGTGACCATGTCGGTGGCGATAAAGAAGGCCGCCAGCATGGCGCCTCCAGAGCAAATATGGGTGAGGGCAGACGCATATTCGCTGGGGTTAACCAGATGGGCGATAGCGGCGGGAACTGCCAGACCAAGTATTAACGCTGTAGGCAGAGGCCAACTGATGACACGGCGCCATAACAAAAATAGCCCACCGCAAGCCAATAATACTGCGCTGGTTTCTCCCAAACTACCGGCATGATTACCTAGCAGCAGTGCCTTCGCTGAAACCCCAATGTTGCTGTGTGCAGCCAAGGGGGTGGCGGCGCTGACACCATCAATACCGTTACCAAGCCAGCTGTCGGTGAACGCCAGTCCTTCAGGAGTCATCAGTGGAGCCGCTGTTTGATTCCATGACGTGAGTTCGACAGGGAAACAGATCAGTAGCATTACCCGCGCCAGCATTGCAGGGTTGAACAGGTTTTGCCCCAGTCCACCGTAGATCTGCTTGCCTACCATAATGGCGAACAGAGAGCCGCTGAGCGCGACCCACCAAGGTGTTGATGGCGGCAAGCTCATCGCTAGCAGCCATCCAGTGAGCATGGCTGAGCCGTCGACGGCACTGTGCCAAGGTTTGTTTTGTGGAAGCAGGCACACTGCTTCACAGATCACTGCGCTAACGCAGCAAACTAACCACACCTGAAATGCTGGCAAACCGAACAGATAGAATCCGTAAAGCGTAGCGGGCGTGAGCGCGAACAGCACCAGAAACATCAGCTTGGTGGTGCTTTGGTTGCTGTGACTATGGGGACCGGAAACCGCTGCAAATTGCACCATTATGATTCTCCTGTGGTTTTACTGGCTCTGGGGGCACGTTTGCGCCGTGGAGATTTGGCTGCTTTTGCTGCCTTCGCTGCTTTTTTCTCTGCCGCCTCTTTCGCTAGCCGCAGTTGGCGCGCCTCGGTTAATTGCCGTGCTTGGCCAGATTTGTTGGTCATGGCGCGTTGCGCATTGAGTGCACCGCGGGCGTGTTGGAAATACTGCACCAATGGGATATTCGATGGGCAAACATAGCTACACGCTCCGCAGAGCAGGCAGTGATCTAAGCCAAACTCCTTGGCCCCCTCAAAGTCTGATACGCGGCTATGGGCGGACATCTGAAATGGCATTAGCCCCATCGGGCAGGCATTGACGCAGCGGCCACAGCGCACACACTCGTGGCTTTGCTTAGGGCGGACTTCCTCTTCGGATAGCGCCAGTAAGCCGCCAATGCTTTTATCGATAGGAACAAATGGCGATGGCAGCGCTTGCCCCATCATTGGCCCCCCGGCAACCAGACGTGCGGCTTCCATTTTTAAGCCACCACAAGCAGCTAATACTTGTGATACCAATGCGCCAATTGGCACAACAATATTGGCTGGCTGTTCGACGGCTCCTCCTGAAACAGTGATCACCCGTTCAATGAGTGGTCGTTGATAGCGCACGGCGTGGAATACGGCTCGCGCGGTGGCGACGTTATGCACCAGCACACCGATGCTGGTACTGAGCTGTCCGGCGGGTACTGCTTTGCCTGTGACCGCTTTTATCAGATGGCGTTCTGAACCCATGGGGTAGAGGCTAGGTACTGACTTAATGCTGACCTGTTCTGCTTCGCTACAGGCGCTGGTGAGCGCCGCTAATGCCGCGGGTTTATTGTCCTCAATGGCGATGATGGCCTGCTTGCAGCCAATGGCTTTCACCATCAGCTCTACGCCGGTAACAATTTCAGGCGCGTATTCGCGCATTAGACGATCATCACAGGTTAGATAGGGCTCGCATTCACCGCCGTTAATGACTAGCGTGTGAACCCCATTCTGTGCTGCGAGGCGGAGCTTGATACCGGTCGGGAACCCTGCGCCACCGAGCCCAACCACACCGGCCGCTAGCACCCGTCGAATAATGGTTTCAGGTGATAGTTCAAATGGATTGCATGGCTCATGGGGGATCCCCCAGCGCGGATCGTCATTGGCATCAATCACCAAGGTTGCGCCTTTCAGCCCCGAGGGGTGGGCGGTGACATGGGGTTTAATTTCCCGTACTACGCCATTGACTGGGGAGTGCAGGGGAACACTCATATCACTGGCACCCTTGGCTACTAACTGGCCTTTGTAAACGGTTTCCCCTTCATTGACGATGGTATGCAGCATGGAGCCATTGCGCTGTTGTAGCCCGAGAAACACCTGCTTTGGGTGGGGCATCGTGGTAATCGATGAGTGCTGCGACAGCTCTTTATAGCCAGTGGGATGAATACCACCACTAAAGGGTTTGCGACTCAGGGAAAAACCTAGCTTATCGAATGAGAACATGGGCCACTCCTAGGCAACGTTGGGTTTCGGCCATTGCCATGTGTGGATGGCGGGGGTCACTGGTTGCATGGTTAAGCAATCCTGTGGACAGGCTTTTTCGCACAGGCGACAACCGGTGCAGACCTGGCTAATGACGGTGTGCATCTGTTTGCTAGCGCCGACGATGGCGTCAAAGGGACAGGCTTTGAAACAACGGGTACAGCCAGAGCACTGACTTTCATCTATGTAGGCTACCCACTGGGTGTCATCGCCTTTTGCGGTGAGGTCTACGCCTAGTAGTTTGGCAATACTGGCCGCCAGGCTATTGCCTCCGGGGGGGCAGCAGTCAGGTCCTAGCGCACCAGCGACCATGGCCTCTGCGGCCTGACGACATCCAGGCTCGCCGCACTGGCCGCATTGACCTCCAGGTAATAACGCTTCGAGGTCATCTACACGGGAATCACTTTCTACTTTAAATGCCCGTGATGCCCAACCCAACAGAGCACCCAGCAGGGCGCCAAGGGCAATGAAACAGCTAACAGATATGATCAATGTAAAAAGGCTCATGGTTAACTCCTTTAAGCTGTTGTTAGCTTGCCTTTACCATGCCGGCGAAGCCCATAAAGGCCATCGACAGCAGACCTGCAGTAATAAAAGCGATAGGTGCCCCTTCGAATACTGCGGGTACTTTCGCTAATTTCAGTCGCTGCCTGAGTCCAGCAAACAGCACAATCACCAGAGTGAAACCGAGGGCAGAGCCAAGCCCATAGACCAGAGTTTCGGTAAACGACATCTGCTCCTGAACGACTAGTAGTGCCACGCCAAGTACGGCGCAGTTGGTGGTAATTAGGGGAAGGAAGATCCCTAGGGACTGGTAAAGCGCGGGACTCATCTTCTGTATATACAACTCGGTGAACTGCACCACTGCTGCGATCACCAGAATAAATGCCAGGATCCGCATCACGCCTAAATCGAGGGGCTGCAACAGGGTGCGTTCAATCACCCAGGCTGATATTGCAGCGAGGCAGAGAACAAACGTGGTGGCCAATCCCATCCCTAGCGCGCTGTCGATTTTGTTGGATACCCCCATAAAAGGGCAGAGGCCGAGAAACTTAGCTAGCACCACATTGTTGACCAGTGCTGTACCGACCAGCAGTAGGAAATAGTCGCTCATAGCAGGGCTCCTGTTTAGATGAAGAAAACACAGAGATACCCAAAACCGGATTAGGGGGAACGTTGGGTACCACCTACTGCGTTCGTTGAAACCAATCGCTTGGCCTACTGACAGCTCCTTATCCCCTCTGCATGGGCTGTGCCATTGCAGAGGCGTGCATCATCAAAGTGCGTTTTTCCCTTTGCTGGTGCGGTGTTAACTGGGGATATGAATAGAACGGCCCATCGATAGGCGTACTAAATGCGACAAACCTTAAGGTTAATTTGTGTGGGTTTGTCACAAATCAAACAAAGGCTTTTTTAGCTAAGCCCTTGCATACCTTGGCACCGAGATGGGAACGGTGATTGCAGTTAGGGATAACCATGAGCGATGTCGGTGACCTCGCACTTATGTGTGGTGGAGGAAAGGATGAGTAAACAGCAAGAAAGTGCGGTGATAGATATGACTCCGTTTTTTAATGGCGAAGTGGGCAGCGAAACAGCCGTAAGCCAATTCATTCAAACCGTAGAACAGGCGCCGATGGCGATTTCCATCACCGATACGGATGCCAATATTCTTTACGTAAATCCCTGGTTTTGTCAGACCACTGGCTATGGATTGCAGGAGGTCAAAGGGTTAAACCATTCCATTCTCAGTTACCGCACAACCCCAGCAGAGGTTTATCAAGGGTTGTGGAATCAATTAAAGAAAGGGCGCAGCTGGCAGGGACGGTTAATTAATCGGCGCAAAAATGGTGAACGCTATTTGGCCGATGTGATCGTAACGCCCTTGACCGATGGTGAAGGTGAAACTACCCACTTTCTGGGGATCCACCGGGATGTCACCGAAACCCACGAATTGACCACCAAGCTGATCAATCAAAAAACCTTGGTTGAGGCTGTGCTCAATGCCGCGCCAGTGGCCATTGCCCTACTTGATGAAAACCAACAGGTTGTGCTCGATAACTTAAGTTACAAAGCGTTGGCAGCCGATTTTCAACAAGAGCCGGCGAAACAGATCATCGCCAAATTGAAAGAGGAACTGGGTGAAAATGCCACCGAGCAGCTGCGTACAAGGCGCTTTGTTGAAGGACACAGCCTGAGCCTGGAGTTAAAGCAGTCACGGGGCGAGCGCTGGTTCTACTGCAAGTTGTCGGGGTTCTCTGCGGCAGACAGTGGCGTGGATGATTACTTTGCGCCCACCGCCAGCGATTATCTGGTGTTGACCATCAGCGAACACACCAAAGAGAAGCGGCATCAGGAGCAGCAACGGGTGTCAGAACTGCAGAGGATGACGGCTGAGTCGGAAATGATGCATGTAATGCAGGAGACGTTACACGCTGCTATCCACCAGATGCAGGGGCCGATCAATATGATTGAGGCGGCAGTCACCGTGCTTACTGGCCGTTCCGGTAAATGTCCGGGGTTAGAAGCGATGGAGATGGCGCTCAAATCTGGCGCGGATGCCGTTGACCAGCTGCGTGATGCATTGCCGGATAGACCACAAGAGGCGCAGCAGCCGGTAAATATTAATCAGCTGGTACATGATGTGGCGGCGTTGAGTACCCAGCGACTGTTAAAAACTTCGATTCCGATGCAGCTCAAGTTGACCGCTACGCTGCCTTCAATTAATGGCCAACCGAGCCGGTTACGTGTGGCGATTAAGCAGCTGCTGGACAATGCCATCGACGCTATCGAGTTTGGTAAGCCGCAAAGCCGGGAGATCGAAATCCAAACCTATATGGACGATGAGTCCGTGGTGGTGCTGATTGATGATAGTGGTCCGGGTGTGCCACAAGCCAACAAAATCAAAGCGTTTCAACCCTTTTATAGTACCAAACCTGTTGCTTCAAACGGCGCCCGTGGCGTGGGTTTGAGCATAGTACAACAGGTGATGAATGAGCATTGTGGCTCCACGTTACTGCAGCGCAGTCCTTTAGGGGGCTGCCGAGCCGTTATCAGTTTACCGCGACGTGAAAGAGACAGGAGTTAGCCATGGATACGCTATTAACTCGACCGGAAAAAATTGCGGAAAAGCATCTTTCTGCGCTGTACAAAGTTAGCAGCCTATTAGGCAATAGCCTCGACTATACGCAGACGGTAAGTCAGGTATTGCAGGTGCTTCACGATGACGCGCTGTTAAGCCATGGCATGTTGGCGTTACTGGACAGCGAAAGGGAAATGCTGGTGATCGACGCTTTGCATTCACCGGAACAAGACGCCAATCAACAGACTGGCACAGTGCGATATCGCGCTGGTGAAGGGATCATTGGTAGTGTCGTGAGTCAGGGGCAACCGATTGTGCTGGCCAGGGTATCTGATGATCTGCGATTTGCCGATAAGCTAGCACTGTATGCGCTTGATAAACCGTTTATTGCTGTGCCGTTGAAGCAGCGTGACGGCACGGTACATGGGGTATTAGCCGCGCAGCCAGAACTCGCCAGTACCGAATTGTTGGAGCATTTCACACGACTGGTAGAGATGATCGCCACGCTGATCGGTAAAAATGTGCTATTGGCAAAAAATGTCGCCGAGCAGAATGACAACCTGGTCGCTGAGCGTGATCGTTTGCGGCGCAAAGTGCGCGGCAATTACAGCTTCGACAATATGGTTGGCCATACCCGTTCAATGCGCAAGATATTTGAGCAGGTGCGCCTGGTATCGAAATGGGACAGTACCGTATTGGTGCGGGGTGAGTCAGGCACAGGTAAGGAGTTGATCGCTAATGCCATTCATTATAACTCGCCACGAGCAAACGGGCCTTTCGTTAAGTTGAACTGCGCTGCACTGCCAGACAACCTGTTGGAATCGGAACTGTTTGGTCATGAGAAGGGGGCGTTTACCGGGGCGGTAAAGCAGCGTAAAGGTCGATTTGAGATGGCCGATGGCGGCACCCTGTTTCTTGATGAAGTGGGGGAGATATCAGCAGCGTTTCAGGCCAAGCTTTTGCGGATCCTGCAGGAGGGAGAGTTTGAACGGGTTGGCGGTACGCAAACGTTAAAGGTTGATGTGCGTATTGTTGCGGCAACTAACCGTAATCTTGAAGATGAGGTGCGTGCCGAACGATTCCGGGAAGATCTTTATTATCGACTCAACGTGATGCCTATCTACCCGCCACCGCTACGGGAGCGTATTGAAGATCTGCCGGAGTTGACCAAGTTTCTTATTGAAAAACTGTCCAAGGTACAAAACCGTGAGCTGTCGGTGACCGATGGCGCGATCCGTACCATGATGGGATATCACTGGCCAGGTAATGTCCGTGAGCTGGAAAATATGCTGGAACGGGCGTCCATCATGAGTGAAGAGGGCAGTATCGATCAGGATTTGATCATGCTTGGCGGCGTTGATGCGCCGATGAAACTCTCTTCTTCTGCGCCTAACTTGACTGCCACTTTAGCTAAAACGGACCTGGAAGATCCTGAAATAGATGAACGTGAGCGGGTGGTTGCTGCATTGGAGCAGGCGGGTTGGGTGCAAGCGAAAGCCGCGCGCTTGCTGGATATGACTCCAAGACAGATCGCTTACCGAATACAAACGATGAATATCAGAATGCGACAACTCTAATGTCAGGTACCTCACAAATGTGATGTTTGTGAGGTACATCACTCTCGAGTCATTTCTTAACTTATTGAAAAATAACTATTAACGTGTTGGCGGGTCCTTTGCATTAGCTTATGTAAGTGAATTGACTGAAACGGATGGGTGACCTAGTCACCAGGATGTATGTGGAGGACTCAGATGGGCGAGCTGCTAGCAACTCAACAAGCGAAGATTGAAACGCACCCTTGTTATTCAAAACAGGCACACCAGTACGCGCGTATTCACCTCCCGGTAGCGCCCGCCTGTAACATTCAATGTAATTACTGTAATCGTAAGTTTGATTGCAGTAATGAGTCTCGTCCGGGCGTTGTCTCAAAACTGATGTCACCAGCGGAAGCGGTGGCTCGCTATCAAAAAGTGAAGATGCGGATCCCAGAAACCCGTGTCGTTGGGATCGCTGGGCCTGGTGATCCGTTGGCTAATCCAAAGTCGACCATAGCTACCTTGAAAGCGGTGGCAGCGCTAAAACATGAGCTGCACCTGTGTGTCTCAACCAATGGCTTAAATCTGCTTGATCACGTTGATGACCTAAAGGCGGTGGGTGTAGACCACCTAACCATCACTATTAACTGTATCGACGCTGATATAGGCAGCAAGATCTATCCCTGGGTCTATTTTAACCATAAACGTTTACGTGGTCGTGTTGCGGCACAAACGCTGATTGACCGTCAGCTGGCTGGTTTAAAGGCGGCGGCGGACCTCGGCATGTTGGTGAAGATCAACACCGTACTGATCCCGGGGATCAATGATCATCACGTTGCGGCAGTCGCGCAAGAGGTGAAACGACTAGGCGCTATGTTGCATAACGTTATGCCGCTGATCGCAGAAGCGGAACACGGTACTTACTTTGGTTTAATGGGGCAGCGAAGCCCGACTGAATCTGAGATTGCCGCGGCTCGTGAAGCGGCGGGGCAGTCGATGGAGCAGATGAGCCATTGTCAGCAGTGCCGCGCTGATGCCGTAGGTAAGCTGGGGCAAGATTGTCATGCGGACCTTGATGATGACGGGTCTAGCGCGTGTGGCACTAGCGCTTTGCCGGCGGCAGAGCGATATATTGCCGTGGCCAGCCAGAGCGGCGTGCTGATTGATCAGCATTTCGGCCATGCTACGCATTTTCAAGTCTATCAACTGACTCAGGCGGGCATCGTCAGGCAGCCAGATCGCGATGTCGATCAATACTGTTTGGGTAGCACCGAGTGTGATGATGAATCCCTTAACCAACAGCAGCGTATGTCCACTTTGATCAGTAGCCTTGAGGGGTGTGATCAGGTGTTGTGCTCCCGTATTGGAATGGGGCCTTGGCAATCTTTAGAGCAGCATGGTGTCACCCCATCTACCGATTATGCAATGCAGGCTATTGATGAGGTGTTGGCAATTGAATGGCAACGGTTCTGTGAAAATTCAACACAGGGGACGGTGAGCAGTGAGATTGGGGAGGTGTGCTAATGGCTTTCGAAATCACTGCAAGTTGTATCGGCTGCAATGCGTGTAAGCTGGTTTGCCCACAAAAAGCGATAACGGTAGGGCCTAAGCAGTACTCAATTTTACCGCATCGTTGTAATGAATGTGTCGGGCACCACGCTGATCCGCAATGCGCCAGTATCTGTCCGGTTGAAACGGCCATCGTTAATGCTGAGGGACGAGCGCTGAATCCGCCCGGTAGCCTAACTGGGTTGCCTGATGAACGTAAAGTCGTCGCCTTGTCAAAAAGGAGAGCGCGCTTATGACCGCCAATACGATAGCTTTCTCATTCTCTTGGGGTAGCCTGCTTTCCCAACACCACCAAGCGCAGGTAAAAGACGATAAGAATTGGGCGTGGGCACAAGCTAATGCCTGGTCGCAAGCGAACCGCGATTTTATCAATCAAATTATTAAGGCGCAGCTAACGGGAAAGAGTGGCCTACCGTATGGCTTAGGTATGGCGATGGCTGCTTATCGGGACGTATTAAGAACCCAAGTCGATAAGCGCCTATTGGCGTTAGACCAAAGGTGGCGAGAAAACGAATGGCCTATGCTGCGGGCGCGGTCTGAGCTGCTTAATTCGTTGCACAATTCGCGCCTAGAAGAGCGGAATCAGTTGGCTCAATTACTGCTGGCACATGCCGATGAAGCGATCCCTGGTGCGGAGGTGATCGCCTTGGTTGTGGCTAGCGCTTGTCTTGATAAGGCGCATCTATGGCGAGCATTAGGAATGACTAGCCGAGAACAGCTACGTTATCTGCTAGAGCATAACTTCCCGCAATTGGCAGCAAATAACACCGAAGATATGCGTTGGAAGAAGTACTTCTACCGTTGTCTATGCCAGGGGGAAGGAGATTATGTGTGTCGCGCGCCTAGCTGTGGCGAATGTCAAAGTTATAACGAGTGCTTCGGACCCGAATTGTAATGGCGTAATTTTTCTCTGTGTTGGTTATTTCAGGGGGCGTAGATGCGCATATTGTTGATATTTTTGTGGTTAATTAATGGCTCCGTTGTTGCTGAAACCATCGTTATTCGGGTAGCCGTGGCTGCCAACTTTAATGCCACCTTGCAGCAAGTTGTGGCTAATTATGAAACTGAAACCGGAACTAAGATAGAGATCAGTGTTGCCTCCAGTGGTGTGCTCTATCAACAGATCGTCCACGGTGCACCTTTCGACCTCTTTTTGTCTGCCGATACTGTACGACCTGCCGCTTTATATGAGCAGCAACTTGCCTTGGGCAAGCCATTCACCTACGTACGTGGCGCTTTGGCGTTCTGGTGCCCAACGTGCGAAAAACTGAGCTTGGATACCGTTGCCAGTTGGCGCGCGCGGGTGGCAATGGCAAACCCCAATACAGCCCCTTATGGTGCTGCAGCTGCAGAAGTTGTGCGACATCTGCACTGGTCGTCAACGATACCTCCCGCCGTTGGCAATAGTGTCTCTCAAGCCTATCAATTTATCGCAACAGGTAATGTCGCCGGCGGTTTCGTTGCTTATTCACAGGTGATTGATCAGCCGAGTCAGGCGATAAAGCTACCGGTTGAGTGGTACACGCCAATTGTGCAACAAGGGGTGGTATTAAAGCGCAGTCAATATCCTGAGCAGACCAATGCATTTGTTAATTATCTACTAAGTCAGGGGCAGCGAGAGGTGCTAAAAATGGGCTATTTGGCTACGGACGTTGTGCTATGAGCGCGGCGGACTGGCAAGCGGTCATATTAACCCTGAAGCTGGCATTACTGACGACGGTGACCTTGATGCTAATCGGCCCTATGTTGGCCTGGTGGCTGGCGCGCAAACGTTCATTTATCGCCAGTTGTGTTGAGGCGGTAGTGGCCCTGCCACTGGTGTTGCCGCCGACCGTATTAGGTTTCTATCTGTTATGGGCGTTTTCGCCGGTTAACGGTTTCGGTGCGCTGTGGTTGCAGTGGTTTGGCAGCCCGTTGGTGTTCAGCTTTACCGGATTGTGGTTCGCTTCCATCATCTATTCATTGCCGTTTGTTGTGCAGCCGCTGCAGGCGGCTTTTAGCAATTTAGGTAAGGACTATTTAGAAGCGGCGGCCACCATGGGGATGGGTGGGACAGAGCGATTTTTTCGTATTGTTGTACCCTTGACTCTGCCCAGTTTTGTGATTGCGGCCGTGCTGGGTTTTGCCCATACCGTGGGTGAGTTTGGTGTGGTGTTGATGATTGGCGGCAATATTGCGGGTGAAACCCGCGTGTTATCGATCGCGCTGTTCGATCATGTCGAGATGTTGGATTTTAATGCCGCTCATCGTTTGGCTGGGCTATTGCTGATATTTAGTATCGCCGTATTGGTACTGGTTTATGGCTTGATGAAACGGCGTCAGCAGAGGTTATTACCATGCAGTTGAATATGGCGGTAAGTCTGCAACGTGGTGACTGGCATAGTGCTTATCACCTTAATACTGAACTGTCGGGTATTACTGGGCTGGTGGGCGCGTCAGGGGCAGGGAAAACGACCTTACTGCGGCTGCTTGCTGGATTAGAGTCAACAGCGAAAGGCTGCATCTCCCTCGCTGATAGGGTGTTGCTTAGTGCCGAAGAGCAGTTAGCGAGTGAACAGCGTCACATCGGCTTTGTGTTTCAGGACAGTCGTCTGTTTCCTCATCTAACGGTCGGCGGTAATCTGCAGCTGGCAGCTAAACGGGGTTGCCTAACCCCAGAGCAAGAGTTTGATCTGCTTGGTGAGTTGGGAATACTGAATTGGACAGACAAATACCCACGACAACTTTCAGGAGGGCAGCAGCAGCGGGTTGCTCTTGCCCGTGGCCTGTTGCAAACACCTAAGTTACTGTTACTCGATGAACCTATGTCTGCGCTCGATGTGGCAACCCGTCGTCAGCTATTACCTTTACTTCGCCGCATCGCCTGTGAGTGGTCTTTGCCGATGCTGTATGTCAGCCATTCCACTGAAGAGATCTGCGCCGCTTGTGATCAAGTGGTGATGATCGACCACGGCAAGGTGGTAGCGAAAGGGGATCCACTCGTTCTGTTTTCTACGCCAGAATATAGTCGTTACCTTGATAAGCAGCATCAAGGGGCAGTGCTATTTGCCACGGCAAAATCCTACGATCCTCACGATCAACTGATGCGATTGCGTTTACATGATGATGGACCTGCCGCGTATTGGCTGACGGCTCCGCTGCCTGAGGAGGTATTGGGTGAGACGGTCACTCTCCGTATTCCCGCCAATGAAGTTGTGTTGGCATTGCGGCCACTAGCGCAATCGAGTATTCAGAACTGTGTGCCGGTGACCGTGCTGGAGATCTCGGAGCAGGGGGGAGCAGAAGCACTCGTGAAGGTTTGCCTTGGGGCGACACCGTCGGCGCAGTCATTGCTTATCTCGTTGTCCAGACGCGCATTGCGCCAACTAAAGCTGGTGGCGGGGCTCTCTCTATACGCCCATATCAAAGCGGTTAACCTGATTAAGATTGATTAACGCGGTTTTACCATTCCATTTCGATAGCCGCACTGATTAGACCTCTGCTGGAAATATGAGCAGAGCCTGTTAAGCTTGGCCAAAAAAACAATAATAAAAAGGCGAGCTATCATGTCTAAATCTTTGAAGCAGTGGCTAAATGAATACGGCGTGAGCCATAAAAACCCAACCAATAAGGCGATTCACTGGGTCGCTGTGCCTACCATCTATTTTACTGTGTTAGCAATGTTATGGTCGATCCCTGTACCTTGGGATGGCGCTCTGTTGCCTTGGTTGAACTGGGGCTCATTAGCGATGTTGCCAGTGTTTGTGTTCTATTGGCGATTATCCCTATCCCTCGCGATCGGCATGCTAGTGATGACGTTATTGATGTGCGCAGCGTTGTTGGGTTATCAGACGTGGGTGGAGTTTCCCCTGTTTTATAGTGCCGCGATCGTTTTTGTGATCGCTTGGATCTTTCAATTTATTGGTCACGAAATTGAAGGTAAGAAACCCTCGTTTTTTAAGGATCTACAGTTTTTGTTGATAGGTCCGCTTTGGGTGATGCATTTCCTTTACCGTCGCTGGCATTGGCCAGTGTAGATGGCAGGCAGGTAGGTAGCACTCGCCCTTGGTGATGATAGTTGTAGAAGGGCGAGTGAATCAGTTAACTAGTTAATGTTGTTTTGCCGCTTCTGCCAGCAGATCGACACCAAACTCTTTCAATATCGATGTCAGTGAAATCAGCGGCAGGCCAACCAAAGTATTGGGATCTTTGCCACTGAGAGAGTCAAACAGGGTGATCCCCAGCGCTTCACTTTTAAAGCTGCCAGCACAGTTGTAGGGCTTTTCTACCCGAAGGTAGTTCTCTATCTCAGCGATGCTGAGGTGGCGAAATCTAACCACAAAGGGCTCTACTATCGAGATACAGACGCCGGTGGCTGATTCGTAGACCGCTAACCCGGTGTAAAAAGTCACCTCTTTACCGCTGGCTTGTTGCAGTTGTTTCACTGCATTCTCATGAGTGCCAGGTTTGCCAAGGATCTGATTATCGATCACAGCCACTTGGTCTGAGCCGATAATTAATGCATCGTCAAACAGTGACGATACCGCCGCTGCTTTCTCTTCAGCGAGGCGTTCGACCAGTGCTGTCGGGGCTTCCCCATCCTGAGCTGATTCGTCAATATCTGGCGATGCGCAGGTGAAAGGGACGGATAATTTCTCTAATATCGCTTTTCTAAAAGGGGAAGTTGAGCCGAGTACTAAGGTTTTCATAGTTTCTTTTTTACGCTGATCACTGTTACCGCCTAGTATACGCCCGATTATTCTTCTACTTAAAACCTCATTTTCCTTTGACTCTGGGGTATTAGGTCATTATCATTCGCGCCCTATGCGAAAGGTGAAGTTACCCGTACGTCTAGATCCCATACGAAATTCGCAAAAGCGAACCTCGTATGATGGAGAAATAGACGCAGTACGTTTTAGTCGGCTCAGTGAAATGGCTCCGTTGTTGGCGCCGGTTTCTGTGGCGCTTAAATGCGGGATAGACGCGCAAGGCCTGGCAGTAGTGGATGCGTCCATTAAAGCTAGCCTGACACTCACATGTCAGCGTTGTAACGAAACCTTTGAACAGGAGTTTGAAGTTCATTCGCAGTTTTGCCCGATAACGGCGAAAGTGAATGTGGATGAACTGCCTGATGCTTATGAGCCAGTTGAACTTGATGAAAATGGTGAAGTTGAACTGCACACTCTGGTTGAAGATGAACTGATGTTAGCTGTACCGATTGTGCCTATGCATGACGATGCGGATTGTCCTCAGTCTTCGAAAACCATGGTGTTTGGTGAAATAGAGCCTGCTGATGAGCGTCCAAACCCCTTCGCTATACTGAATTCGTTAAAAAGTGATTAACTGAGGAGTAGGGCAGATGGCCGTACAAAAAGTTCGTAAATCTCGTTCCAAGCGTAACATGCGTCGTGCCCACGACAGCCTGACTGGACCAACTTTGTCTGTAGATGCGACTTCAGGTGAAACTCACCGTCGTCATCACGTGACAGCTGACGGTTTCTACCGTGGTCAAAAGGTTGTCGGTTAATACCGAAGGCCTATTTTGTCACATCTAACCCTAGCGTTAGATGCCATGGGGGGCGACCATGGCCCCTCTATTACAGTGCCTGCAGCTTTGCAGGCATTGCATTCTCACCCCCATCTTAAGATCCAGTTGTTCGGCCTCGAACAAGAACTCACGCCCTTATTAGATAAGTCATTACCCGCAACTCTCACTGATCGTATCTCTATTCATCATGCTGATGACGTTGTTAGCATGGGTGATAAACCGTCATTCGCGCTGCGTAATCGGCGGCAGTCTTCTATGCGTCTGGCGCTAAACGCGGTGGCTGATGGTCACGCTGATGCTTGCGTTAGCGCGGGAAATACCGGCGCGTTGATGTCGATGGCCAAATTTGTCTTAAAGACTCTGCCTGGTATTGAGCGTCCCGCATTGATTGCTGCTTTGCCAACCGAAGTTGGCAAGCGGGTACATATGCTCGATTTGGGCGCGAACATTAATTGCGATAGTGAAACACTGTTTCAATTTGCTTTGATGGGGCATGTATTAGCGCAACAAGTTGAACAAATTGAACGCCCTAAAATCGCTTTGCTGAATATCGGTGAAGAGGAAACCAAGGGTAATGATCAGATTAAACAGACAGCACAATTACTGTTAGACAGTGACGATATCCATTTTGTTGGCTATATAGAAGGCCGGGACATTTTTACTGGTAACGTCGATGTTGTGGTTTGTGACGGTTTTGTCGGTAATGTTTGTTTAAAAACCTGTGAAGGGTTAAGCCAGTTCATCATCAAAGAGTTTAAGCGTCGCTTCAAACCTAAAGGTTGGCTAAAATTTCTGCTACCTTTTGTTTTACCGACGCTTTCTCGGATGTTAAAAGGGATGAACCCCGACCAGTACAATGGCGCAAGTCTGTTAGGATTGCGCGGCATCGTGGTCAAGAGCCACGGTAACGCCGATCTTAAGGCGTTTCAGCACGCGATAGATGAAGCAATCGTGGAAATGGAACGTCAGGTGCCTAAGCGCATCAAAGATCAACTCGAAGCCGCTCTGCTGGATAAACATTGTTAATATGATGTACAGCAAAATTTCTGGAACAGGCAGTCACCTGCCTGAGCTTGTTCGTACCAATGCCGATCTTGAAGAGATGGTAGATACCACTCATCAATGGATCGTTGAACGAACAGGTATTATCGAACGTCGTATCGCCGGCCCTGATGAAACTGTCGCAACCATGGGTGCAGAAGCAGCCAAAAATGCGCTTGAAGCTGCAGGGTTAACGGCTGATCAACTCGATATGATTATCTGCGCAACGACAAGTGCAGAACACGCCTTCCCGTCGGCCGCATGTGAAATACAGCGGATCCTAAACGCGCCACCTATGCCTGCATTTGATGTGGCGGCGGCCTGTGCTGGATTTAGCTATGTATTGAGCGTGGCAGATCAATTTATCCGCACAGGCCAAGCAAAGAATATCTTGGTGATTGGTGCTGATGTCCTTAGCCGCATGACCGACCCGGAAGATCGCGGAACCATCATCTTATTCGGTGACGGTGCGGGGGCTGCGGTTCTGACTGCTAGTGAAGAGCCGGGTATCTTGTCTACTCACATCAACGCCGATGGCCGTTATGGAGATTTGCTGAAAGTCCGCAATATGCGGCCTGGGCAAAAGGAGCATGATTGGCTATTCATGAAGGGCAATGAGGTGTTTAAAGTAGCCGTCACTAAGCTAAGTGAAGTGGTTGAACAAACACTCAAAGCCAATAACCTGGATAAGCAGGAGTTAGATTGGTTGGTTCCTCACCAAGCCAACCTGCGAATTATTCAGGCAACAGCCAAAAAATTGAAGATGTCGATGGATCAGGTGGTGGTTAATCTACACAACACCGGGAATACATCTGCGGCATCTGTACCTGTCGCGCTCGATGAAGCCATCAGAGATGGTCGGATTAAGCGCGGCGAACTTCTGCTATTGGAAGCCTTTGGCGGTGGTTTTGCCTGGGGCGCGGCACTGGTTCGTTATTAAACCCATTATTCATTGATGTGAATGGTAGTTAGGTGAAAAGATTATGAGCAATAAGTTTGCATTTGTATTTCCTGGTCAGGGTTCTCAAACCGTTGGCATGTTGGCTGATCTGGCGAACAATGAGGTCGTTCAGGCCACGTTCGCTGAAGCATCAGCTGTACTGGGATATGACTTGTGGAAGCTGGTATCTGAAGGCCCGGTAGAAGACTTGAACCAAACTGACCGCACGCAGCCAGCGTTGTTGGCTAGTTCTGTCGCGCTATTCCGCCTTTGGCAGAGCCAAGGTGGTGAAATGCCGAGTGTGATGGCCGGTCACAGCTTGGGCGAATACTCCGCTTTGGTTTGTGCGGGAGTGTTGTCTTTCGTCGATGCGATTAAGTTGGTTGAGCAACGGGGCAAGTTCATGCAGCAGGCGGTACCTGCGGGTGAAGGTGCTATGTCTGCCATCATCGGCCTGAGCGATGAAGAGATTATCTCTGCTTGTGAGAAAGCCGCTGAGAATGAAGTGGTGTCGGCAGTGAACTTTAACTCCCCTGGTCAGGTTGTAATTGCAGGCTCCGCTGCAGCTGTGGCACGTGCAAATGAACTTTGTAAAGAAGCTGGTGCCAAACGAGCGTTACCGCTTCCGGTTAGCGTTCCTTCGCACTGTGCATTGATGAAGCCCGCAGCGGAACAGCTGGCAACATCGTTGGATTCCGTAGAGCTTGCAACACCTGTTGTACCGGTTGTTAATAATGTTGATGTGGCTCAGGCCACTGACGCCGCTGAAATTCGTGATGCGTTGGTTAGGCAGTTACATAAGCCTGTGCGTTGGACTGAATCCGTGCAATCAATGGTCGCCGGTGGTGTGACTGAATTCGTTGAAGTAGGACCGGGTAAGGTACTTTCAGGCTTGATTAAGCGTATTGACCGTTCTGCAACTTGTGTTGCTGTCAATGACTTTGCCAGCCTTGAAAACGCGCTGACCAAATAATTTGAGGAATTAAAAAACATGTCATTGAACTTGAGCCTGGAAGGTAAAGTTGCTTTGGTCACCGGCGCTAGCCGTGGCATCGGTAAATCAATTGCCCTGAAACTGGTAGAGCAGGGGGCTTTTGTTATCGGTACAGCAACCAGTGAAAATGGCGCCAACGCCATTGCTGAATATCTTGGTGAACATGGTGCAGGCAAGGTACTAAATGTCACTGAGCAGGCGTCGGTTGACACATTGTTTGCCGATATCAAAGAATCTCATGGTGGTGTTGATCTGTTAATTAACAACGCTGGCATCACCAAAGATAATCTGTTCATGCGAATGAAAGAAGATGAGTGGGAGTCAGTGATCGATACTAACCTGACCTCACTGTTTCGCCTGAGTAAGGCAGTCATTCGTACCATGATGAAGAAACGTGGCGGTCGTATCGTCAATATCGGATCTGTGGTTGGTACTATGGGCAACGCTGGCCAGGTGAATTACTCGGCAGCAAAAGCGGGTTTGATCGGTTTTACTAAATCTTTGGCTCGGGAAGTTGCCAGTCGCGGAATCACCGTGAATGCGATCGCGCCCGGATTTATTGAAACTGATATGACACATGCTCTTGACGAAGGTCAGCGCGGCGCTATTTTGTCTCAGGTACCAATGGAACGTCTTGGAAGCCCAGAAGAAATTGCCTCAGCGGTGGTCTTTTTGGCATCTGATATGGCTGGCTATATTACGGGCGAAACGCTGCACGTAAATGGCGGCATGTATATGGTTTAACCAAAGAACACATTTTGTTCTGCAATTTTCATAAATAACGCTAAAATCGTGGTTTGACCACTTTGAGTTCTTTAGCCAATAGCTTGAATCTTTTGGCCTATCGAATACACTAGGCAAAAATTCGCGAAAGCGTTATTTGTTCATAAAGGAAAATATAGAAAATGAGCACTCTTGAAGAACGCGTAAAAAAAATCATCATCGAGCAACTGGGTGTTAAAGAAGAAGAAGTGAAAAACGAAGCTTCTTTTGTTGATGACCTCGGTGCAGACTCGCTGGATACAGTTGAGTTGGTGATGGCTCTTGAAGAGGAATTTGATACTGAGATTCCTGACGAAGAAGCTGAAAAGATCACAACTGTTCAATCAGCTATCGATTACGTCCAGTCTCACCAGGACTAATCAAAAAGATTTCAGGAAGGCGGCGCTTAAGCCGCCTTTGTTTTTTGTAGGGTTAACTCCTTATGGAGGCAGAACGTGTCTAAACGTCGTGTAGTAATCACTGGCATGGGGATGCTTTCCCCTGTTGGTAACAGCGTTGAAGAGTCCTGGCAGGCTCTGGTAGCGGGTAAAAGCGGTATCGGTCCTGTTGAGGGGTTTGATGTTGAAGCTTTTTCCACGCGCTTTGCTGGGCAGGTAAAAGACTTCAATGTTGAAGACTATATGTCGAAGAAAGATGCTCGCAAGATGGATCTGTTCATTCAATATGGTATTGCCGCTGGTATTCAGGCAATTGAAGATGCCAAATTGGAGATTACAGACGAAAACGCAGCGCGTGTAGGCGCAGCGATTGGTTCGGGTATTGGTGGGCTAGGTCTCATCGAAAAGAGCCATGAAGCTCTGCTGGCTGGCGGTCCTCGCAAGATTTCACCTTTCTTTGTACCTTCGACCATTATCAACATGGTAGCTGGACACCTTTCAATCAAATACGGTTTGAAAGGCCCGAATATTTCTATTGTCACCGCCTGTACCTCAGGTGTGCACAATATCGGCCATGCTGCACGTATGATCTGCTACGGTGATGCTGACGCCATGCTGGCTGGTGGTGCTGAGGCCGCTTGTACGCCACTTGGCTTGGG
This sequence comes from Corallincola holothuriorum, assembly GCF_003336225.1. Lineage (NCBI taxonomy): Bacteria > Pseudomonadati > Pseudomonadota > Gammaproteobacteria > Alteromonadales > Psychromonadaceae > Corallincola > Corallincola holothuriorum. The sequence goes on from NZ_QPID01000001.1 coordinate 200,020, forward strand.
TGGTTTTGCCGCTGCGAAGGCGCTTTCAACTAGAAATGATGAACCACAGCAAGCAAGCCGCCCGTGGGACAAAGATCGTGATGGTTTTGTGCTCGGAGATGGTGCTGGCATGATCGTACTTGAAGAGTATGAATCAGCGAAGGCTCGCGGAGCGAAGATGTACGCAGAAGTGGTTGGTTTTGGTATGAGCGGCGATGCTTATCACATGACTTCACCACCAGCAGACGGCAGCGGTGCCGCAGCGGCAATGGTAAATGCGCTGAATGATTCTGGTATTGATTACGACAAAGTCGGTTATATCAATGCTCATGGTACATCAACACCAGCAGGTGATATTGCTGAAACAGCTGCGGTTAAGTCAGTCTTTGGTGAACATGCCTATGACCTGAAGGTCAGTTCAACTAAGTCGATGACAGGCCACTTGCTAGGCGCTGCGGGTGCGATTGAAACCATCATCACAGCACTGGTATTGGAGAAGGGGATTATTCCTCCCACCATTAACCTTGATAACCCCGCCGAAGGTTGTGATCTGAATTATTGTGCGCATACCGCCCAAGAAACGGACGCAGAATATGCACTAAGCAATTCATTCGGTTTTGGTGGTACCAACGGATCCGTGCTTTTGAAGAAAATCTAAGTTACGGAAACTGTTGCTGAATAAAAAAGCCTGATACCTTATGGCATCAGGCTTTTTTATTATCTGTGATAACACTTTTGCACCTCATTAATGGCGTAGCCTCATCTCAAATTGATGTTAACGATCGCGGCCTTCAGTATGGCGATGGTTTCTTTACCACTATGTTGGTTACCGACGGCCATGCTCAATGGTGGGATCACCACTTGGCGCGATTGCAAACCAGTGCGCAGCGTTTATATATTTCCGGTATTGATTGGCATCGCTTAGAACGTGACGTTTTTGCGACCGCATCAGCACAGCCATCATCGGTGATTAAGGTGGTTATTACGCGAGGCAGCGGTGGCCGTGGTTATAGCCCGCAAGGATGTAACCTGCCCTCTGTGATTGTCAGCCAGTTCGCTGTCCCTGCACATGTAGATGCATGGCAGCAGAATGGAATAAGTTTAGGTGTCGCAAAATTTAAGCTGGGTGTTAGTCCAGCGCTGGCTGGTTTGAAAACACTTAACCGCCTTGAGCAAGTATTAGGTAGGCAAGAGGTGTTGGCGTTAGGCGTTGATGATGCCGTATTTTGCAATGTTAACGGCGATGTAATAGAGACAAATGCTGCCAATATATTTTGGCGTAAAGATGAGCTTGTATATACATGCGATCTTTGCGGTTCCGGGGTTGCAGGGGTGATGAGCCAAGTTGTGTTGGACACGCTTAGCGCAGAAAATATCCCGTTCAATGTCGTCAAAGGTACGTTAGATGCATTGCGTTCTGCAGATGAAATTTGGATAACGAACAGCGTACAACAAGTTGTTCCTGTCAGACTATTTGATGGCCGAGTGATGCAAGATTTTGCCTTTAGCCGAAGGCTGCAAGCGATCATCATGGAAGGAAATAGATGAGTTTTTGGAAACGTTTTAGTGTGTTTGTCATTGGCTTAGCCATGCTGGGTATTGTCGCCGTGGCAATAGTCTTTGCTCGTGTTGATAGCTATTTAAATCAACCGCTTTTTGTCAATGAACCGGTCATTTATGCTGTTGCTAGCGGCAGTCATTACCGTAAAGTATTGGATGAGTGGCAGCAGCAAGGTTGGATCCGCGGAGCCTGGCAAAGCCGGCTGGTTGGTCGTGTCTATCCTGAACTTGTAGCGATCAAGGTCGGTACCTTTCAAATTCAGCCCAATGCTACGCTCAGGGAAAGTTTGGCTTTACTCAGTGGCGGTGCTGAATTTCAGTATCAATTGACCTTTGTAGAAGGTGAACGTTTTCGTGATTGGCGACTGAAGCTACTGGAAGCCCCAGGCTTAAAACGCACACTGGGTGAGTTAAGTGATGCGCAAGTGAAAGAGGCGTTAGCCATTGAGTCGCCATCTGTCGAAGGATGGCTCTATCCTGATACCTATTTTTATACTCAGGGCAGCACTGATCTGGAACTGTTGCAGCGCGCCCACGATGCAATGAAAGCCCAACTTGAGTTCGCTTGGCAGCAGCGAGATCCTGATATCCCGCTAAAAAGTGAGTATGAGGTGTTAATTATGGCCTCGATCATTGAAAAGGAGACCGGCGTTGATGACGAACGCCCTCGGATATCCTCCGTATTCGAAAATCGCCTTAGGTTAGGCATGCGCTTACAAACGGATCCGACCGTTATATACGGCTTAGGGGACAGCTATCAAGGGGATATTAAACGGGTTCATTTGCGTCAAAAGACCGCATATAACACCTATGTGATCCCTGCTTTACCGCCTACGCCTATTGCGATGCCGGGAGTTAACTCGCTGATGGCAGCCGTGAAACCGGAAAAATCGGATTACCTCTATTTTGTCGCCAGCGGTGGCGGGCGTCACTATTTCTCCCGTACCTTGAAAGAGCATAATCAAGCGGTCAGAAAATATATTCTTGGAAAATGATAATGAGTGAAGTAACAGTCCCGGGTAAATTTATTGTTATCGAAGGGCTCGAAGGTGCCGGCAAGAGCACAGCTGTCACTGCGGTGACGGAGTTTCTGGCTTCCCACGGCGTGCGCGATATCTTAACAACGAGAGAGCCAGGTGGTACGCCGTTGGCGGAGCAACTACGTAATATCGTGAAATCTCCGACCCTGGATGAACCGGTCGCTCCGGAAACTGAGTTGCTCTTGATGTATGCCAGTCGCGCACAGTTGGTCAAAACGGTTATTGAACCCGCGTTAGCCGCTGGGAAATGGGTATTGGGCGATCGCCATGACTTGTCGAGTCGCGCGTATCAAGGCGGTGGTCGCGGGATTGACGATGGTCAGATCCAGGCAATAAAACATGCAGTGCTTGGTGACTTTAAACCGGACTTAACGCTCTACATGGATATAGATCCTGAAGTAGGCTTAGCTAGGGCTCGAGGGCGGGGCGAATTAGATCGTATTGAGCTGGAAGCGCTCGACTTTTTCGTGAGAACACGAGAGCGCTACTTGACCCTGGCCAAGCAAGACCCAAGTATTAGAACCGTTGACGCTGGGGTTGCCATACCGCAAGTGACGCAACAAATAAATGATCTGCTCGCCGAAGAGGTTTTACCGTGGCTCAGCAAGTGCTAAGTGCATTGCAGATGCCTTGGCTGCGGTCAGCCTACGGTACGTTAGCTCAAAGTGTTGCAGCCAATCGTTTACCTGCGGCGGTGCTGTTGACTGGCGTTGCCGGTATTGGCAAGCGAACCTTAGCCGATGATCTCGCTTCTCTGCTTATCTGTGTTCAACCCCAACCAACAGAGTTGGGGCATCTTCGCGCCTGTGGCCAGTGTAAAAGCTGCCAATTGAAAGACGCAGGAAACCATCCTGATTACCTTTTTCTTACCGCCAATGACAAGGGCACGATCACTGTTGATGCGATTCGGGAACTGACGCGAGTGACCGCTCAAGCCACTCACCAGTCGGGTCGGCGAGTCATTGTGATTGTTGGCGCAGAAGCAATGAACAGTAACGCCGCGAATGCGTTGTTGAAGACCCTTGAAGAGCCGCCCGCCGGTACGTTTATCATAATGACTACGGCAGTTTCGAGCCGGTTATTGCCGACCATTATTAGTCGTTGCCAACATTACCCGCTATCGGCATCACCCGAGCAGGCAACCGATTGGCTACAACAACACCAGCTCAATGTTGATTTCAATGTATTGACGTTATTGCAAAATGCGCCGTTGGCGTTGCAAAACTTCATTCAATCGGAGGAATACTCTCAGTTGCAGGCTTTTTCTGCTTTGTACGCTAGGTGGCAGCAGGGCGAGAAAGGCGCCTTAAATGAGTTGAAAGAACTGATCGCTCAGGCGCCTGTCGAACGTATTAACTGGTTAATCAACTGGGTTAGCGCCGAAGCGAAACAAGCACCTTCGCCACTGGCATCGCAGTTGTCCCAGTTTTACCGCAATTTGCTGAACAGTCGTGTCGTGTTGTCACAATCTGGTATCAATCAAGTGTTACAGGTGGAAAAAGTGATCAGCTATGGAGTATTAGTCAATCGTGAATAATCTATCTCGGCCGCGATGGCGTTGGATAACACGCACGTTTTTCATGCTGCTTGTTATCGGAACGCTGACAGCCTGTAGCACTAAAATGGTTTATAACTATTTGGACTGGATAGTGCCTTGGACGATTGACGACTATATAACGCTGGATAGCGAGCAAGAGGCATTCGTTGACCGCTCTCTCGCTCAGGTATTGAGTTGGCACCGGCAAGAGCAGCTGCCTCTGTATGCGGCAGATCTTGAGTCGCTCCGTTCTGCACTAAAATCTGAACTCACCATCGATGAGGTCGTTGGCTTCACTAAGAAGGCGCGGGCGCACTGGTATCAACTGATAGAAGTGATGTTTCCCCCCTTGGTTGAGTTTGGCCAGAGCTTAAGTGACGAACAGGCCAGACAGTTAGTTGCAACTGTGCGCGAAGAGCTAGACGAAATAAAGGCCGAACATGATGAGCAGACCCTCGAGGAACGTCAGCAAGAGTGGCGTGAGGGGATGGAAGAGGGACTGGAAGATTGGCTAGGGTCATTAACTGACGGCCAAATCCTGCGAATTAAAGAGTGGAGTGAGACCCGAACGAGCAGTTTTGATCTCTGGATCGCATATCGCTACCGTTGGGTGGATGAGCTTGAACAAACGTTAGCGAAGCGCAATCAGCCAGCGCAGTTTCAGCAGAGTGCTGAACATCTTTTGTTACAGCTCGATGAGATCCGAGGGGGCGAGTATCTTGCCGCTATCGAAAAGAACCGGCGTTTTTACGCGCAGATGATCGTTGATATCTCCACATCAATGACAAAACAACAACAGACACACTTAGATGACAAACTTAGTGAGCTAATTAATGATTTAACTGAGTTGCATCGGGAGGAATAGTAATGTCGCAAGGTTTGCCTATGGGGCCTGTGATGATTGACTTGGAAGGAACAGTGTTGAGCGCGGAAGAGAAAGCGCTCTTACTTCATCCCGCCGTTGGTGGATTGATTTTCTTTAGTCGTAACTTCCAAAGCCGAGAACAGATCACCAGGTTAGTGGCCGAGATCCGTAGCGTTCGACCAGAACTGCTGATCGCCGTTGATCATGAAGGAGGCCGAGTACAGCGCTTTCGCGACGGATTTACCCATATTCCAGCAATGGCAAAAATCTTTGCAGCGTGTGATGGTGATATGGCAACGGCGTCATCCTGGGCTACGCATTTTGGCTGGTTGATGGCCTCAGAGTTATTGGCGGTTGATATCGATATTAGTTTTGCACCTGTGCTTGATTTGAATGGCATCAGTGAAGTGATTGGTGATCGCGCTTTCCATAGTCAACCTGCACAAGTGGCTTCGCTGGCATCGGCGTTTATTGACGGTATGCATCAAGCGGGTATGAAAAGCACCGGTAAGCACTTTCCTGGTCATGGTTCGGTGGCTGCAGATAGCCATGTGGCAGTGCCGGTTGATGAGCGCCCAAGTGCGATGATCCGCGACTATGATATGACCGTGTTTAGTCGCTTATCTGCGGATCACAAGCTAGATGCGATTATGCCAGCCCATGTGATATATCCGGATCTTGATGCACTGCCAGCAGGCTTTTCACCTTATTGGTTGCAAACAGTGCTGCGCGGCGAACTCGATTTTGACGGTGTTATTTTCTCTGACGACCTGACGATGGAAGGCGCCAGTGTTATGGGCGACTATCATGAGCGTACCGCAGCGGCTTTAGCTGCTGGTTGTGATATGTTGTTGGTTTGCAATGATCGAAAAGCTGCAGTTGAGGTGTTAGATTCGGTGCAGAAATTGGCACCATCTTACTCCCCACGTCTGCAGAAGATGCGTAAGTCTGCGGCGCCAAGCTGGGCAAATTTGACCGCGTCACCGCGATGGCAGCAGGTACAGGCGATCATTTCGGAAAATTTTGCTTAACTTATCTTTTGACTCAGCGCATTCGTAGATTCGATTTATTCGCCTATATTCAGAAAGCTGGCGCAAAATTGGGAGCAGAAAATGATTATTTACCTACATGGATTTGATTCGACAAGTCCTGGCAATCACGAGAAAGTGCTACAGCTTAAATTTATTGACCCTGATGTACGCGCCGTGACGTATAGCACCATGCATCCAAAGCACGATATGAGCCATCTACTGAAAGAGGTGATGCGGGATGTCCGAGAAGCGGGGGATCCTAATCCGCTGATTTGTGGTGTGGGATTAGGCGGTTACTGGTCTGAGCGGATCGGTTTTCTGGCGGGAATAAAATCGGTGATCATTAATCCCAACCTTCAACCCGAGGTAACGATGGAAGGGAAGATCGATCGGCCGGAAGAATACAAAGATATAGCCGGTAAATGTGTGTCTGAGTTTCGCAATAAGAATAAGGGACGTACGTTAGTCGTATTGTCTCGAAATGATGAGGTGCATGACAACACGGTTAGCCATGATGCCTTGGCGCCATATTACGATGTGATTTGGGACGAAGAGCAGAGTCATAAGTTCAAAAAGCTCTCGCCCCATCTGCAACAGATTAAAGCATTTAAGGAATCGAGCGAATAGCTTAAACTATGTGACAGCTAGCATGTTTTGCGGGCCATTTGGCCCGCTTTTGTTTTTTTAGGAGCGCCGAATGAGCGAAATTAAGATTGTTGTCGTTGGTGGTGGTGCCGGTGGTTTGGAGTTGGCAACTAAGCTGGGACGTCGTCTTGGTAAAAAGGGCAGAGCGGAGATCACCCTGGTTGACAGAAAACGTACCCATATCTGGAAGCCGTTATTGCACGAAGTGGCTGCAGGTTCGTTAGATGATGGTGTTGATGCGCTTAGTTACCGTGCTCATGCCCGCAATCATCATTTTCAATTTCAGCTGGGTGCTTTATCGAGAATAGAACGGGACAGTAAGCAAATTGTTCTTGCGCCGATGAATGACGAGAAGGGCGAAGAGCTCATGGCTGAACGCACGCTCGATTACGATTACTTGGTGATCTCTCTAGGTAGTGTGTCCAATGACTTTAATACCCAAGGTGTTAGAGACAATTGTATCTTCCTTGACTCGCCTGAACAGGCTAGGCGTTTTCACCGTGAGCTACTCAATGCGTTTTTGAAAGTGGGTGGCGGCAAGAATGAAACCCTCGATATCGCCATTGTAGGCGCAGGCGCTACAGGCGTAGAACTGTCTGCAGAGTTACATAAAGCGGCGGAAGAAGCCGCGCTGTACGGTGTTAAAGATGCCGGACGCGATAAGTTGAATGTCACTTTGGTTGAAGCTGGGCCTCGCATCTTGCCTGCACTACCTGAGCGAATTAGTGGTGCTGCACACAAAGAATTATTAGATCTGGGTGTTGCAGTAAAAACCGCCACCATGGTGACGGAAGCTACCAGTTCGGGTTTGAAAACCAAAGATGGTGATGAGATCCCTGCACAGTTGATGGTATGGGCTGCAGGTATTAAAGCGCCAGACTTTCTCGCAGAAATTGGCGGCTTAGAAACCAATCGTATTAATCAGCTGGTGGTTAAGTCGACGTTGCAAACAACTAACGATGATTCAATTTATGCATTGGGTGATTGCGCGAGTTGTATTCAGGAAGACGGAAAGCCTGTCCCTCCACGTGCTCAGGCCGCGCATCAGATGGCCTCTCACGTGTATAAGAATTTGCTCGCGCAGTTAGAGGGGAAGCCGCTGACAGCGTATGAGTATAAAGATCATGGTTCGCTTGTTTCATTAAGCAAGTACACCACGGTGGGAAGTCTGATGGGCAACCTGACGAGAGGATCAATGCGAGTTGAAGGGCGCGTAGCGCGGTTCGTTTATATCTCTTTGTATCGTATGCACCAGTTTGCACTGCATGGCTGGTTTAAGACGTTATTGCTACTACTGGTTGGTCAAATCAACCGTGCGTTACGTCCAACGTTGAAATTACATTAATGAGTAAATACGCGTCTTCAGTATTGATCAACGTACTCTATCTCGGGCTCGGCCTGTTGTTCTCGTTCAGCGCTCAGGCATTTAAACCTGAGCCCCCTGAACGAGTACCAGGCCTTGGTGTTGCCGTGCCTGATTCGGATATCGACAATAAGCTGAAGCATTATTGTCGTCCTATCGCGGCGTGGAGCAGGCCTGCATACATGTTGTGCCTAGAAGCGGGGGTGTCAGTCAATCTCGCGATCCGTGAGTATCATGCAGCGGAGTGTTCGGCACAGGATACTCGTGGGATATGTGAACAGGCGCGTGGGCTTTATCAGCGCAATTTTCGGCTTTGGGATGGCTCAGTAGACAATGTTGGTCGTGCGCAGGCACAGCTGGGCGCGGCAGGGCGGAAAAAGGTCGCAGCTTCTGCTGGTGTTGCCCAGTGTAAAAATCGTTATCAGCAAGCGATCGATAGTCACCGAACAAAACTTGATCAAATACTGCTTTGGCTGGAACAAAGGAAGCAGGTTACGAGTGGACTTTCGGCGGAAAGCTTACTGCTGTTGGAGCGCAATGCCAGCGAGAAGTTAAGCCTTAGTGGTTTTAAGCCGCCGGTCTCTTCTCCTACCTGCCAGCAAGCGATGAAAGGCTCCCATGCCAAGCTCGTGCAAGAACAAAGTGAAATACGTAAACAGTTAAGTGCTAAACAAGTCTCATGGCGAACTGAAGCAGAGCGCTTATTGGCCGTTCGTGCTTGCGAACAGCCGACGAAAAGGCGAATTCTGGCTTTACAGCAGCAATACCTGCAATCGCATCAGTCTGAATCAACAGCGATAGGGCTGGCACTGTTGCAGCCATCGGGGTTCGTGTTTGCTAAAGGCAACAGATTCCGCTTTGACCGCCATATTGCTGATCTCGCCAAGTTGGCAGTTGCTGATCCGAACACCTTAGTTGGTGACGACGAGGTGCTGCTGGTTCAGCAAAACTGTTCCGTGAGCAGTGAGTTGCAGTTGCAGCGTATGGCGCAAACCCAGCGCCAGCAGTGGTTCCTGTTGCAGCGTGACCTCTGGGTTGTAGATTACCTAGCGGCTGGTAAGCGCTTGCCCAAATTGACACCTTCTAACACAAAGGTTTGGTTGTTTAGCGGGCTTGGGTTGCTGTTTATTACGATCGTAGGTGTCTGCATCTATCCGCTTACTATTGCGCGCATCAAGGCCATCATGAGGAAGCGTAAGTCCGAGTGATCGCAACAAGCCATGCTATGACGTTTTTGGCGTTATGGGATGCTCTGTGACTTCATAAAGCTCTATGGGGAGCCCGTCAGGATCAGCGAAAAAGGTATAGCGCTTGCCGGTATATTCGTCGATTCGGATCGGCTCACTCTTTATGTCGTGATCACTTAGGTATGCCACCATCTCATTCATTGAGCTGACTGCAAATGCAAGGTGGCGTAAACCTTGTGCTTCGGGATAGCTTGGTCTCTCTGGTGCATCAGGAAAAGAGAATAGCTCGATCTGCGTACCATCTGGCAGGCCCAAGTCCAATTTGTATGAACGGCGCTCTGCACGATAGTTTTCTGCGATGATCTTTAAACCAAGTACTTCACAATAGAAATGTTTCGAGCGTGGGTAATCGGAGCAGATGATCGCTATATGATGAACGCCTTTAAGCATTTGCATTTCTCACTACTCTGATTGGCGAAAAAAAAGCGCCAGATTGTCTCCTGGCGCTTTTAAAACAGAACTAACTGAACCTCTAGTTAACTCGCCGGTTGCGTGTCACTTGCTGGGGCTGCTACTTCTGTAGATGTTGTTGCGTCTACCGCTGCACTTGTATCTACTTCTGTTGGCGTTGGCGGTTCACGATAGTCGTGGGGGCGTATCTGTACCAAAATCCCCACCAAAGGATGGTCAAAATAGTGCAATTCGCCACTACGTAATCGACGACTTTGGCTTAGGCGATACCTATAAAGGTAGCCCTCTGTGGGCTTTGTTGTTACCAGCGTGCCGCCAGCTTCAGGATCTTCCTGTTGGGTTAAAGGTAGAGTTTCTGCTGCCAAACTTTGCTCAAGGTTGTCGATGGCGAGTATCGGCTCAGGTGTCGCTAGCGGATCTGTCATTTCGAGGTTGTCAGCACTGCCATAGGTTGATGATGGATCCTCAATCAGCAACGGTAGTTCACGTTCACCGGCAATGCGGTAGTCGAAATCGGCATCGATATAGAGGTAGTGTTCCAGATAGACGCGGAACAGCCCGTCTAGTTGCCACAATGGCATGATTGGTGTGTCAGCAGATTCGACTTCCACTTGCGCAGCCATCGCTGCCGCTAGTTCCGTTTCTTGGGCAGCCAGCATCTCTGTAATGTTGGCTTGTACTTCTTCAGTGGTTAATGGCTGTGGCGCTGCAGGGGCATCGGCGTTAGCACCCGGTGCTGGGTTTTCCGATGCTGCGTTGTCACTGATAATGCACTCACCATCGATAGTCACTGTCCCCACGGGACAGGGTGCTTGATTGCTTGTTGCTAGTTCAGGCTTATGGCGCAATGTACCATCAGCTAGAAATTGGTCAGTAAAGTCCTTACCAGCAAATAGATGCCATTTTGCGCTCTGCTTGCGTGGCACCATGGCTTGACGCCAACCGGTATGTAACATCATTTTGAATTCTGGTCGCCGTTCAATAACTTTACGCTGGGCGACTAATTGCAGCGATTGGTCATCAATCAGGTAGGGGCTGACATCAAAGTCTGGTAGCGCTGGGGCAACGACAATCTCGGGAACGTCTGTTTTAGCGTATGTAGCCGGTGCGGCATCCTCTAGCTCACTCGGTGGACAGGGCTGCGGGATCTGTTCGCTGTCGCTTAAAGGCGCCTTTGTTTCGCCTGCTACTTCTGGCGTACCTGCTTCAAGGCTGTCTGGTGTTGCTGCAGCGCCGTCCATAACGGGATCTGTTGTCAGCTGATCCGCTGGGATGCAGTAGCTGTCGTCGACAGGTGCGACTTCCTCTGCGGGGAAAAGCAGTGCAGACAGCAGATCTGGTGCATTCTGAGTGTCGAGTTTATTGGCTTCTGAAGGCCAATGTTCATTAACGCTGTCGGCAGGCACGTTGCGGCTAAATAGGATCACTTCCACCTCGAACCAACGGGGTTCTTCCTCTTCGGCAACGACGCTGGCGGAGAAAAGTGGCCCTGCCATTAATACGGCTGGTGCTAATGCCAGCGTCAGGATCCGGTTTCGCTTCATCGAGCTCTGTCCTTTTTATGTTTTAAATCGCTGTGATTGCTGAATTCTGCCAGCATTTGCTCTACCAATACCAGTCGTTGTTCGCTGGTTTGTGAAGGTATGATAAATCTAAACTTGTCGGCACCTTCCAGCCTATATTGCGCAGGCTGTGTTTGGATGAGACGAATGATAAACGTTGGGTCGACACATGTCTTGCTAGCAAACTCAACAACACCGCCTTTTGCATGGGCGTCGATACGTTTAATGCCGAGTTTTTCCGCCAGCAAGCGCAGTTCACTAATCTTGAATAGATTCTTGGCTGGCGTTGGCAGTAGGCCAAAACGATCGATCAGTTCGACCTGCAATTCATCTAGGGATTGTTGATCTCTGCAACCGGCGATGCGCTTGTAAAATGACAGGCGCAGATTTACCTCAAAAATGTAATCATCTGGCAGCAGAGCTGGGATCTTCAGTTCAATTTCAGTTTGTTTACCAAGATCATCTTCGAGGTTGATCGGTTCGCCGTTCTGCAGTGCATCAACGGCGTGCTCCAACATCTCCATATATAAACTGAAACCTATGGCCGTTATTTGCCCACTCTGATCTTCACCGAGCAGTTCGCCAGCGCCGCGGATCTCGAGGTCGTGGGTCGCTAACGCAAAACCAGCACCGAGATCTTCAAGCTCCGCAATTGCTTCTAAGCGTTTCTGCGCATCTTTTGTCAATCGTTTCGGCGGTGGTGTGAGTAAATAGGCATAGGCTTGGTGATGAGAACGCCCGACACGACCTCTAAGCTGGTGCAGCTGAGCTAAGCCCAGCTTATCAGCCCGATCCATGATGATGGTATTCGCACTTGCTACGTCAATCCCCGTTTCTATGATGGTGGTACAAAGCAAGATGTTATAGCGCTGATGGTAGAAATCAGTCATTACCTGTTCGAGTTCACGCTCCCGCATCTGGCCATGGGCAACGGAGATGCGCGCTTCTGGCAACAGTTCGGTTAGCTCTTCCATAGTGCGTTCGATGGTGTCGACGCTGTTGTGAAGGAAGTAGACTTGGCCGCCGCGGAGTAGTTCGCGCATGACGGCTTCTCGGATCAGGTGGTTGTCCCGTTGCCGAACAAAGGTTTTCACTGCTAGTCGCCTGGCTGGCGGGGTGGCGATGATAGACAGATCTCGCATGCCACCTAGTGCCATATTTAATGTCCGCGGGATCGGTGTGGCTGTTAATGTGAGGATATCAACGTCTGCACGCAGGGCCTTGATCTTCTCCTTTTGGCGAACGCCAAACCGGTGTTCTTCATCGACAATTAGCAAGCCTAAATCGTTAAATGGGATCTGTTGCTGCAGCAGCTTATGCGTCCCGATCACTATATCAACTTTACCTTCGCCCAGTTGGTCTAGCACTTGTTGGGTTTGCTTCGCTGTGCGGAAGCGGGAAAGTACTTCGATGCTAACAGCATGGCCAGCAAATCGATCGCGGAAGTTGTCGTAATGCTGTTGGGCGAGCAGCGTGGTTGGTACCAGAACGGCGACCTGTTTGCCATTGCTAACAGCGACATAAGCGGCGCGCATCGCTACCTCTGTCTTGCCGAAACCAACGTCGCCACAAACCAAGCGATCCATCGATTTTGCTGCTGACATATCGTTGATTACCGCGGCGATAGCGCTCTTCTGATCCACGGTTTCCTCAAATGGAAAACTCTCGGAGAACGCTTTGTAATCATTATCGAGATTGAAAGCGACCCCTGAGCGCGCGGCGCGATTGGCGTAAATTTGCAGTAACTCGGCGGCGACGTCACGGATCTTTTCTGCGGCCTTACGCTTAATTCTGCCCCAGCTTTCGTTGCCCAATTTATGCAAGGGCGCGTTTTCTGGCTCCGCACCGCTGTATCGACCAATCATATTGAGTGAGGTGACTGGCACATAGAGCTTGGCGTTGCCGGCATACTCTAAGGTGACAAATTCACTGGTCATCCCGCCAGCTTCCAAGGTCTGTAGACCGGCGTAGCGACCAACGCCGTGATCCATGTGGACAACCGGCTGGCCAATTTGTAGCTCAGCCAGGTTTCTTATCAGCTGATCTGGTGACAATGCGCGGCTGGATTTCTGGCGCCGGCGCTGACGAACGCGATTCCCGAATAGTTCGGTTTCGGTGATGATGGTGAGTGGCACCGATGCCAGTGTGACGCTGTGCTCAAACGGCGCGACCAAGATGCCATAAGCATCTTTACTGGCAACAAACGCCATTATTGATTGGATTTTGTTTGGCCGTATGCCCGCTTTATGTAAAAGGTCTAACAGTGCTTCTTGGCGGCCTTCCGACTCAACGACAAACAGTACCTGTGCTGAATGCTCTTTCAGATAGTGCTTTAGGTGAGTGAGGGGCTCGGCATATTTGTGATTAACGGCGATGTCAGTTACCGCATTGGCCGCCAGATTAAAGCGGCCGACTTTACTCGGCTGAGAAGCGGTGGTCAGTTGTGCGCGAGGCCAACGTTTACACTCAGCAAACAGTTTTTCCACTGGCAGGAACAGTTGGTCCGGTTTAAGCAATGGCCTGAGTGGATCGATGCTGCGGTCGTCATAACGCAGCTGCACATCACGGGCAAAATGTTCGGCAGCAGCAACAAGATCCCCGACCTGCAACAGTTGCGCGCTTTCCGGCAGGTAGTCAAACAGGTTTCCTGTTTGTTCGAAAAACAGTGGCAAATAGTACTCAATGCCGGCCGGCATCAACTTCTTACTTACCTGCTGATACAGTGATTCTTTGGCGTTACTGACGGCAAACTGTTCGCGAAACTGAGTGCGGAAACGTTCAATGGCAAACTCGTCCGTGGGGAACTCATGCCCCGGCAAAAGGTTTATCGCGTCGATCGGGGCTTCCGAACGCTGGCTTTCTGGGTCAAACGGCCGGATCGAATCGACTTCATCGTCAAAGAAATCGATACGGTAGGGCACAGTGCTGCCCATGGGATAGAGATCCAAAATGGATCCTCGGACGCTGAATTCACCATGCTCCAACACCTGTTGTACGTGGTGGTAGCCGGAATAGGCGAGCTGCTCTTTAAGCTTGTCGAGGGGCAGGCTCTGTCCCTTATTCACAAACAAGGTGTGACCGCTTAAATAGCTAGGCGGTGCGGTTACCAAGCTCAAAGTGGCAACGGGTACGATTAAGGCCATTTGTGCATCAATCTGCTTGGCCTGCTGCAGCTTATACAGGGTTGATAAGCGTTGTGAGATGATATCCTGATGTGGCGAAAAATTATCGTAAGGTAAGGTTTCCCAATCGGGAAACAGTAATACCTCAACCTCTTGCGCCAGCAATAGGTGAGCCAGCTCAGATTCCAAACGCAGGGCGGTAGGCGTATCCGCAGTGATGATCAAACTGATCCCTGGATGACGGGACACTGTTTCCGCCAATGCGAGCGATTCTGCGGTCGAAAGCGCTTCGCCCCAAAGTTGGATATCCCCAGCTTTGCCGAGTGTTGGTGGATTAAGCAGGTTGAATTGGCTCAATGTACTCATGCGTCCCTAAAACGTTTAGTAAGATCTTGATAATCATCGATACGGCGATCGCGAAGGTAGGGCCAGATGCGGCGCACGGATTCACAGCGTTCCATGTCGATAGTCGCGGTTAACAGCGTCTCCGTTTCCTTGGCATGAGCCAGAAACTCGCCCTGAGGGCCAGTGATAAAACTGTTGCCCCAGAACTGAATGCCTGGGTTGCTGTCAGCAGGATCCGGCTCATGGCCGATGCGGTTACAACTCAACACCGGCAAGCCATTGGCGATGGCGTGACCGCGTTGCACTGTGATCCAAGCATCTAACTGGCGCGCTTTTTCTGCGTCGTCGTCACGGGGATCCCAACCTATGGCGGTTGGATAGATAAGCAGTTCGGCACCGGCCATAGCCATCAGCCTAGCGCCTTCCGGAAACCACTGATCCCAGCACACCAATACGCCAAGGCGACCCACTGAGGTGTCGATGGGCTCAAAGCCAAGATCGCCAGGGGTGAAGTAAAATTTTTCATAGAACCCAGGGTCATCGGGGATATGCATTTTGCGATACTTACCGGCGATCGAGCCATCATTCTCTAGTACCACTGCGGTATTGTGGTAAAGGCCCGCGGCACGTTTTTCAAACAGCGACGCGACAATGACGATGTCTAGCTCTTTAGCTAGAACACCTAGGGCGTCAGTACTTGGGCCGGGTATGGTTTCTGCCAAATCAAAGTAATCAACATCTTCCTGCTGGCAAAAATAGCGACTGCGATGCAGTTCTTGCAGCACCACCAATTCGGCGCCGCCGGATTTAGCCTGACGGATCAGGTCGCAGGTGTGCTGCAGGTTGTCATTTAGATTGTCGCTACAGGCATGCTGAAGCAGGGCGACATTGAGAGTGCGTGACATAATCTTTGCTCCTTTGCTAGCGCCGTTAGGCGAGCGTGCCTTTTGGGATTTGCATAGTGAGACAGTGCAGGCTACCAAATTGCGCTATCACTGCTTGGCAATCGATGCCTATGATTTCACGCCCTGGGTACGCTTGCGCAATGACCGCAAGTGCCTGTTCATCGGCTGGATCGTCGTAAATAGGCACCAGCACCGCGCCATCTATAATCAGATAGTTTGCATAGGTGGCGGGCAAACGCTCGCCCTCACTACTGTATTTGGCTTGTGGCCATGGCAAGGGGAGTAAACGATAGTTAGCGCCGTGGCGGTTTCGTAGCGCGTTTAGTTCTAATTCCATTGCATGTAGTTCTGGGTAGTGTTCATCGTCTACCTTGTCACAGGCGACATACACCAGGGTGTCGTTGGGTGCAAAGCGTACCAGTGTATCGATATGACTATCGGTGTCATCACCTTCGAGCGCGCCGTGACTGAGCCAAAGGAAATGGTCGGCGTAGAGTAGTTCATTTAATCGCTGTTCTATCGCGGTTTGATCGAGCCCAGGGTTACGATTTGGATTGAGCAAGCACTGCTTTGTGAGCAACAGTGTACCGTGGCCGTCCGTTTCGATACCGCCCCCTTCAAGCACCAAATCAATGTTGACTATGGCTGCCTTGAACAGCGCCTGATCGGCCAGTTGTTGATTGATCTGGTTGTCTAGCTCGCTGGGATATTTTCCGCCCCAACCGTTGAAAGTAAAGGAGAGTGGTTGCATTTGGTGGCCATCAAAAACAGTGATTGGACCATGATCTCGCGCCCAACTGTCATTGCTTGTAGCGATCAGGATGCGTACACGGCTCATAACGACACCGGCATGGCTCAACAGTTTAGCGATATGCGCGCGCAGAGGCAGATCTCTGGCGACGATAATCAGGCGCTCAAAGCGGGTGATCGCTTTCGCCATATCAATATAGACGGGCTCGATATGCTCAAGCTGCGTAGCCCAATCTGTCTGGTCGTGGGGCCAGGTCAGCAATACCGCATCTTGAGGCGCCCACTCTGCGGGCAGATAAGCAGCGCGTTGGATCACCCATTGTCTCCTTTACGTTGTTCGGCGCGTTGTTTTAACAGCTTTGACTGAACATGCAAAGTTGCTCTGATCAGCATCTCGTGATCTTCTTCTCTGAGGGTGACAAATTTTGCACCAATTAGATGACTGTCAGCGTCCTGGTCACAACTGATCACTTCGGCATAGGCGAAGACGGCAGCGGCTTCATCGTGAAGAAATATTTTTACTTGGATTAATCGGCCAGCCACCAATGGCTGTGCTGATGTATAGCAGAACTCACTGGCACCAAAACTTACGGTGTGGTGGCGCAAATCAGGATCGTCTTGCATCGACAGCAGGTAGCCCATGATTACGTTGATTTTGCGTGCTTGTAGTTCAAGAAAATTAGATATCTCATCGGCGACGTCGCCCATGTTTCGTAACGCGCGCACGGTACCCTGATCCAAAGTGGAGACTTCAGAAGCCAAGCGGAATGGCTCTGGGATCTCATCAATGAGCTGCTGCTGATCGGGGATCGGTGTCGCCTCCGGCATCACGATCACGTTGATAGGTAGTCGATAAGGTACAGAAAAATATTGATCAGTCATGGGCTATCGGTGCCACTTGCTTGTTATCTCTAGTGAATAGATCTTATTATCCCCCCTGTTTATGCATACATACAACTAAAGCGTCTACCGCAAAGGAACAGATGTTTCATCCTGCCAGCTTATTTATAGGTCTAAGATACAGCCGAGCCCGCAAAGGGCATGGGTTTATCTCCTTTATTAACTTTTTTTCTATCACCGGTGTGATGCTTGGTGTAGCCGCCTTAATTATCGTCACCTCAGTGATGAATGGGTTTGAGTCGGAACTGAAACGCCGTATTTTGGGCATAGTGCCTCAGGTGACCATCCAAGCTGAAGATGGCTCGCCAATCAAAGCGTGGCCAGATCTCATAGAACAGTCTTCGACGATTGCACATGTGAAAGGGGCGACGCCGTTTATTGCTAGCGAGGGGATGGCACAAAGCCGCAAAACCCTACGCGGGGCGATGATTTATGGTGTATGGCCAGAGCAAGAAACGGCACTTTCGACCATCGGCAACCACATGATTTCAGGAGAACTTGGCTGGTTGAAAAGTGGTGAGTTTGGTGTGGTGATTGGACGTGGTATGGGCGCCAAACTGGGCGTTAATGTTGGTGATTCTATTCGTTTAATGGTTGCTGAGGGCAGTGTATTTACCCCGATGGGAAGAATGCCAAGTCAAAGGCGTTTCCGTGTGGTGGGTATGTATGAGGTCGGCGCCGATATCGATACTTTTGTCGTGTTGATCCATGGTGATGACGCTGCCCGTTTGACCCGCAAACCAATCGGTAGCGCCGAGGGGATCAGGTTATATCTGGATGATGCTTTTCTGGCTGACCAAACGGCGACCAAGTTAACTAGCCTATTACCAGCGAAATGGCAGGTGGATACCTGGAGCCGAAGTCAGGGGAAGTTATTTTCGGCGGTGAAAATGGAAAAGAATATGATGTGGTTGCTGCTGTCACTGATCATTGCCGTCGCGGCGTTTAATATCGTTTCTGCGTTGGTGATGCTGGTTGGTGAAAAACGCGCCGAGATCGCGATCCTTAAAACCTTGGGCTTAACCCCCGCTGGCGTGCAGACGGTTTTTCTTTTTCAGGGCATCTACAACGGTGTCGTTGGTACTTTGTTGGGGTTGATTATCGGCTCGGCGATTGTGTTGAACCTTGATGTGTTGACGCCGATATTAAATCTACCCCTGGTACCTGCGCCGGGCCTTGGCAATCGCTCAATGCCTGTGGAGTATCAAATTGAGCAAGTGGCCATGTTGGCTAGCGTCGCGGTGGCGCTTTGTATCGCGGCCGCTTTCTATCCCGCATGGCGGGCATCTAAGATCCAACCTGCGGAAGCATTAAGATATGAGTAAGCCGTTACTGGTCTGTGATTCGGTATCTAAGACCTATCAAGAAGGTAAGTTAACAACAGAGGTATTAAAAGGCGTTAGCTTGTCGGTCAATGAGGGTGAGATGTTGGCGATTGTCGGCTCTTCGGGCTCAGGCAAAAGCACCTTGTTACATCTGTTAGGGGCTTTGGATACACCGTCGGAGGGGAAGGTGATCCTTGATGGCGATGATATCTATCAGATGAGCGCCACACAGCAGTGCCAACTTCGTAATAAAAAGCTCGGGTTTGTTTATCAATTTCATCACCTATTACCAGAGTTCAATGCGTTGGAAAATGTGGCGATGCCACTGTTGATCGGCGGTGTTTCAGGCAGCGACGCACGTAAAAGGGCGGCAAAAATGTTGGAGCGCGTCGGCTTATCGCACCGTGAGAAACATCGGCCGTCGGAACTTTCCGGTGGTGAACGTCAGCGCGTCGCTATTGCCCGAGCATTGGTGACTGAGCCACGCATTGTGTTAGCTGATGAACCGACGGGTAATCTCGATTCCAATACTGGTGAAGCAGTGTATCAGTTGATGTTGAGCCTAAATGAAACACTCGGTACCAGTTTTATCGTCGTGACCCATGATTTGGCACTGGCAGGGCGGTTGCACCGTAAGATATCGCTGGTCAACGGTTTGCTTGAGGAGCCAGCACACTGATGCAGCATTTGGCACTTTGGATCGCATTCCGTTTTAGTCGCGCTCGGCAACGTAATCGGTTTATCTCTTTTATCTCAGCTTCCTCGACCTTTGGTATTGCGCTTGGGGTGATGGTGTTGATCACCTTACTTAGCGCTATGAATGGTTTTGAACAGGCACTTAAAGATCGTTTACTTTCGGTGGTTCCCCACGGTGAAGTAACTGCTGTGAGGGAGCCGATTGTCGATTGGAAATCACTATCGGCATCCGCGATAGCCGATCCCGCCGTGGTTGCCGCTGCGCCCTTCGTGAAGTTCAATGCGATGCTTGAACGAGGTGGCAAAATGAAGGCGATTGAATCTCGTGGCGTTGATCTCGATTATGAATTAGATGTGTCGGATATCGGCGCGTATTTGTTGCCTGAGCCTGCAGACACCTTGGTTGATAATGAATTGTGGCTCGGTAAAACCATTGCGGATGAGCTGTCGCTTGCCGTCGGCGACAAGGTGATGATGCTGATCCCGACGCTTGACCCGCAGATGAGAATGAAGCCGCCAAAGCGTAAGATGTTTGTAGTGAAGCGCTTGATTCAGATGGGTGGTGAACTGGACGCGAGTGCCGCGTTAATCTCTATTGATACCGCTGCAGAATTGAGCGGGTGGCAAGGTGGTGTGCAGGGGATCCGCTTTAAATTTGGCGATGTGATGGCTGCGCCCCGCTTGGTAAGGAACGCAGCCTATGAGATGGCGCATTACCTCTATATCAGTGACTGGACACGTACCCAAGGGCATCTATATAGCGATATCCAATTGGTCCGCGGGATCGTCTATATGGTGTTAACCTTGGTTATCGCTGTGGCCAGTTTTAATATCGTGTCGACGCTGGTACTGGCGGTACAGGATAAGCAGTCAGAGATAGCGATCTTGAAAACCATGGGGACGACAGATGCTATGGTGATGAAGATCTTTATCTTACAGGGGCTATTTAACGGCGTACTGGGAAGTCTGATTGGAGCGGGACTCGGTGTCTTGATAGCCAGTTCGTTAGGGCAAATTGCGCAGGGTGTAGAGCGGCTGTTAGGGCATAAACTACTGGACGCCGAGATCTACTTTATCGACTTTCTGCCGTCTTTGCTTAGTATCAGCGACGTCGTGTTTACCGTGATTGTTGCGATTGCTTTGTCTCTGCTGGCAACACTCTATCCGGCATGGAAAGCGAGTAAAATATTGCCAGCCAATGTGCTTGGACAATCAGTCTAACTGCGTCGCTGCCTGCGTTGGCGCAGGTGGCGAACTACCGAATAACGCCACAGTAATCTTATAGCAAAATAGCCTATTGCCCCTGACACCACACCACAGATCAAGCAGCCTAGAATAAATGGGTAACCTAGGTGAGCAAAACTGTCAGCTAAACCTTGCCAAGAGAGTTCAAAGCTAAACGCCTTTTCACTGCCTCCAGTGATCCATACGCCCACCAGATAGGCGCTATAAAATAGCGGGGGCATAGTGATTGGATTGCTGATCCAAACCAATGCCACTGATAACGGCAGATTAACCCGGATAAAGATTGCGATAGCGGCGGCGGTCACCATCTGAAATGGGATCGGTAGAAATGCCACAAACAGACCTATGGCAAAAGCGCCAGCCGCAGAGCGTCGATTGAGATGAAACAGGTTCGGATCGTGCAGTAGGGTGCCGAACATCTGTAAGTACTTATGGCTTTTGATAGTTTCATGGCTGGGCATGAACCGCTTTAACGTCTTTTTTGGCATATAGTGTGTAAACCCAGTCTCAAATTTCTTATTAACAAAAGCTACTGTGCAATCAATTTTTATCGGATTTCTTATTGGCGCCATCACGGCTGCGCAATCACCTTGGGTGGTTGACCCCGTTTGGTTCAGTTGCAGTATTTTATTGCTGCCCTGGTGTCGTCAAAAGTGGTGTCGAACCTGCCTAGCTTTGCTCGCCGGAGTCACTTGGCTCTGTCTATTTAACGCCAATTACGCAGCTAATATTCTACCCGATGAATTAGCGGGGCAAGACATTACCACAACTAGTGAGATCATTTCATTACCACGGCGCATTGACGATGGTTGGCGTTTTATGGTTCGGCTAAAAGCGTACGAGTCGTCTGACAGTATAGGATATCCATTTGCACCGCCAATTTGGCAAGGAAAGGTCAAGCTAAATTGGTATCACACCGAGCTCACGCCAAAGCTTGGCGATGTTTGGCAGTGGCGGGTGCGCCTAAAGCCGCCTGTGGGCTTCGCCAATGACGGGGGGATGGACTATGAAAAATACCTGGTGAGTCAAGAGGTACACGCCGCAGGATATATTCGCGGCGAAATTCGACAGTTAACAACGGCTACGAACTATCGAGAGCAGCTACGTGCAAAAATTAGTGCTCTCGTTCAATCGTTAAGCCATAAAGATCTGATATTAGCTTTGACGTTAGGTGATCGTAGTTTGATCTCTAGTGACCGCTGGCAGCTGCTTAGTGTAACTGGCACAAGCCATCTGATCGCGATATCAGGTTTACATATCGGACTGATTTTTCTCCTCGCTCATAAGTTGCTGACCGCTGTCATGGGCTGGGTGCCCTACCTATCTAATCGGATCACTGTAAAAGTACCACTGGTTATCTGCTTAGCTTTGTCGGTGAGCGGTGTATACGCGCTGTTGTCAGGTTTTGCATTGCCAGCACAACGAGCATGGTTTGGGATAGCTATTTGGTGTGCTCTTTCTTGCTTACATGTGCGGATCAGTCGCATGACTGGGCTACTGGCATTGATGGCGCTATTCGTTATTGTTTCACCCGCGGTGTTATATGGCGCTAGTTTTTGGTTGTCGTTCGGGGCTGTGGCCAACATCGCTTTGCTGCACTGGTGGTGGTGTCGCAGGGAAGGGCAGGCTATTTCACGCAAAATAGCTGAGCTACTGGTGATGCAATTGGGGCTCTCTGTGATGATGATGCCACTGACTTTGTTGCAGCTTGGCTTTGTTGCGCCGCTAACGCCAATAAGTAACCTGTTGGTTGTGCCATTAATTACGTTTGTAGTTGTGCCTTTGTTGCTTGTTAGTGTGGTTATATTGCTGTTTTCCCCAGTGCTTGCGGGATCCATGTTTGTGTTTGTCGACCAGATTTTGGCTCTGTTTACATGGTGGTTGAATTGGCTCAGCTCTGGTGGCTTAGGTACCTATATACTGCCCATCATCGTTGCTTGCTTACTGTTTTTTGCCGTAATACTTGTTGCTGTTAATCGCCGTTTTTGGCCATTAGCGCTTTGCCTGGCGAGCTCACCGCTATTGCTGTCATTAAGAACAGTAGATCCAAGCCGTTGGCAGATCGAGGTGTTTGATGTGGGGCAGGGACTGGCGGTGGTCATCCAGCAAGGGGATGACGTACTGCTTTATGATACGGGAAACCGATATAAGAGTGGCTTTGTTGTTGCGGAACATACAGTGGTGCCTTGGCTGATTCAGCACAACATTAGCCGATTAACCTACCTAGTATTAAGCCATGATGATACCGACCACGTTGGTGGGGCTGAAGCTGTTTTAAGTAAGATGGATGTTGGTACTTTGATATCGCCAACGGTCGGGTCTCATCGTGATCTGTCTAGCGAGCAACTAGAGCGTGTCCGTTGCCAGGCCGGGCAAACACTATTTTTTAACGAGCTTGAGATAAACATGCTCAGCCCGTCTCTTCCTTTAACTCGTAACAAGAACGATCGAAGCTGCGTGTTACATATCTCTGATGGCCGCCATAGTTTAATGTTGACCGGTGACATTGAACGTTCAGCTGAGCTGGAAATGTTGCGTAATGGCGTGACTCTTCCCAGTAATGTCTTGCTGGCACCCCATCATGGTAGCGGCAGTTCCTCCTCTTTGGCTTGGTTGACTGCTGTTGCTCCCGATTATGCGGTGTTTAGTCGTGGCGCCTATAATCGCTATCGGTTTCCCGCGGAAGAAGTGAAAGAGCGTTATCATTCGTTATCAGTGGAAACACTCGATACAGCTTGTAGCGGTCAAATCAGTATTGAAGTGACAACTGAAGGGCTTAGTGTGGCGCATTATCGCCAAAGAACAGGCGTATTTAGCCATGCTAAGTGGTATCAACGTTTGTCCGGGTGCCGTAAGGCACGGTAGAATAACCTGTTTTTTCTAAGTGATGAGAACGCCATAGTGAGCGAAACTACGCAACAATCGAATTTTAAGCGCCTTATTTCCTATATGAAGCCCTATAAGCTGGGTTTCATCGCGGCCATTGTTGCGATGGTTGGTTACGCCGGTATCGATTCATTATTTATCTATTCCATTAAGCCATTAATTGATGAGGGCCTGACAAATAAAAACCCCGGGGTGCTGACTTACGCGCCGATATTTGTGGTGGGTGCGTTTTGTCTTCGTGGATTATTTAATTTTGTCTCTACCTATTGCTTGTCGTGGGTAGGTAGCAACGTAGTGATGACGATGCGGCAATCACTGTTCGATCATATGATGCGAATGCCTGTGCCCTATTTTGATTCGCAAACCACCGGTCAATTGATATCCAAGATCACCTATGACACCGAGCAGGTCGCAAATGCTGCGAGCAAGACCTTGGTAATCATCGTTAAAGAAGGTGCGTTTGTCGTCGGTATGCTGGCTTTGATGTTTTATCAGAGCTGGCAGTTGTCACTCATATTTTTACTTATCGGTCCGATCATCGCTGTGGTCGTGCGTTTCGTCAGTAAGCGGTTTCGGAAAATTAGTCGTCAGATCCAAAATGCGATGGGTAATATCACCACCTCCGCCGAGCAGATGCTAAATGGCCATAAAGTGGTGTTAACGTTTGGCGGACAAGCGATCGAGTCTGAGCGGTTTAGAAAGATCAGTAATAAAACCCGCCGCCAAAATATGAAAATGGTTGCTGCCAGTGCCATTAGCGTACCGGTGATTCAAATTATTGCCTCTTTCGCCTTAGCCACAGTGCTGTTTGTTGCAAGTTTTGACAGCATGATGGAAACGCTCACTCCTGGCACCTTTACCGTCATCATCACCTCCATGATCATGTTACTGCGGCCCTTGAAGCAGCTCACTTCGGTCAATAGTCAATTTCAAAAAGGGATGGCTGCTAGTGCCAGTATTTTTGCTGTTTTAGACGAAGAAGAGGAAACTGATAACGGCACGAAAGAGTTAGTAAGAGCGAAAGGTGACTTACGGATTAACAACGTCACATTCACCTATCAAGGCAAAGAAACACCCGCGTTAGAGAACATCAACCTCAGCATTGAACCCGGGCAGACGGTGGCATTGGTCGGGCGTTCCGGGAGCGGCAAGTCAACCATTACTAGTTTGCTGACTCGTTTCTATCCCTATCAGGATGGCACTATTACCCTTGATGGCATTGAGGTAAATGATTTTAAATTGGCCAATCTAAGAAGCCAGTTTGCTACCGTATCTCAGCACGTTACGCTGTTTGACGATACTATCGCTAACAATATCGCTTATGCCTGTGATGACAGTGTTACCCGGGAGCAAATAGAGGCAGCGGCTAAAAGTGCACACGTTTTAGAGTTCGCGCAATCTATGCCCGACGGCTTGGATACCCAAGTCGGTGAAAACGGCGTGATGTTATCTGGCGGTCAGCGCCAACGCATAGCGATAGCTCGCGCATTGCTGCGGGATGCGCCTATTTTGATCCTCGATGAAGCGACTTCCGCCCTCGATACTGAGAGTGAGCGTCATATTCAGGGGGCTTTGGAGGCGCTACAGGCTAACCGCACCAGTCTGGTCATTGCCCATCGGCTTTCAACCATTCAGAACGCCGATAAGATCGTCGTACTTGATGGTGGTCGGATCATCGAACAGGGCACTCATGAGGTGTTGCTGGCGAAAGATGGTTCCTATGCTCAACTCCATAAGATGCAATTTGGTGATTAATGCTGTCACCACTTCCTAAAGCCTGGTACGACGGCAGCCTATGGCCCAAACTATTGGTTCCTTTTTCTGCGCTGTTTCACATGATAAGCCGGTTACGCCGTTGGTATATTTGCCGTTATCGCCAAGTTGAGCCGCAGGTTCCGGTGATAGTCGTTGGCAATATCAGTGTCGGAGGCACAGGCAAGACTCCACTGGTTATTTGGCTTTGTGAGCATCTTACGGAAAAGGGCTATCGTGTCGGTGTTGTGTCGAGAGGATATGGTGGCAATGCGCCGACCTACCCATACCATTTGCAAGCTGATAGCCGAGCAGAGCAGGTTGGTGATGAGCCACTGCTGATTGCTCGCCGGACGGGCGTGCCAGTGGTCGTTGGTGCAGATCGGTTGGCAGCGATAGAATTGCTACTGCATAGTGCGGATGTCGACCTGATTATCAGTGATGATGGGCTTCAGCATTACCGTATGGGCCGGCACATTGAGATCGCTGTGATAGATGGTGACAGGCAATTGGGTAATGGTTTGTTGTTGCCTGCTGGCCCTTTACGGGAAACGAGTCGGCGTCTATCGGAAGTGGATTTTATTATTCAAAATGGTGGTGAGCTGGGTACCGAAGCAAAGGGGCGCTACCAGATGTTACTTGAACCTGATCCCCCTACACCTGTTGATGGTGAAGCAGAGCAAGTACCAATCGAGCAGCTGGGCTCTCTCGCTTTAGCGGCAGGCATAGGAAATCCACAAAGGTTTTTCTCATTGGTTACTCAGCTCGGCGGCAATGTAGTCAAAGAGACACCACTAGCAGATCACTGTGGATTCAATCCGCAATTGCTGCTTCAACTTCAGGGGGAGGCGGCTTGTTTGCTGGTCACTGAAAAGGACGCAGTTAAGTGTCAAAGCAACGGTCACGTAAATTTGTGGTATTTACCCATCTCTGCGCAGCTACCAGATCATTTTTTGTCGCAGTTGTGCGATAGGATTAACCAGGAAGACAGAGTTAACCATGTTAAAAGATAAGAAATTATTAGAAATAATCGCTTGCCCTTGTTGTAAGGGAAAGCTGCTATTTACTCCAAACAAAGACGCGCTACTTTGCCGGTTTGATAAGCTGGTGTTTGCTATTGATGATGGCATACCCGTGTTGTTAGAAAGTGAGGCGCGCACCGCGACTGAAGCTGAGATGGCGGGATAACATCAAACGTTGCCACAAGCTGCATAATACATTCAGTTAGTCTTTAGCTATCTATTCAGTTGTTTTATAACTTCACAGCTTGCTTACCCTAACTATTCAGTCAATATCCGGTAAGTCAGCTGCCGCTATTGCACGGCGACTATCTGTTTATGAGTCATTTTTTAACCAATAGTAGACCGATGAGCCAAATCAAGGCATAGTGACGTAGATCACCTTTTTTGGTGTTCCTGAATAGGGCGTCGCAGGTTGCGGCTTTGCTATATCGATAGCAGAACAGCAAAGCTAGCTGTCAGATATTTATATTGTTTTAGGAATAAAATATGGTTGAAGCGATTACCGGAATGTTGTTAACGGTTGTGGGCGTAGTGGTATTGGCCAAACAAGTTGCATTAAGAAATCATTCCGGCAGGCGCTATTTTGACTCTCTGACGCGAGGGAAAATGCTGTGTTGGAAGAGTGAAGAGTTGATGCGTGTTCGCAGAAGCCTGCAGTATGGAAAGATTTTTATTGGTTTTCTAGCTTTCATACTGCTTTCGGTACTGTTGGGGGCAATTTCGGCCCATGTTATACCTTCTACGGCCTATGTTGTTTTAACTATTACTATTTGTATTCTCTGGGCGTCTCTGCAATTTCCGGGTGAATTTAAGAAAGAATTTTTTTCCGGTAAGCCACTGTTGATGGTTTGCATTCTGTTGCCTTGGCCACTGCTATTGTTGGATTGGATGGTCGACCTTCACCCTGGAATGTTGTTCGGTTTTGTCAAGGACCTGCAGTTGTTTGGGGTGAGTGATCCAAATCGTTTTCAGCTTGCCTTCTATCTTTCTTGTTTGCTGACCTGCATTGTGTTTTGTTTGCGGATTATTATTTTGCTGGCGATGTCGTTGCCTGCTTTGGTGTTAGCCAACTGCTATCGCGTGCAGCAAAGAGTTCTGCATTGCTCTCATTGGTGTTGGCGTCGTAGCTCTGTGGCTGTTGTTGCTATTTTGGCTGGGGTCTACCTCAGTTGGATAGGTTAACAGTCACTAGTTTTTTTTAGACAAAAAAGGCAGCCGAAGCTGCCTTTTTTAATCTTTGAGCAAGACCAATCAACGTTCTTCTGTTGATTTGAATCCTTTATCTATTTCACCGATATATAGCTGGCGTGGACGGCCGATCTTCTGGCCTGCGTCACTCATCATTTCATTCCAATGAGCTATCCAACCAACCGTGCGTGACAGCGCAAAAATCACTGTGAACATATTGGTCGGAATGCCAATCGCTTTCAAGATAATACCAGAGTAGAAATCTACGTT
The DNA here is from genome assembly GCF_003336225.1 of Corallincola holothuriorum. Classification (NCBI taxonomy): domain Bacteria; kingdom Pseudomonadati; phylum Pseudomonadota; class Gammaproteobacteria; order Alteromonadales; family Psychromonadaceae; genus Corallincola; species Corallincola holothuriorum. The sequence goes on from NZ_QPID01000001.1 coordinate 227,666, forward strand.
AGGGTAGAGTTTCTTCGAAACGAAGTATTCATCTTCCAGCGCGATCCGCTCAAGCTCCATCGCTACATCAAGCAGAGGATCTTTGATCTTTAACTTATCGAGAACTTCGTGACAGGTTTCGCGCATCACAGTTGCTCGTGGATCATGGTTCTTGTAAACACGGTGACCAAAGCCCATCAAGCGGAAAGAATCATCTTTATCCTTCGCGCGTTCGATAAACTCAGGAATGCGGTCAACATTACCGATCTCTTCAAGCATGTTGAGGCAAGCTTCATTGGCGCCACCATGAGCTGGGCCCCATAGAGAAGCAATACCTGCCGCGATACAAGCGAACGGATTAGCACCAGAGGAGCCGGCCAAGCGAACGGTCGATGTTGAAGCGTTCTGCTCGTGATCAGCATGCAGGGTAAATATTCGATCCATCGCTTTAGCAACGATAGGATCTGGTGTGTATTCTGCACACGGTGTAGCGAACATCATGTAAAGGAAATTCTCTGCATAGCCGAGATCATTTCTAGGGTACATGAATGGCTGACCGACATTGTACTTAAAGCACATTGCGGCGATTGTTGGCATTTTAGAGATCAGTCGGTAGGCTGCGATCTCACGATGACGTTCATTGGTGATGTCCAATGAGTCGTGATAGAAGGCTGACATGGTACCAACCATGCCACACATGATAGCCATCGGGTGCGCATCTCGGCGGAAGCCCTGCAAGCATCGTGTGAGTTGTTCATTCAGCATCGTGTGTTCGGAAACAATACGGCTAAATTCTGCATATTGCGTTGCATTGGGCAGTTCGCCGTACAACAGCAGATAGCATACTTCGAGATAGCTAGCGTTGTTCGCTAAATCGTCGATAGCATAACCGCGGTGTTGCAGGATGCCCTTACTACCGTTGATGAAGGTGATCGTAGACTCGCACGATGCGGTCGAAAGAAAACCTGGGTCAAATGTGAAATAACCATATTTGCCGAGGGTTCTGATATCTATTACGTCATGGCCCGCGGTACCGGAAAGCACGGGGAGTTCTATCTCCTGGCCACCGACGTGAAGAACTGCTTTCTTCTCCGTCATTTCAGGATTCTCCTTATTGGAATTGTATGATGCTCCCAAAATTAAGCGCAGTATTATTAACCGCTGCATAGGGCAGCTGTCAATTATCTATGCATTAAATCCCGTCTTGGATGCATAATTTATCATTATTACAAGTTAGTACCTGATTACAACATCTCTTGAAACAAAGATCTATTTCAGAGGTGAATAGAATTCTCCCTGATACAAATCAAAATTTAAAGAATTGTAATAAAAAAATGTCGTGGATATACTGCCCACACTACGCCCTCAAACGTAGGCAGAATGCGGCTTTGGCGCGCCAAAATGGTGCTTTTCAAACAACTGTTTGTCTAAAATGTGATCCGCATATCATTTTTGGGGTAATAACTTTATATCCCGAAAGTAATATGATGGTTAGGGCGTAAAAAAATACGACATTAAAAAAATAAATAGAGGCTCTTAAGGGCCGAGTGAGTCGGATGTGAAAAAACAAAGACCCGTTAATTTAGACCTAGCAACAATTCGCTTTCCAGCGACGGCCATTGCGTCGATATTGCACCGCGTCAGTGGCGTCATTATGTTTGTTGCAATTGCTATTCTACTTTGGCTACTAAATATTTCTCTTACCTCAGAATCCGGATTTAATGAAGTAAAGGCGATGATTGATGGCTGGTTTGTTGGTTTTGTCCTGTGGGGCATTCTGACAGCGCTGGCATATCACTTTGTCGGTGGCATTCGTCACTTATTACAGGATCTTGGATATTTTGAAGAACTCGAAAGTGGTATTCGCTCTGCCCATGTAGGTTTTGCGCTCACCGCTGTTCTGTCTGTTTTGGCGGGGGTATGGGTATGGTAACTAATGCTGCTATGTTAGGCCGAAGTGGCGTGCATGACTTTGTCTTGTTACGTGCGTCGGCGATTGTTTTAGCTCTCTATTCAATTTTTATTGTCGGTTTTGCTCTTTTTACACCAGAGATGACCTACGGCGTATGGCACGGCTTGTTCAGCACATTAGCCATGAAGGTTTTCACTTTTCTCGCATTAATCGGTCTGCTTGTGCACTGCTGGATCGGAATGTGGCAAGTGTTAACTGATTACATAAAGTGCTCGGCGCTGCGTGCCGCATTACAGTTCTTCATTAATTTAACTGCAGTTGCTTACGTCGCCGCAGGTCTGTTTATTCTCTGGGGGGTCAAGTGAGCATTCCAACATTTGAATTCGATGCCGTCGTCATCGGCGCCGGTGGTGCCGGTATGCGCGCCGCACTGCAAATTTCTGAAGAGGGCAAGTCTTGCGCTTTACTCTCCAAAGTCTTTCCTACTCGTTCACATACGGTCTCTGCTCAAGGTGGCATCACCGTTGCGTTGGGTAATGCCCACGATGACGATTGGCAATGGCATATGTATGACACGGTAAAAGGTTCCGATTATATCGGTGATCAGGACGCCATTGAGTACATGTGTAAAACCGGCCCAGAGGCGATCATTGAATTAGAAAAGATGGGGCTGCCTTTTTCTCGCTTTGAAAATGGTCGTATTTATCAACGCCCATTCGGTGGCCAATCAAAAGCATTTGGGGGCGAACAGGCCGCACGCACGGCCGCTGCCGCTGACCGAACTGGTCATGCTTTATTGCACCTCCTTTATCAACAGAACATTAAGAACAAGACCAAGGTATTTAGTGAGTGGTACGCACTGGATTTGGTTAAGAACCAAGATGGGCACATTGTTGGTTGTACCGCCATTGATATCGATTCAGGACAGGTTGTCTATTTCAAAAGTAAAGCGACGGTATTAGCCACTGGTGGTGCTGGTCGGATTTATGCTTCAACCACTAATGCGCATATTAATACTGGTGATGGCGTTGGTATGGCGCTGCGTGCCGGGGTTCCGGTTCAAGATATGGAGATGTGGCAGTTTCATCCCACAGGTATCGCTGGCGCGGGCGTGTTGGTGACTGAAGGGTGTCGCGGTGAAGGTGGCTATCTACTAAATAAAGATGGCGAACGCTTTATGGAACGCTATGCGCCAAATGCCAAAGATTTGGCTGGCCGTGACGTTGTTGCGCGTTCGATTATGACGGAGATCCGTGAGGGGCGCGGTTGCGATGGCCCTTGGGGCCCGCATGCTAAATTGAAACTCGACCATTTGGGCGAAGAGGTACTTGAGTCCCGTTTGCCTGGCATTTGCGAGTTATCACGCACCTTTGCCCATGTTGATCCCGTGAAAGAGCCGATCCCAGTGATCCCAACCTGTCATTACATGATGGGTGGTATACCTACTCAGGTGAGTGGCCAGGCGATCACTGTTGATGCGCAGGGTAACGAGAAGCCTGTAATTGGTTTGTTCGCTGTCGGCGAGATCGCTTGCGTATCGGTTCATGGGGCAAACCGCCTTGGTGGCAATTCACTATTGGATTTGGTGGTGTTTGGTCGTGCGGCAGGTAAACACTTGGGTGAAGCGCTTGATGCCATGAGCGAATCCCGTGATGCCTCTGAGTCAGACTTGGAAGCCAGCTTAGCGCGTATGAATCGGTGGAACAGCACCCAGCAGGGTGAAGATCCGGTGCAAATTCGTAAAGACCTGCAGCAGTGTATGCAGTTGAATTTCTCAGTGTTCAGGGAAGGCAACGCGATGGCTGAAGGCATGAAAGAGTTGGGTGAGATACGCGAGCGTTTAGCTAATGCGCGACTTGATGATACGAGCCAGCAGTTCAACACCCAGCGAATTGAATGCATGGAGTTGGATAACCTGATGGAAACGGCTTACGCCACAGCTAAATCTGCCAATTTCAGAACGGAAAGCCGTGGCGCACATAGCCGTGAAGATTATCTCGAACGAGATGATGGTAACTGGCTGTGCCACACCCTCTATATGCCTGAGTCAGAAGAGATGCTTAAGCGAGATGTCAATATGACGCCTAAGCTGCGTGATGCGTTTCCGCCAAAAGCTCGTACATACTAAGGGAGTATCGCAGTAATGAAAGTCGTATTTTCGCTATACCGTTACAACCCGGACGTAGATAACGCGCCAAGCATGAAGGATTACACACTTGAAGTGCCTGAAGGCTCAGACATGATGGTGTTGGACGCTTTGATCTTGCTGAAGGAGCAAGATCCGACATTGGCATTTAGACGGAGCTGTCGTGAAGGCGTTTGCGGTTCCGACGGTGTCAATATGAATGGTAAGAACGGCTTAGCTTGTATTACCCCGCTGTCAGATCTGTTGGTTGGCGGCAAAGTGATTCTTCGGCCGCTACCAGGATTGCCTGTTGTTCGTGATCTGGTGGTTGATATGGCTCAGTTCTATGAAAACTATGAACGTATCAAACCGTACCTGATTAACGATGGTAAACAGCCGCCAGCACGTGAACACCTGCAGAGCCCGGAAGAGCGTGCCAAGCTTGATGGCTTATATGAATGTATTCTCTGTGCATGTTGCTCAACGTCGTGCCCATCGTTCTGGTGGAATCCTGATAAATTTGTCGGTCCAGCGGGTTTGTTACAGGCGTATCGCTTCCTTGCTGATAGCCGTGACACTGCCACAGATGAACGTCTGTCAGAATTAGACGATGCATTTAGTGTATTTCGTTGCCATGGCATTATGAATTGTGTCAGTGTCTGTCCTAAGGGATTAAACCCAACGAAAGCTATCGGCCATATTAAGTCGATGCTTTTACAGCGGGCTGTTTAGTAGTTAAGACGTCAGGCATTTGTGCTTGGTTTACGTACGACTAAATAGCTATTCGGTTACGAATGGCTATTTTTTTGAGAGTTACACCACCGGCCAGGGGTGAGAAAACAAGAGATGGAAGAAGTCGCAATGCAGGCGTGGTGGGAGTCCAGCCACTTTGCTGGAGCCAATGCAGCCTATATAGAGCCGCTGTATGAAGCCTACTTAGAAGATCCTGATTCTGTTGATATAGAGTGGCGACGTATTTTCGATAAGTTGCCGATAGTTAAGCCTGAATCGACAGAACAGTCACACATTAAAATACGCGAGTATTTTCGGACGTTAGCTAAAGAGGGCAACCGCGGCGGCGGGCAAGTCTCAGATCCGGAGCTAGATGCAAAGCAGGTGAAAGTCCTGCAGCTCATCAACGCGTTCCGTTTTCGCGGTCATCAACACGCAAACCTAGATCCCTTAGGGTTATGGCGCCAGGAACGAGTCCTTGACCTTGATCCGAGCTTTCATAATCTTGAAGGTGACGATTTTGAGCGCGAGTTTAATGTTGGTTCATACCAAGGTGGTAGGGAAACCATGCCCCTTGGAGAGCTTATTGATGCACTGAAGCAGACCTATTGTGGTTCTATCGGTGCAGAATATATGCATATCACTTCGACAGAAGAGAAGCGCTGGATCCAGAGCCGTTTAGAGCCGAAGCATGCAGCGGTTCATTTTTCAAAAGAAGATAAGCTTGAGTTTCTTGCTGGTTTGACCGCTGCCGAGGGATTAGAAAAGTACCTAGGTGCTAAGTTTCCTGGCGCTAAACGTTTCTCATTGGAAGGTGGTGATGCACTTATTCCGATGCTTAAAGCGTTGATCCATCATGCCGGTGAAAACGGTGCGAAGGAAGTGGTTGTCGGTATGGCGCACCGTGGCCGACTTAACGTTTTAGTAAACGTGTTAGGCAAGAAAACGGGTGAATTATTTGATGAGTTTGCCGGGAAGCATTCAGGTGGTTGGGGGTCTGGTGACGTCAAATATCATCAGGGGTTCTCATCCGACTTCGAAACGGAAGGGGGTAAGGTTCATTTAGCCTTAGCTTTTAACCCGTCGCACCTGGAAATTGTAAATCCTGTGGTATTGGGCTCGGTTCGGGCACGTTTAGACCGCCGTGGTAACCCTGATACTAATACTGTGCTGCCTATTACTTTGCATGGCGATTCGGCGATAGCCGGGCAGGGTGTCGTGCAAGAAACCTTTAATATGTCCCAAGCGCGGGCGTTTAAGGTTGGCGGTACCGTGCGTATCGTGATCAACAATCAGGTTGGTTTTACTACGTCTAATCAAGAAGATACCCGTTCAACACAATATTGTACCGATATCGCTAAGATGGTGCAGGCGCCTATTTTCCACGTTAATGCTGATGACGTTGAAGCGGTGGTCGAAGTGACCAAACTGGCGCTGGATTTTCGTAATACCTTCAAACGTGATGTGTTAATCGACCTCATCTGTTATCGCCGTCATGGCCATAATGAAGCGGATGAACCTAATGCTACTCAGCCGTTAATGTACCAAAAGATCCGCAAACATCCGACGCCGCGTAAGCACTACGCTGACCGTTTGATGGCTGAGGGTACTTTGGAGCAGAGCGAAGTCTCACAAATCAACAATGATTATCGTGAGTCGCTGGACCAGGGCGAGTGCATGGTTAAAGAGTGGCGGCCGATGGAGTCACACTCTGTCGATTGGACGCCATATCTTGGCCATGATTGGGATGCGAATTATGACTCTACTGCTTCAGTAGAACGATTACAGCATTTGGGCGCGCTGATGTGCAGTTACCCCGAAGGTCATAAACTGCAATCCCGCGTTGCCAAAATCTATAATGATCGTTTAGCCATGATTAATGGTGAACGTGCGCTTGATTGGGGCGCTGCAGAAACCTTAGCTTACGCCACGCTGCTGGATGAAGGTTATGATATTCGTTTAACCGGGCAAGATAGCGGCCGTGGAACCTTCTTTCATCGGCACGCAGTATTACACAGTCAGCAAGATGCAACGGCGCTCATTCCGTTGAAACACCTACATGAGAAGCAGGGTAAGTTCGAAGTATTCGATTCGGTATTGTCGGAAGAAGCGGTACTGGCATTTGAGTATGGTTATACCACTGCTGAGCCTCGTGGCTTAACGATATGGGAAGCGCAATTTGGCGATTTTGCCAACGGCGCACAGGTCGTTATAGACCAGTTCTTAAGTTCCGGTGAGCAAAAATGGGGACGTCTATGTGGTCTAACGCTGCTGTTGCCTCATGGTTATGAAGGACAGGGGCCAGAGCACTCATCTGCAAGGTTGGAGCGTTTTCTACAGCTGTGTGCTGACCATAATATGCAGGTGTGTGTACCGTCGACTCCTGCGCAGGTATTTCATATGCTTCGGCGTCAGGTGCTTCGTAAGATGCGCCGGCCACTAATCGTCATGTCACCTAAGTCGCTGCTGCGTTTGCCTGCAGCTAGCTCTTCTTTAGATGAGCTGTCAAACGGGCGTTTCCACAATGCGATACGTGAAGTTGAGGATATCGATCCGAAAAACGTAGAGCGTGTCGTATTGTGCTCTGGCAAGGTGTATTACGATCTGGCTGAACAACGACGTAAGTCCGAGATTAATAATATTGCCATCATCCGAATCGAGCAGCTCTATCCTTTCCCTCATGAATGTCTGGCTGAAATTTTTAAAGACTATCAGCATGTTAAAGACTTCGTTTGGTGTCAGGAGGAACCTCAGAACCAAGGTGCTTGGTATTGTAGTCAGCACCATTTCTGGACTGCTATTCCGAAAGGAGCCTCTTTGGTATACGCCGGGCGCGAAGCATCGGCAGCACCGGCGGTGGGTTACGCCTCTGTACATATTGCTCAACAACAGGCGTTAGTGAACGACGCACTGATGATTGATAGCTAATTGCTAGGAAGGAACGAATAAAAATGACAATCGAGATTAAAGTCCCGGTACTCCCTGAATCAGTTGCTGATGCCACAGTTGCGACCTGGCATAAACAACCTGGAGAGGCAATTGCTCGTGACGAAAATATCGTTGATATCGAGACTGATAAAGTTGTTCTCGAAGTAGTAGCGCCTGAAGACGGTACCTTGGTAGAGATCATCCATCCCGAAGGTGACACTGTGTTGGCGGAGCAAGTGATTGCTAAGTTCAAGGCGGGTGCAGTCGCAGGACAGGAAGTGGCTCCAGCTCAAGCAGCACAGGCACCGGCAGCCAGTGAGGCCGCTGAAGCTGCTTCAAATGATGTCTTGAGCCCTTCGGTTCGCCGTATCTTGGGTGAGAAAGGTATCACTGAAGCGCATGCCATCGCGGAAATTAAGGGCACAGGTAAGGGCGGTCGCATCACTAAAGAAGATGTCGACGCCTATGCTGCAAAAGCGCCGGCCCCAGCAGGTGCTGCCGTAGCTGCAGTTGCACCTGGGCGCAGCGAAAAACGCGTACCGATGACTCGTTTGCGTAAGCGTATTGCCGAACGTCTGCTTGAAGCAAAGCAGTCTACAGCCATGTTGACAACCTTCAATGAAGTTAACATGAAGCCAATCATGGATATCCGTAAGCAGTATCAAGAGCAGTTTGAAAAGAAGCACGGTATTCGCTTGGGCTTTATGTCTTTCTATGTGAAGGCTGTGACCGAAGCATTGAAGCGTTATCCAGAAGTAAATGCATCCCTTGATGGTGATGATCTGGTTTATCACAACTATTTCGATATCAGTATTGCAGTATCAACGCCCCGCGGTTTGGTGACGCCAGTACTAAAAGATGCTGATACGCTGTCGTTAGCACAAACTGAGGACGCCATTAAGCAGCTGGCGCTTAAAGGGCGTGATGGTAAGTTGACTGTTGATGAGATTATGGGTGGCAACTTTACCATCACTAACGGTGGTGTGTTCGGCTCGCTAATGTCGACGCCAATCATCAACCCGCCGCAAAGTGCGATCCTGGGGATGCATAAGATCCAGCCACGCCCTATGGCCGTTGATGGCAAGGTAGAGATTTTACCTATGATGTATCTGGCGCTGTCGTACGATCATCGAATTATCGATGGCAAGGAGTCGGTTGGCTTCTTGGTGACGATTAAAGAACTATTAGAAGACCCAACACGTCTTCTGTTGGATCTCTAAATTTAAGTTTGCCCCGCTTTAGCGGGGTCAATAAAGAGCTGAGGGCATATAAATGCCCAGGCTATGTTCCCATCATTCAAACTGGATAATGTCCAATGAACTTGCATGAGTATCAGGCAAAACAACTGTTTGCCGAATATGGACTGCCTGTCTCCGAAGGTTTCGCGGTAGATACACCGCAAGCAGCCGTTGAAGCTGCTGATCGAATCGGCGGTGACATGTGGGTAGTAAAATGTCAGGTACACGCCGGCGGTCGCGGAAAAGCGGGCGGTGTAAAACTGGCGAAGAAGAAAGACGAAATTAAGGCCTTTGCCCAAGAGTGGTTAGGTAAGAATTTGGTCACTTATCAAACTGACGAAAAAGGTCAGCCTGTTACTAAGATTTTGGTTGAATCATGCTCTGATATCGACCAAGAGCTCTACCTGGGTGCCGTCGTTGACCGAGCCACGCAGCGTGTTGTTTTTATGGCATCAACTGAAGGTGGCGTAGAAATTGAAAAGGTAGCGGAAGAAACACCTGAACTCATTCATAAAGCAATGATTGATCCTTTGGTTGGCCCGCAAGCTTATCAAGCGCGTGATTTGGCTTTTAAATTGGGCCTTGTGGGACAACAGATACGCCAGTTCACCAAGATCTTTATGGGTCTGGGTAAAATGTTCACCGATTATGATTTTGCCCTGTTGGAGATCAACCCGCTGGTTATCACTAAACAGGGTGATCTGCATTGCTTAGATGGCAAGATCAATATCGATAGCAACGCTATGTATCGCCAGCCTAAACTGCAAGAGATGCATGATCCGTCGCAGGAAGATGCTCGTGAAGCGCATGCAGCCCAATGGGAACTGAACTACGTAGCGCTTGATGGCAGCATTGGTTGTATGGTCAATGGTGCGGGCTTGGCAATGGCGACGATGGACATTGTAAACCTGCATGGTGGTGAGCCAGCTAACTTCCTCGATGTTGGTGGTGGTGCAACGAAAGATCGCGTGGTTGAAGCATTCAAAATTATTCTGTCTGACGACAATGTAAAAGCTGTCTTGGTGAATATTTTTGGTGGCATCGTTCGCTGTGACTTGATTGCGGATGGCATCATTGGTGCAGTAGAAGAAGTGGGTGTCGAAGTGCCAGTAGTGGTTCGTTTAGAAGGCAACAATGCAGAGTTAGGTGCTAAGAAATTGGCTGATTCTGGATTAAACATTATTGCAGCAACTAGCCTGACTGACGCAGCTCAGCAAGTGGTTAAAGCAGCGGAGGCTAACCAATGAGTGTTTTGATTAATAAAGATACTAAGGTTATCTGCCAAGGTTTTACCGGTGGTCAGGGTACTTTCCACTCGGAGCAGGCCATCGAGTATGGTACGCAGATGGTCGGTGGCGTAAGCCCAGGTAAAGGCGGACAGACGCATTTAGGCCTTCCTGTATTTAATACCGTCAGCGAGGCTGTGGCAGCGACTGGCGCAACAGCGTCAGTTATTTATGTACCAGCTCCTTTTTGTAAAGATGCGATCCTTGAAGCAATTGACGCTGGTATTAAGCTGATTGTCACTATTACTGAAGGTATACCAACATTGGATATGCTGGAAGTGAAGATCAAGCTTGACCAATCTGGCGTACGCATGATTGGACCTAACTGCCCAGGCGTCATTACACCGGGTGAATCTAAGATCGGCATCATGCCTGGTCATATTCATAAGCCGGGTAAGGTGGGTATTGTTTCCCGCTCAGGAACGTTGACCTATGAAGCGGTTAAACAAACAACCGATGAAGGCTTTGGTCAGTCAACTTGTGTAGGTATCGGTGGTGACCCTATCCCTGGCACAAACTTCATTGATGTTTTGGCTATGTTTGAGAAAGATCCTCAAACTGAAGCTATCGTGATGATTGGTGAGATTGGTGGTACAGCAGAAGAAGAAGCAGCGGCCTTTATTAAGGCTAACGTGACTAAGCCAGTCGTTTCCTATATTGCTGGTGTTACAGCGCCCGCAGGCAAACGTATGGGCCATGCTGGTGCCATCATTGCAGGCGGGAAAGGAACAGCAGACGAGAAATTTGCTGCCCTTGAAGACGCTGGCGTTAAAACAGTACGTAGCCTTGCTGATATCGGTGCGGCACTAAGAGAGATTGCTGGCTGGTAATTTCCGGTGCGCTAACCTCTGAGAGGCCACCTTAAGGGTGGCCTTTTTCGTTTCTGTTTTTGCCACGGCTGCGCAGGCGATAAAAGTGAGCGAAATAGGATCACTCTTTTAGCGGTCTCTATTTCAACTATTAGATATTTTGTCTGGAGAGCACATTGGCTATTTGGGAGCGCTGTCGCGCATGGGTGTTTCAACTCGTGTTCTTTGTCTTGGTATGGTGGGTTGTTCAGTGGCTTTATACGCAGAAGCTGCTCGACGTGGGAGAAACGCTTCCCGCCTTTGAGCTTGTTACGCTGGAGCAGGAGGTCGTTTCTAGTGATTCGTTACGAGGGCGCCCAACGTTGCTCTATTTTTTTGCCCCTTGGTGTGGCGTATGCCACTTCAGTATTGATGCGGTAGACGATCTTAAGCTGAGTAATCCAAATCTGAATGTCATTGCGGTAGCTTTGGACTATCAGTCAACGACTGAAGTCGATGAGTTCATTGCTCAACATGATTTAACTATACCTGTGGTTTTAGGTGACAGGGCGATGGCCAATGCATATAAAATCACAGCTTTCCCTACCTATTACACGATAGATTCTGCAGGCATTGTTGTCTCAAAGGATATGGGGGTAACAACTTCGGCCGGTTTGTTGGCCAGAACTTGGTTGGCAAAACAATAAGTGGCGGATTTTTTTACATTCCCTAATCATATTGCGCTAGAAAACGCGCTGTAAACTTCTTTTAAAGTTGCTTAGGGAAGTGTTTGTCGATGCTTCATCGAATTGTCACATTTTACAGCTATTTTTAAAGACTTTTTTGCGCAAACCCGCGTCCTGTCGGTGCCTCAGAGAGGTTGGCTACATTTGCACAAAATTAGGGCAATTTGGCTGCAGGCCGCGTCGTTTCTGGGCTGAAGTCAGTTATCCACCAAAACTGTGGATAAGTGTGTTGATAGCTATGTTACACATGCCTAGAGGCCGCATTGTTACGTTTCGAATTGCCGATTCGTTACTATTGCTTGATGGTTTTAACGCATTGATTTTAAGTTGTTTTTATAATCATTTGTTCGTTAGATAAACGCAGCGGTTAAAAATTGTACAGCTTCTTGTTGTTACATTGTCGCTGTGCATTACTTTCTTAAAACAATAAAAAAACAAGAGATTTTTTTGAATTTTTCGTTCCATAGTCTAGATTGTGTGAGCTTTCTCATGTCAAGGCTTTTTAGGCAAAAGATTGTAGTGAAAATGAGAAAATAAGGCGCTAGATCAAGTTTAGTTTGCTCATCGCCTGCGCTCAGCCCAATATTCTTTAAAGATTCATATACTCTGGTAAATAGTGATCTTTTTAGGTGTTTGTCCGTTAATGATTTGCGAACCTTAAATTTATTCATCTTTTTGTCATGATTTGTGACCTTTTGATTTTGTTCTGTAGCAGATGAGATGGGTGATCCGAGCAGTTAAACCATGTATATTCATAACCCCTGATTTGTTTGGCCTTCTGAATGCAAAATCTGCTCTCATCCCCTATAGCACCAACCTTAAAACGTATGACTTTACCCATTTGCCTGGGGATGGTGATGCTGATGAGTTTTAATTTGGTGGACACTTTTTTCATTAGCTTGTTGGGGACTGAGCCATTAGCGGCAATTAGCTTTACCTTCCCTGTGACCTTTTCAATTATCAGTATGGTGATTGGCTTAGGAATTGGTACTTCAGCAGTGCTCGGGCGATTTGCTGGTCAGGGAAAATCAGAAGAGGCCAAAGCCCATGGTACGGCCGCGATCTATTTAACCGCCTTGTTGGTTGCAAGCTTATCTTTAGTGACCTTTTTGCTTGCTGATGAGATCTTTTCACTTCTAGGCGCTTCTGACGCGCAGATACGCTTAGTCATGGAGTATATGAACTTATGGCTTTTAGGTAGTGTGTTCTTGGCCTTGCCTATGGTCGGTAATGCTGTATTTAGAGCTAACGGGGAAACTAAGCTACCGAGCCTTTACATGGCGCTTGGTGGTGCGATCAATGCGGTATTAGATCCACTGTTGATATTTGGTATTGGGCCATTTCCAGAGATGGGGATCAGCGGGGCGGCGTTAGCCAGTGTCATTTCATTTTTTATCGGCTCTGTCATTATCATCACCGTACTAGCAAATCGTCATGGTTTAATTAATTGGTTTCCGTCTGCCGGGCTCCTCCAAGCTTGGCAACGCATTTTGAATATTGCTTTGCCTGCGGCAGGTGCAAATATGCTCACGCCGTTGGCTATGGCCGTCATGACAGCTATGGTTGCAAGTTACGGTGCTGCTGCGGTGGCTGCGTACGGCGTTGGTACTCGTCTAGAGTCAATTGCCAGCCTAGTGGTGTTGGCCTTGTCTATGTCATTGCCGCCGCTAGTGAGCCAAAATCATGGTGCAGGTAACTGGCTCCGAGTCCGAGAAGCTTACTTGTTGGCGATTAAGTTTGTAATGATTTGGCAAGGGGTTGTTTACCTACTTTTGTTGGCTACAGGTGGCTTCATCGCTAGTGCGTTTAGTCAGGATGAATCTGTTGCCGATATCATTATGTTGTTTATCTTAATCCTTCCATTTGGGTATGGTTTTCAAGGCGTGACGATTTTGACAAACTCCAGCTTTAATGCGCTCCATCAACCTCACCGAGCACTGTTACTTAGTTTTGCGCGCTTCTTCCTCTTCTTTGTGCCTTTGGCTTATTTGGGGGGGCAGTGGTTTGGTATCCAAGGCCTGTTTCTCGGTGGTTTGGTCGGTACCATACTGACCGGGGTGATTGCTTTCTGTTGGTTTCGCAAACAGCTTAATTTACATCTGCAGGAGGCATAATGAGTAAGCCTTTTAAGCTCCATTCCCAATTTGCACCGGCCGGTGATCAGCCGCAGGCAATCGAAAAGTTGATTGATGGTCTGGAAGCGGGATTAGCGCACCAGACCTTATTGGGAGTAACGGGTTCAGGTAAAACCTTTACCATGGCGAATGTGATCGCTGAGCTAAACCGGCCAACTTTAATCATGGCTCACAATAAGACATTGGCGGCGCAGCTTTATGGAGAAATGAAAGAGTTTTTCCCTAACAACGCTGTTGAGTATTTTGTCTCTTATTACGATTACTATCAGCCCGAAGCCTACGTGCCGACCACGGATACCTTCATCGAAAAAGATGCGGCCGTTAATGCTCATATTGAGCAGATGCGTCTATCTGCAACTAAAGCACTGATGGAGCGTCGAGATGTTATTTTGGTGGCCTCTGTGTCCGCCATTTATGGCCTTGGGGATCCGGACGCTTACTTAAAAATGCTATTGCACCTTCGGGTTGGCGACATGATTGATCAACGTGCGATCCTGCGCCGTTTGGCGGAGCTGCAATACACTCGCAATGACGTTGAGTTCCAGCGTGCTAATTACCGGGTGAGGGGAGATGTGATTGATATTTTTCCAGCCGAGTCAGATAGAAATGCAATCAGAGTCGAATTGTTTGACGAAGAGATTGAGCGCTTAGTCGAATTTGATCCTTTGACTGGCGCGCAGGAGCGAGTGTTACAGCGTTATACCATCTACCCTAAGTCTCATTACGTGACGCCGCGGGAACGGATACTGGAAGCCGCTGAATCGATAAAGCTAGAACTGAAAGAGCGACGAGAGCAGTTGCTATCCATCAATAAACTGGTTGAAGAGCAGCGCATTTCGCAGCGTACTATGTTCGATATCGAGATGATGAACGAATTAGGCTATTGCTCCGGCATTGAGAATTACTCACGTTATTTGTCTGGTCGCACACCGGGCGAGCCACCACCAACGCTGATTGATTATCTACCGGCAGATGGGCTGGTTATTTTAGATGAATCCCATGTGACCGTGCCGCAGATCGGAGCCATGTACAAGGGCGACCGCTCCCGCAAAGAAACCTTGGTCGAGTTTGGCTTTCGTCTCCCTTCGGCCTTGGACAACCGGCCGCTACGCTTTGAAGAGTTTGAGGCGATCGCACCGCAAACTATCTATGTCTCGGCGACGCCGGGAAAATATGAGTTAGAGCGTTCAGGCGGTGATGTGATTGAGCAAGTTGTTCGTCCTACGGGCTTGTTGGATCCGGAAATCGAAGTTCGTCCAGTGGCTACACAAGTGGACGATTTGATGTCAGAAATAAATCAACGTGTGGCGCTCAATGAGCGTGTATTGGTAACGACACTTACCAAGCGTATGGCGGAGGATCTGTCGGAGTATTTGGACGAACATGGTATACGCGTGCGCTATCTGCATTCTGATATTGATACCGTTGAGCGGGTAGAGATTATTCGGGATCTGCGTTTGGGTGAATTTGATGTGTTGGTAGGTATCAACCTATTACGAGAAGGTTTGGATATGCCAGAAGTGTCTCTGGTTGCCATTCTGGATGCCGACAAAGAGGGCTTTTTGCGCTCCGACCGCTCATTGATTCAAACCATGGGGCGTGCAGCACGTAATGTTCGGGGTAAAGCTATCTTATATGGTGACAAAATCACCGGCTCTATGCAGCGTGCGATTGATGAAACGACTCGCCGTCGAGCTAAGCAGGAAGCACATAACCTTGAGAATGGCATTGTCCCAACTGGGCTTAATAAGAAAATTGCTGACGTCATGGATTTAGGTCAGAAGTCAGGTAAAAAACAGAATAAAGCGTTGGCTATTGCCGAGCGAAAGGCGAGTTATGTACCTGCAGATCCTGCTCAGTTGGCGAAGCAGATCGCCGAACTAGAAGCAAAGATGTATGAACATGCAAAAAATTTGGAATTTGAAGAGGCCGGGCGTATACGTGATCAAGTGAAACAGTTGCAACACTCTATGGTTGTAAGCTGAGCCCGCAGCGATGAAATAACTTTTGCCAAGTTTGCTGCTGGTGTTTAGCGGCTGTTTTGATACGTTGATAGTAACCGTCATCACTGGTCAATAAACCTATAGTGTTGCTCACCTCAGTGTCACCATACAGTGGACGTAGCAACGGCTTCACCTCCTGCAGTTCTCGTAATAATTGCGAGACTACTGGTTGTACGGTGGTTGCATAGTAACCACGCAAATACCCCTTAAGCCTTTTCGCAGCGGGGCTTGGTTTGTTGTCTATACAAGTGACTTCGGGTAGCTTAACTCGTAATAACGCATTGGTGATGGCGAGCCAAGCAAGGGTGTTCTCGCTGTCTATAGCTAGCTGCCCCAGATAGTGATTGCCTTGGAGCTGGTACAGTATTTGTTCAAAAGATTGATCTAGTTGCTGGGCAAACGTTATTGTTTGATGCATCTGTTCGTTTAGCCGGGAGAGACCTTCGATAGCAGTGGAACGGCCGCGGCGGGGCAAGTGACGCTGGCTTGGCGGTTTAAATAGGCCGCGAATTATTGGATCACTCCACAGTACCTTTTGCCATACACTGGCGAGCTGTTGCTGTTTGGTTTCTCTCAGCGTTTTTAACCATTTTATTTGCTCATTGCTTTGCTGCTGTTTAAGGCATAGCTCCAAGGTTGAGAGCAGTTGTGTCTCATAAATCAGTTGTTGAGACGCCGTCATTACTTTCCCTAAAATGCTATTTCGCTCTCCCATGCGTAGTGTTAAGCCACATTCTCTGTACTGCCAGATCTCTGTCATGCTGTAGCGGATCTCTTTTAACGGGGGCGTCTTGTCCGCAGCGGATGGAAGGGGAGAAACGGCGGAGATTAAGGGAGGGGTTAGCTCTAGGTGCTCATCTCCTAGTAACCGGTTGAGGCGAATATGGTTTTGATAAAGAGCCTCGTCGGCGGGCGAAATTTTGCTGCAGCTCAACAACAAAAAGCTGCAGCACAAAAGGTAGATGAGTTTGGTTGTTGCTATCGCTTTTGCCAATGGCTTTTAACTCGATATTGATTCAGACGTAGGCCAAACAAAATCGCCGCGGAGCTAAGGCCTGCAATAAAGCCGATCCAGAATCCTTTCGCCCCCATCGCAGGTACCATTATGTCTGTCATACCCAAGATGTAGCCGATCGGTAAACCGATGCCCCAATAGGCGGCGAGTGTGATGATAAATATCGCCTTACTGTCCTTATAACCGCGCAGAGCACCTGCGCCTATTGCTTGAACTGTATCCGGTAATTGATAGATCGCGGCAAGTAACAACAGGGACGCTGCCAAGTCAATGACATGATTGTCGTCAGTGTAGACATCTGCGATCAGGTTTCTTAGGACTACAGTCGCAACGGCAGTGACTAAAGCTATTAGTAGGCCAAAGGCGATGCCACTTTTTACGGAATAAAGCGCATCTTCGGATCGTTTTGCGCCTAGATTTATACCAACACGTATCGTGACAGCCATGCCAATTGACAGCGGGATCATAAATATCATCGAACTAAAGTTGATCGCTACTTGATGTCCGGCTACATGAGCTGCTCCTAATGGGGCAACCAGCAGAGCAACCACAGCAAACAATGAGACTTCAAAAAACAGACTCAATGAGATTGGAATGCCGAGCCTTAAAAGGCTGCGGATCTGGTGCCAGTGCAATGCCGGTATGACTTCGACTAATGACACTTTCTTGTAATGCGGATGCCTGCGAACATACAGCATCATCCCTAGCATCATGCACCAGTTAACAATGGCCGTTGCCCAACCACAGCCTGCGCCCCCAAGCGCTGGCAGACCAAACTTACCGTAGATAAAGACATAGTTAGCTGGCACGTTAAGGATCAGTCCTAGTAACCCAATCAGCATGATGGGGCGCGTAAAGTCCATCCCCTCAGACATGTTTCGTAGTACTTGGAATACAACAAATGCGGGTGCCGACCAGACAATTCCTTTGAGGTAGCCAAGAGTAAGCTCAGCCAAATGGGGATCATCAACCATGCTTTCAATAATGATTGGCACTACGGGTGAGCAGAGCAGAAGTATGGCAACCATGGCCAGCCCAAGGTAGCCTGTTTGCCAAACAGCATTGGCTATTTTGTGCTGCGCTTGTGCACCATAGTAGTGTGCAGTGATAGGTGACAGCGCCATAATTAAGCCTTGAACCAGCAATAGCACCGGTAGCCAGATGCTTGTTGCGACGGCAACAGCTGCGAGATCTGTCGGAGACACTGTACCTGCCATCGTCGTGTCTATAAATGACATGACCGTAGTGGCGAGGTTGGCGGCAAATATCGGCAGACATAGGCGTAGGATCTGCCTTATTTCGCGCGTAAACTTAGCGCTGATTACTTTCATTCTTAACCTAATAAAACTTCTTGGAGGCGCATGTTTACAGGAATCGTGCAGTGTAGTGCAAGGGTCAGTAGTTTTGAACATAAAGCTAATATTAGCCGTTTGACGGTTATGCCGCCGGACACCTCTTATTTACAGCGTCTTACGACTGGTGCAAGCATCGCGATTAATGGTGTTTGCTTGACTGTGGTTAGCTTTGATAGTGAGTCCGTGAGCTTTGATCTGATCAACGAAACTCTGCAACGTTCTAATTTGGCTCAGCTAACCCTTGGTTCGTTTGTGAATTTTGAGCGAGCAGCAAAATGGGGTGACGAGATAGGTGGTCATCTTTTATCTGGGCATATCCAAACCCAAGGCGTTGTTGAACAAGTGAGCGAGTGTGAAAACCAATATGATATCGAAGTTAGTATCGCCCCTGAATGGCACAAGTATGTGCTGGAAAAAGGCTATATAGCTGTAGACGGAATTAGTCTTACTGTCGGTAAGCTGACGGAAAGAGGTTTCTGGTTGCACATTATCCCGGAGACGCTGCGGCTGACCACTTTAGGTGGTAAACCTGTTGCAAGCGGCGTTAATTTGGAGATCGATGCTCAGACGCAGGCTGTCGTTGATACGGTTGAAAGGATGCTGATGAACACCAAAAACGTTTAGCGCTCGATAATTCTCGAGTGAGGCTTTTGGAACCTATTTGGCACAAAAGCGTTAAAACAACTGCTCGTCGTCACCATCGACTGCGACCGTGGTTGTGCCGTCGGCAGAGGAATGGCCAACCGTGATATGAATACTGCAACAGCAGGCTGGACAGTCTTCATAGTAGTCTTCATCACCGCCAGTACTGTCTATTTCTGCGGTGTAGTGATGACCACAGTGGGGGCATTCAATTTGTTGCTTTAGTAGCGGATCCATGATGCCGCTCCCGTGCTCAAGTCATTCCTGTTTTAGTATGGCTCTTTCTTACTGTTTATGCCTTAAGTCGGGGAAGCCACTCTTCGATTGCCTGATTCAGCTCAACCAATGATGAGAATTTTGCATCTGCGATTGCGAACTGTACCAGTGAGGCTTGGCTTGGCTCAGGCACGGCAAAGGTTGTCATTCGAGCCGCTTTGGCTGCGATGACGCCGTTGATGGAGTCCTCTATTGCAATGCATCGGGTGGCAACGACTTCTAATGCTTCAGCTCCCTTCAAATACACTTGTGGGTGCGGTTTTCCTAGGTCTAGATGTTCCGCGGATATCAGCGCTTGGAACTTATCTTTAATCTGAAATTTTTGCACCACTGCGTCAATCAGTCGCATTGGTGAAGAGCTGCAGATAGCTAATGGATATCCGCTTGCAGATAAGCGATCCATCAGCGGCAATACGCCTGCCATTGGTTTGGCTGTTTGTTCTATCTGCGTAATCACCCGATCCATAATGGCATCCTGTAACACCTGGGAAGGGGTGTCGAAAGTGAAGCGTTGCTGCCAATAAGACACCACTTCGTCGATCCGCAACCCCGTGGTTTGATAGGCCATATCTTCGGTTATGGGCACGCCGTACGATTGAAATGCTTGTGCTTCTGCAGCCCGCCATAAGGGCTCCGAATCAACGATGACGCCATCCATATCAAAAATGACAGCATCATAGTTTTCGCTCTGTTGGTGCGAGGCGGAATTGGTCGTCATAAGGCGCTCGTTTTAATATCTGGTTGTGTTTGGTTAGAACCCATTAAGAACCAAGCAAATGGTAATAGTTCAAATTGCATTTGCTACGCTCTTTTCTTATAGTGGGCGGCTATTAAAGACAATCTCGTCTAAGCACAAAAAGCATCCTCATTTGGGATGTTTTTTGTTTTTTAATTGCATGTGGCCCTTGGTGTGGGTCACCACTGTAAATAAGGATTCTAATCAATGCCTGTAATCACTCTCCCTGACGGAAGTCAACGTGTCTTCGAATCGCCCGTAACTACTATGCAGCTCGCGGCGGATATTGGTCCCGGTTTAGCTAAGGCGACCATTGCTGGCCGTGTTAATGGTGAGCTGGTGGATGCTTGTGATGTTATCAGTAGTGACGCCGAAGTCAGCATTATTACGGCGCGAGACGACGAAGGTGTTGAGATCATTCGCCACTCCTGTGCGCACTTATTAGGGCATGCCATTAAGCAGTTATGGCCAAATTGTAAAATGGCTATCGGGCCGGTGATCGACAATGGCTTTTATTACGACGTTGATCTTGACCATGCGTTGAGCCAAGACGATCTGGATGCGTTGGAAAAACGCATGCTACAGCTGGCAAAAACTAATTACGACGTTGTGAAGAAAAACGTCAGTTGGCAGGAAGCGCGAGATACGTTTGAAGCTCGAGGTGAAAGTTACAAAATCGAGATTTTAGACGAAAACGTGCCAAAAGATTCACAACCCGGCCTTTATCATCATGAAGAGTATGTTGATATGTGTCGTGGACCTCATGTGCCAAACATGAAGTTCTGCCAGCATTTTAAAGTTCAAAAAGTTGCTGGTGCTTATTGGCGCGGTAATAGTGACAATAAAATGTTGCAGCGTGTTTATGGCACGGCGTGGGCCGATAAAAAGGCGCTTAAAGCGTATTTGAAACGCTTAGAAGAAGCTGAAAAGCGTGACCACCGTAAGATCGGTAAAGCGCTGGATCTGTTCCACTGGCAGGAAGAAGCGCCTGGTATGGTGTTTTGGCACGCCGGTGGCTGGACCATTTTCAAAAATCTTGAAGATTTCATGCGTGGCCAGCTGGTGAAGTTTGGTTATGAAGAAATCCGTGCGCCATTGATTCTGGACGTAACGTTGTGGGAAAAGTCAGGTCACTGGGATAAGTATGGTGACATGATTTTCTCTACCGAATCGGAAAAGCGCGATTATGCGGTGAAACCGATGAACTGTCCTGGTCACTTACAGATCTTTAATCAAGGTTTGAAGTCGTATCGTGATCTGCCATATCGCATGGCCGAGTTTGGATTGGTGCACCGTAATGAGCCGTCTGGATCATTACATGGTTTGATGCGTGTTCGCTCATTCACTCAGGATGATGCTCACGTATTTTGTACTGAAGACCAAGTTCAGCAAGAAGTGTCGGCGTGTATCGAGATGGTGTTTGATACATACAAAACGTTCGGTTTCGATGAGATTGATGTCAAATTGTCTACGCGTCCTGAGCAACGTGTTGGATCTGATGAGGTTTGGGATAAGTCAGAGCAAGCTTTGGCTGATGCCTTGGCGGCAAATGATCTTCAATATCAAATTCAGCCAGGCGAGGGCGCCTTCTATGGCCCGAAAATTGAATTTACCTTGTATGACTGTCTTGGTCGCGCTTGGCAATGTGGCACCATCCAGCTCGATTTTTCTATGCCCGGACGTCTTGGTGCATCTTATATCGGTGAAGATGGTGAACGTCATGAACCTGTGATGATCCACCGTGCCATTTTGGGGTCGCTTGAGCGCTTTATTGGTATCTTGACAGAAAACTACGCGGGTTATTTCCCTGATTGGTTGGCACCAACACAAGCAGTCGTCATGAATATTACTGATAAACAGGGCGATTATTGCGATGAAGTGGTTAAAAAGTTGAGATCTGAAGGTTTTAGAGCAAATGCGGACTTGAGAAACGAGAAGATAGGCTTTAAAATCCGCGAGCATACTCTAAAACGCGTTCCTTATTTATTAGTAGCAGGGGACAAAGAGGTGGAATCTGGTCAAGTGGCTGTTAGAACTCGCAGAGGTAAAGATCTCGGAGTGATGCCAATTGATGATTTCATCAACCTGCTGAAGGCCAGCGTTTCTGAGAAAAGATTAGATATCGTGGAGGAATAGCCATTAAAGGCAAAGGTGGAAGAAGAGGGCCGCTGCAACAGAAGCCCGCAAACCGTTTGAACGAAGAGATCACTCTGTCAGAAGTACGCCTCGTAGGCGTAGAAGGTGAGCCTCTTGGTGTTGTTACTATCACTGAAGCGTTAGAAGCTTCAACTGCCGCAGGCATGGACTTGGTGGAAATCAGTCCAAACGCAGAGCCGCCGGTATGTCGAGTGATGGATTACGGTAAGTTCCTCTACGAGAAGAGCAAGGAACAAAAAGAGCAGCGTAAGAAAACCAAACAGATTCAGGTTAAGGAAGTTAAGTTCCGACCTGGCACAGATGAAGGCGATTACCAGGTAAAACTGCGCAACCTGGTTCGTTTTCTTGAGGCGGGAGACAAGGCCAAAGTCACACTACGTTTTCGTGGTCGTGAAATGGCCCACCAGGAGCTCGGTATCAAGTTATTGAACCGAATTAAAGAAGACCTGGTTGAGATTTGCCAAGTGGAGTCATTCCCTCATCGAGTGGAAGGTCGCCAAATGGTAATGGTACTCGCGCCAATTAAGAAGTAACTCAGGCCTACAAGTGATCGAGAGGTCCGCCTGTTTTGCTATGTATTAACGCTCAATGCGGAGTGGCAAAATGCCAAAGATGAAAAGTAACCGAGGTGCTGCAAAGCGCTTCAAAAAAACTGGCTCCGGCCGTTTTAAACATAAACAGTCTCACCTGCGTCATATCTTGACCAAGAAGAGTACTAAGCGTAAGCGTCAGCTTCGCGCTATGCACTTGGTTGAGAAATGTGATACTAGATCAGTGCAGCGTATGCTGCCATACGCGTAAGGGGAGACTGAACTATGGCACGAGTAAAACGTGGTGTTGTAGCGCGCGCGCGTCACAAGAAGGTATTGGATCAGGCTAAAGGTTATTATGGTGCACGTTCACGTGTTTACCGCGTAGCCTTTCAGGCGATAACCAAAGCAGGTCAATATGCATACCGTGACCGTCGTCAGCGTAAACGTCAGTTCCGTCAGCTGTGGATCGCGCGTATTAACGCGGCCGCTCGTCAGAATGGTCTTTCATACAGCCGTTTCATTAACGGTCTGAAGAAAGCATCTATCGAGATCGATCGTAAGATCCTGGCAGACATCGCTGTATTCGATCAGTCCGGTTTCGCGGTACTGGTAGAAAAGGCAAAAGCGGCTCTGTAATTTCAGAGAAAGCTTTATGAATAAACGGGAAGTGTTTTCACTTCCCGTTTTTTGTGTCTGGAGAAAAGATGCTCGTAGATTCCCACTGCCATCTCGATAAGCTTAAGCTTGATGAGTTCGATGGCGATTTGGCAAAAGTGATAAGTGCGGCAAAAGCACAGAGTGTGGAACACATGCTGTGTGTTGGCATTACGCTAGAAACATTTCCTGAAATGCTGCGTCAAGTTACCGGTTTTCCAGAAGTATCTGTTTCCTGCGGGGTTCATCCGTTAGATCAGGACTCTATTTGGCAGCAAAGCAAGTTGCTAGAGCTAGCGTCAGATCCAGCCGTGGTTGCCATTGGTGAGACAGGGCTAGATTATTTCTACGCTGCAGAGTCAAAAGAGAAGCAGAAATTAGCGTTTGCTGGGCATCTTGAGGTTGCCAATACGCTTAAGAAGCCGGTGATTATTCATACCCGAGATGCAAAAGAAGATACTTTAGCCATCATGCGAGCCGGTGACGCTGAACAAGTTGGCGGTGTATTGCACTGCTTCACCGAAAGCTGGGAAATGGCGAAAGCTGCCTTGGATATGGGATTCTATATCTCTATTTCGGGGATCGTGACATTTAGAAATGCGTCGGCGTTAAGGGATGTGGTGAAACAGGTGCCTTTGGAACGCTTGTTAGTTGAAACGGACTCTCCATATCTGGCGCCAGTGCCACATCGAGGTCGACAGAATCAACCTGCTTATGTGCGTGATGTGGCGGAATTTGTTGCAGACCTCAAGGGGGTCTCGTTCCAACAATTGGCCAGTGCCACAACTGATAATTTCTATCGCTTATTTAGTCAAATTAATAGAGGCTGATTAGCGTAGTGGGGGAGTTAAACTCCCCCTATGTCAGGCTTAGGCTTCTTCTTCGTATTTCTTTAGTAACGACTCGAGTAACTCCCGGTCATTCCCCTCTTGCAGTTTCATCGCTAATACTTCTATATCTGTCATGATACGATCGCGTTCCCTCACTGCATTTTCTTTCGCCCCCATTGCGTTAGCAAAGCGCTCTTCAGCCTTAGATAGCTGCTCTAGCAACTCGCTGCGTTCTGAATTCAAAGCGTGATAATCGCGTAGCTTGGCACTTAACTGTTTACGCTCATCCTCAAACTCTTCAATGTCACTATTGAACTTGCTTTCTATGCTCTCTTTGTCAGTGACTAACTTATCGACTTGTTGTTGTGTCGCGGCCAATTTTTTCTGTAACTCGGCAGTAGAATCTTTATACCCAGCGACCTCTTGTTTTGCTTTCTCATAGGCCGAGCTATGTTTTTCCACGGCTTGTTGCATTGCTTGCAACTTAGAGCTGAGTTCATTGTTCTCCTGCTGACAGTTTTTGAGTGTCAGTAGCTCTTTTTTCAAAGCATCCAAACTGCTATTTGCCTCTGCAAGAGATTGATTACTTTGCTTGAGTTCTATTAGTTCGCTTTCTGTTGTTTCCAGTGAACAACGCTGTTGTTCTATCGTGCTTTCATGACTGCGGAGTGACGCTTCTATCTGCGCTGACTTAGTTGCTTCAGCTTCTATTCGCTCTTTATATTCCGCCAGAGATGTTTCTTTCGCTTCTAGTGCTGCGCTCAACGAACTGATTTGCTCTTCCAGATGAGCAGTTTTTTCTTTCAGTGAAGCTTTCTCTATTAAGCTCTTTTCTTCGGTTGAGTGTTTGCTGCTTAACTGTTTTTCCAAGACGCTATTTTGTGCCTTTTCCGTCTCTAAGGATTGCTCTAGCGATGCGATTTGGTCATTCGCTTTTTCTATTTCAGATTTTAATGTCGCCAGTTCTGCATCTTGCAGGCCACTCTTACTGTCAACGTCTGTGCTAACTTCCGAAAGCTCTTGCTCTAATTGTGCGATCCGATCCTGATCTACTTTTGCTTCAGATTGATGAGACTTTTTCTGTTGCTCTAACTGTTTACAAAGGTGATAGATCTCTGTTTTTGCCGCTTCAAACTGCTTATGGTACTGATCTGCGTGTAGTTTTTCTTTTTCTGCACTTTCTCTGAGCATTTTAGTGTTTAACTGAGACGACTTTAATGTGGCGATCTCGATACGAGCCTTGCCAAGGTTTTTCTGCAGTAACTGCTCAGAACTGACTTTACTCTTCAGTTGCGTTTCCAGAGAAGCGCTGTGCTTACTCAGGGCTTGAAACTGCTTCCGTAATTCAGTGATATCGTCAATATCTGCAACCGCGGCGTCTATTTCCGCTGACGATGTGCTGACCGAGCCTTTAGTTACGGCGGCTAAGGACAATGCTTGCTGCCATAACTTGGCCGTTAAAATATTTAGTTCGGCCGGAAGCTCAGTGACCGTTTTGTCATCGCTGAGCAGCACGTGAGACTTGGCTATTACGTCACTAACAGTGCCGGGTTGAAAACCCGCTTGTTCGTTAATACGGTTTAGCGTTGCAGGCTTGCACTGGCTAAGCGCATTGGACATGACTTCCAGTAAAGAGATTAGTTGGGGATCTTTTTCAGCGTTTTTTTGCTCACTCATGGCCGTTCATCAGTTCCGGTTGGTAAGAATTTGCCATTTATCTCTCTTACATTAACAACCTGTTATCGAGAGTTGGCTAAACAGGTTTCATGTTACTGTTAAAGATAGAAAAAAATTGTGATGTTGTGGGCAGAAAAAATGCTCGGGACTATTCCGGGTCCCGAGCCTAGGGGAATGGCTCTATGGAAGAGCCGTGCGCTAACTAAAAAAACACAAAAGAACTTGGTCAAACTCGTTACTTTGTTGCTTTAGCTAGCTTCAAGTGTAGACATAGATATTTAATGCACCCAAATTTTCACTTCAGCGCATTACTTAAAAGTCAGACCCTGGTCACGTACCAACTCTCTTGGCAGCTTGTTCTTTAAGCGTGATCCCGTCACCCTGGCTAAACCGATCGGTGTGCCGCGATAGGTACAGATGATATCGCCCCGTTTTGCTTGTGAACGATTTTCTATATCCTTGCCCATAAAATAGGCTTCCGCTTCGGGCGGCGATAATTCATGTTTATTTATCGCTGTTGAGCCAAACGCTATAGCAAATTCATGGGAGATACGTAATTCCTTTCTATGTTGTTCACCCACCTTAATACCGAGTCGGTCAAACTTCATTTTAGGGATCATTGGTAACAGAGCATCGGGAAACAGCCATATCTCTCTGTCTCGCTGCCAAAGGCTATGCCCATCTAGGCTGCATTCATATTGGGCTGTGATCTCCGTTTGAATTTCTGCCTGCTGTTTACGACTGGGGCGGTGGAATGGAAATTTTGCCGGCATCTCTCTGGGGGCTAATAGTTTTTTCGGGCATTCTCCATGTTTGCGGAAAGCTGAAACGAAAAAGCCCTCGCTGTCGTAATGGTGTGGCCAGATATGTAAATAGCCTTCTGGGGTCGCAGCTATTTCGGCGCCATCGAAAAGTTCATTTAGTGGGATAACGTCTATTGCATCGCGATAGGTATTAAGTAGATGCTCGCATACCTGCTGATTTTCCTGATGATTAAGGGTGCAGGTAGAGTAGATCAGCGTGCCACCAGGTTTTAGTGCCTTAAAGGCACTCTCCATCAATGCTTTTTGAGTATCACTTAGCTCTACAACGGACTCTTCTGACCAATTCTTAAAAGCATCGGGATCCTTGCGAATGGTGCCTTCACCAGAGCAGGGGGCGTCGAGCAAGATGGCATCAAACATTTGCGGCAAATACTCGCCAAATACGCGGCCGTCATAATGGGTCAGCGCGCCGTTTTTAACGCCACAACGGACGAGGTTGGAATATAGGCCTTTGATCCGGCTACCTGAATACTCATTGGCAACAAGTACGCCTTTATTGCTCATGATCGCGGCAAGTTGTGTTGTCTTTGAGCCGGGGGCGGCTGCCATATCCAGTACTTGTTCGAATGGGCGTTCGCCGACCGCATAAGCTAACGCCATTGGTGGCAGCATCGAGCTGGCTTCCTGAATGTAGAATTGCCCATTCATATGCTCAGCAACATTGCCGAGTGGCGCTTCGTTGTCGTGATCGATCCAATAGCCATCCCGGCACCAAGGGATCGACTTCATTGTCCAAGCATGCCGGTCTGCAATGCATTGGTCATCATCGTGATTGGTTTTTAGGCGATTAAAGCGGACACTTTTTCGCAACGGCCTTAAAGTTGCTTCCAGAAAGGCTTTCATTTCTTCCGGCGGAAGTATTTCTTTAACTTTTTCAAGGAAATCTGTGGGCAGAGTCGTAGGCGTCTTCACTGGGATATGTCATTCTTTTTAAGCTTAAACAAGATCATACCATAGGCAGATGAGGGCAGCTTGAAATCGATGGTGAGAAATAGGATATGTTGAATTTTTTTTGGCTGGCCATGTTTCTTATCGGTGCTGTGTCGGCGATAGGGCAGTGGCTCATAAAGAATGATAGCCAGGTGTTCTCACGCGTGATCCAGGCCCTATTTGATGCTGCGAGTTTGTCGATGACCATCGGTATCGGCTTAGCGGGCTTGCTCTGTTTCTGGTTGGGTTTAATGAAGGTGGCGGAAGCTAGCGGAGTTATCCGCGGTTTGTCGCGGCTGCTAGCCCCCTTATTTGAAAAATTGATGCCGGAGGTTCCAAGGGGCGACCCTGCGATTGGCGGTGTCACGATGAACCTGGCAGCAAATATGCTCGGTTTAGATAATGCGGCAACGCCATTGGGCATTAAAGCGATGCAGCAGCTGCATGAACTAAACCCGAACAAAAAAGTGGCATCTAACGCGCAAATACTGTTCTTAGTATTGAATACCTCCTCTGTCACCATATTCCCCGTTACCGTGTTTCTCTATCGGGCACAGATGGGCGCTGCAGTCCCTACCGATGTGTTTATCCCTATACTCTTAGCCACTGCTGCATCGACCCTGTCTGGATTAATCGCAGTGGCTGTTGTGCAGAAAATCAATTTGTTTAATACAGTCATTATTACCTACGCTGCGGCATTGCTGCTTTTGCTGGGTGCGCCTCTTCTATATCTGATGTCGTTGTCGGCGAATGCAATGGCTAATGGCTCAGCGTTTATTGCCAACTTTACCTTGCTTGGTGTTATCTGTGCGCTGCTCTCGACCGCTTGGTACAAGAAGGTCAATGTGTATGAAACCTTTGTAGAGGGGGCGAAAGAGGGGATTGAGCAAGCATTTAAGATAGTCCCTTACTTGGTCGCCATGCTTTGTGCGATTAGCGTGCTAAGGTCATCCGGTGCGTTAGATAGTTTGATCGATGGCATTCGTTATCTCCTCTCTTGGTTTGCTATCGATACGCGATTTGTTGATGCATTACCGACGGGTCTACTTAAACCATTTTCGGGTAGCGGCGCCAGAGCGTTAATGATCGAATCTATGGATACCCATGGGGCGGATAGCTTTGTCGGTCGTCTCAGCTCTGTCATGCAGGGCTCTACTGAGACAACTTTTTACGTACTTGCCGTGTACTTCGGCGCGGTCGGTATTCAGCGTGTTCGGCATGCCGTGACTTGTGGATTGATTGCAGACTTTGCGGGTATGACGGCAGCTATTGGTGTTTGTTATTGGATGTTTGGTTAATGCTTGCTAATCAGTAAGCAAAGATAGTACTGTATAAAAAAACAGTTAAGGGTCAAGTTATGGCTGTCGTAGTAAAATATGTCGTAGTAAGAAATGGTGAGGAAAAGATGACGTTTACCAGCAAGAAGGAAGCCGATGCTTATGATCGTTTGCTTGATATCGCTGATGCAATGTCATCGTACTTGAATGAAAGTGAATTAGGGCTTGGAGATGACCTTTGTGATGCTGTTGGCCATTATTTGGCGATGAACAAAGACACGGTTGTGCAATTACTTAAGAGCGGTAAATTGCCCAGTGCCCCTGAGTCAAAAAAGTAGGTGGTAATGAGTACTGCAATGGATAGAAAGACACTGATACGATATTTGGATGACTTTCTGGTTGTCGATCAATTTAGAGATTATTGTCCTAACGGCTTGCAGGTTGAAGGTTCACTTGTCGTGCAAAATGTTGTTACCGGGGTAACAGCCAGCGCCGCCTTGATTGATAAAGCGATAGCCTTAAAAGCAGATACCTTACTGGTACATCACGGCTATTTTTGGAAGGGCGAATCTCCAGAAATTGTTGGGATCAAAGCGAATCGCATTAGAAAGTTAATCCAGAACAACATTAATCTAGTGGCTTACCATCTACCGCTCGATGCCCATCCTGTTGTTGGCAACAATGCGCAACTCGCAAAGCTGCTTGGTATCGCTCAAACAGAGAGTTCTGATCCGACAAGCGTTCTCGCTACAGGCGCATTTTCGCCGCCAATCAAAAGTGTTGAGCTAGCAGAGCGGCTTAGCCAAACGCTTAACCGAGCACCGTTGCATAGTGCTGTGGTTGATGAGATTAAGAGCGTGGCGTGGTGCACTGGTGGCGGTCAAGACTTTATTGAGCAAGCCGCCGATTTGGGGTGTGATGCGTTTATTTCCGGTGAAGTTTCTGAACGTACTGTTCTTCTTTCGCGAGAGCTAGGTATTGATTTTTTTGCAGCCGGTCATCACGCGACAGAGCGTTACGGCATTAAGGCGTTAGGTGAACACTTGAATGAGAAGTTCGGTCTGGATGTTAGTTTTGTTGATATCGACAATCCTGCATAAGTCGTGATGGCTTAGTGGCCGCCTAGCCATACCCACAAACGCCCCATATATTCGTACCAGGCTTGGCGAGTTTTCCTTATCTGGTCACTATCGGGGCGGTAGTACCACCAATCTCTCGGTTTATCAGGGGTTCCCCGAATATCAGCGGGGACCGGGTAGGGATCTAGTCCCTGGCGTTTAAACAAGTTCACTGCTCTAGGCAAATGGCTGGCCGAAGTGACCAGCGCAAACGGTGCTTGTTTAATAAAGGACGCTGTCGCAATAGCTTCTTCTGATGTGTCCCTCGGTGAAGGTAAGACAACTGCATTCTGGGCCGGAAGTCCTAGGGAAATCGCTACATCCCTCATAACGATAGCGCTGGCGGTATATTCCGCTCCGCCATATCCGGTGAATATCATAATACGGTTAGGTTTTTGATAGAAATGCCGTAGCCCTTCAGTTACTCGTTTAAGCGCGCATTCGTATAATCTTGCTGAAATAACATCAATGGGTAGGCTTTGGTGCCCGCAACCAAGCACAACAATATACTTAGTGTCTTCGGGCAGAGAGAGCACCGCAGGGTACTCTTTTTCAACCGCCGCGATCTGGTAATCACCGGCAGGGGGAATAGAGGTAAAAACGATCAGCAACAAGGTGATTGCAAGCAGGCTGGTGACTATTCTATGGCTGCCAGATTTAATCGCCATAATTAGCGCGACTAAACATAGAAGAAAGATAATGGGCAGAGGAGAGATCCAAGCTGCTGCTAATTTTTTTATTATAAACATCTACTATTCTCTCGAATTACCTATTTTCGTCCCTGAACATCATCTCACTCTCTATCTATCCAAAAGCTTGAGTCTGGCAGTGGGGTGTCGTCACTTAAGAATGGGTTATTTAAATGGATAACTTTTCTATCTTTTAACTGCGCTAGGTGGATCCACTCACCAAAGGCTTCAAAAAAATGCTTCTCAAATGAGCCATTGGCTTTGGCTATTTTTAGTCCCGCGAGCAGGCGTTTTGCAAGAGCGTCATCGCTGCTATTGACGAAAAAATAGCGCGGGAAAGGGTAGTATAAAGCCAAGTGTTGCTCCACTGCCAATCCTGGATGTTGCCCCTTAAACCGTTCTATCTCTTGCCAAGCTTCATTCAAGCCTCTGGGGAAATAATCAACACGCCGCTGCTCGACCATATTGAATAGTTCTTCATATTCCGGATGGCCGATCACCGGGATCTGGTTTGAATACAGTATTTGCATATCTGCCCAGTGCAAACCAAAGCCAGCGATCATGTTGTCTCTGAGTTGGTCGATATTTTCAACTCTACTAAACTTGTCTTGGCTCTCTTGATGGATTAATAAGATCCGATAGCCAAGAAGCCCGCCAAGGACAGGGAACTTCACCGATTGAAACCGTAGTTCTCTTTCTCTGTTTGTGGGCACAAATGCGACATCAACCTTTCCTTGCTCGAGCAAGCGCAAACCTCGAGCTTCATTCACCTTTTGGTTGAAAGCGACCGCTTTTGCTGGTCCATACTGTTCGGCAGTATTGTCCAGCGCCATCTGTAGAAGCTCTATATCATAAGAAAATCGTGCATCATCTTGAAAGTAAACTACTTGCTTTACCTTTTCTGCATGCGCATTGATACAGCAAAAAGCTAATAAAACTATCGAAATTTTTGTAAGGCGTGACTGGCTCATATAGTGCCTCGATGACTGACAAAAAGGTTAGGATATATTTTGCTATACCAATATAGTTATAAAGAACTCAGTTAGTTGACTAGATGATCACAAATTAGATTTGGATCGACAGGAAATATTATGACGTTGCACTCACTTACCGAATCTTCCTCGTCCATTACTAGTGGGAATAACGCGGCAGACCACTTCTTTCTGCTTCGACCGTTTGATGATGGGGTAATGACTGCTGAGTTAACCAATCAGACTGGCCGTTATCAGACCGTAGACAAAGTGGTTATTTATGATTGGCAACATGGTCTGAATGATGATGCGCTCTTATACGGTGAAGGCTTTCAAATGTTATCGCAAACCGGCGGAGTGCTTGCTAAGCCTGTTGATATTGGTCGTTGTGATGATGGTAAAGCCTATCGGCTGTATGATCCTAATCGAGAACAACGCGTTTACAATCTCTGCGTTCTCAATTCCGGCAACCAACTCATATTGCTTGGCTTTGTCTCTTGTCATCGCTTCGCTGGCTATTTTTCTTTGCGGCATGGAAGGATCGAGGTCACGCTGGATCTGGAAGGGGTGACTCTTGCGCCCCATGAAACAATCCAGTTAGAAGGCTTTTGCTGCCTTGAGGGGCAATACTTAGATCAGCTGCTATCGCAATTCGGTCAATTGATGCAGGTCGCTCATCCCCGAGCGCTTCCAGAGAAGATCCCCCAAGGGTGGTGCTCATGGTATCACTACTACGAAAATGTCACGGCGGATGACGTTCGAGAAAACTTGGCAGAATTAAAGTCATACCCTGCATTAGAGTTCATTCAAATCGATGATGGCTATCAAGCGTTTATGGGGGATTGGCTGACTCCTTCTGACAAGTTTGACGGTGGCGTTCCTGCGCTGATAAAAGAGATTAAAGGCCAAGGGAAAAAAGCTGGGATCTGGCTGGCGCCTTTTATTGCCGAACGCGGATCACGTTTGTTTAAAGAACATCCTGAATGGTTTGTAAAGCACCCCGAAACAGATCAACCGCTAGCGGCAGAAGAGGTGACTTATGGTGGCTGGCGCTGTACGCCGTGGTACATGTTAGACGCGACGCAGTCAGAAGTTATTCAATACCTTAAGCATGTGGTTAGTACAATGAGAAATTCGTGGGGGGTTGACTATTTTAAGCTCGACGCGAACTTTTGGGGGGCCGTTCATGGGGGAAAATTGAGCCGGGAAAACGTGACACGCGTTGAGGCTTATCGTTTGGGCATGCAAGCGATTAATGAAGCTGCCGATGGTGCGTTTATTCTCGGCTGCAATGCACCCATGTGGCCAAGCGTTGGGCTAGTCGACGGTATGCGTGTGTCCGACGATGTTGAGCGGCAGTGGTATCGCTTTAATCAGATACGGCGTGAGACCTTCTATCGTAATTGGTGCCACGGAACATTGTGGCTCAATGATCCTGATTGTTTGGTATTTAGGGATATACCCGGTCAGGTTGCAAACCAGGCAAACTATCGTCTGCATTTAACAACTATCATCGCTAGCGGTGGCATTCTGATGCTCGGTGATAGATTAAACGCGCTTACCACCGAGCAAAAGTCTTTCGTAAAAGAAGTGAGCCGGTTAATTGATCAAGGCTATGGTGCAGCGCAGTTCGTTGGTCTTGATCAGCATGTTGGTGTGGCGAACTGTAGTGGTGGACGCTTAGTCACATTGACCAATGGTGGCGAAGAAGCGCTGACACTATCAATTGCCCTGCAGAGTGAAGAAAGCTGCAACGTCATTGTGGGCGCAGAAGTGAGGTTGGAAAGTGATTGTGTTGTTGTCGTTCTCGACGGCTACGATGGCGCTGTTATTGAATTAACTAAAAGCTGATATCAATACCGACGGCGACATTACTGTCGCCATGGTTAGGAATTGCGCCAGAGCTAAACATCGTTTGAACCGTTACATCTTTATTGATTAGGTAACTGGTGCCAAAGCCGATTGCAAAATCTTTATTCAGTACGCCTGTTTGCTCACCAGCGTAGTAGTGATAGAGCGGGTCATCAGCGCCTATGTTTAGCAAGTCATTTCGTTGCTTGTCATAAAACTGTCCAAAGAGTTCAACTTGATAGCCATCATCTAGATAGGGAATGGCAACCATTGGCAGAGCGACCATTTCATACAGTTTTGAATCTGGGAAGTAGCTCTCCTGGGCTGAAGGTGCGAATTTTGCCTTCTGGTATACGTCACTCAGTGTATTAGTGATTAGCTCATAAGCTGTCGCTGGAAGCGAAAGCGGATCTTGCTTAGAGGTAGGCATCGGTGTTTGCTGATCGTAGGCCGACATAATGAACAAACGTGACCCGTCGAATATTTCGACATCCGCCGCGTTCGCGCTCAAGGAGCAACATGTTGTTAATATCGCTACGATACCTGTCAGGGACTGCTTAACCACTGAGATACACCGATTAATAAACTTTAGACGTGTTAAATGTAAACAAATTTAACAAATCAATCAAAGGGGAATTGATTAAATATTGCTCGGGATCACGAGTGAATTTGTAAGCTACGAAAAACAAAGGGATTTAAATTTTGCTTATGTAAAATATTTTGACACTGAAATTGGTTGAAACGAGGCGCAAGGGGAGTTTGGTGCGTCCTAGTGGATTCGAACCACCGACCTCTACCATGTCAAGGTAGCGCTCTAACCAACTGAGCTAAGGACGCTTTACTGCTGCTGTTTGAAGCGGCTCGTATAGTAGCAAATGAATTTTCCTGCGCAAGCAGTTTTTTTGTTTTGACAACTGTTTGGTGATTTATCAGTCGATGGGAATGCGCCAGCCTCATGTTGCAGATCATAAAGTCTGTTTAAAACTGGTCAGTATTGGTGTGGATCAGTTAGAATTCCTGCCTTTATAACGACATAAACTGGGATCTGCGCGTTCTGCGCATAGTTCGGTAACTATCCATGCATAATCTGGAAGCAATTTCTGCTGAGGCGCTAGAAGCGATCTCAAAAGCAGACGACAACGCAACGCTTGAGACGTTGCGTGTCGAATACCTTGGCAAAAAAGGTAAATTCACTGATCTAATGAAAGGCTTGGGTAAGCTAAGTCCTGAAGAAAAGCCCAAAGCAGGGCAGGCGATCAACCAAGCAAAACAAGCGATCACGGGAGCAATGAATGCTCGCCGCGAGATGTTAAAAGAGCAAGAGCTGAATATACGACTCGCCAGTGAGTCGATTGATGTCACCTTGCCTGGTCGTCGCGCTTCAACCGGTGGCTTACACCCTGTTAGTCGCACTATTGCTCGTATCGAAAGCTTTTTCGGTGAGTTAGGTTTTCAAGTTAAGCAAGGCCCAGAGATTGAGGATGGCTTTCACAACTTCGATGCATTAAACATCCCTGAGCATCACCCTGCGCGAGCGGATCACGATACCTTCTATTTTAACCCTGACATGATGTTGCGGACGCAAACTTCTGGGGTTCAGATCCGCACCATGGAAGTGGAAAAGCCGCCGTTACGCATTATTTCTCCCGGTAGAGTTTACCGCAACGATTACGACCAAACCCATACACCAATGTTTCACCAGGTTGAAGGTTTGATGGTCGATGAAAATGTCAGTTTTGCTGAGCTAAAAGGTATTCTCCACGATTTTCTTCGCGCCTTTTTTGAAGAGGATCTGGAAGTACGTTTCCGTCCCTCTTTTTTCCCGTTCACTGAACCGTCTGCAGAAGTGGATGTAAAGGGTAAGAACGGCTGGCTCGAAGTCTTAGGTTGCGGCATGGTGCATCCTAACGTCCTTCGCTCCGTAGGTATCGATCCTGAAAAGTATACGGGCTTTGCTTTTGGTATGGGAGTCGAACGACTCACCATGTTGCGCTATGGCGTTAATGACCTTCGCGCATTTTTTGAAAATGATTTGCGCTTTCTTAAGCAGTTCAGCTGATAGCCGAGGAGAACAAGAATAATGAAATTCAGCGAACAGTGGTTGCGCGAATGGGTATCACCAAAATCAACGAGTGATGAGCTGGCTGAACAGATCACTATGGCCGGCTTAGAAGTGGATGAAATTGTCCCTGTAGCGGGTGAGTTCACCGGTATCGTGATTGGCGAAGTGGTCAGTTGCGCTAAACACCCTGAAGCGGACAAGTTGCAGGTTACCAAAATTGATGTGGGTGACGAGGAGTTACTGGATATCGTATGTGGCGCCGCGAATTGCCGCCAAGGCCTTAAAGTGGCTGTTGCCACCGTGGGTGCGGTATTGCCAGGTAATTTCAAAATCAAGAAAGCGAAACTCCGCGGCCAGCCATCGTTTGGCATGCTTTGTAGTGAAGAAGAGCTGGGCATGGCAGAGAGTGCCGACGGTATTCTTGAACTTCCTCTTGATGCGCCTGTCGGCCAGTCTGTGCGTGATTACCTGCAACTGGATGACTCTGTCATTGACGTCGACTTGACGACCAACCGTGCTGATTGCCTGAGCATTACTGGTCTGGCACGGGAAGTAGGTGTTCTGAACCAAATCGATGTGCAGGGCCCAGTCAGTAATTCGGTTGAAACCAGCATCACTGATGTTTTCCCTATTTCAGTGTCGGCAACAGAAGCATGTCCACGCTATTTGGGTCAGGTTATAAAGAGTGTCGATGTCACTGCATCGACGCCTTTGTGGATGGTTGAAAAACTACGTCGTTGTGGCATACGGTCTATCGATCCAATTGTCGATATCACCAATTATGTGCTGTTAGAGCTTGGCCAGCCGATGCATGCTTTTGACTTAGCGAAGTTAGACGCCGCGATCACCGTGCGCATGGCTGAAGCGGGTGAGTCGCTAACATTGCTTGATGGCAATAGTGTTGAGCTACGAGACGATACGCTTGTTATCGCTGACGCGTCAGGCCCTGTCGCAATGGCAGGCATATTCGGTGGCGAGCGCACGGGTGTGAATGCAGACACGCAAGATATTTTACTAGAGTGTGCGTTTTTTAGCCCGCTAGCTATTACCGGTAAAGCGCGAACTTATGGTTTGCACACCGATTCCTCTCATCGATTTGAGCGTGGTGTGGATCCCGAGTTGCAATATCGCGCGATGGCGAGAGCGATTGAGCTAGTTGTCGAAATATGTGGGGGGCAGGTAGGCCCTTTGATTGACCGCACTGAAGCATCTCATTTGCCGACACGAAATACTATTGAGCTGCGTCAGAGTCGTCTGGCTCGATTATTAGGATGTAGCATTCCCAATGAGCAAGTTACTGAGATCCTGCAGCGCTTGGGGATGGCAGTTGAACTGATTGATGGTGGCTGGTCAGCGGTTGCTCCTAGCTTCCGTTTTGATATTGCTATCGAAGAGGATCTCATCGAAGAGATCGCTCGTGTTTATGGCTACAACAACATACCTAATATTGCCCCAGCGGGAAGCTTAGTGATGGGCGAGCACCAGGAAGCTGCGCTGCCTTTAGCTGAGATGAAAAAACTGCTTGTTAGTCGTGACTATCAGGAAGCGATTACATACAGTTTTGTTGATCCTAAGGCGCAAGCAGTGTTGCATCCTGAAGCTGAAGCAATCGTATTGCCGCATCCTATCTCGGTTGATATGTCAGCTATGCGCGTTAGCCTCTGGTCTGGACTCTTACAAGCCGTTAAATATAACCAGAATCGCCAGCAGACACGGGTTCGTATATTTGAAAGTGGCCTTCGCTTCTTGCCAAACGGCGAAAATTTACCGGATCAGCAAGGGATGATCGCTGGCGCTATTACCGGGGGCAAGGTTGATGAGCATTGGGATGATGTGTCATCGAATGTCGACTTCTTCGATTTGAAAGGTGAAGTAGAAGCGTTATTGTCGCTAACCTCTGATGCAGAAACATTTAGTTTCAAAAAGGAAGTGAATCCAGCCCTTCATCCAGGGCAATCTGCTCGGATATATCGTGGTGATGTTGCCGTAGGTTGGTGTGGTGCTTTGCACCCGCAAGTTGCGGATAAGCTTGGTATTGATAGCCAAGTTTTCCTGTTTGAGTTGTCATTAAGCAGCGTATTGCAGCGAAAAGTACCTGAAGCTGCGCCTGTTTCACGCTTCCCTGCTAATCGCAGAGATATCGCGATTGTCGTTGAAGAGCAGATAAATGCTGCAGACTTAATAAATGCCTCAAGGAAAGTTGGCGGAAATCAGTTAGTTGGCATAGACTTGTTCGATGTATACAGGGGCAAAGGTATTCCAGACGGACACAAAAGTCTCGCTTTAGCGTTGCGCTTACAAGATAACGAGCGGACGTTAGAGGAAAACGAGATGGCTGCCATCGTGCAACGCGTCGTGGACACCCTGTCCTCAGAATATGGTGCTTGTTTGAGGGACTGATAATGGCGTTGACCAAAGCTGACATCGCTGAACACTTGTTTGAAAAGATTGGTTTGAGCAAACGGGATTCAAAAGAGATGGTCGAATCTTTTTTTGAAGAGATCCGTTCGGCGTTGGAAAGTGGAGAACAGGTAAAGCTGTCTGGTTTTGGCAATTTTGAGTTGCGAGACAAGAATGAGCGACCTGGTCGAAATCCAAAAACTGGCGAAGATATTCCAATTTCTGCACGCAGGGTGGTGACATTTCGCCCAGGGCAAAAGCTGAAAAGCCGTGTTGAAGATGCTATCGACGGTGGTGAATAGTTTTAAATTAGTTAAATTGATGTACTAAAGAAAAGCCACCTTCGGGTGGCTTTTTTGTATATCTGTTTTGATGACTACTTCTAAAGGGGTGGTTGGTGTAACAAAACTACATTAGGCGCCCATCAAGTGTGATCAACTGCAAATAATTAAATAATTCTTGTAAACTGACTTTGCTTTAGTTACAGTGTGACCAACTTAACACTAAGGCAACGGATTGAGACATGTATATGCGTTATAGCTTCCCTAAAGTTGTGGCACGTCGCATGTTCGTATTGGTGTTAGGCGTTATAGCTTTTCCTTTTGTGTTTAATACGAAAAGGGCTCAGCTGTTTAGTTATCTTCATCGCTACTGGCTCAAAACCAGTGATAAGCCGGTTTGGATGACTCAGTCACAGAGTGTTTTTCGTAAGATTTATTAGCCTTTGAGAAGCAATTGCTTCTATTGAATTTTTGCGCGGGAGTCTTTACTCCCGCTTTTTTTTGTCAAAAATTCAGCTCCGACCAATATTCTCTCACCCTGATCACCTAAAATTAGCCTACCGCGACTGATCCGAACCAGCGTTTCTGCCGTTAACCTTTTGTGTTGTATAAACAAATATGCTGTTGTAGGCGATGTTGATCGGATAAGGGTAGTCAGTTGGCGAAATTAGTTTGGTTCCGAGACGATTTAAGAACGTTGGATAACCCCGCACTCTTTCATGCCTGTGAAAAGGATGAAGGCCAGGTCTTTGCTATTTACGTTATTTCTCCGACGCAATGGCTGCGTCATCACTGGTCTCCGAGCCGCATCGGATTGATTCGACGTCGTATAGAAGCTTTAACTGCCGAACTTGCCGCCTTAAATATTGGCCTTACTGTGTTGATGGCTGATACCTATAGTGAGATTCCAGAGCTAATTGCCAGCCATTGCCAGGCGAACGATATAGATCATCTATTTATCAATAAAGAGGTCGGCTTTAATGAAGGCAAAAGAGATCGCGAGGTTAAAGCTGCCTTGCAACTGCTAGGTGTCGCTACGGTCGCTTATGATACAAGAGCAATACTGCCTCCAGGGTCGGTATTAACAGGGAAGGACAAGCCATTCTCCGTGTTTACGCCATTTAAAAAGGCATGGCTGCGCCTTTTCAGTAGTGCCGGGGTTAGCTGTTTGCCTCGACCTAAGGCGAGGCAGTGTCACACCCTGTCGTCGAGCCATAATGAAGCGTCTAGCTGGCCTGAAAATATTGACGTCAATAATAGTCAAACAGTAACTGAAGAGCAGATATTAGGTACCTTGCGCCAGTTTGTTGCTGAGAAAGTTAAAGATTATCATGCAGATAGGGATGTTCCAGCCATTGCCGGTACAAGTGCTTTAAGTCCGTTTTTGGCAATAGGTGCTATTTCTGCAAGGCAATGTATTGCCAGATTGCTATATCAGGGCAGCGGTGATCTCAGTGCGTTGTCCGAGGGCGAAAATGTTTGGCTAAGCGAACTGGTCTGGCGAGACTTTTATCGTCATTTGATTGAAGCGTACCCGCGATTATCCATGCACCGTTCATTTAAGCCTGCTTACGACTCGCTACAGTGGTGCAATGATGCACAGCTATTTCAACAGTGGTGCGATGGATTAACTGGGTATCCGTTGGTTGATGCAGGGATGCGACAACTTAAACATACCGGTTGGATGCACAACCGGCTAAGAATGGTGGTTGCCAGCTTCCTTACGAAACACTTACTCATCGATTGGCGCTGGGGAGAGCGGTATTTTATGCAGCAGTTGGTCGATGGTGATTTGGCTGCCAATAACGGTGGGTGGCAGTGGGCGGCAAGTACCGGTGCGGATTCTGTGCCTTATTTCAGGATCTTCAACCCACTTCTGCAGGCAAAACGTTTCGATCCGGACGGCAGTTTCATTCGTAAGTGGGTGCCAGAACTTAAATCGTTAGCCGTACCGGAGATCTTTGAACCGCACAAAAAGGGTAGAAACCTTTTGGCAGGAGATTACCCCATGCCTGTGGTTATTCATGCGGAGGCCCGTCAACGAGCGCTGGCGTTCTATAAAGGAATCAATGATGCAACCTTACCTTAAACGTTTCGAAACGCTGTTTACTAACCTTACTGTTGATAGTTTGGCTCAGTTGGATTCAATCTATACAGAAGAGGTTGTGTTTAAGGATCCCGCTCATACTGTTGAGGGGTTAGATGCTTTAACTGCGTACTTCTCAGGTTTATGCAATGACCTCACTCACTGTCGCTTTGAGATCTTCGAAAGAGCCTTCAACGACAACGTCTGCTTCTTGCAGTGGCAGATGTCATTTTCTCATCCGAAATTGCAGCAGGGAAAAGAGATTCTCGTGCCTGGCTGCAGTGTCCTTAAGTTTAACGACAATGGGATTTATCAGCACACCGATTTCTTTGATATGGGAACGATGCTTTACGAACAAGTGCCGCTATTGGGTGGTGTAGTTAACTTCCTCAAGCGACGCTTGGCTGCATGAGGATCCTGATAACAGGCGCTACCTCGGGTATCGGGCGGCAGCTTGCGCTAGATTACGCAGAGCTTGGTCACGATGTTATTGCATGGGGCAGAAATATAGACGCGCTCAAGCAACTTGAAGGGGCAAGCATAAGGACCCAGAGTGTTGACCTATTGGAAAGCGACCAGGTAGTAGATGCTGTTGAAGCGATGGCGGAAACAGGTTTACCGTCGTTAGTTATTATGGCGGCGGGTGGTTGCGAATATATTAATGACGGCAAGTTAGACACCGCGCTATTTATGCGGATGTGGCAGGTTAACTTCCAAAGCCAGGTTGATTTACTGGCTTTGCTAGCCCCGCATTTAGCCGAAGTTACAGACGCCCAAGTCTATATTGTCGGGTCATCTGCGCGTCTGTTTCCGTTCCCCCGTGCAGAAGCTTATGGCGCTACCAAGGCTGCGCTAAATTATTTTGCTCGTTCATTACGTGTTGACTGGCTAAAGATGGATATTAGCGTAGGCCTGGTTGAGCCAGGCTTTGTTGATACGCCGCTTACCCGTAGGAATGATTTTTCGATGCCGCTCCTAATGCCTGTAGAAGAAGCCTGTCGTCGGATCCAACGCGGGATCGCTAATCGTAAGCCATTAATCACTTTTCCTAGACGGCTGATCTGGTTTTTGCGACTGCTCGCCTGTCTACCCGAGTCTTGGCAGTTAGTAGTACAAAAAAGGTTAATTAAAGTATGAAGCGTATAGCTATCATTGGCGCCGGAATTTCAGGCTTAGTTACGGCGAAACTGCTTTCGCGAAAGCATGATGTCACCCTGTTTGAGAAGAACCACTACATTGGTGGCCACACGCATACTGTTGATGTGGAGGTGGGTGGTAAAAGCTACGCGGTAGATACAGGCTTTATCGTATTCAATGACCGTACTTATCCCAACTTTATCCGTTTGCTTGATCAATTAGGGGTTAAGTATAAGCCCACTGAAATGAGCTTCAGCGTCAGTAATAGGCAGTCTGGCCTTGAGTATAACGGCCATGACCTAAATACGCTGTTTGCTCAACGTAAGAACCTGTTTAGCCCAAAGTTTTATCGATTAATTAGCGAGATACTCCGTTTCAACAAGCTATGTAAGGCACAATCTCAATCCAGTTTCGGTCATGATTGCCTTGGTGATTTCCTTTCTAAGCATCAGTTCAGCGACTTCTTTCAGCAGCATTACATTCTACCTATGGGGGCAGCGATTTGGTCGACCAGCATAGAAGGGATGAAAGCATTTCCGTTGACCTTTTTCCTGCGTTTCTTCCTAAATCACGGTTTGCTGGATATTAAAGATCGTCCCCAATGGTATGTCGTTGGAGGGGGATCGCGCAGCTATGTCGAACCACTCGTTCGGCAAATAGATGGTGATATCCAACTGAATGCGCAAATCTCATCGGTGCAGCGTTTGGAATCCGCCGTCATCGTGAGATTTGCTGACGGCAGTGAGCAACAGTTTGATGAGGTGGTTTTTTGCTGCCATTCAGATGAAGCCCTATCTCTTCTCGCTGATGCCGACGCGAATGAGCAGGAAATACTTTCTGCGCTTGCTTATGCTGATAACGAGGTGGTTTTACATACTGATCAGTCATTGCTTCCGCTGGAAAAGCGCGCATGGGCGAGTTGGAATTACCTGATGGATGGCGTAGATACCGAGTTACCGCAGCTCACCTACAATATGAATATCTTGCAGGGGATAAAGTCGGACGAAACCTTCTGTGTCACGCTTAACGCCACGGCAAAGATCGACGCCAGCAAGGTACTAAGAAAATTCACCTATGCTCATCCACAATATACGGTCGCTGCGGCTAATGCCCAAACCATGTGGGGGCAGATTAGCGGTTGGCGGCGTAGCCACTTTTGTGGCGCGTACTGGTTTAATGGTTTCCATGAAGATGGTGTGAATAGTGCTTTAAGGGTCGCAGAAGCATTTGGGGAAACACTATGATAGGTGAGGGGTTATACCACGGTTGGGTTGCGCATACTCGCTTTGCGCCCAAGCGCCACAGCTTCAGATACTATCTGATGATGCTTTATCTAGATTTGGATAATGAAGGGAAGTGGCCAGCCCTGGTGCCTTGGTTGGGTGAGCGTCGGTTTAGTGTGGCGAAATTTTGCGCGGATAGGCACCTTTCCCACCGGTCAGAGTCACGGCTGAAGCAGCGTGTGCAAAGTGAAGTTAATGCGTTAGGCGGCGAAGGAACACTAGAGAAAGTTTTTGCACTGTGCCATCCGGCGTACTTTGGTTTTCATTTTAGCCCGATTAATCTGTATTACTGCTACCGCGGTGAAGCGCTCGTTTATATCTTAGCTGAGGTCAGCAATACCCCTTGGAACGAACGGCATAGATATCTGATTGACGCAGATAATCCTTCGTCAGTGGAAAAAGCATTCCACGTATCGCCGTTTATGGAGATGGATCAACGATACGAGTGGGCCATTGCAGAGCCAACGGCAACACTTGGTTTTGGGGTGAAGAATCTGCAAAGTGACACAGTGATGTTTAATGCCAACATGCAGCTTAAGCACCAACCGTTAACCCGAACTAATCTAAAACGTATCTTCCTACGTATACCGCTGATAACGTTCAAAATCGTCTTTGCTATCTATTGGCAAGCATTGAAGATTTGGCTTAAAGGTGTGCCTTTTATAGGTCACCCATCTGGAAAAGAGGTGCATTGATGACACGGGAAAAACGCTTACTAACAGACAAACTCTATCAAGGCACAGACACTGCGAAACCTTCAATGCGCGATAAGTTCGCCAAGCAGCTGGTATTTCGACTTTTCAACGAGGTAGAGCATGGCACAGTCATGCTGCTGGACGGTACCGACAGCTGTCGTTTCGGCGAAGGAGATGCTGATGTCACTGTTGAGATACTCGACCCTTCAGCTTACCGAGCCTTTGTTTTTGGCGGCAGTATCGGAGCGGCTGAGGCATACATTCGCGGTGCGTGGCGGTGTGATCATTTAACCCGCTTGATCCAGATTTTTGCCGCGAACCTCCCTAGGTTAGAAAGATTAGAGGCTAAGTTTAGCTGGCTGCAGTCGCCACTGCGTGTGCTCAGTCATTGGCGCCGTCGTAATAGTAGGCGGAACGCGCGTCAGAATATCGGTGACCACTACGATCTGAGTAATGATTTTTATCAGCTATTTCTCGACCCGAAAATGATGTATTCCAGCGCCATCTATCGTACCCCAGACACCAGCCTTGATGAGGCAGCGGAATATAAACTGCAGGTGGTGTGCGAAAAGCTAGCTTTGCAACCGTCTGACCACCTGCTTGAAGTAGGCACTGG
The DNA here is from genome assembly GCF_003336225.1 of Corallincola holothuriorum. Taxonomy (NCBI): domain Bacteria; kingdom Pseudomonadati; phylum Pseudomonadota; class Gammaproteobacteria; order Alteromonadales; family Psychromonadaceae; genus Corallincola; species Corallincola holothuriorum. The sequence goes on from NZ_QPID01000001.1 coordinate 271,633, forward strand.
CTGGGGTGGTTTGGCCATCTATGCGGCGGAACACTATGGTTGTCACGTAACCACGACAACTATTTCGGAGCAACAATATCAATTTGCACAGCAACGGATCAGAGACAAAGGGCTTGAACATCAGATCACTTTGTTAAAGCAGGATTATCGCGAGCTAACCGGCAAATATGACAAAATCGTATCCATTGAGATGATCGAAGCGGTTGGCCACCAATATTTACCGAGCTACTTCGAAAAGATATCGTCGCTACTGAAGCCGCAGGCGACAGCATTAATTCAGGCAATTACGATATCCGATCAACGTTATGTAAAGTACGTTAACAGCGTTGATTTTATTCAAAAATATATATTCCCTGGCGGTTGTTTGCCATCTGTGGAGCGCCTCTCTACCCAGGTTTCCCAGCACAGTGACATGGTGATCAGGCAACTGGAAGATATTGGTCTGCATTATGCGACAACACTGGCACATTGGCGGGAAGGATTTTTTGCCAACCTTGATGCGGTACGCGAGATGGGGTTCTCCGAACAGTTTGTGCGCCTATGGCAATACTATCTCTGTTATTGCGAAGGTGCGTTCAGAGAGCGGGTGATTAGTACGGTGCAAGTGGTGCTAAGTAAACCAGAACATCGAGCTGATCTCGCTTTCTCAGTGAAATAAGCGGAATAACTAACGTTTGTTGGGTTCGCTGCTAAGATAAATTTGATACACAACTTAGCGAGCCAAAAAACCTTGAACTGGCTGAATTACCTAACGCTTATTGTCTTTTTTTGTTTTACATCCGGTGATCTGCAAGCAGAGGCCACAGACAATAGCGGTAAAAAAACGGTACGTTACCTTTTAGGTCACGACGAGGTACGCTTGCCGGATCTGTACCCGCAACATTTACTCCAAGCGGTAATTGAAGGTTGCGGCTCTGGTTACCAACTTGAACGGTCCGAGATCTCCATGTTGCAGGGGCGTGCGGCAATGGAAATAGCGGAAGATCCTGGCAGTTTAAGTGTTGTCTGGACTATGACTTCCAGTGAGCGCGAGTCATTGTTAAAGCCCGTCCCTATTCCTATCTATCGCGGCCTGCTTGGTTTTCGCGTGCTGGTTGTGCGCCGCCAGGACCTAGCTCGTTTTAGTCACATCCGAACAATAGAACAGTTAAAAGAACTGCGCGCAGTGCAGGGGTACGATTGGCCGGATATTGAGATATTGCGTGCTAATGCGTTACCGGTTGATGGTTACGGCACAACATCTGAGATGTATCGTTTACTCAAAGAAGGGTTTGTTGATTACTTTCCCAGAGCGGTTATTGAAGTGGATAGGGAACTGGAAGTACTAAATGATGATAGTTTCGCAGTTTTGCCCGATATCGCATTAATATATCCCACCGCAGGTTATTTCTTCACTAATCATAGCGATATCGAGCTGAACACCTGTCTTACCCAGAGTATGGAAAAGATGATCGCTAACGGTGACTTTATGACAATGTTTGAGCGTTACTTTGGCCAAAGCCTTAGGCGTTACCGTTATGCAGAGATGGCCACAATTGTATTAGCCAACCCTCTGCTTGAGACGACGCGGCCTATCAATAGAAAGTATCTCGATCATGTCGCAACTGAGGTTTACAAAGACTGAGCGTAATCATACAGCGCATGTAAGATCGCCATTTTCTTCTCATTGTTTTGATGTTCCATCGCCAATTCCTCAAGTTCATGACTAAAGGTCTGAATATCTAACGCGTAGGGGTTGGGCGCAGCAAGCCTTTTTTCTCTGAATGCCTGCCATCTAAGCTGTTCCTGTTCAGATAAAAGATGAGGGTAGTTTCTGGCCTTAAAACGAAAGAACAGTTCAGCGAGCTGAGGGTCTTCGAAGTTCGGTGTGATAGCGGGTAGATCTTCAACCTTAGTTTGGTGAATCACCTCCATCGTCGCTTTGTCATGATTGCTGGCAAAACCTTGGTAAAGATTTAGGTCTACATCGTCAACATGTCCCTCGTAAGGGGCTTCATAGACGTCAGATAGGGTGTGTTTGATCTGGGCGTTGCTTCGCCACCAGCTAAGGTGCTGTAAGCACGCATCTCGGTCAATCCCTAAGCGCTCAGCATTCTCTGCTGTCAGCATCTTCGCCGGCGCCAATACCGGGCACTTATTCAGATGAACGAGTTTGAGTGGCGGTCGATAGAGTCCGGCATCTGCTTTGGCATAAAGTGCTTCCAATACCTGCTCAGTGCTCATCTTTAACAAAGGAGTCGGATCGCAATTAAGATCGGCAACCACAATGCTGTTCTTGTTTGTCGGGTGAAACATCAGCGGCAGTACCCAGCTACAGCACCCTTGAGCTGCGGGGATCTTCGAAGAGACGTGTAGCAAAGGCTGCATTTTTACAACGTCAATGAGCTTGGCAAGCTCTTGCTTTGATCTCAAGCCATATAGGTAATCGTACAGTCGTGGCTGTTTTTCTTTTATCAACTTCGCCATCGCAATGGTCGCACGCACATCTGACAGCGCATCATGGGCCTGACCGTGAGCGAGACCGTTCGCTGCAGTGAGATGCTCTAACTTAAAGCTGGGGGTACCATCTTCCCGCGTCGGCCATTCGATACCTTCGGGGCGCAGTGCGTAGCAGGTACGTACCATATCGATAATATCCCAGCGGCTATTACCGTTTTTCCATTCCCGGGCATACGGATCCATCAAGTTACGATAAAGGGTATTGCGGGTGACTTCGTCATCAAAGCGGATGGTGTTGTAACCGGCGCTGCATGTACCCGGCACACTGAATGCTGCATTCACCTGTTTAATAAACTCAACTTCAGGGATCCCGTTGGCTAATGCCAATTGCGGCGTTATCCCTGTTACTAAACATGCCATTGGTGCCGGCAGCACATCATCCGCTGGCGCACAATAAAACATCAACGGGTCGTCGATCTCGTTGAGATCTTCATCTGTACGGATCGCCGCGAACTGAACTGGGCGGTCACGTTTAGGATCAGCGCCAAAGGTTTCATAATCGTGCCAGAGGATCGTGTTCTGTTTCATAGGGTGTTTTGCTGTTTCAACGTGTTAGCTTGCTACCGATTCTAACATTCTTCTTTTTAATGTCCTGCATTGCTTTCTACTGTGCGAAGGGGAGTCGGTAGATCTAAAGGTGTTAATGACTTGTGAAGTCGAAGGTGGGCGCATATCTTCTTGGATTAAGCCAGTCACTACATACCCATACAAGCGATAGAAAAACTAGTGTAGTTCGGGGGAGTAGGAGTGAATCTAACAGATGCGACCATAATCATCGCTGATCGGCGCAAAGTATCGTTAATTCTGGATTGTTTCACTACTCGGCAACAGTGACTCGCATACGGCATAGGCCGACAGCCTGTTAGTAAAATCGGCTGCTTAACGTGTAGTTGTTGTAAATCAAATTCAACTTAAATGAAAACATAATGTTATTGCGATATTAGTGCGGCTTGATGTAGTATTCGCGCAAACAAGATGGTGCCTAACGGAGTTGTAGGTGTCGAAGTTCCTGTTCCCGCCAACCGGTCACGGTAAAGCAGGGCTCAGCAAGGAAGTCGAGCGCGTCAATCTCTCCCCCAAGAAGTTTAGGCATCACCAAACGGATTAGCCCTCAACTAATTTAGGTTGTCGTGGGAGCAGGGATGTTTAGTCGTAAATTTAGTTTCATTGCCGCACTTATTTTCACTTGTCAGGCACATGCTGCAATTGATATTCAGGCCTCTGCGCCAATTATTGAAGCGGCTGGGCAAGCCTCTTATCGTGCAATTATTTCCGACTGCGGAAGCGTTGATATTTTAGAAGCCGGAAGTGCTTCAGAATTGCTTCCTTATTCAAGTGATGATATTTCCACGCTGGTTGACCCCTTAGATAGCTGCTTAGTTTCATTTACTTTGGCAGGAGGGGATTATTTGTCGCCTTCTGTGAAGGTTGTTCGTTCTAATAAAGTGGAAGAACATCACGCAGAGACCTTCTACCCAGATGAACAGTCTCCCGAACTCAGTATTGTTAGTGCTGAGATTAGCAATATTGAAAGCCCTAAACAGCGCCTGTCTGTCACATTTGAAGCATCAGATGATGTCGATCTGTCTCAGCTTGAAATCAACGCTACGGCTTTAAGAGCTTCTGATATTCGGGCTGCAGGTGGCGTTATTGCAGAAGCAAAGAGAAACGCTTTTGCTACAACTGCTGGCTACAAGTCAATTTACCCCACCAGTAATGGACAAACTGAATTCACCTTAGTGCTAGAAGTTGAAAATTCATTAAGTGCTCAAGCTATAGCAACTGATGTGATTGTACTTGTTGATGCGATGGCTCTGGATGCGTCGGGTAATCAAACATCGATTTCAGAATTAGCGATGACAGGGGATTACATAAAGGAAGAGGCATTATCTCTCACATTACTATCCGATAGTGTCATCATCAGCGAAGCGTTGCAGACGGTTCAACTTGAACCCGTGATTGATTTCCAATTTCGTGGAAAGGTGAATGTTAGTGGGCTTGGGCAAGGGATTTCATATTCGTCAAGTCATCCGGACTTGGTAGCAGTGACGGCTGCAGGGTTAATTTACCCGCTCGATGAGACTCATTCGGAAGATGTATATGTCTCGGTGAGTTACCCCGGGCTTCCGGAAAAGAAAGTTGCAGTTGATATCGATTTTACCAAGACGCTAGAAGGCGTCTTTTTCGATCTTCCTGCTCAAGACGAAAGCTTTACCATTCCTGCACTTAACTCACCGGTGACGTTACCTTCTATTGTTGGTAGATATTCAGACGGTTCAGAGGCCGCGATTCCATCCAATTGGCAGTATCAGGTGTCTATTCCTGATGCGTATACCGCGTTTCTTAAACTGCATAATGGCCAGTTGGTTGCGACTGCACCTGTTGATAGCAAATTCCCGGCGCTTATCACGGTTTCTTATCCGGCTTTGCCGGGGTTGTCAGCGCGACTAAATGTCATCGCTTTGGATGCGGTACCAACCGTGACAGTGAACTTGCCCACTGAGTTGGCGTTGCCGAGTGACTTTAAGCTTAAGGCGGAACTTCAAGATGATGTAGGGATCGCGCAAGTTGAGTTTATGGTTGATGGCGTCATTGTTGGTACACGCCAGCAGGCTCCATATGAAATTGTGATGCCGCTGCCTGATTCTATGGTTGGTCGAACACTTGAAGTGTTAGCTATTGCCACTGACACGTCAGGGCAAAAAGGAAGTTCAGAAGCGAGTATTATCCAACTAGTACAAAAGCGACAGGCAACACCGCCTGAATTCGTTTTTGAAGCACCAGATGAAGGTATTCGATTAGTTGAAAGTACTGAATTAAGCGCAAATATCAGCACTTTCCTTGGCGAGTTGTCAAAGGGACAACTTGGCAGTAGTGGCATTTCAAAAGCAGAGCTTTTCGTTGATGGTAGCCTTGTTGGACAGAGTCTGTTCCCGGTGATGCAGATCCGTCCTATAGATGGTGGCAAAGAGGGCTTGTTTGAAATCTGGCGTGTCAAATTTCAACTACCAGATATTGCGACCAGAGAAAGTGTCACTAATGTATATTTCAAGGTTTATGGTCTAAATGGTTCAGAAACCAAGTCAGAGGCTCGCTTAGTTCGTATCGTCGAAAATAGCCTGCCACAAGTCGTTATTCGTTCGCCTGAGGTTGGCAGTTTAGCGACAGTTGGTGCCACGCTCACGACAAAAGTGGAAGTGACAGATGACACATTGGGCTTAGGCACCCTGGTTGAGCTTGTTGTTAATGACGATGTAATTAGTAAGCGGACGATAACGACGTTCAACGATGAACTCGAGGATGGCCAGACATCGAAGGTAATACACTTCGATTACGTAATCGATGCTGAAAAAGTGCAATCGACATTGGAAGTTCGGGCGCGGGTTACTGATTTTCATCAAGAAAGTATTGAAACGGCACTGCTAAAAGTGCCAGTTAAAGCAGATGATGCTCCATCTGTGGCTATTACCTCACCGACAGAAGGCACCACTTTAACTGCTGGATTACCATTGCAGATCCGTGCTGATGCGATCGATGATGTGGGTGTCGATAAGGTTGACTTTTTCGTCAACGGCCGGTTTATCGGTAGCGATGTTAGTGCGCCATATGCCATGTTCTATGAAACACCAGAGACGATCGATAACGAGCAACCTTTATCATTAAAAGCCCTTGCAACGGACAGTGTCGGTGCAACAACTGAGAGTAATATTGTGAATGTTACTCTTGGTTTTGACGAGCAGGCACCGGTGCTGAACATCGCATCGCCTGAGTTGCAGTTCGCCGAATTTGGCCGAGATTACGCACGCGTTGTCGAACAGAGTGACTTTGTTCTAAAAGCCACTGGCTTCGACAACGTTGAAGTGATTGGGCTTGAAGTTAAAGGTATTAGGAAATCTGGCCCCACTTACATTCTAACTGGTGTGTCTAGTGACACGCTGTCTGGCAATGAGTTCCTAGCACAGGCTATTCCTGGCGAGCTTAGTGCCTTTTCAGCGTTGAAATTAGTACAAAGTCCTGCGTTCTCCGGCAGTCCGGATCGTGAATTTGATAGTTACCCGATAACTGTTTCAGCGTGGGACAAGAGCGGTAATCGATCTGTTGTCGATTACTGGATCGCCGTTTATCCTGATCAGGCGCCTGAGATCGTACAAGCTGTCGCAGATAAGACATCATATTCACCCAATGACACTTTGAGATTAAGTGTATTAGCAAAAGATGATCGCGCTGTTGAATCAATTGAGTTTACCTATTGGCTGGGCCAAGAGCAGCTTGCTATCCATCGCTTTGACAAAGCGACCAACCTTGTCCCTGCACCTGAACTGTCGTTTTCTGATACGTTAGATTTAAGCCTTCTAGCTATTCCTAATAGCGATGCAGAAATTTTTATTGATGTTTTGGCTCTGGATGCGTCTTCTAATCGTTCATTAGCATTTCGCCATGAGGTTTCATTGCTGGCTGATACGAAATCTCCCAATGTTGCGTTATTACAACCGATGGCAGGAACCAGTTTAGTTGCAGATCAATTATCCGAAGTGCGTTTTGGAATTGATGATCCATCTGGATTAACGGCAGCAATACTTACGATTGATGGTGAGACGGTTTGGTCAAAGCAATTGGGCAACGTGACTGAGCACTTCGACAGTGTAAATATTCAGCCGACACCTGAGCAGACTTCTCTGACCATCGCTCTAGAAGCAGAAGATAAGTTCGGTAATCTGCAATCATCTGACTGGGAATTTGATGTTATCGGCAACGAATTGCCAGATATTTCTATCCGTCAACCTGCTGCGGGTTTGGCTGTTGTGGAAGGTGAGCAACTAACCGTAACGGCTTTGGTCACCGATGACATTGGACTGCAAGAGGTCACCTTCTTCACCACCAGTAAAGGGCAAGAGTCACTTGTTAAGTTTTACGATGACAAGAGCTTGCAGGCGGTAGTGGCTGACGGTGGTTATTTTACTGCCACGGTTAGAGTGCCGACCATTACTGATGATATGGCGATAGGGGTTAGAGCAAAGGACCAACACGATGGCACCTCATCAACCCTGCTTGAATTGCGATTTGATCATGACAACCAAGTACCTACGATCGCGTTAGAAACACCGTCAGAACCAATTGCATTGCTACCAGGCCAATCTTTTGATGTTAGTGGTGTGGCATCTGATGATCGTATCGTAAGCGAGATCTTACCTCGCTTGGTCGCTTTAGATGGCACGCCTGTTGACGTTGTATGGGAAAGCCTGGTTAAAAAAGACCGAGTTGAACAGATAAAAATTGGTAATGAAAATAGCTTTTCAGACACGGTCATCAGTGAACGACAGTACTCTGACTTTTTTGCTCGCCTTAGGTTGCCAGAAGATATCGCTGACAACGGAGACAAGTTTACTTTCAGCGTCATCGCTCAAGATCATGGTGTAAATGAAACACAGTCCGTTGAAATTGATTTGACGGTGCTTGCCGATACTACCAAGCCGAAAATAGAGGTTAACTCACCTAAAGGTACTTTGGTTGAAGGACAGCCTTTCGAATTCAATATGAGCATATCCGACAATGTGGGTGTTGCCTCATATCGTGTCACACTAGTCGCTGATGAATCCGCCGAATTAATGTCGGTCACTGATTTACGTGAGCGCTTAGTTGAAGTCGCAGAAGAAAACGTTTTCGACACTTCGCAGTTCTCTCCTGTGCTGCCGGAAGGGAAATCCGTGGCGCTCAAAGTCGTCGCAACAGACATTGCCGGCAATGAATCTGTTCATACCGAAAATCTGCTGATCAAACAGGATGAAGCGCCTGTCATTAGTATCTACGATCGCGTCCCTGAAGCTGGTTGGCAAGATGGTCAGTTGGTATTCACCGAGCTGAATATCAAAGATGACTATGCGTCTGGATCACACCCGATAAATGGTTATTCGCTGCTTTCTGGCTTTAAAACAGACACACAAGGAGAGCCAAGGGAGTGGCAGGGACAGGCTTCACTGAACGATGCTCAAAAGGAGATCGTTCAAGCTGTATTAGCCTATCCGGAGCATTCTGGTGCGGACGTCAAAATATTTCTAAATGAACGGGAGTTTGCCTCGTTCATAAATGATGAATTGGTTTATAGCCCGATCATTGCATCAAGCATTGGTTCAATTCGTATCAATATCCCCGGGCTGAATATTGGTTATAAGCTCCGCTTCGAAGAGATGGCTCTGTGTCCAGTGCAATTAACCGAAGTTGAGGTTTCATTTGAATCGTTAGTGGATAGCGGTGGCGTACTTAACTTCGAGAAATGGGTTCCTGATAACGCGCCGTATGTCGAAATTGTCCCCGTCTTTAATGATGGTAACCCTGTGCCATATTTGCAGACTATTCGTGTGGATCGTCTGGAATTAGCTAAGGCATTTAACCGCTCAACGGACAAAGTCTTGGCTGAAACACAGGTGCAGCTGACATTGACTGACCAGTTTTCACCGTCAGGGGTTTCTCATCTAGTTGCGCTTCCTCAGTGGAAAGGTACTGCCGAAGATTTTTATGTAGAACAGAGCTGGTTGTTGCCGTTCAATGCTGAAAATCGTGAACTTTCACTGCATGGATTTGCCGCTGATTGGCGTTCAATCTCGCGTCCGCCAGTAGATTTAGACAGTTTGCTCAACGAGGTTATCGAATTCGATACTGATGTGCCCACTATCTCTATCGCAGTGCCGACCCAAGATACGATCGTTAACGAAGGCGAACGCTTGCTGTTGGAGCTACAAGCGGCTGATAGTGCTGGGCTAAGTTCCATCATTTTGCAAGATAACGATGGTATCTATTCGCAAATTGGTGTGCTTCCTCAACAAGATAGCTTCCAGTTTCAGTATGAGTTAGACAAGATAAAATCGGGCGGCGTTCTTAATTTAACCGCGATCGCGATTGATCGCTCTGGGCGAGAAGTTTCTAGTCAGCTGTCGTTACCTGTGACTGCGAACGATGCACCTGACTTACGGTTGGCATCACTTTCCTCCTATCGTGTTGGTGGCAAGTTCACCAAGGTAATCGACGACGCAACGCGGCTAAATTATGCTGAGTTTTGGTTGCGAACAGGGGAAGAGTTCGAGCTGGCGCTGGACGCCGTTGACGATATCGGAATCAATGAAATAGCGCTGTATCGCCTGACCCGTGATGGTGGGCGAGTAGTGGAGTATATCGAAGGCTTCGGCCAGTCTTGTCCGCAGCAAGATATCAAAAGGGTTTTGAACAAAGTATTACCTCTCAGCTTTGAACAAACTGAGCCCACAGAGTATCAGCTACGCGTCACAGACAAACTGGGGTTGATTACTGAAAAGAATTTTATTATTCACCCGCTGGCTAATATTGCGCCAGAGATCCGTATCGTTTCTCCTGCAAATGATCAGTACATCGTGACGGGAACATTCAGGATTAAAGTTGGCGTTGTTGTTACTGACGACCGTTTGGTTGGTAGTTCTCAAATCAGTGTTTCAGCTAATGGTGTTGCTCTGCCACGGGTGTCTGAGCGTGAAGTTAATGATATCGGCGCTGACGACGCACAGGTCAAAGAAGCAATCGATGAAATTTATGATGCCTTAGAAGCCAAATATTCTGTGGCCGTCGCCGACCAATATGCAGATTTAAACAGCCCTACAACCACGATAAAAACGTTTGAGTTCGAACTGCCGCAACAGGTCTATCAGAAAAATCAGGATATTGAGTTCGTAGCAACGGTCACAGATAGTGATTCTGCATTTGGCAGTGATACGCTATCAATTATCAGTGCTGTTGATGAGATTAAGCCGGAAATCAGTGTGATTTCTCCAAGCGTCGGGATTGGCGCGGTAGAAAATGCTGATTTCACCTTAGATTGGCGTGCATATGACAATGTGAAAGTCTCCAGTATGGAGGTGTTTACAACCTATGGTCTACTAGAAACCAATCGTAACTACCGTAAGCTCGAGGATGAATATCAGCTGGTTCGTCGGGTATCATCGGTACCTAATCTTGATGCTGATCCTATTACCAGCAACAACATAGATACGCCTCGCTACAAGCAAGTGCTACATGTCGAGCGTTTGGCCGACTTGGCAGCGAAGTTTGGCGACATAGCAGACCTCCAGAATGCTCGTTTTGATGTCTGGATTAAGGTTGTTGCGGTCGACGCTTCAGGTAACTCAACTGTTCGCGAATTCAGCTTGCCTGTGACTATTGATGAACGTCCGGTAATTGACCTGACTACACCTATCGATGGCTCTAGAGCGGTCGAAGGGGCGATGCAGTTTGTTCAGGTGAATGCTTATGACGATGTTGGTATCGACTCAGTACGTCTAATCGTTATGAGAGGCGATCAACAGCTTCTCGATATGCGCAAGACGCAAGCGCCTTATAGTTTTGCCTTGCCACTGCCAGCGTTTGACCAAGCCAATGCCGACAATAACCGACTGATATTTCGCGCTGAGGCTCTAGATACCTACGGGGCTACCTATGGTGATCTTGATAAGCACATTGCGACAGAAAGCGCGATTATTGAACTAGTGCAGGATACGCCACCAACAGTTGCTATTGGCAACCCAGCTCATAATTCCAGCATTACCGAGGGTGAGTACCTATTAGTTCAGATCGCAGCGGCAGATGATATTGGTATCGACTCTGTGACCCTAAATGTGTCCGGACTTGTCACTGGGGACACCACTCTCGTTTCCGGTCGAGCGCCATTCGACTTTTATATATCAGTACCGTATGGCCAGTCAGGGCAAGATATACTGCTGACTGCGTCAGCCACCGAAATTGAAGGCATTGCTAAAGCACGCTCTGTGACCGCCGTTGATACGGTATCGGTTAATGTGACCAAAGACAGTGTTGCGCCAGAAGCCGTTATTCTTAAGCCTGCAGGCGCTGGTAGTACCATTGCAGAGAAACGTCCGCTTGGATTCCAATTATCGGTCACTGACAATGTAAAAGTATCCAGTGTGCTCGTAGAGTTAATGGCTGACCAAGATTTGAATGGCAGTTTTGATGGATCGGAAGTTGTTTCCAGCACCATTTTGTTAACCGCACCTTGGTCTGGACAGCTTAATGTTCAAACCATCAAAGACTATTTGCAAGCCGATCTGACTGCCGACACGTTACCACTGCAACTAAGAGTGGTTGCAAAGGATGGCGCAGGTAATGCCGAGGTTGTCACTCAGAATATATCGCTAATTAAGAATCAGCCTCCTCGTGTGGATCTGATCCGGTTCTTAGGTGCCGATGGCCAGATGTTCGCAAATGATGGCGACTCAGTTACTGAGGGACGTGAGATTGTCGTTGATGTTCAGGCAAGTGACCTGGAGATCGGCGTCGCTGAAGTTTCGCTATACCAAGCGAACGGCGATCCGCAAAATGCTGAATTGACATATTCGAAAGTGGAGACAGATTCGGCAGCACCTTACCTGTTCCATGTCCGCGTTGCTAAAGGTCATATCGGTGAAGCGATTAGCTTTAAGGCGATGGCCAAAGATGTCGATGGTAATGAATCTGAATTATCGACAGCCTATTCATTGACGATCAAGAAAGACCAAGCGCCAGCGGTCGTGATTATCGAGCCGGGTGCTGAAGCCGTGGTGATTGATGGTCAGCAACTCTCTGTTATCGCTAAAGTGACTGATGACTTAGGTGCAGAAGGCGTTGACCGGGTTCAGTTCCTGATCAACGGCACTCCTGTTGATACTGTTTACCAAAGCATGTCAGAACTCTCCGGTGGCGCCGGTCAGTTCGACCTATATCAGATCAATATGACACCGCCTCAAGGCACCGATGGGTTTGTGATCCAGGCCGTCGCTTATGACCGTTTGAATCAAGCCGGTACCTCTGATTTAGTCACTGTCGGTATCATTGATGATACGGTTAAACCAAAGCTGGAGATCCTTTATCCGCTAGACGGCGACGTGCTCACTGAAGGGGAAACCTTAACGGTTGCAACACTCGTTTCAGATATCGGTGTTGAGGAAGAGCGCTTTGTGCAGGCTGAATTGATCCGAGAGTATCAGCTCGCAACGGGTGAATGGGTTACTTTAAATAGTCGCACTATTGAACTGTACCGCAATGATTTGTTGGCAGGTCGTCCGGATGTCGTACCTGTAAGTACGCCGCAACAGCACAGCTATATTTATTGGGCGCAAGTGGCTGATGGCAATGTGATTGCGCGTCAGAGAAATCGTAATGAGCGGGTTCGTGCTGTCGTTAGCGTCTCAACGCCAGAGCATTCCGTTAGCGAGGAAAGCGCTTATGAAGTAGGTTTGGGGATCAGTGATAGAACCTATCTGCAGCCAGGTAATGTCAATTTAAACGTGCAGCAAACTGCTGCTCGACAGGTCTACTATTCTGCGGTTGACCAATTCAACTCAATGACGCGTCAAGGCGCATTAGTCGCCAGCTGGTCAACTGTCGACCCTGTTACGCTCGAAAATGGCGTGGCAATGATTTCCGAGGCACGTTCTAAAGTGGCCTGTGGCGCTTGTTCCGGTATCTTCCTCTCCGAATTTGTTGAAGAGGTAAATGACGACGGTGAACGCTTTGTTTACTCGGAACTGCTTAACGGCGCGTCTGAAATATTTGCTGGTGTGATCAGTGAAATTCAAGCTGACGAGCAGTTCTTATTGGCATCTAAACATGGCGTCACCGTGATAGATGTCGATGATGTGCCAGTTAACAACTTTTCTAAATTGCTAGAGAGCGAAATTGGCAAGAACCCAGATACTGGCGCAATTTATGATGGTGGAAAATTTGGTGAATTACTGATCTTCTCTGTTCAAAATGGTGACGATCAGTTTGGTTTACCATATCTGCTTAAAGGTCGTTATGAATTACCTTATCCGCAAGCCTATGGCGTTTCTCGTTCAGATAACCTCGCATTCGTTGCTAATGGCCATGGTGGCGTTCAAGTTATTGATTTGGCAGATTTTGAGCAGCCTCGCCGGATAGGTTTTATTAAACCGGATGGTTATGCGCGAGACGTTGCGGTTTCAGGGCAGTTTGCCTACATAGCCGCAAGCCACCAGGGCTTAGTTGTTGCGAATATTGCCGATCCAACCATGCCTATCGTTGCCTATGCTGACACCCTTGGATTAGCTAATCGCATTGCCATTGATGGCAACACCGCTTATGTCACCGAAATGGCAGCCGACGGTACTATTTCGCAATTAAGCGTATTCAATATTCGAGACCCCTACAATCCACGCTTTGAACGTTCGATTTCTCTCTCCCCGGGACGTAAAGAGCTGCGCGGCGGTGGCGCGTACGATGTCGTTGTTGTTGGCAACCTGGCTTATGTGACTACTCATTACCTTGATCAGGAAGACAAGCCTGCACAAAGCTTGATTGAAATTATCGATCTGGAACAACAGGACAATGCCGGTACCGATAGTTCTGTGCCTGTAATGGTACAGCGAACTGCAGCAGAAGACGGTTTCGTTATTCGTGATTTAGCCTTTGCAAACGGTGCTGTTCAAGCGGCGGCAGGCAAACAGGGCGTTGCCCGTATTGAACTGAGCGAGTTGATGGTAGTTGACGCTGCGCCCAGTAATGGTGAGACCGGAGTGTATACCGATCTTGCTCAGGTACAGATTGAATTTTCTGCAGCGTTATCTCGCAACCAAGACTTGACGGCATATATTTCCGTATATCGCGGAGATGTTTTGGTAGATGAAGCGGGGGATTATCAGATTGGTGAAGATGTCACCGCTGATTTTCAGGTAAGCCTGCTTGAGCGTGACATCGATAGCTCCCGAGTGGTGGTGTTAACTCCACAAACTCAACTTGATCCTGCAACTACATACACTTGGGTCGTTAAAGCCGGATTACAGCCTTTAACGGGTTATGCACTGGCTAACGATTACCGAGCGAGCTTTATCACTTCGCCAGCAGGCAGTGTTCTGCGCCCAGATATTCAGTCGGTGTTTCCAACCAGTGGCGCGATTGATGGTGGCAATGAAATCAAGTTGATTGTGGCTAATCTTGGTTCCGGCATCACGGTGTTGTTCGGTGAACAGTTAGCGGAAGTGATCGACATTACGGCTGATGGTGACGAATCTATCGTTACCGTGATTACTCCAGCCAATTATGCCGGTGCTGCGTCGGTTGAGGTACGAAATGAACAACAATTGTCTGACCGTATTATTGGTGGTTTCACTTACCTAGACCAATTGCAGATCAATTCGGTAAGCCCAGCGGTATTGGATGTGAAACAGGCCGGAGCGGGTGAGCATGTCACCATCGTTGGTTATGGTTTCGACAGTGACTTGGAATTAATCGCTTATCCTCATGGTTATCCAGATCTGGCTAAGCGAGCGACGATGGATGGCAGTGGCTTACGCCTGCTAAGTAGTGAACGACTAGAGTGGGTGGTGCCAGACTTTGATATTGCGGCTCGCAGTTATATCGATATTGAACTACGTACACCGGCAGGTCGTCTGGCGGTAAAACCGAAGGCCCTATTTTTGGGTGGTGTTTCTATCAACCGTACACTCGAGACCCGGCAACCCTATTCTTATGCCGATTTGAATGAGGATTTGGCACGAGCGAAACAAGGCTTGCCAAGCAAATTTGTACCTGATGTGACCAAGTTACCAGCGGGGCGCATTGTGGGTCTGCAGTCTGACGCCGAACTTGGTCTGATCTATGTTCTCGGGGCTCCGGTTCCTGGCGATGAGTCTCCACGTTACGTTCATGGCAACGTTAGTAACCAAGAGCTGTTAAATAGCTATATCGCACCAGGTTGGTTGTCGTTGGTGCATTACAAAACGGACGCGTTGCAAGATGCTGCGCCTATGGCTGGGCTGGGTTACTACGACTTACCGCAGGATCTGTCACCGTCTTCTATCACCCTGGGCAAAGATCACCTTTATGTTGCTGCTAATGGCTTCCATTTGCCGCTAATTGACACCCCATATGAAGATAGCGCCTGGTTGTTAGTGTACGAGCGGGAAACTCGCTTACCTGAAGAATTGGACGGGTTGGAAAAAGATCGCGATATACTGTTTGCCATCCCGCTGCCATCAGTTGATGCACCAACCAAAATGTCTGTCGTTGATCGCCTCTTGATCGCGCAGGCAGCAGACAAAGAGCTATTGCTTGTCAGCTTGGCCAATCCTTTGAAACCAACGTTATTACAACGGCTGTCGCGCGCAAATATTGGTGGATATGATCAAACCGTTAGAGTGTTTGATTATGCGGTAAGTGGCAATATTTTGCATCTGGTCGTCAGCGCGAGAGACGGGCGTTATTTAGTTGATTTTGATCTATCACGCCCTTCGTTACCTCAACTATCAGCGCGCAAGTTGAAAGGCAATGCCAACCAGTTGGTTGCCGACGTTGGTCAGCCATCAGGCTTGATAGCCGCGGGGCAGGGAACCAGTGTCGTCGATCTGAGTCAACCGAATACCCTAGTGACACTTGGGCAATATGTTGATAATGGTTTCTCGCTGCCCTCAAACCTGGTCGCGATGGATAGCAGTCTGACGTCCGCTGTCCAGTTTCGAACGGGAGGGTGTGGTAAGGAAAAAGCTCGGGAGGAGTTCGATTTTGTAGATGTGAGCCGTCCTGAAAATGTTCAAGTATTAGATGCGCTAGAGATAAAGCCCTGCGGCGCAATAACTCGGGTTAAGCAGTATTCATCGAACGCTATTCAGCCGAGCGATATCAGTCAACATTTAACGGCCGATGGCGTCTATGTTGCTGTAACACCTCTTGATAAATACCGCTCAAAGTTGATGTTGATAGATACATTGACTGCTGATTTGGTTGACCACTTCCCTGGTCATGGCGCCACCGGCGTTGGCCTTGATATGGTCGGCTCGTTCGACTTTAACCACGATGTGGTGATCCCTGCAGATGAGACGGCGGGTGCCTATTTGGCCCGTTATCTCTCATTGATAGAAGAGGACGGCTCACCGCAAGGCCTACCCGTTAGTTTTTCTGCTCAAATCAACGCCACAGATCCGTCCATCGTCGAAGTTGTTCCAAGTCAGCAACTCAAAGCAAATACCGATTATCGTATTGAACTAGCCGCCGATCTTGCCGCTCGTCGCAGCGAAGGCCTGGTTACTTATAAAGTAAACTTCCGCTCCGGTGAGAGTAGCGGCGCAGCTCCTCGTATTGTTGATGTTGAGAACGGTGTTGTTCCTATCGATGGTGGGGATGTCGTTGTTATTACCCAACATGCCGAAGCACCCGTTATCCGGGTTGGGGGGGAGATCGCTTCAATTGTTAGCGAAGTAACGGATGGCGAGTTGCAGCGATTCACTATCACTGTGCCGCCGCATGCCCCTGGCGTTGCGTCAATTTCCATTACCCAGAGTGATGGACGTACAGACCAGATGTTAGGCGCCGTTCGTTATATTGAACCGCTGGTGGTGAACTCAATATCGCCAATTGTTGGCAGTGTTAATGGTGGCACCAAAATCGTTATTCAGGGGCGTGGTTTCGTTGCTGGCAATGGTTTTACCAAAGTACGCATGGCCGGAATTGAGTTGGCTGAGGAAAACGTTAACGTAGTCAGTGCAGAGCTTATTGAAGTCATTGCGCCAGCAGGTCAACTGGGCAGCACAGATCTATCTGTCGTTAATGGCGATGGTCAGTTGGTCACATTAGCAGATGTTTATACCTACCAGCAGCCAGCTAATATGCGTATTGACGGCCCACCATATCGTCTTTACCAGTTGGCGCTCGATCCGACCAATACGTACATGATGGCGGCGGCGGGTAGTGCGGGCGTGCTTATTTATAATATTGATGGCTCGACCTACACCGCTGACCAGTTGGATGTTGCCAATGCCGATGAACTGCTACAAAAGATCGACCGTGATGGCGATGGTGCTGATGATCGGATAGTCGGTCAGATCGATCTGCCAGCGGGCTATCGTGCATTGGGCATCGATAGCTATTTCAGTCGTAATAGCAACCGGCTCTATGTTACCGCAGCCAAGTTTTCTGGTGGGGTTCCTTCTGACGCGCGGTTGTTTGTGCTTGGCGTCGACGGCAGTGACTTATCTGACGCTGCCATTATCAGATCTCTGCCGCTTTCCAGTGATTTTGCTAAGGGTATCGACCGATTAGACAGCCAGCTAGTGATCGCAATGGCTGATAAGGGCCTCGGCTTTGTCGACGCATTTTTAAATACTAAAGCCTATGTAACAACTAACTTCCCACTGCCTGACGCTCTCCCAGCATTGGATGTCGAGCAGTTAACTGTTGCTGCACAAGATCGTCCTGTGTTTGCCGTTGTTGGGGGAGAGTACAACTTTGATCAACAGCGATTAATGTCAGTAGAGAAAGCTGGGGCAGGTGGTTTCTACTTGGTGGGTAATAGTGCAGAGCAAGGCCTACATCTGCTGTCTTCTCTTGATATACCTGCGTCACGGGTGATGACACGTGGGAAATACGCGTTTCTAGCCGCCGGTGAGTCAGGGTTAGTGGTTGTGGATACGGCCGACTTACTTAATCCTCGCGTTGTCACTCGTATTAATGAGTTTGGATACGTCTATGATTTGTCGATTTCGAGCCATATCCTTTACATTGCTACGGATAAACAGGGCATAGTTGCAGTCGATATTAGCGATGCGAAATCACCGGTAATTCTTGATAGTTTTGAACATGTTAGTGGTGATTATTCTCGTGCGGTGATCGCTTCGCCATACGAAGTTATTTATGGCGGGAAAGGTGTTATTCAGGCGTCTCCAGACGTGACATTGAAATTACACAGCGTCACACCAGAAACCGGTGTTGTGGAAATTAACGCCGAAGCGATTGCGTCAATCCGCTTGCGCTTTAATAAAGCGGTCGACTTGTATAATAAGAATATCGAATTTATCGATGTAGAGAGCGCAGACAACAAGTTGGTGAGTTACAGCGTTGAGTTCATTAACAATGATGTACTGATCCATCTTGCTGACGACAACGGCTTTGCCGCAGGTGATCAGATCCGCGTGTTAGTTAAGCGCGGATTGAAAGCGACAAAACCGGTCTTGGTTGATGACAAGCCGATAAGCGTGACGCTTTACGAATTAGCGCAGTCAATGGAACTGCCGTTCACTGTTGCGATAGATAAGCGTGAACCATTGCAAATTGTTTCAGTATTGCCACGACATGTCGTGAAAGATACCCCGACACCACTGACTATTGCGATGAAGGGGGTCTCACGTCTAACGGAAGAGCTTAATCTATCCGTGGGTGGACAGAACGTAGTCGTAGAGCGCATTGAACCAAGCAGTGAAGATTCTACGGTCAGCATGATCTATGGTCGCATCGAAGGTTTTTCTACGCCGGGTGCTTATGACCTCACCGCAACAGCAAAACAGCAGCAAATCACGACATCTGCGCGCCTTTCAGGGGCATTAACAGTTGACGCGCCATTACGTTTTGACCATTTCTTGCCGCTTTGGGGGCCGGTACAGGGTGGCGCTCAGTTAAAGGTTTATGGTGAAGGTTTTGAACCGGGCTCCAGTGTCAGTGACGGTCTGTCTATTTCCATTGGCGGTGTGCCCATTGGCTTCATCAATGTTATCTCGTCAACAGAGCTGTGGATCAGCACGCCTCGCGGTTTACCGGGTAAACAAACGCTTGCTGGACGCAACCGATATGGACAGGTTTCTGAACTGAACGGTGAACAGGGCGTTGGCTACGGTTTGCAATTTTTAGCCGACGTTGGCTCCAAATATGTGCAGCCGTTGGATTTGATCGTTGAGCAGGAGAGCGGTATCGCGCTCACCGCTGCCGGCTATTTCAAGGATATCGGTAGAGCGAGTGTGGTTGATAATGTGCTCTTCTCTGAGTCTTGGTTAGCGGCCAGCTTTAATGTGCAACAGCCTGAAGCGCCATTGCTAGTCGGTGCAGCATCCTCTCTTGGCTCCGATCGTAAGCATCAGTTAGCCATCGATCGTTTCGCTATCAGCGGTAAGCTGTTGGCAAAAGCGTTCGACGGCGAAGACTTCAATCTTGATCTGTTAAGTGACAGTGAACGACTCACCTATGAGCGTAACAAAGACTATGCGCTACAACGATCTGCCGACTCAGTTGCTCTGCAAATTGACGAGGCTGCTGACGGCACTCGTTCACTGTTTACGGCCAACGGCGCTGCCGGTGTCTCCTGGTTAAACCTAGATGATAAAAATACACTGCAAACCAAGGGCTACCTCTGGTCAGACGGTAACGATTTGGTTGCCGGGCTATCTAAATCAGGCAATACACTATTTGCCGCCACTGTTAATGGCTGGGTGGAGAACACGCCTAAAGAGTGTCTTTCAGCGTGGCAAGATGGTGAAGCAGTGAAGGTGCTTTCAGCTAACTTTATGGATCAGGATGATCCCGTTGAAGTTTCAAATACTTTAGCTTTACGTGGTGGCGTCAATTTGAGTTATCACAATGAGTGGCTATATGGCCATGAGGCCGGAATGGCCGCTGTTTGGGGACCTTGTCCTGCGTCATGGACTGGACGTACAGTTGCACCATTGAAGTCCTACGAAAGTGATACGCTGACAGCTGTTAATCTATTTGACCCTTACCTGACGCAACAGTGGTCTTTCACGAATACGTTATATGACGTTGAGTTTTATGGTGATTATGTCATCGCTGCGCTGGGCTTCGATGGCGTTGAGATTTTCCATAAAAACGCCCCTGAAAACCGTACCAAATTATTGCTTGATACCCAGCTACAGGTCACATCGGGCAAAGCGGTTAAGCTTAAGCGGTTAGGCAGCGTACTGTTTGTTGCCAGCCATTCTGGCGTGGTGGTCGCAGACATTCGTCAGCCAATGCAACCTAAAGTGGTCTCAGCGGGTAATGTCGAACTTATTCAATCAGTTGATTACTTCAAGGGACGGTTAATTACAGCTTCTGGTAGCGCGGGTCTGAAGAGTTTTGACTTGCCGGGTACCCTTGTTGTTGATTCATCAATTAATCCAGACCAACCGTTGGCCAGCAATCAACCATTGACGATCACCTTTAGTGAAGCGGTGACATTGGAATCGGTGGCCACCGGAATCAGTCTGATTAAAGCTGAGTCGGGTGAACTAATACCTGTATCCGTTGACGCGCTAGACCTGCAAGGTGAGGGGGCTCTTACGTTCGGTATTAGCTTTAACCGCGAGCCATCTACGGCGTACGAACTGCAGGTAAATAGTGCCGACACGCTCCGTGCTACAGGCCTTTGGGTTGAATTCGGTCAATCATTAACCACAGCGCCAGAACATGCTTTGGCACCGACTATTTCTACGATAGATAACGGTGCTTACTACTTAGGCGAACAAGCGGAAGTAACCATTCGCGGCAATGGCTTTAGAGCCAGTGATGAGCTGAAGGTTTTTGTCGATCAATACGCAGTTGATTACGTCTGGAAGGATGAAAGCACGCTGGGAATACCTGCCGGTGCGCTAGAGCTACTGCCGTTATCTGCTGGTCAGCACCACATTAAAGTTACCGATGGCCGCCTCAAAGCTGCTTACCTTGGCGGTATTATAACGGCGGATGAGCGCGCCTTCGCTGAGTATCGAGTGTCGCCGGAAACATTGGATCTCGCCGGTGGTCAGCTTATTACTGTGACCGCGTCTCATCAGGTAATTCTGCCGGGGTCTAAAGTGGTATTAAAGACACCAGAAGGTGCCTTTGTTGAAAGTGAATTCACACCAGACGGTGCGGTCATTAATGACTTTGAAGATGATGTGCGCACGCTGAATTCGTTCGAGTTCCGTGCTCCAGGCGTTATCGTCCCAGGGGCTTACGAAGTCTATATTAAATACAATGATGAATTGACGCTCGTAGGTGAGATCGCTTACACGCAGGCATCGCAGTCATTATTCGAGTTACCGAATTATCCTCCCCATGTCATTGGTGCCATGCAGCAAGAAGGTGACCTGCTGATTGTTGGACTTAAGTCTGGCGCGAAACCGACCACTGAAAACCCAAGTTTGCTTAGCCACGGCATTGAACTGTATGACGTTTCCTTGCCGTCACGTCCAGTTAGAGTTGCTCAGATCGCTACAACGCAGCCTATTAGTGGCGTCGTGGTGGTGGATAATATGGCGTACTTTGCTAGTGGTAGTGATGGTTTACTGGTTGTAGACATTGCTGCACCCGCTGCTCCACTGATTATTGATCGTTTCCCGGTTCCCGGCTTTAAGGCGACAGGCTTAACTTACATTCCTGCGCGGAATGCGTTGGCTATGTCGGTTGCAGATGATTTTGGTACCGGATTTATCCGCTTCTTCGATTTGTCAGACAACCAAATGTCGCCGCCATTAGAGCTACCGAACAAGCTCTTTGTGGACGGAGAGCTGCAGGGGCAACCTGTCTCTGTGGTTTGGCATGATGGCAAGTTATTCGTCCTGCTTAAGCAGGGGGATAAGCTCTCTTTGGTTACATTTAGTGATATAGCCTCAGACAGTTACCTGATCCAGCCGTTAGATGTCATTCAGAGCGATGTTTTGGATGCAGACTTAGTCGTGCAATTTGGCCAAATTATCGTGTCATCCAGTGGCCAGACTGTGGCTTACCAGCCGAATGTCAGTGGTGAGTGGGAAGCGGTGACTTGGAATGATAATTCGTCTGAGCAGAATGCTATTTCTATCATTGATGGTGATGTGACTGTTGGCGATGATGATGGCATTAGCACGCTGCCTGACACTCAACTACTACTCAGCAAAGCACTACCTGCTACTGGCGTTGATGTGAGTCAGCAAGACACCATCGCCCTTTATTTTAGTCAATTGATTAACACCAGTGCCGACAAGATAACTCCGGCCATCTCAGTGTCCCTGGACGGTGTTCTGTTAACTGCTGGTCAATATGATGTAGTTGCAGAAAACCGCCTCAGTGGTGGTGTGATCTCAATCACTAGTGTCGATATGGGTGGCAAGGATCGGGCCGAACTGGAGATAGGTGTGAGTAGTGAACTGCTCAACCTTGGCGGCAAACCACTGGTATCTCCAGTGTCACTGACCTATCAAATGGTCGCGTCACAGCCTGTTGTGCAGCGCGTGGAGCGTATGGATGGTGATACCCCGGCGGGGCGCTATATTCATGGCGTAGCAGGGGAGATCTTAAAGATCTCTGGGCGTAACTTTGGTGATGACGTCGCTCAGCTTGCCATTACCGTGGGTGAGACAGTATTGGCCAATGACGCCATCACTCTGATTAGTGATAGTGAAATTAAAGTTGAAATACCTAACCTATTCCTAGCGGGCAATGCGACGGCTCTAGCTGTAGCAGTGGAGCGCAATGGTACGAGCTATCGCCTCAATGGTGCTTTGATTGCGTTACCTAGCGTCTCTATTCAGGACGTTAATCCATTGCGCGGCCCGCCTCAAGGCGGCAATTTTGTCGATATTTATGGTGCAGGTTTTGGTTATCAAACCCAAATCTCATTTGCCGGAAAAGTTGCCGGTGAAGCGAAATTCTTATCCAGCAATCATCTGCAGGTACGAGTGCCTGCCGGCGACTTTGGTTATGCCGATATTAAAGCAGTTAATCCGCAGTTTGCGGCAGAGCAGTCCATTGCTGAAGAGTCCTATTTCTACACGGGGGCAGCGACAGGAAGTGTCGATTTAGCTAGCGATAAGCCGAGCCCTATTGCTGCCGTCGCCTTGGACGACCAAGTCATTTACGCCGTTACTGGCGGTGAATATGACGTATATAACTTAGAAGGTCGCCTCAGCAAGAAATTGAGAACGAATGTCGCACGGTTAGTGGTGGCTGATGTCTCTGATCCTGTTAAGCCGCAAGTGGTTGAAAAACAGTTTGCTGATACGACTTACCCATATTCGTTTGATGTCACTGGCGGTTTGGGAACCAAGGGCTTTGAGTCCATTGCCATAGACGGTGATGACTTGTACATAGCCGGTGGTCGTACGCTCTATCATTTTGATAAGACGTTGGCCACAGATCCTATCTTGCTCAATAGCTATGAGCTGTCTGGCATCATTCGTGATGTTGAAATCGATGACAACTTACTCTACGTCTCTCACAGTGGCGGAGTTGAAGTTTTCCAACGTCGTAACGACCGCTTGCTGAAGTCAATTAGCCTGATAGACCGTAGTGTGCTTAAAGGCACGCCATATAATTTAAGTGTTGACGGCGACAGCCTTTGGATCGTGATGACCGATTCCCGTCGTCTTTTACAGATCGAACTGGTTTCGGGTGAATATGCGCTGACCAATAGTTTTGATACGGTTGATCTGGCGGATAATCGCTATCGCCCTGACGATGTTGTCGTTCAAAACGACCTGGTATTGGTCTCTACCGGCACAGGTGCTTCAGTTGTTGCCTATCAACTTGATCGGTTGGATGGTGCTGAAGCCGTTGCATCATTAAATCTGGCTTATCTTGTTCGCAACGGCACCGTCTTTGCCGGTGAACTACAACTGCAAGGACAAACCCTGTATGTCGCCGCAGGGCAGGGTGACGTGCAATTATATGACCTGACCAACTGGACCGCTGGGCGTTTTGCCGAGCCGATTGTACTAAAACACTATTTCTCAGTCGTCGGCGACGCTACCAGCATTGCGTTCCATCCGAACGCCTTGTACACAGGTTCAGCCTTCCCGTATGTTTCCGGAGAGCCAAGTGAAAACCCAGTGGCGCAACCGGCTAATGCGACACAATTAGGTGGTCGAATCAGCACGCTGCGCAACGACCTGCTGATGGTGACATCTCATACGCCTACGACTGGTGATGTATGGCCGCAGTCCGAGCCAGTTTCAGTACAGTTTAACCGCCTGCTCGATCAGACTTTCTTAAACGAGTTTGCTGCCGATCTGTTTGAGATCCGACTTGATGGTGCCAAAGTCGCCGGTGACGTACGTTCAATTGTCACCAGTGTCGGTACTCAGTTGATTTTCACACCGGCAGAGCAATTTATTCAGGATAAGCGTTACACCGTCACGCTTTCTGCCGGTCTGCGTGACATCCATGGCCAGCAATTGGGATCCGAGTACCGTTTCCAATTTACCGCCGCAGTCGGAGCTCAACCTGCGATAGAAGAGATCCGTCCCGCATTTGGCTCATGGCGCGGTGGCGAAACCATTAGTATCTATGGTCAGGCCTTTGCCGATGACACTGTCGTTACAATTGGTGGTGTCACTTTGGCACCACACGATATCGATGTTGTAAGTGAATACGAAATCCGTGCTTTCGTGCCCGCGCTCAGTGCTTCACCAGCCGATAATCGACCGGTCGCTATCGCCGTAAGCAATGGTGTTCTTGCCGATAGTCAACACGGTGCATTTGTTTACATAGCTGACCCAACAATCGACGCAATTGGCTTGTGGACTGCCGATGCCGTTGACAGTACGCAGCAACGATTCAAGTTTAATGATGGCAACATGCTGGGAATACAGGGTAGAGGTTTCAGCCCTACGACCCGTGTAACGATCAACGGTGTTGATGCAGAAGACGTTACTCTGGTAGGTGCTAATACCATTATCTTTAGTCAGCCTGACGGGTTACTTGGTAGCTTGCTGGTTGAACTGAGTAATATTGCCCCCGCGATTGATGGCACCACAAACTCAGATCTGAATATCACCTTGCTGGGTGAAGAGCGCCTATCTGGCGTTACCGGTATGGCTCGTGACTATAACAATCTGGTGACCTATAACGATAACGAATGGCAGCTCCTGACTAACATTGAAGGGATCCAACCACAACTGCTTGCTACTGGTGACGTCGATGATGTGATTGTTTCTGTTGCACTAAACAGTCGTTATTTGGCTGTGGCATACGGCGGTGCGGCACCTAAGGTACAGATCTATTCTCTAGCCAACCCTTATTCACCAGCCAAGGTGAGACAATTCAGCAATAGCGAGGGCTATGAGTTTAGTCAGCTGGCATTACACAATGACGTGTGGATTGGTTATAACCAAGCGCAAGGTGTTGTTTCTCCGGTACTCGGTGAAGTCACTGAGTTAACTGTTTGGGCGCAGCCTGGCATCGCCAGCGTGGCCAACCAGTATGGTGTGTTCGTACTCTACAATGACCGCGTTGAACATCATTCGCCAGAGCAACTGGCACAAGTGAAGTTACTTGAGCATACAGTGATCTCTCCGCAATCTCTGGTCGTTTCTGGTCAGCGTTTGCTGGTTCGTTCGACGAGTGAACTGGAATTGTTTGATCTCAATCTGCTGATGGCAGATCAGCCAAGCCAGTTGGGTAAAGCACTGTTATCGCAAACAGATGCACGTTTCGCCGGTGAACTACTTGTAGCGGAACAAATTTCGCCACAACGCTACGCTGTCTACGACATGGATAAGGCCGGTGAACAGCTGCTATTGCAGCACATCGTCGATATCGATGGTATCAGTGAACCGAACAGTTGGGCACTGAGTGGCGAGCTGTTGGAGTGGGTAGAGACAGGGCGTTACAGCAGTATTGCATTGCCATTGAATAACCTTTGGCAAATACAGCCACGGCGAATTGCCACTGCGAATCAACTGATTCAAGCTGCTGTTGCCGGGGAAATTACTGATTGGCTTGATGTCGCATTGGATATTATTGCCAATGGTGAACAGCGTGCTATTGCCGGTGGAACCAGTGTTGTTGGTCGTGAACTTCGCTTCCAAAACTTCGGTGCTGACTATGAAATGGGACGCACATACTCGCTGGCATTGTTTAATCAGCCAAGTAACACAATCGCCAATGCAGATGTCAATGTCGACCTGCCATGGTCGCTGACCACGACGCCACTATTTGGCGCTACTGAGCCGCGTTTGCAAAGGTTGTCTCCGGCAGGCTCTATTACCGCACGCGCCACCACCTTCACATTGCATGGTGAGCAACTATTCGCTGTCGATTCAATTCAAATCGGCGCTAATATCATCAGTGCGGCAGAATTTAGCGTTTCAGACGATGGCACCGAGCTTAGTTTCAATACTAGCTTCGATGTTGCTGGTATCCACTCAGTGACGGCCGTATTTGCAGGTGAACAGGATGCCATCTCTTTACCTGCAGCATTGCTAATTACGCAAGCCATCGAATTGACTGATGTCGTTACCAATAATGCCAAGGGTGGTGATAAAGCGCTGAGTGATTCGGGCGCCAACGTAATAACCATTGAAGGTGTCGGATTACAAGGCCAACTTCAGGTCTACCTCATGCCGTATGGTGAAGGGTACGAGCTAGGCGATTTGACGCCACTTTCGTATCGTTTACAGGATGGCAATATCGTTGTTGGTCTGTCTCCTTCAGTATCACCTGGTAGCTCTTATCAAGTGGTGGTGGTGCGTGCTACAACCAATGAAATCGTATACGCACCGCTTACTTCGCTGCTGAATGGCATTGACGACACCGCGCCTGTTATGCAGGAAGTGAAGCCAAGTGACCAACTCACTGCCGTTCGTCCATTGACGCTTGCCTTTAATGAGCCGGTCAGTTCCGTGAGCTTCACTGTGACTAAGTCGTTCCTCGATTACAGTCAGCAAGCTGACCAAGATATTACCGCCATGTTTGAGTTGGTAAATATCAGTAGTCATGCACTTCAACTCCGTTTGAAAAATGGCGCATTGACTAACAATGCCCGTTATCAAATTATCATCGACAACATCCTTGATGGTGCTGGCAACCCAGCTATTGGTACCAATGCTGGCGTGGGCCGATTTGAGCAGACCTATTTGGCCGCAGATACGCTGCCGCCCAGAGAGCTTGTTGTACGACGCCTTGCCGATGACCGCATCGTCGATCTGTCTATGTTATTGACCCGTGGCCGTACAGTTGAATTTACCGTCACTGCGGTCGATAACTACGACACCGAATTGGCTTATAGCTATCGTCGTTCTGTCGACTTTAATGCACCAAGCACCGACTGGTTGCCTATCGATGAGATCGCTAAGTTTAGTGAACAGATCAAAGAGAATTATAGCTACCTGGAGCTTCGTACTCGCGCAACAGACCGGGCCGGTAATTTTGTAGACCAGTCATTCCGGTCTGCTCTACGGGATCCATTGGTTGAACTCGAAGCCTTCTTTACTAATCCGGCTGAGCCGGAAGAATCGGTTCGTGCCGAGGTTCATTTTGATTTGCTGGGCGATATCGATATGGTCGATTTCGTTGAAATCAGCGTGGCGGAGATCGACCGCGGTGTGCCAGTCAACGTCACTGCCGGTTATGACCCATTAACCGGTAGCGTGATGGGGTCGGTGTTAAATCCGAAGATCAAAGATCTATTGCCAGAAGGCGCAGATATTGTTCCTGTTGAATTAACTGCACGCTTGCGGGTTAAGTACGGTTTTAGTGGCATTAAGTTGTTTGAAATGCCGTACACGTTGTATCTCGATCGTACACCACCGACGATTGAAATTGTTTCGCCCGGCGATGGTGACTTTGTCGCCCTCGATGAGCGCACTGATGTCCTGATCAAGAGCTTTGATAAATACGGTATCGAAACCGTAGAAGTACGCGTTAATAATGGCGACTGGACACTATTACCAGACCCCACTAAGTACAGCTTGGTGCCAACCGTCGATGACATTGCCGCCGGTATATTGGTGGAAGCGCGCGCGTTCGATCCTAATGGTAACCAAAGTGAGATCGCGGCAGTACGTATCTACCCTTATGACGCAGAAGCGGGCGCGCCCAAGGTTGACTTCTTGAGTCCGGTCAATGGTGCCAAATTCCAGGAAGGCGAGGCTGTTAGTTTCGAAGTTCAGTTGCGAAATGTGTTGGATGCAGCGATTTACTTCGACATTGGTGGTATTGAATCAGCGACCCCGGTGGCAACGGTTAGCCGCAATGCCGACGATGGAGAGCGTCAATTCGTTACCCTCAACATGCCTGCCGTTGCTGAAAATATTGTCGTCCTGGCGCGTATTCAGAAAGCGAACTTGAAAGGGTATCGCTACCTGAACGTTGTTAATGACGATGGTATCGACGAAGAGATGCCACTGACGTTGCTACCTGAAAATCGGATCCTGACTGGGACGCAGTTGAGCATTGCCGCACAACGTCCGACTGAGATGTCTGATTTCAGTGAAGAGTCAGTGGTTGAAGTCACCGATCCAGTAGACGCTGCCGATAGCTATGTTATCAGCGCCACTCAGACCGAACTCGTGACGATTAACAATCTCGGCGATGAAGTCAGTGTTGTGTCAGTGCTGAAAGACCGCTCAGCACACGAGAAACGCCTACCATACGCGCTAGAAAAAATCAGCTACCTGAGTGATGCTGCACCTACGATAGTACTGCAAGCTGCAAGTCCAGATGAACGTATTGTGGGTCAACTTAGTGTGCCTGGTTTGGATGTTGGCGAGCACTTGGTGGTTGCATTGGATAAGGCCAACGGTGGCTATCAGTTGATGACCGCCAATGGTGTTTTATTCAGCCACTTATCAGGGCATGCGAAGAGCTTGCACGCCGGTACCCGCGGTATCTACTTGCAGAGTTATGATCAGGGACAATCGGTTCTACGCCGTTTTGATGTGCGGGACGGAAAAGTTGCGCCGATAGCAAGTTTAGAAGCGCCGGTCGAAGGTGAACTGATTGCAGTTAGTGCTGATCTACTATGGTTCAAGCGCGGCCAAACTATCACCGCTTATGTGGATAGTGAGCAGGTGCTGGTACCTGCTGCTGGCAGCGCCTTCCGCTCCGAAATCATTATTTCTGCTGCGGCTCAGGGACGCTCCTTACTGCTGTTAACTGATAGCGGTATCCACCACCTGAGTGTGTCATCATCACCATTACTGAAAGTCGAAAAAGATTTCTTTGTAGCGCTGCCGGCCAAAGCCGATGGTTTCGATATCGACAGCCAACAGTTGGTTACTTGGAACAAAGATCAGTTATCCCATTACCAACTGCTGAGTGATGGTGCCCTGATCGTTGGTGCCACACTGCCAATGACGGGTGATGTGCTGGCGGTAAAACGTGATGGCGATATTATTTGGGCACAGTTACAGCATCAGGATGGAACGGTCAGTTGGGCTGCAGTGCAGCAGCAAGAGGTCGTTGGCTTCCTACCTGCAGATGCAGAATTGATCGCTGTTGCTCCTGGTTATCTCTATATCCAAGATCGCAGTTCTGACGTTGTCTCTCTTTACGCCCATGACTTGGATATTGCCGACGTACCACTGTCTGTGGATGTGGTAACAACGCCGGAAGCGCTGGCAATTGAGGTTGGCATTACATTAGTCAGCAAACCTATGGGCAGCGTGGCGCTAGCGTTATACAACAATGGCCGCTTAATCATGTCTACGCCGACTAATGCCGGCACTCAAGACCAATACACAGTTCGCGTGCCACGAGACTTGTTGCTCAGTGATACCCTTGAATTGGTCGCCACCAGTCATACGGGTGAATTCTCTGATAGCTATAACGTTGATAGCTCTGCAGACATACAGGTAGCGAGCCAGTTACCAGAAGAGGGACAACTGCTGGCTGAAAATGCTGTCGTGCCAGTGTCTCTGCTATTACCGGCAAGCGCCCGTATCTCAACAGTGAATGCTGAACTGAATGGCGAGAGCAGGGTTCTGGCAACCGGTGAACTGAATCGAGCATCGGGTTGGCTTCAGTTGCCAGCACAAGGTGCCCATGAGCTATTACTCGATCTTAATCAGCAACCGTACAACCGTTCTGCATTGCAGGTCGTAGCCAACCAATCTGATGGGTTGCAAGTGACCATGCTATCTCCCACTCATAACGGCTCTGCCCAAAGTGGTCAGGTGGTGAGTGTTGAATATGTCATAAATGGCGAACAACTTGCTGAGCTGTCCCATGTCACGGTGTCGTTGCTTGATTTTAATCGCAACTTGATCTCACAAACTTATCTGGCTGATGCCCAGGGTAGCGTGTCAATGCAGATGCCAAGTGTCGACGTACGTGACACTTATTATCTGCAGGTAACCGGATATTGGGGTGAAAGCTTCTATTACAGCAGTGCCGAAGTGGCCGTGCAGTTACTGCCGAGAAGCAAAGTGCCACAGCCGGAAGTGCTGGGTATCTCTTCAACCGTGATCGCAGGAAGTGATGTTAGCTACTCGCTTGCCCCGTTAAACCCAGGTCTTAGTGGTGAGCTGCAGGTGTTTGATAGCACGCAGACTTTACTTGATGCCGATAGCTCATCAGTCAACCTGACAGTACCTAGCGATGTTGACTACCTTACTGTCGTGGCCACCGTGCGTGACGACGAAGGTAATCAGAGCGAACGCAGCTACAAGGTTAATGTAAAACTGGGAGTTCAGTTTACGGTCGCTGCAGAAACCACTTCGTTTGACGTTATGTTGGGTGATGCGGGTCAGGCTTGGTTTAGTGTCGGTCGCGACCTCTATGACCATAACTTCAGCAACGTAGCTACGCTTTCTGGCGACATTACGGCGATGACTCGGGTAGGTGACCGATTATTGGTGGCTGTTGCCGGCGTTGGCTTACAAATGCTGGATCCACAAGAGCAGTTCCAACTGCTAAGTACAACCACATTTGCAGATGAAGTTGAACAGTTGGCCGTGAGTGCCGATCATCTGATGGTGTTTGCTGCGCACTCCGCGACTGCATTTACCATCAATGGTAATACGCTAGAACCAGCAACCTTGCAAAGTCAGTCAGACAAGCTGTTAGTACCGTTTGCCCAGAGTGAAGATATCGTCGGTGTCCGTGCGACTGTAGATGGTTTCGTGGTCTCTCGGATCAATGATGTGTTGTTCTTTGATGGTGACCTCGTTGAGAACATTGATCAGCGTTTGGAACTGGCCTCTGTAGTGAGCATGATCCAGCTTGATGGCGTCGATTATTTCCTCACAGAAGATGCTCAACTTATCTCCGCCATTGACCAACATCGCTTGGATGAAATGAGCGTGCCGGGTGGGCAACAGCTACTTGGTTTTGGTCAGTATCTAGCCGTGCTGGATAAGACCGGCGGGTCTGTGCATGTCGTTGATGTAACAAATCCTCAGCATATAGAAGGTAACGGTAGTTTCGACTTCGTCGCGGGAACCGCCTCTATCTTGGCTGGTTGGTTTGACGGTCAGATTTGGCTAGGTGGCGAGCAGGGCGGTCGACTCACGCTTCAGTCGCAGTCTGGTGCGCCATTTGTTGCTTACAGAAACAATACTAATGGTGATGTGCAGGAAGTGGCCGCGCGCGGTGGCAAGAGTCTTATCGCTGCGAGTTACTACGGCGGTTACCATCTTTCAGCCATGGGCAGTGATTGGCAGCTTTCGAGCTATCTAGAGAAAGGTTGGACGGTTGCTGTGGATGCGGTTGCCACTGATCACGAGTTTAATTACATCGCCCAACGTGGATTAAGAAAAGTGATCCGCGTTAGCCACGAAAGCATGGTCAGCGGTGATCCAGCCGCGCAAGATGTGTTTACCCAAGTTGCAGCAGAAGTGTTGCTGCTAACGGATTCTCATATTGTAGCCACCATGGGTAATACCCTGCATTTCGCTGCGAAACAGAACCTTTCATTGCATGACAGTGTGCAGTTGCCAGCGGGCGAGCAAGTGATCGCCGCAGTCAGTCACGGTGACACACTGTTTGTTAGCACGATTAATCGACGCTTGTACAAGATCAGAACTGGTAGCTTGCCGTTCGCCGCCAAAGCTGTGCTGGTTGATAGCGTGATCGATGCAGCAGGCGAGCCTATCGCACATCTTGATGCGTCAGGCTCTGCCGTGTTCTTCGCTATGAACAACGTCATACATCGTATGAGTATGTTTAATTACGATGATGTCGCGCTTGAGATCGCAGGGTTGCAATCGGTTGATGCGCTGGTGTACGAGCAGGGGTATGTGTATATCGCCTACCGTACTGCCACCCAGAGCTTGCTAGCCGTGGCTGATGCCCGCACCTGGTTACTCGAACAGGAAGCACTAGTTGAGTTCAACGCCGGCGTGACTTCGCTAGATGCTGAACATGGGCGTATTATCGTCGGCCTCGGTGAAGCCGGTATTCAGTCGCTTGACTTAAACGGTCGCTTTAGTCAGCCAACACCAGGCATCTTGTCTCCTGTCCAAGGGGACACCTTTGTTCAGGGCGATACGCTTAACCTGACCATCAGTGAATCAAGTAATGCCGTATCAGTTCGCTATTTCGTCAATGCTCAGGAAGTGGCGGGTACCAATACTGCGCCATTTGCTGCCATGGCTATGGTGCCACCAAGCTTACGTAATGGTCAGCCATTTGAAGTGACTGCGTTGGTAGAGTTGTCATCCGGTGAAACGTATCAAACAGCACCGGTAAAAGTGTTGCTACAAGGCGAGGAACTGCCGGGCAATGCGTTTAGCGTCTCTTTGACCCACCCGCTGGAAAGTGTCGCGACTTACGTGCCTAAGCCGCTTGAAGTACGCGCTGAAGTTAACGACGTGTCAGTGCCTGTTTATCAGGTTGAATATTACGAATCTGACAGCATTGACGGCCCGTACCGCATGATCGGTAAGCACTATGGACCAGAATATGTGCTGTATCGCGATTATCGCCTGGAAGATAGCGGCAAGTTCCTTAAGGTTAGGGCTGTCGATGTGTTCGGTAATACGACCGATTCAACACCGATATCATTTATCCGTGCAGAAGATGCCATTGCGCCACAGATTGGCAGCTATATGTTGACCGGACCGACACAGGCCGACGACCAAATTATTGAGCAGCATAGCTTCGGTTTGTCGGTCTCCGTTTCTGACCCTGAAAGTGGCATTGAATCTGCCATTCTCAAGCGCAATAACATTATTGTTGCGGCAGCATTTAACGCCGGCACTATCGATATTATTGAAGCGGGAGCGGTTGCGGGCACTGAGTATCTCTATGAACTGGAAGTGACCGATAAGGCTGGTAATACCGCCACACAATCCAAAACCTACAGCTTTGTAGAAGACACAGCACCGTCAGTCACTGATTTTGTGGTTAATCCTCTGCAAATACTGGAGCAGGGCGCCTTTAAAGTGACAGCGAATTTAAGTGATGACGTATCACTGCGTTCCGCTGAGCTTGAATGGAACGGCTTCATCACGCCAGTTGCTGTGGCTGGTACTCATCAACCGGTAAGCATCAGCTTGCGCGACCCGCGTGCTGAGCGTCTAACCGATGACGTAATTGCAGATATCATCCTTCGCGTGACCGATGATTTGGGGCAAGTTGTTGAACATCGCCAGCCGACCACGATTTTACGCGACTTAGTGCCGGATGCCTCCAGACTGAAAGTCGAGCATGATCCAGCGTCATTCTACGGTGGTATTGCACGACTTGAGCTGAGTGAATTTGGTTTAGCTAATGACGGCGCAGATATCGTTAAAGTTACCGTTATGCCAACGTGGCCTGCCGACGCACAACCAATTGTTAAAGAGCACATGCCTTATGAAGATGGCGTTGCACAGTCACTGCGAATGACTCTGCCGATGCCGGATCAGGAAGTGGCCGGTAACGAGTACCGATTCAAGCTGCAGTTGACCGATCATCTTGGGCAAACCGCCATTTCCGATGAGTTTGTTATTCCGCTTTGGTTCCGACCTAATAGCTTGCAGTTCGTGAATGACGCACAGAACGCTGATGTTAACCGCAGCTACGTCACTGTGGGCGACACAACGGCATATCATGTCGCCGTGCTTGATCGCACCGGGCGTCGCATACCGTTACAAACTGTACGTTGGACATTGCAAACGGCAGTTGGAGACGACCTGGGAGCGCCAGTTGAATTGGGTAGCTTTGTTTCTGATGACTCAGGTATTTCACGCCTGGCATTTGACTCGGCCATATTGGCCGGTCGTTACAAACTGAACGCCGAGTTGCAAAACGCTGCTTGGATGGATGTTGAGCCCGACAATACCGGTATTGCTGTTGCCATGGGGCTACGAGTTCAGCCGGGTGAAACCCGCAGCGTTGAGTTCGTTCATCAACCGGCAGTGATTGCAGGTAACGTTTTTGAATTGGCGCTACGAGCGAAAGATGCTGGTAGTAACATCGTAACGGCTGACAGTGAAACGAAAGTCACCGTGACATTGCCATACAGCGGTTTCTATTTTGGTTTCGCCGAAGGCGTTGTTGTTACGCCGTTGGACGATGGTGGTCAACAGGCCGAAATTGCTCTGCGCAATGGTTTGGCAAATGTACCGGTGACATCCATAACGACGGCGGGGAACTACAGTGCTCAGTTAATGATCACCGATCCGCTCAGTGACATTGACACCACGTATGACTTTATCGGAAACGGTGAATTCGTAGTTACACCGACCATGGCGTTAGAAGTGGTGCCTGCCGCCGCGTCATTGATCACCATGGAGGAGTTGTCTCAAACCAACTTGCCACTGGGTGTTGCTGGGCGTATCGAAGCCGGTGAGGCAGTGACGCTGAGCCTGGTACTCAGGGATCAGTACTACAACCCTGTCACAACCGTTAGCCCGTTAGATTTAGCCCCTGCCAACTTCTCGTTGGAGCTGGCTGTAAATGGCGCAGCAACGATTGACGGTGTTGCTTCAACTAACACGGTTGATTTTGTGAGTGGTGCTGCAACAGCAGTGATCTCGACATCTGAAATCGAAACGATTGAAGTGACGGGCGTAGCGCTGGTTGATGGTCCTGCAGATCTAGTGACATTAGGCAACATCGAACTCGATTTCCTCAAGCCTTACCCTGCTATTGAAACCGCAGAGGTGGCCATCGTTGACGACAGTGAAATCAACCCGATTGTGCTGGCCTTCAATGAAACGGTCGAAGTTGGCAATCTGGTTGATGCAGATCTGGCCGTTATCACCCTTGATGATGTAATGGTTGATGGCACGTTCGAGATCATCGGCAATACGGTTGTATTCACACCGGAATCGCCGCTCACGCTCGCGGCGTGTTACAGCATCGATACCCAGGTCTCTTCACTGTGGGGCGAAGCTGTCAACGATGCCGTGTTACCACAGACGTTGTCGGCTTGTATGCCAGAATTGCGTGCGGATATTCCGGCGTACAATGCAGTGTTGGAAGGTACTGAAATCACCTTCACTGCACAGTTGGCGGATAGCCTGGATTACGCTGCCCTGCACGGCGTTGTCTTTGTGGAATCAGCCGTTGCTCCGACGGTTGATGTCGACGTGGATATCACCGACATACGCCTGACTGCGCCTATGCATACGCTATTAAGTGTTGAAGATGGTTCGGCTATCTATTTACGTTTGTTTGCTTCTGATGACGGCGAAAATGGCTACGAATCTGCAAACCGCATCAGTTATCGCGTGCTGCAGCTGGACGGGGACTACGATGGCGATGGCCTAAGTAACGCCCTCGAATTTGCTACCGCGGGCTTAGATCCTGCCAGCAGTGATTCTGATGGCAATGGCATTGCAGATGGTCAAGACGATCTGGATGGTGATGGTCTGTCTAACCTGGATGAAGTGACAGCAGGCACCTCACTCACGATTGCTGATACCGATGGAGATGGCCTCAACGACTACGAAGAAGTCTTCGTTTACGGCTCTAACCCATTAGTTGCTGACAGTGACGGTGATGGTGTGCCAGATTATGTCGAAGTGCTTATCGGTAGTGATCCAACCAACGATGTGGATGCACGTGTAGATCCGTTCTATATCACTGCGATCCAGGTTAGTGAAACCGAGGTCAACCATAAGCTGGGTGACGCTGGTGACCGTATTCGTCTCAACGTTACCGCAACGTTTGAGCACGATGGCAAGCGTTTTGATAACGTCAACCTGAACAACACTTATGACCTGCTTGAACTGGCTAGCAGCAATGAAACTGTTGCAACGTTTGATCTATCCGCCACCGGTGCCGTGTTCGACATTCATAGCGACGGCAGCAGCGAGCTGACGGTTTCGTTACTGGAGAACGCCACGCTGAGTCAGACGGTTCAACTAAATGTGACTAAAGATGCCGTGGTGGATGATCCGGCGATGCCGCGGATCAAATTGCTAGGCAGCGTAGAGCAGCACACGCTTTATCTGGGTGCCGATCATGCGCGTATCGCCTTCGCTATTGAGTCGGATCACCCATTGTGGGCGCTTGAGTTCTACCTAGATGGTCAGCGTATTGATTACCATGAAGATCCAACCTATTGCGTCAGAATCGAGTGGCCAGAAGACAATTGCCGCGATACCACGAATTACGTTTATCGTGATACTCACGCTTATGCCAACGAACTGAGTGAGCCACCAAGTTGGGAGATTATCTCAGGCAGCCGTTTCGTACTGATGATGCCGAATGGCGTACCAGACGATGCCAAAGGCTTATTGACGGTGACAGCGAGGATCTCATACCACATCTTCCCGCTGAGTATTCAGTTGCCGCTGGCACAAGATCCGGAGCCTCAAGTGGAGACACCAGACGTGGCATTGGCATACCTTGAAGGGCAGCCGTTTGATCTTGACTACGTAGTGACCGATCCTGCCTTTAATCCATTGACCGTTGAACTGTTGTTAGATGGCGAACCGGTTAAAAATGCCGGTGAGGGCGCTGTGCCAATCCGCCGTTATCAGGCGGTGGTTGATCAGATGATCAATCAGCAGCGCTATGAGGTTGTGAAGAGTGCTACTCCGCCAGCCACTGGCAGCTGTAGCATTGATGGTGAATGGACGCAGATTGGCGATATCGGGCATCCCGCAAATGGAAAAAGTGTACTGAGTGCTGGGAAGACCGTTGTAGTTTATAACGATAATGATGGTTGGGAGGAACTCTCTGTTTCTAGAGATGGTGGACGCTCGTGGCGCCTGCTGCATGAAAGATATGTGGATTATTACTATGCGGCGCTTGCTACCGATAGAAAAGGGACCTGGGTAGCAAACGACCTTATTTCGCACGATGATGGTTTGACATGGAATAGTATTATTGACGCCAGTTTTTCAGATGGGTGGACGTCTGGCCCTAGTTTAGTAGGAACAGACGAAGCAGGAGTTTGGATTATTGGTAATGAGTCCGGTTTATTCGCGCGTTCGGTAGATGACGGCCATACATGGACTCATCTGCCTGAACACCTAAATACCAGTGGTTACGAGCCTATCAGTATGAAGACTGATAAACAGGGGACATGGATTGTTTCATTTAACTACCCTGGGGCTGCAATATCCCGCGATAACGGGGCAACTTGGGAGGCGATGCCAGACTATTTAGGGACTGATGGTGGCGATGTGTATCCACAAGCAACTGCTAGCTTGATGTATGGCTCTGATACTTGGATCGCCAATATATGGGATTCATTTTATTACCTTGTGATGGAGTCAAACGACGGCGGTAATACTTGGGGGCGTGCAGCGAATGGAACCGTAGCATATGACCATAATGGCAACCAGACATGGCTGGGAGAACTATCAAACCGCAAGTATATCTCGCGTGATAACCGCCAGACATGGGAGGAGTTACCAGTTAGATTGGGTCTTGATGGCGATTATGACGTCTCAGTTGACCGTCCTGAGTTTATTACCCCTAACACGTTAGTGGCGATTGCAGGGTTTAGTTTTATGAAATCGACCGACAACGGGGAGTCATGGCAACACATTGAAATAGAAGGTGATTTTAGGTACTTGTCGTCAGTTTCTGGTGACGGAGAATATTGGCTTGCAATTGACGAACGGGGCGGTGTCTACTCCCCATGTAAGCCGATAGATCCCAATGCCACTGCGCCGTACTTCTTCCACGAAAATGACGACGGCAAAGAAGCATCACTGAAGATCTCTGAGAAGACAGAAAGCGGTGTGCGTTCACAAGTTATCCCGTTGGGTGCTGTGAGTGTTTCACGCTACTCCTCTTGCGCTAATCCAGACGTTGAGCTGCCAGATTACTTTAAGAATGGTATTGAGGATCTGTCATGGGGCTATGACTATGATAGCGCCATCCTTGATTCACCGATTGCTCCGTCATATTCCAGTGAGCTGTTGCAGGACGTACTAGACCAGTTTGGTGAACCAACCGTCGTGACTCCGGCTTACCCCGAGTTCTATCTCGATATGCCGGAAATGATGGAACTCAACTTGGTTTACAACTTTGATGGTGTCGATATCTATATACCGTTTGAAGAAATAGAGGGCTATGATCCTGAGATCGGTCCAGA
Source organism: Corallincola holothuriorum (assembly GCF_003336225.1). Classification (NCBI taxonomy): domain Bacteria; kingdom Pseudomonadati; phylum Pseudomonadota; class Gammaproteobacteria; order Alteromonadales; family Psychromonadaceae; genus Corallincola; species Corallincola holothuriorum. Next base: position 310,082 of record NZ_QPID01000001.1, read on the forward strand.
TGGTCGTCGCTATCGATTCACCGGCGATCATTGGCAATTGCTCGACGCGATTGTTGATGGAGAGATCCATATCGAGGGTTACACAGCGTGTGAAGTGCGCATCGACAAGCGCTTGCCATTGTTTGTGAAGCAAGATTTAGCTCCGGTGGTAGCGCCTATTGGCAGTTTGACTCAGCCCGGTAGATCCGCGCGCACGCTAGATATATTGGTTAACGATAGTGGCAATAATCTAGTGTATGTCGGTTTGTATTCCGTGGTTGAAGGGGATGGCTATCAGGTTAACTTGCTGGGTGAAATGACCGGCCTTCAGGATATGAGGGACTGTGAGAATGACGATTGTAAGTATCGGGACTCAGGCGCTGTGTGGCAGCAGTACCTACTAAGCGACAGCGGTGAGTACAATTTGCAACTGCCGATCTCAGTCGATACATATCCATTCTCATTTGATATATGGGCGCTAGCGATCGATTCTGCGGGTCACATGGTCTACGAAAAAGTAGGCGATATGACGGTTACCGAGGAGGTTGAGTTTACGCCACCAACCGAGCGCGACATTATCTATCAGGGGGTCAGAAACCTTGAAGCCGAGGGTGTCGACCTGTTTGAGTTTGCCGTTACTGAAACATCTGTAATCAGTATCACTATGCCTAGCGGTAATATCGATTCTGTAATGTATGTGACGGATGATCAGGACAACCAGCTTTACTATAACGATGACTTTAGAAGTTCTCGTTCCGGTTTGTCGGGGATTTTTGCTCCGGGCAGTTACAAGGTATTTATCGGTGAATATTGGCTGACCCTCGGTGAGGCTTTGAGTGGCGAAAACCCCAATGCCGATGCCGCTACGTTTGATCTACTGATTGAAAATTGTGTGTTGTCTGCTGACGAATATGCCAGTGGTGAAATTGAGTCTGCTTGTTGGTCCGATGGGGACGAAGAGTACGAACAGCCTACATAATCTTGTAAAAGGCCATGTGGTTTTCATCACTTTTAACTTAACCACTTAGATTTGATAACAAATTATCGAACTCTAAAACAAATATGATTATAATCATCCCCGCTCTGATCTAATCAGGTTAGAGTGGGATGCAGTAATGATGGAGTATTAAGTAGTGAATAGCAGTACTATCAAAGGGATTTTGGCTTCTACCCTGTTTGCCGTTGTTGCCCTTACTGGGTGCGATAAGCCAGCCACTGTTGCCTCAATCGGTGACGCCGAGATAACTTCCGCACAACTCAGTGCCTACCTTAAGCACAAACGTATCCCTGAACAGGATGCGACGGTTGTTGAGCGTGCTTTGGATGATCTGATTAGCCGTGAAGCGTTGGCTCAGGCCATCGAGCAGCAAGATGTGTTGGACGCCGAACTCATCGCCGCCGAACAAGCGGAAGTTCGCCGCCAGATGTTGATTGGCCGCTATTTTGAGAAATTCCTCGCGGAACGGATCACCGACGATATGGTGCGCGCTTTTTATGCCAATAATGCCGCTGACTACGAGTCAAATCGTGTCAAAGTGGCCCATATTCTGATCCGTACAAATACTCAGATGGGTGAAGCAGAGCGTCAAGCAAAACTTACTTTAGCCCGTGAAGTGTATAGCCAACTCACCAGCGGTGGTGATTTTATTACTTTGGCAAAAGCCTACTCAGAAGACAAAGTATCGGCACAGAAAGGTGGCGAGCTGGGTTGGATCGCCGAAGGGGCAGTGAATCCCGAATTTTCTAATACAGCCTTTGCGCTGCAGCCCGGAGCATACTCCGAGCCGATGATGACCTCATTTGGTTTTCATATCATCAAGCAGCTAGAAGCGCCGCAAAAATCACGCCAGCCACTGGAAGCAGTGCAGAGCCAGATAAAATATCGTCTACAAAAAGAAGCCAAACAGGCGGAAATGGAGCGATTGCTGGCAAGCGTTGAACAATCCAAGAACTACCCTCTGACAGCCGAATAGCCTGATTGCCGTAGTAGGAGTTACAGATGTTACCCATCAAGCAATTTGGCTTGTGTTTGTTGATAGGTAGTTGCCTATCTGCATGTTCAGAGCCCGAAGAAAATACCGCGGTCAGTCACCAAGCGCCTGAATCACCCGTGTTGGTGATGGTCAATGGCGAAACGATCACTGAGCAAGATGTTGAGTTTGCTATCAACAAAACCTTTAGTGACGCAGAGCTGATGATGGCCGACGAAGGTTTGCGCCAGAAGGTGTTAGAAAGCTTGGTCGCCAGCCGAGCTATGCGTCATGCCGCAAGTTTAGAATTGACCATGGAAGCGCGTGAGTACATCGCTCAGCGCGTTGCGGCTTACGAAGAAGAGCTTTATGTACGCGAATATCTTCGTCTACATACGACACCACAGCCTGTGACCAACGCCATGGTCGAAAGCTATTACCAACAACACCCAGAATATTTTGGCGCAGATGAAGTTGTTGATCTGGAGTTGTTGACCGTGAGTGCAACGGCGCCGGACAGCGATAAGCAATGGTTGTTAGCAAATGTGGCTAGCGTTAAAGCCAACGCTAATTGGGCTGCCAGTGGCGATGAATGGCGCGCCCGAGCGGTTCAACACAGCGAGCAGCGTGTCGAAGTGTCAAAACTCTCTGCCAAGCTAAGACCCGTTGTTAGTGGTCTGGGGGTGGCTGACGTGTCTGACGTGGTGGTTGAACAAGGCCAACTGCAACTGGTCAGGGTGAAAGCCAGGCAGAGTATACCGCCGCGTCCGTTAGCTGAGGTAAGTGCGGATATTCGTAAGCGTTTGGCGCCACTCAATGTGAAGCGGGCGGTAAAAGAAGCGTCGGAAAAAGCGGCACAGACAGCCACTATCGAGTGGGTTACCCCTCGTTCATAAGTTTTTCCATTTTCAGCTAATGCAGGATGCAAGAAATGTTAACAGCCATGATATCGAAGTGCTCTAGGTGGTTTAGCACCTCTGTTGGTTTTAACGCAGCAGTTAAAAGGCTAGGCAGAGCATGCCTGGTTGTGAGTCTTTTTACTGTATTAGCTGGTTGTGATGATGAGCAACCCCCGACACTCGATTTAGCACCATTACCCGCCACAACCGCGCTCAGTGAGATTGTGGTTAAGGGTAGTGTTTATGACCGAGGATCCAGCCGCCGAGGTTTGCGTCTGCAGATCTCCGTAAATGATGGTGCGCCTGTTGCCGTGCCGTTTCGGGCGAGTTTGTTCCGCCATACCGTCGCTTTACAGGTGGGTGAAAACAATATTTTGGTTGAAGCCTTTGATGGCGATAACAACCGCACGGCCGAGCAGGTTTCAATCTACCGCAGTGATCTGCCACAGCTTATTAGCGTAACGCCGGAAAGCGGCACCATCACCACCGATGAGAGCGTTGCTCTAACCGGTGAGTTTAGTAGTGCTTGGCCTTACCCCGACACCCGTTTTTCAATCAATGACACCGTGTTAGAACCGGGTGACCAAGTTAACTACCAAGCCGACGCCAATAGCGCATTCAGCGTCCAACAGCCGCTTAAGTTAGGCCTTAACGCCTTCAAACTTCAAGTGGCCAACCCAGATGGCGAAGCCGCACAGTTCGTACAAATCATTCGTCAGGGTGACAGCCAGGTAGACAATATTGCCTTAGTGCTGGCGCAATCAGAAGGGCAGCTGTTTGAAAGTGAAATGGCGGCATTATCTGGAACAATCACTGCAAATGTGGCTGACTTAACCTCTGTCGCGATTCAATTTGCAACAAATCGCAGTGAAACCGTCTATGACGTAAAGCCTTTGGCAGATGGCAGCTTTTCAACCTCGGTCGCGCTGGCGATGGGCGACAACCTTATCACTGTCGTCGCAAAACATCCGGCAGGCCCGGTTGCAACCGAACAGTTAACCATTAAACGTATTTCTCAAGGTGTTTTTGTCTCTGTGTTGCCCACAGGAGACGAGGTGCTAGAACATTCACCAATCACCATTGAAGGTCAGATTGATTCAGATTGGCCGGTAGCGGACACGCTACTGACGATTAACGACGTGTCTTATCCGCTAGCGGATGCCGGTGAGTATTATAATTTTAGTGTTGCAGACCAGCACTTAGCGTTGGGAACTAACTACTTTACATTAACTGTCACCACCCCTGATGGCGCGCGATCCAAGTTGCTCAGTTTGGAGTACAAGCCGACAGCAGATACAACAGCGCCAATACTTGAGCTGGAAACCACAGGCACACAGACGACCAGCCCCACGTTTTCTATTCGTGGCAAGGTGACGGATCCCGGTGCGAACCGCACAGGAATCGCCTCCGTTACTATCACCAATCAGGCATTTGCGGACGCATCTTTTGCCGCAACCCTTGATGGCGATGCGTTTTCTGCAGAGATCCCATTAGCGTTTGGTAGCAATACGCTCACCGTGACTGCCGAAGACAACAGCGGCAATCAAAGCAGCTTGCAACATACAGTCACACGTCAGATCAGCGCATCATTTAGGTCGTTGCTTCCTGCGGACGGTGCGTTAGTTACCAGCCCGACGATTACAGTCAGTGGCGAAGTGGTTGCCGATGGTGGTGGCGTAATTGATTCTATCTTGGTTAATGAACGTCGCCTTGCGCCTATTGCTACCGCAGAAGCCGGTGTTTATTCGTTCTCAGCCAGCGATATCGCGCTGAATATTGGTATGAACACCATCACGGTGAGTGCCACCGGCGAGTACGTCAATCGCGTTTCGCAGCAACTGACCATCGAGTATCGTCCTGGTGATATCTCCGAGCTGGATCCGCCGACATTGGATGTTACTGCTCCGGTGGATGGTGCAATGCTCAGCGCTAACAGCTTTATGGTGACTGGTAGGGTAGTCAGTTATGCTGGCGCAGCCACCATTACGGCCAATGGCGTTGCTTTAAGTCAGGCGGATATTACCAGCTACCGACTTGAGCAAGCGTATCATGCCAAATTCGGAACATCGTTGGCGTTTGCTGATGGTAGCAATAGTATGATCGTTGAGCTTGTGGTCACGGACAGTGTTGGCCAGCAGGTCAGCGATAGTATCACCGTGTATCGCGATGGTTTAGTACCGGCGATACAGCTGGACGATTATGGGCCTGCCCCGGCGATCAACCTTGTCGCCACAACCTCTGTGACGCTCAGTGGGCTCGTCACAGATGACAATATCAGCAGCGTTACCATAAACGATCAGGCTGTTTCCGTGTCACCAACCGGTACAGACAATCAATACCGTTTTAATGGGCGGCTTGACGTGCCCATGGGCAGTGAGCAATCCGCAGTGGTCACTGCTTACGACATCGCTGGAAACAGTGTGAGCGAAGAATACCTGTTTCAGTCATCAGTGACGGTCGGACTATCCGCATTACTGCCCCCAGACAACGCAGAGTTTTTGCTCAACGGTGAGCCACTATCAGTCCAGGTTGCAGCCCGTACTGATGTGCTAACAGATGATATGAGGGTTATCGCGTGGCACGGCAGTAACGATGCCGTGGTGTTGGCACAGTCTGACACCGCAGCAAGTGGCGAACTGTTTTTACCGGCTGTTGCAGCGGAATACACTCTTAACTATGCCGTGATCGACAGTAACGATCTGATCTTGGCGCAGACTTCTCGCACCGTTAGCTTGATTGAAAGTACGCAAATCGAGACCGCGCTAATACGCCACGAACCTATTCATTTGGCGGAAAATGTTGAGCCCAATCAACCTGTAGAGTTGTACTTTAATAAAGCGATCGATCCAGCCAAACTGACTATCGAAGTACGAGAAACCCTGCACGGAGAAACCTATATCAATGCCGATGCGCCAGGAACTAATTTTCCTTACGCTAGGGGCTACACTCTGGAATCTGTGACCCGCGACAGAGAGTTCGTACCGCTCAGTATTGATGTTTTGCCTGGCAGCCAAACCATCGCCATCTACCCAAAACGCGCATTAGGCTACGGCGCGTCACTTGAAGTTGACGCCCAATATGATGGCGTCGACATTGGTCGATTCCGTTTTAACACCCGCGCACTGCCCACTTTCATTCGTGGTGGAGTGTCAGACAGCTTTGGTCAGCCATTGGTTGGGGTTAGGGTAGAACTACCTGAACTTGAACGTGCAACCACCACCAACGGTGACGGTGCTTATGCCTTTGGCTTCCAGGAACAGGGCGGGCAAGAGATCCCGAGCGGAACTTATAACCTCATCGTCAACGGTGATTTGACGGCCAGCGGCCTAGGTAGCGAGCGACTTAAAACCACGGTCGAAGGCCACCGAGACAACAAAGTTACCATGGTCCAGCTTGCACCGCTGAACCCGGCTATATCATTCGTTCCGCTGCAAAGTGGTGCCAGTGATGTGTCGTTGGCCAGTGGTGAACTCACCATCGACTTCTCTGGTGCAACGTTGCAGTTCCCCAGCGGCTACAACCAGGGGCGGGTACATGTGCAATTTACTCCGCTCTCGATGCTTGCTGGCAAGGTTGATATACAAACTCCCCCTATCTGGGCATATGCATTCCAACCCAAAGGGGTCAATGTTGAAGGTAATGTGTCTCTGTCCATTAAAATGCCCGCCATGCGTGGTGGCTATGACTACGTCCCAGATGGCGATGCCTACATGCTGATCTTAGGCTTTAACCCACAAACGGGGGTTATTTCACCGATAGGGGTAGGCCAGTTGGACAATGAGCGTAACCTTCATAGCCGGGGGACATTAAATTTGTTGTCTCTGGACTATATCAGCGTGAGCTGGGTGCCGATGGCACAGCAAGAACTCGCCGCTGAAGTAGCTGCAGGCCAGCGCAGTTTGATTGAATTAACGGCCGCTATTAGCAGCCAGTTTGCACAGTAGTTAAGGATGACCCCGATGTTTAGCTGTATCAAAAACTATCGCCATGGATTACTGGCACTGTGTGCTGCCGCTATGCTGTTTATGGCAACAGTGCCAAGCTATGCTTCTAGCTCGTTGGATTTCTTTCAGACACGACCCAAGGTGGCCTACGTTTTCGCCCGCACCGTGGTGCTGGACGATAACGGCGAAGCCATTTTAGTCGAATACAATGATGATGGTAGTGAAGCCGGTGTTGTTAATTTACCGGTTCCAGTCAGTGAAGCCGTTATAGTTTCTGCTGCTGAATATAGAGCTGAGCAGCTAAAACTCTCACTGTTTATGCAAGAGCATAAAACCGGCCTGGCAAAGCAAGCACGCTTAATCACCCGTGCTAATTATGACACCGAAGCATTCTTAGCCGCAGACAACAAAACGGAAATCAATAAACCTAGCTTGAACGGGGCGGTGAAAAGTGTGCTCGTTAGGGGGCAGGCCGATTTGCTGCCTGGTGCTAACAATCTGGTACTCCAGACATTCACTGTCAACTTAGCTCAACCTGTCACGTTGGGTGACAATATATCGAGCCTCGCATTAGACCAAAATGGCAATGTGTTGGATATGCGCGTTGGCAGCATTGCCCCTCGTTCACGATTTTTTGCTGAGGATGTAGATCAAACTGAGCAACCTGGTTATTACGACAGGCGCAAACATACTCCCTATGGCGGCGTACCAGGGATCCCGATTGTGAATCTGTCTATTTATACTAGCTATGCGCTTACTGGCGAACTAGGGCATGCAGGTTACGTCAAATTTCTTGGCTATTGTTCCCCTTTGGGGATGGAAGTGAACGGCCTAGTTACTGCAACAGTGCCTTACAGCGGTTTTGTCCATAATGGTGCCGCAGCCTTACCATTCTTTATGCAAAGCTACGATTACGATTACTGCATGGGTGTGCCAAATCTAGGCGCATCACTCATTGGTAAAATGGTTGAAATTAATATTGCAGCAATTTTGGCCACGACAGCCATTCCTGTCGGCAAATCCCATTTCTATATTGATGTGATGATGCTCAGTGGTCAGGTCAACCTAGCTAATCCTGATGGTAGCCCTGTTTCTATTGGCGATGTCACTAAATACAAAGCACATAGTCCAGAAACCGACCCAGTAGGACAGGCCTATTACGACTTTGATGCTGATGGTGTGGCTGATCGTACCGAGCTTGGTGTTATTAAAACTAAAACTAATGATGACGGTGAAGAGGTTGAGTTTTTCACTACCGCGTTAGAGCAGGGGCAAGAGGCGACACATCAAGGCGTCTATTTAAGTTCCGGCAGTGCCCCTGCCGGTGAACCAGATTTTGTTCGCTTAGCGGACAAACAGAAAAATTTCGCCAGCACAGGCTACCTTGAATCAATCAGTAAAGATGATCTCACTAACACGGATATTCTGGTATTCCGTGAATCCACTGGTGAGCTCGTTGTTGCTCGTCGTGGCTTGAGTGATGCTGAATCAGGTAATAGTAAAACCGGCCTAACCAAAGACGATACCTTTTACTATCGCATGGCCATGCGGGGTGGAAGGAATAGTCTAAACAACGTCGGCGCAGGCAAGAAATTTAATGAAAGATACGATGACTGGGCCACCCGAAATGGCTTTGCTGATGCTTTTAAAGAGCGAAAATCCAACCTGCTGAAACCCGGTGAATGGGTCAAGCTGGTGGTGATTAACCGGGCAACCGGTTACATGGCTACCCAGCGTGTTGAGCTGAAAAACCTCACTCAAGGGTCAGTGGTTCCGCAAATCACCTTGACGCCCCCCAACCTGAAAATTTGGGCTGAGCGTAAGTATAAGGTTGAACAGGGGCTAACCGCTGGTAAAGACAGAAAATACCTGATTGGCGCCGAAGGGGCAGGGTTAACCTCAGACAGCGAAATTAAAGTATTCACCGAATGGTTTGATCATGATGGCAGCCCGCTACCGGCAGGCCTCGCCGAAGATGACGGTGAAATGTACGGCATGACAGGCCGGCTGGCCAAAATTGTTGGCCCCGATATGTTGGCTGCCGTTGCGGATTCCGATCTTGCCAACTTCCCGATTGCCCCAGGGCGTAACACCCAGGTAGTGCAAGTTAAAGAAGACGGCGCACGGCCAGAGCACTATTACATTCACGTAGTGGGCACGCAGAAAGATGAAAACCCCAGTTTCGAGCAAACAGGGGCAGGCGAGGGCGCACTGGCCACCCGTCCCGCAAAACTCACTCCGTTCTTAACGCCGTTATATGACGAAGCCGGTGACGACTTACAGTGGCTAAGCTACAACCAGCTGAAAAAAGAGTATGAAGAAGCGGAAGATCCTGCTGATTTGATTGAGCCCAACAGCCCAACCCCATCTTATGCGTGGCGCTATCGACCAGAGTATCAGTACAGCCGGTTTGGGTTTGAGGTTGAAAAAATCAGAGCGTCTGATGAGGATGAAGTTAGGGTAGAAGATCTTTTGTCTGGCAATCACCCCGTACTGACATCACTTGATGAACTGGTGGAGTTTCTCTATTCATTAAATGGTGCTGCTGCCCCACGCCTAGCCCCCATTGATGGTGAGCAAACTATGGTGCTTGCTTTAGGGGAAAGTGAAGTCGAACTTTCATTTGACGATAGCGGCGCAGTTAAATTTTCTGAAAGCTCATTGTCACACTTAAGCTCTTTGGAAGTAGAAGACTATCTGACGATGCGCCTCTACCTAAATGAAGATGCTGCCAATACATTGTGGGAATTGGCTTTTGATTATTTGCTGATTGATACCGAATACGCAGGTTACGATGCTTCGTCTGGCGAGACTTTTTATGTGTCTGCTGATAATCCGGCGGTTCCCTTATCTGCTTTGCTTATCGGTTATGCGAGTCGAGATGAGTCATTAAAACAGCCAATGCCTCTGCAGTGGAAGCTTGAAGGTAGTGGCTCGATGAAGGCACCGGTCACCATTAATGGTGACGGGGGAGTTTTTGAAAATGTGGTGCTGTTACCCTCCGTGACTGGTGCGTCGGCAGTGGTTACTGTTGAGTCTCTTGATGATGAAGCCGTTAATGCAAAATTGCCGCCTATTGAAGTTGTGCCCGGCAAGGTGGCAAGGGTTGAATATAGCTTAGATGGTGCATTGTCCGTCAGCGGCGCAGAGCAGCTAAAGATAAGTGTAACGGCGTATGACGCTCACAATAATCTCGTTCCTGGCGCGAATGTGTCATCGTTTATCGAAGGAAGTATTCTTGAACTGAGTGCTGACTTAAAGACAAATGAAAGTGCAAAGGCAAATCTACTACTTACAGGTGGAGAAAGCAGTGGTCCTGGGAGTATCAGAATCACCGTAGATCAGTTTGAGCTTAATGTCCCCCTTGAAGTTCGTCCATTAACGGTTGAGTTTGTTAACACATTTGATGAAATATATCCTTCAAACTCTGCTGTTGTCACCTCTCTAATTACCACCGTAGACGGTGCGCCTGTTAAAGATGTCTATGTTGATTTCAGTACTACTTATGGCTATTTAGAAGAAGGCTATGTAAAGACTGATAATTCAGGTATTGCTCGCATTAAATATACGGCGCCTTTATCTCCCCGCGAAGGTATCATTACTGCCCGAGTTGGTTACACATCAGGAGTAGCACACCCTATTGTCGTTAAAGACAATCCTTCAACTCCCAAGGCGGTGGAAAGTAATTACGCTTCTTTTGTCGGTGATAAAACAACTGATGGAGCGATAAATAATGTAAGAGCGGATGGCACAGTCGTTCAAGTTGCATACAAAACCAATGACCAAGTAGCGGTTTCCGGAAAAGCAGGTGAAACAGTCATTGTCAACTTAGGTGATGACCTCGCACCTAACCAAATGCCACTGGCCGCATATTCCATGAGCGGTTTTGATGGTGGCTCTTTAGCTGATGATACAGGGCACTATCCGCTTACAGCTGAGTATATTTCAGCTGTTAATGGCTCAAGTATGGGGGCAGGGCGAAGCCTCAAGCTGCGCGGGACATTCTCTAATGACTTCGGTGAATTTAGTAGCCGGTTAACAGCCCCTACTGTACCAGTGCTTCTTTCTGGAGAGGATTTCTCATTTAACTTTGAAATGTCTCCGAATGAGAGTGTGGGTAACTTATTAGACTTAGGGCATGGTGCACATCAAGTTAACTTACTTCCAGACTCTACTATTGAATACACAGTTACCACTGAAGATGGTGTGTTCTCTGTTACTTCTGCACCAATAACCCTAAATAATTGGCACTCTGTCAGCGTTCAGTGGCACCGTGATACGATCAGACTCGTCGTCGGCAGTCAGGTATCTGAGCAAGCTGTTACTGGCCAACCTAAGGTCGGTGCGCCGGAAGATGAATTTGATCCCCAGCTTAGTATTGGTTTTGGTTTTGTGGGGGAGCTCAACTTCATTCGCTTCTTCGGCGGGGCATCTGCACCATTAGTTACCTTTGCTGATGGCCGGACAGTTGCAGAAGTTAGTTTTGTCGAATCAGGTTCACAGCAACTTACCATCGTCAGCACAGGTCAAATGAACAGTGCTGGCGAAAATGTACCTGTACAGCGTATTGCTCTAAAAACCCCCATTAATCGTCAATATGTATCGTTATTGTCAACGCCAGCCTTTACATATATGGCAGGTCAAATGGTGGAGATGGACAAATCTCTACCTGCGCTGGACTTCGCTAAGGCCGATGAACGCTTTAAAAGTTTAATTGATGGTAAGTTGGCGTCGCCGTTATATAGCGAGTTTATTCCTGTTGCCCACGCTGGCTGGCTCACCGACTTTGTTTGGGATGCCGTCAATTTCTTTCTTCCCATCGAAGATTTAAACATTGTTGTAACGCAGCTTGGGTATTTGGCAACAGATCCTGAGAAGTTCGACGCTGTTGAGCTGTTACTTTCATCAATTAACGTCATTACAGTGATACCAGTCGCTAAGCCTTTAAAACTGGTCACAGGTCCAGCAAAAGCGGTTATGCGTCATCTGCGCAAGTTAAACCCTCGAATAGCAAAAATTATGGGCGAATATGTGGGGGTAGTGGTCAAGCAGGCCAAAGATGGAAAGTTCGATAACTTAGCTAATTTATTACCATTCTTCCTCATAATGGTGGAAATGTTTGAGGATGATGAAGCGCGTGCTGGCATGGAGTTCATGCTCGGCACCTTAGTGAGTGCAGACGATTTGCTCTCCTGGATGAGTTATCTTTCGTTACCTGCAGAAGGATGGAATGGTGATGGTGAGCCGAACCCTGATGATATTGAAATCTCGTCCGTCAGCCATACTGTGCCGAGTTTATGGGGGATAGAGCAAGCCTATGCCAAAAAACGTAGCCGGATCTCAGGCGCTATCTTAGGGAAAATGCTTGGAAAATTATCTAAGCGATTGATTGGTAAAGAGTTGAAGTCGGTACCTCAAGCGCTTAAGCATATACGTAAAGCATTATTAGACACTAAACATCCAGAGATTAGAGCCAAAATTCTCTCTCGAGATTTTGTCTCTGGTGCGGTGAGGGTGACGGTTAGAAATGGCAGTACCGCAGTGCGTAATTTAATTCGTGGCAAAACTAATATGCGATTCTCGCCCACCATGTTTATGGCCATCACCAGTTATCTGACCTGGGAAAGCAGTTGCGGGATGTTGCTTGAAGGCGAGCCTGGCGATGCCGCAGCCCTTGGTTGTGATATGGGGCGCGATGAAGGGGATTTTGTTGGGTTAAATGAAAACGTACGCAAAGAAATTGCCCTAATGTATGGCAAGCTGTTTGCTGATGGGGCAACAGGTGTTGGGCGTGACAAGTTTGAAGAAGAAGATCCGAATATCGATGTCGACCTTATCCCTAAATCGGCGATGGAGTTGAAACGACTTTGGGGCGGCGGACACGGTATTGCGTTTCATTTATCGCAAATTGCCTATTACCAATTGCTGCACCGCAGTTTAGGTGGCAAAGCGATCTTAGCTGTTGAAGCCCCCCGTGCTATTGCTTTCTTTAACGATGAAGACGATATTGGCAATTTGAAAGGCAAGTTAAGCTGTGGTCAGGGCAAGAAGTGCTTACTGAGAAAGCGGCGTTTTATCGACATTGTGTTAGATGGCGGTAAGAATGATGAAGGTGCGCCTCAAGAACATTGGGTAGAGCTTAAATCTTATGCCGCCCGCGGTGAAAAAGGCGCAAACAGAGCCATTGCGTCCGTAGGTAAATTGCAGCTATGGCATATGAATAAAACGAAGGCGGGTAACTATGCCAGCAACGGCACTGGCACAGGTACCCAAGGGGTACACCGCCAGTTCAGCTTGGATCGTGTTGCAGCACATTTAGGTAAGTCTTGGAAAGCTTCAGGTATATTGTGGGAAAACCCCGACCCTTTGGTAGTAACAGATTTAAGGTTAGTCAGTGATTATGAGTGGCGTTTTCAGGCCTTTAATGTCAAAGACAAAGCCAGTGGAAAGTCAGATGTTAGCGTTAAGTTAGGTGGTGTGGGTCAGGTTAATACGGCCTGGTGGGTAGGGGCACGTCTACCGACCAATATAACCTCTGATGTAGCTGAAGCTAACTTTGGTACCCGCAAACTGAAAGGCACAGACAGAAGTTCAGCAAGAAAGATGCGCTCTATTAATCAGGCGACCATTGCTGCTGAGATACTTAAGTTGGGGATGGGGGACTTGCTTAAAGATTATGCGCAAGAGTATGTCGAAGAGGAGATACTGGATTGAACAGTGAATTACGCCCCGATTGGTTGGTTGCGTTAGTTAATGATCCGCAGTGGCAACAGCAACAAGAGGTTGCCTGGCAGTATATTTACGATGAGCGCAGTAAAGATGCCCCCCGTTGGGTGTTAGATGGGTTAAAACAGTGGTTTTTCACTGCGATCCCTACCGCAGAGATGATCGCGACACCGACGGTAAATCACAAAGAAAGAGTGTGGAGAGCTTTACTTGAGTATTGCCCTGTGCAGACCCCGGAAGGGCTGGTTTGGTGTATTCAAGCCTACATGCCGTCATCCTGCTATTGGGGGACTCGTTTAGGAAAGCATCAGGATCATCTTCGCATCACAGTTCAGCAAAGCTTTTTGGGGGCTATCTACAGTTATCCATGGTTGAGTGATCAAGCCTGTTTAGATCTGTTCCATTTTATCTACGGTAAGACGTTTCAAGCCGATCGCAGAATGCCATTTGATTTTGAAGGCAAAGAACGGCCTCTACTGGAGCAGAATACCCCGAATATACTATTTAGACTTTTCTTGGATATTACAGCATGGTTAGGGGATGCGGACGAACGAGAGGTTGTTTGGTATACGGATCTGGAATTTTTATTCTCATTCCTGGATCAGGTGTCTCCCGAGCTATTTACTGAATATGAATTTAGCGAAGAAGAGCTGCCAACATCAGACATGCACGCCAGCGGTTATCTGATTAATTTCAAAGACTACCGAAGCCGCCGGCGTCGCTATAGAAAAATACTGCGGATGGTGGCAAACCAAGCCTGTTACCCTGACTTTCCAGAAAGCCAGCAGCGCTTTATGGCCGACTATTATCAGCGTTTAGATACTTTGCCGGCGCACTACCAACCTGAGCTACAGGGGCTGTGGGCACGAATAAAACAAGAGGTGAAAGAAGAGCAGGAGGTAAGCTAATGGAGTTAACTGCATCATTTACTGCTAGCCCAGCGCACACAGCGTGTTGGGAAGCGTTGCTGCAAGGATTGGAGAATGAAGAAGTCGGGGCTATTTTTCAGGATCGCGTGCTAGCGGCTTTTGGCAAAGCCGCCGATGAAGCGTTGGATAAACTGTTGCAGTTTTATCCGCCTAGTTGCTTCATTGCGGAAGACTGGGGCCAAGAGGGCAACCGCTTCGAATGGACGATGGCGTTACCCGGTGCTTATGACTGTTTAGCGGGCGAGCTGCAACAGTGGCTGCAGCTTTGTGGTGCCGAACAGATTGAAGTGATACCCAGCCCATTTGATGATTGCTGATCATTGAATGGTCTTTATTCAATGATCCCTGTTTATATACAGGTTTGCCTGAGAAAAAGTGCACGTCTCTGGCTTTGTTTCTTGGCTTTTTGTCTGCTTTTTGTTGGCCTGTGTACTGTTACGCCAAAGATCCAGAGCATACTTGTCATCAGTATGCTTTTTGTTGTGTTTGGCGGGATGTTGGTATTTCTTCTGTTACGAGATTCTGCATTATGGTGGCGCTTAGTGTGTGCGCTTTTACTGCCGTTAGCCGCTTGGGTCGTGCTGTTTATTGGCAGGGAGAAATTACTGGGGCTTTCGATTTATCAAGTGCCCACAGGCTCGATGATCCCCGCCATACCTGTGCAAAGCTTAATTCTAGTAGATGTAACTCAGCGATCTCCGAAGCTATGCGATATCGTCAGTTTTAAACACCAAGGTATTGTGCAGGTTAAACGTTTAGTTGCTATGCCGAATGTTACTATTGGCATCGCCGGAGACGCCCTGATTAAGGATGGCCAGCAGTGGGAGTGCGAAGGCGTGAAGAACTGGTTAGCAGATATTGCCAAACCACCCCAACGATTTGACCTAGGCAACCAACAATGGTTTTTCGTTGGTGACAACCGCCCCTACAGCACAGACAGCCGCTCGTTTGGTGCTATAAAAAGTGAGCAAATCATCGGAGTGGTCGTTGATATTTGGACTCCTAGCGCTGACTGATAGCTTTTTGCCACACAGGAAGTGGTGACACAATCTCTGCCCTACAAGCCCGTAAGTATAGGCGCCTAAACCAGGCCCCCCCTAAACAGCACCGTGTCAGCTACTTACTGATTTAACAATCAAAACCCCAAATCAAACCTGTTTTTTTTGCGCTGTCAGTGAGCAGTGCAGCTGACATTGCACTGACTTCAGTTTGGGATTTTGCGCCGTTTGCTGACAAGGCCTACAGCGCCAAACCTCAATAGGAGTGCGGCGGCAGATGCCGGCACGTCTTGCACAGGTATACGGTCAGACAGTACAAAAGCGTCTGGTTCGAAGAGCGGGGTGCTGGGACAGGGGACATCCACCCGATCTTGACAGTACTAGGGGCGTTCCCTAGGTTGTTTCAGTGATAAGTAAGTAAGGAAGCCGTGATGACTCGCCCCCGCGCAGAGCGGGTTTCACCCGCCGATACGCCCTACAACCATTGCGTTCGCCGTGCTTTCTTGTGCGGTGAAGATAAATTTACCGATACGGATTACAGCCACCGTAAGGCTTGGGTGTTAGAGCGTTTTGCTCTGTTAGATGAAGTATTCACCATTGAATTGTGTGCTTATGCAGTGATCTCTCATCACTATCATCAGGTGGCTCATCTCAACTCCAAGAAGGCTAAAAGCTTGAATGATAGTACTAAGAGATGGCTGCACTTAGTGGTTTTTCTTAGAGTTGATGAAAAATAGTTGTGCTGTCTTTGGTGACAATTACCTCTGTCGTTTTTAAGCCATGTCACTGTGATACCGACGTTTTAATTCATTACGCCAGTTCATTGGCCCTTGATAATTTCTAGGAACATCTCAGACATTTCATCCGCCATCTCGTCGCTGTCGTAGCCCCGGTAATGGTTGGCAAACGCTTGGCTGTTGGCTGTTAGCTGTGGGTCCGTTAAGCCTTTGTTGATCATGGTTTGGTACTCTTCGGTGGTGCGCTTGGTGTCGCAGGCTAACGCTAAGCCTTGCTGTTGCAGTTTGTTGGCTAATACGCCTTGCTCCATATGCTCTGGTAGCATCAGTAGCGGTACACCAGCCAGCAGCGTTTGCGCCGAAAGGTTGTGGCCACCATGACAGATCACCAGATCGGCAGCGCCCAGTTCGGTGTTTATGTCAATAGGGGTTTGGCTGAACTGTGTTAGAGGGTCGTTGCGCAGAATATTGGCCAGTTCACCGTTGTCATTCATATATACCAGCTTCTCGGCATCGCTGTTAACCAACGCCCAAACCAGCGCTGAGATATTGGGGTAGCCCGCTTTTAGATAACAGAGCAGCCTTTTTTTCGTTTTGCTATGGGCCGCGCTGGGTACCTCGGTATTGTCGCTGTTACCTATTTGGTTTTGTGTGCCGAGCTGCTGCGAGAATAGTGGCCCCCAGTATCCGTCTTGATTTTGTCGCTGATAGTGGTCCATGTGGGGTAGGGTGTTAAGCACATCGTTATCACTGCACAAAATCTGTTGGGCGTTGGTCACTTGGGACGCGCCTGCGGCCTGCAGCACCTGGTTTATCTGTTGTGTGAGCGCCTGGTCTGCCACGATACGAGCATTGTCGTCAACGTCTGGTGCCATATCAAATGCAGGGAACGGCGTTTGCTTGGGGGGACAGCAAAATCCTGTGCCGATACCGATATGGGGGATCGACAATAGGTGGGCCGCAATACGCGCTGTTGGCGCGTGGTCTGCGACCACCAATGAAACCTGGTGTTGTTTGAGTAGCGCTTGCCAGTCATCACAATGTTGTTGTAGTTGCTTGCCGTCATGATAACCGGCGGCAAGTAAGGTGGCTGCATAGTTGGTGATCGGTTTTTCGGTGAATCTCTGGCCGCTATTTGAAGAAGGAGACGTTTGGCGCCAACGCGGAGCTTGTAAAACGATAGGCGTTAACTGAGCTGGCGGACAGGATTTGAAGCTTAATAGATCGTGAGGTGTTTTTACGACCAGTATGACCTGCACACCTGACTGAATGAGTCGGTCGGCTAGCATCTTTAGGCCGGTGACATGGCCTAAGCCGCCACCTAGCTCCCAACATAATGCGATTGTATTACTCATGGTTAGCTTAGTTTTTACCTTGTTATAGGGTCTGCGCCGGATACAAAAGAAGCCAGCAATGCTGGCTTCTTTTATGCTTAGCGCACTTGGTCGTTAAGCGTTACTTCAATTTTGCTTTTCTGCGGCGGTTACCTGCCAGACCAGCAGCACCTAAACCGAGCAGCAACAGTGACGCCGGTGCAGGTACATCTTGTGCAGGTTTACGGTCTGACTTTACAAACGCATCTTCATTGAAAATGGGAGTGCCTGTAATGTCAAACGGGTCGCCGAAGTTGTAGTGCGCTGGCCCAGCATAATCGTAACCAGCAGCCTGGCCAGAATTTACTTCGGTTTTTAAGTAGTACTCGATATCGACCGTTTCACCTGCGCGAACAAGACCCATATCGACAGTAATGTCTTGGTCGTCCCAAGCGATACCATCCCAAGTGCTGTGGGTGTTTATGGTGTCACCGGTTTGGTCGAATACAACACCGCCCGCTTCGTAGGCTAAGTAATACTCTGAGCCCCAAGCTGCGACGCCGTTGATAAGAATGTGCAAACTAAAATCGACGGAGGATAGGTTGTCGAGATCATTGCCACCAAACCAAGTGGTTACGCCAGCAGAGCCTGCATCTAGCGTAAAGTTGAAGTCAAAAATTCCGTTAACGCCAGTATTGTTCGTAAAGCTGTCGCGCACGGAATATTTGGCAGATGCACCTGTTTCGGAAAAGTCACTATTCCATCCCCAGCCAGATTGCAGACGGATAGCATAAGTTCCGGCTGGATCCGCTGTGACCTCGGCATAGCCGCCGCCAGTTGAGCTGTTTACTACGTCAATGGTTGTTACGCCATCATTGCTTCTATCAGAAGTAAACTGAGAGCCCGCTGTGGTTTTTACTGACACAATGGGGGCTGCAAATGCGTTTGCGCTTAGCAAGGTGGTTGCGATCGCGACAGCGAGGCGTTTTTTGGTAAATATAGAAGTGGAGAGTAGAACAGACATACTACTTAAGTCCTTTTACTTAGGTTAGAAACTTGTGGCAGACCAATTTCCGTGGAACAAGCCATGGCTTCGAATCGCTGCCAAATCAGTAAGCGCGTTATTTTATATAATTCAGCGGGTTATGCCAGCCATAGTTAGAAATACATTGATCAGCGATAACTCTTTCGATCTGAGAACGAATCGTAGGATTAGAGGTGGCTACCCTTCGCGTTAGTCGCAAGTTAAAACGGATAGGGTAGCCGAGTGTTTGAGTGGCGCTTAGTTAAGGCGTGTAATAGGTAGCGGCACCAGGGCCTACGGGTAACCCTATGACGAAAACCCACAAGAAGAAGAACAGGCTCCAGCCCAACATAAAGACGATGGAATAGGGCAGCATGGTGGCCACCAAGGTACCGATCCCTAGGTCTTTTTTGTAACGTGCTGCTGTCGCCATAATTAAACCAAAATAGCTCATCATTGGCGTGATCAAATTGGTTGTTGAATCACCGATACGGTAGGCCGCTTGAATAGTTTCAGGGGCATAGCCCACCAGCATCAACATGGGCACAAATATCGGCGCGGTCACCGCCCATTGGGCAGATGCAGAGCCCAACATCAGGTTGATAAAACCGCAGACCAGAATAAAGGCAAAGAACAGCATCGGTCCGGTCATGCCGATGGATTGCAATACCTCTGCGCCCATTACCGCGGTGACGGTACCAAAGTTGGTGACTTTGAAGAACGCAACGAACTGGGCGGCAAAGAAAACCAGTACGATATACATACCCATGGTGCTCATTGATTCGCTCATTGCATGGATTACGTCGCGGTCTGTTTTCATTTTGCCCACCGTACGGCCGAATACATAGCCGGGAATGGCAAAGCAGATAAAGATGAAGGCGACAATCCCTTTAAGGAACGGGGAGCCCGCGACCGCGCCGGTGTCGGGGTGACGCAGAATGCCACTCTCCGGTACGATCGTCAGTGCCAGCACAGCGCTTAGTACCAATACGGCGATACCGGCGTTTTTGAGCCCGCGCTTCTCATCGGCGGTGAGTTGATATTGGCTGGTGTCGTCTTCCTGAACTGACTCATCACCTTCGCTGGGATCCCACTTACCTAATTGCGGTTCAACTACGCGCTCTGTCACTACGGTGCCAAGCAGGGTGATCAAAAAGGTGCTTGCCATCATAAAGAACCAGTTTACTTCCGGGCCAACAACGTAGTCTGGGTCGATCATCTGTGCGGCTGATTCAGTAATCCCTGAAAGCAGTGGGTCGACCGTGCCGATCAGCAGGTTGGCGCTATAGCCGCCGGAAACACCAGCAAATGCAGCGGCTAATCCTGCCAAGGGGTGTCTGCCCAATGATTTAAAAATCATCGCCGCAAGTGGGATCATCACGACATAGCCGAGTTCTGATGCTGTATTAGAGATGATGCCTGAAAACACGATGATCACGGTCACCATACGTGGTGAGGCGCTCATTACCATTCCGCGCATTGCAGCAGAAAGCAGGCCCGCACGCTCAGCGATACCTACGCCTAGTAACGCAACTAACACAGTACCTAGGGGGGCAAAACCGGTAAAGTTCGGCACTAGACCCGTCACTATGATAGCCAGACCTTCAGCGCTCAGTAGGCTGAACACTTCTATCGTGGCACCTTCTGTACGGGGGTCAGATACGCTTAGCCCGAAGTAAGAGGCGATACCCGAGGCGACGATCACTGTGAGCGTGAGAATGGCGAACAGGGTGATCGGATGGGGCAGGAGGTTACCAAGAAACTCGACACCGTTGAGGAATCGGCTGAACAGGCCGCTTTGCGTGCCAGGCTTAGAATGTGAATTTTCAGGATTTGTCATAAAGAAGAAGCGGTCATCAGTTAATGCAAGCAATTAACATACGCATTCTCAATCTCTATCTCCAGTAGTAACGTCGAATAGGTACTCAAAGGTAGTGGAATTTGCCGGTTACAGTGCAACTATTGCTGTATATACAAGTTGTGTAGTTGTTTGATTTAAATGCATTATGTTGCAGGGGGCTTTGTTAGCTGTTATTCATTGGCTAATCTTCATTGGATAAGCTAGACAGAAGAAATGGATTAGATTGACCGTGGCGTGCACGAACATGGGGGCGACCAGATTTCTATAATAATGGTAAGCCAATGCATATCCTAACCCGGCTATGCCAGCCAGAATCACCCACTGCCAGCCCCCAGCGATATGGGCGATAGCAAAGGTGAGTACCGCCAGTACCAAACCGAAACGACCTAACTGTTTGCTTAGATAGTGTTGCAGCAGCCCACGAAACATCACCTCTTCAGCCGTGACAGTAATACCGATATTGATGAGCACAAACCAGTACCATTGCACTGGCAGTTTGAGATCCCAACCTAATACGCCCATTAGATAACCGGCGCTCGCAGTCACTAAAACAGTGGATAGGGTGATTAGGGCAATTGGCTGCCAACCAAGCTTGCTGGAGTTAGCGGAACGGGTCTGCTGTCTGTCGCGTGTTAACAGTAACGGTAATAGCACGATGGCGATCAGTAGCTTGTCGTAGTTAAACGTTAAAGAGTGCGGCACTGCTCCTGATGAGATTAACCGCTGTTGCCAAATCGGTTGGTTATAAAAGCCCGGCAGTAGATGCAACATTAAAGCGGCGCTGATCAGTAACATCGACCAGACAAATAGCGGATTGTTGCCATGACTTTGGCGGCTGAGCTGATGTGCTAAGCCTAAAAATGTTAGTGATGCTAGCAAACCATACAGGTCAATAGCCCCGAGTAGCAGTGCCGTGGTAAACAAGCCAAGCGATGCAATGAGGCTGTAATGGGTTAACGTTGGATAGTTGGCCATATTGATGCTGTTTCGGCGTATTACGCGTGAGATCCACAGGCAAGTTAGGTATGGATTAAGCTAACCCGTCCGTACCATTCTGCCAAATATATTAACTTACCCGATCATCGTTTTAATGATGTCTGGTTGTCTCAGGCGTTACTCCTAAGGCTTGGATTGATATGTTAAGGCGGTGATAGCGCCATATCGCCGTGGGTTATTAGCAATGAGAATTGTTAATGCATTCGTGATCTGTTCGAGGTGTTGGAGCAAAATTTATACACCCTTGAGCTAGCGGCTGTTATAAAAGGACAAAGTAGCGATCAGGCGGCCATATTAAGACAAATAAATCAGCCTGGTCTAAGCTTGCGATAGCGCCCCAATATTTGGACAGGACGCATCGCATAGACATGGGGGAAGTTATGCAATCATTAAAAGTAAAAGATCACATGGATCGTCGACCTGTCACCTTTGAACCTGGTCAGACAGTGGCTGAAGCTGTGCAACGACTGCTCACAGCGCAGCGCATTGGTGGCCCGGTTATTGATGAACAGAAGAAGCTGGTTGGCTTTATTTCACAGCAGGATTGTTTAAGAGCTGCGGTGGAAGCTTCCTATCACTGCGAGGGCGTCGCATTGGTGAAAGAGCTGATGCGTACTGAGGTGCTGACGGTGAGTCCGGAAGACTCCATTTTGGAGTTGGCCCAGCAAATGTTGGGACAAAAGCCTAAGTTGTATCCAGTGGTTGATGATTATGGTCTTCTTATCGGCTTAATCGCTCGCCGTGACATTCTGCGCGCCTTGTCGACCCATCTTGATACATGCTTTGGTAAAGCCAGTTAAACTGAGGCTTTCACCACCATCCCAAGCTTGGTAGGATCGCGCCACATTTTTTGATGTGGCGTTGATCGTGCAAGCTGATACTTTTCTGGACACCTTATCACTCCTTCCTAAACAAGCGCAGGCCGGTTTGCGGCGACGCTTTGAAGGCTTAAAACGCATTGACGACGGCAAGCGTCGGGAAAAGATCCAGAAATCACTTAATGCCGATCTGGAAAAGGCGATCATTCGTGCAACATGGAATGAATCGATATCATTCCCTGAAGCCTTACCTGTATCTGAGCGCAAGCAAGAGATAGCCGAAGCGATCCGTGACAATCAGGTGGTCATTGTTGCCGGTGAGACAGGCTCAGGTAAAACCACCCAGATCCCAAAGATCTGTCTCGAGCTAGGCCGCGGTATTGGTGGCATGATCGGTCACACTCAGCCTCGTCGTTTAGCGGCACGCAGTGTCGCAGATCGCATCGCTGACGAGCTGGCCACATCCCTTGGCGATGTGATTGGTTTTAAAGTCAGGTTCTCTGATCACACTCAGCCACGGACGCGGGTTAAGTTGATGACAGACGGTATTCTGCTTGCAGAGATGCAGAATGATCGCCTGTTACGGCAATACGACACGTTGATCATCGATGAAGCACATGAACGCAGTCTAAACATCGATTTCTTGCTCGGCTATTTGCGACAACTGTTGCCTAAACGCCCCGATCTAAAAATCATCATCACTTCTGCCACCATTGAAACCGAACGCTTCTCCAAACACTTTAACAATGCGCCGGTGATCACCGTCTCTGGCCGTACCTTTCCGGTGGAGATGCGCTATCGCCCGCAGGTTGAAGGCAAGCAGGTGGACCCCTTGCAAGGGATCTTTGATGCTGTCGATGAGCTACAGCGGGAAGGTCAGGGCGATATTCTTATTTTCCTCAATGGCGAACGCGAGATCCGCGATACCGCAGATGCCCTGAATAGAAGGCAGCTACGAAATACGGAAGTTTTGCCGCTTTATGCTCGCCTGTCGGCGCAAGAGCAGCAACGTATCTTTAAATCGCACCGCGGGCAGCGCATTGTGTTGGCGACGAATGTCGCAGAAACATCCCTGACGGTGCCAGGGATCCGCTATGTGATTGACCCCGGCACGGCACGTATTAGTCGTTACAGCTATCGCACTAAAGTGCAACGCTTGCCTATTGAGGCGATCTCTCAGGCCAGCGCCAACCAGCGGGCAGGACGATGCGGCCGTGTTGCCGCAGGTATCTGTATTCGTCTGTATAGCGAAGAAGACTTTCTTGGTCGTGCGGAATTCACCGATCCCGAGATCCTACGCACAAATCTAGCCGCCGTTATCCTGCAGATGATTGCGCTTAAACTGGGGGATATTCAAGCCTTCCCATTTATGCAGCCACCGGATCAAAAGCACATACGTGATGGTATTAAGCTGCTTGAAGAGCTGGGAGCGGTGGTTGGTACGCAACAGAAATTGACCCCTCTCGGCCGCCAGTTGGCCCGTATCCCGGTGGACCCTAAGTTAGCTCGTATGGTGGTGGCTGCTAATGACTTCGGCTGTTTGGATGAAGTACTGATTGTGGCATCGGCATTGTCGATCCAGGATCCCCGAGAACGGCCGATGGATGCAAAACAAGCATCCGATGAAAAGCATCGTCGTTTCTATGATAAGGACTCTGACTTTTCAACCTTGGTTAATCTCTGGCGCTATATCAAGCAACAGCAAGAGGAACTGTCGTCAAGCCAGTTTCGTAAGTTGTGCAAGAAAGAGTTTCTTAGCTATGTGCGCGTCAGAGAGTGGCAAGATCTGCACTTTCAACTCCGGCAAAGTTGTCGCGAGTTGCATCTGACCATGAACGACACAGAAGCCAGCTATGACAACCTTCACCAAGCGTTGCTAACCGGCTTATTAAGCAGCATTGGTATGCTTGATAAGGAGCAGGAGTACCTGGGCGCACGCAATCGGCGTTTCTATCTGTTTCCCGGTAGCGCCTTAGGTAAGCAGCGTCCGAAGTGGCTGATGGCTGCAGAGCTTATGGAAACCAGTCGGCTATTTGCCCGTGTCGCCGCGAAGATCCAACCGCAGTGGGTTGAGGCTGCAGCGCAGCATTTAGTTAGCCGGACGCACAGCGAACCCCACTGGAGCAAAAAGCAGGGCAACGTGTTGGCATTTGAGCAACAAACACTTTATGGCCTGCCTATCGTTACCAAACGTAAGGTGTTGTTTGGCCATATCGATGAAACTGAATCGCGGGCGATCTTTATACGGTCAGCGTTGGTTGAGCGTCAGCTGGGTAGTAACTTAGCTTTCTATCAAAAGAATAACGCGGTAATCGACGTCATCCACAAGGAAGAGGAGAAGATCCGCCGTCGTGATCTTTTGGTGGACGACGATCAATTGTATGCCCTTTACGATGCCGACCTGCCAGCAAATATATATGCTCGTGTCACGCTGGAAAAATGGTATCGCCAAGCCGTCAAAGATAACAAACAGGTGTTAGTTTACGACCGCGAGACCTTGCTGCAGAGGCATGAAGATGATCTCAGTCAGCTATATCCTGACCAGTGGCGTAGCGGCAATATCGACCTCAGTCTTAAATACCTGTTTGAGCCAGGAAAGAAGATCGATGGCGTCAGTGCCGAGATCCCAGTGGCGGTGCTAAATCAGGTTGACGAGCATACCTTTGCCTGGGGTGTGCCTGCGCATCGTGAAGCATTACTGGTGGCGCTAATTAAGTCGCTACCGAAACCGATACGGCGCAACTTCGTGCCTGCCCCCAATTATGCCAAGCGGGTGTTAGATGAAGCGGTACCAGAAGATGAGTCACCGCTTGAAGCGTTGACGCGGGTATTGCGCCGCGCAAGCGGAATAACGATACCTGATGAAGCATGGAACTGGGATTTGGTGCCCGATCACCTGAAACTTAATTTTAGGGTGGTTAATGAACAGGGGCAGGCGCTGGCCGAAGGGGAAGATCTTGACGATTTAAAAGCGAGCCTGCAGGACCATGTGCAGCAGACGCTTAGCGATGCCGCGGATGATGCTATTGAGCAAAGTGGTTGTGTGACGTGGGTGTTTGATACCTTACCTGAAGAGTACGTGCAGCAAAAACGTGGGTACGAGGTGCGTGCTTTTCCGGCGATCGTTGATGAAAATGACTCAGTAGCGGTGAAACTGTTTGATAATAAATCAGCAGCTGACGAAGCGATGGCTAACGGCGTGCGGCGCCTGCTATTAATGAACGTGCCATCACCGATTAAATATCTTCGTGATGGCTTACCTAACAAAGCTAAATTGGCGATGCATTACAATCGCTTTGGCAAGGTACAACAGCTGGTTGAAGATTGTATTAATGGCGCGGTAGACAGCTTGGTTGCGGATCCTGTTACTGTGCGCAGCGAAGAGACGTTTAAGCGCTTACTAGAAACAGTTAAAGCTGAACTCGCTGACACCACCATGGCTGTGGCGTTACAGGTTGAGAAAGTTCTAACATTGGCTAATCAGCTGCAAAAACAGCTTAAGGGCAAGATGAGCCTGGAAACTGTGCGTTCTCAGGCGGATGTAAAGGCCCAACTTGAAGCGTTGGTTTACCCTGGGTTTGTCGCTGATACCGGGGTGACGCATTTGCAAGAGTTACCTAGATACCTGCAAGCAGTGGTCAAACGTTTAGAGAAGATGCAGGTTGACCCGCAACGGGATCGCTTGCATCAAGTCACCCTGGATAAGGTGCAAAATGCGTTTGATCTGGTGCAACAAAAAGCACAAAAGAAACCAGGGTTACGCAGTGAAATGGAACGCCTGCGTTGGATGCTTCAGGAGCTTCGTGTCTCGTTATTCCATCAGCAGCTGGGGACGCCATATCCGATATCGGAAAAACGTGTCATGCAGGCGATCGATGAGGTGAAGCGATGCCATCAGTTGTAATTTCTGCTATCGCGGCTTCCCATACTTATCCTCTTAGAAGCGCGGTATTACGTACAGGCTTACCTGTTTCTACCTGCATCTTTGCCGGCGATGATGCAGTGACAACCTACCACTATGGTGCTTTTGTTGCGCAGCAGTTGGTGGGTATTGTATCGATCTATCGGGTCGACAACGAAGAATTAATCGCACAGCAAGCAGATTTCAGTTGGCAGTTGCGCGCCATGGCTACGCATCCTCAAGTGCGCGGTCGCGGTGTCGGTAAGGCTCTGGTGCAACATGCACTGGCGCAGCATGGCAGCAGCGCGCCGCTTTGGTGTAACGCCAGAAGTCATGCCTGTGGCTTCTACCAAAAGCTTGGATTTACGGGTATCGGCGCGTCGTTTGAAATTCCAGGGGTTGGTCCACATCTAAAAATGATGTTTGTAGAGCACAGCAGTGGCTCGGCTATTGATTGATTGTTGTGCCACTTTGATGGCGTTAAGATCAAAATTTGGTGAATTGTTGTAAGGCCTGACTGGTATTTGTAAGGGAGAGGGCGCTAAACTCGCTTCCCATATTCTGGTCGCCACTAAATACAGAGAGAATTAAGTACTATGGGAAGAGCGTATCAAAACCGTAAGGATTCGATGGCAAAAACGGCTGCGGCTAAAACGAAAGTTTATTCGAAGTACGGCAAAGAGCTTTATGTTGTTGGCAAAAATGGCGGCACGGACCCGGATACCAATCTCACCTTACGTCGCTTGATCGAAAAGGCAAAGAAAGATCAGGTGCCTGCCCACGTCATCGAGCGCGCCCTAGATAAAGCCAATGGTGCGGGTGGCGAAGACTACGTGACAGCACGTTATGAAGGTTTTGGTCCAGGCGGTTGCATGGTGATTGTTGATTGTTTAACAGACAACGGCAAACGCACTTTTTCTGATGTACGTAACTGTTTCACAAAAAACGACGCTAAGTTAGGTTCACCTGGCGCCGTTGCCCACATGTTTGATCATCTGGCGGTATTTATCTTCGCTGGTGAAGATGAAGAAGCGGTGTTGGAAACATTGATGATGGCTGATGTCGATGTCACCGATATTGAAGCTGACGACGGCAAGATCACAGTTTTTGCTCCTGCAGCCGAATTCTATAAGGTGAAGTCGGCGTTGTTGGAAGCGGATGAAGCGCTTGAGTTTGAGGTTGACGAGATCAGTTTCGTGCCGCAAACCGCGTGTCCTGTCAGCGGAGAAGATGCCGAGGTATTCGATAAGTTTCTAGCGATGCTGGAAGATTGTGATGACGTACAAGAGGTTTATCACAACGCGGAACTGGCTTAGCCTTACCTCTCTGACATAATAAGTAAGGGCGCCTGCTGGCGCCCTTACTTATTCTCCTGTTCTTCCTCGCTTCATTAACCTTTTATGACACCAAGCCCTAACTTTGTAACACTCGGCAAAAAGTCATCTATGCTATTGATAGTTGCGCGTTTGTCTTGATCGCGGACGGCACTTTTCTAATTGACTTGATGGGGAAATGTAGATGTTGAAAAGGATTGGGGAAAGAGTGTTGATTGTCACGGGTCTTATGGTCGGGCTGGTGGCTGGTTCTGTCGCCGAGGATGGCCCGATTGACGCAGCAGAGGCCTATGTTCTTGGCGCCGATGGCATGGTGGTATTGTCGGGCACTGGCGCTTGTGTACGCCACAGCGGTTGGAGTGAAGAAAAGGCCAAGGTTGTTGGCTGTGACGGTTACGCACTTAGCACCGATGTTGAGTTTGTTAAAGGTGAAGGTGATGGCTTGATCACCGGCTTATCACTGCCACAGGCGGAACTGTTTGCATTTGACAGCGCAGAGATGGGGGAAGAGGGTAAGGCCTATCTGTTGAGTCGAAAGGCTGAATTGTCAGAGGATTTCAACGGCGTCTACTCAGTAACCGTCATTGGTCATACCGACAGTACCGGCGACGAGACTTATAACCAGGATTTATCACTGCGCCGTGCCAATGCCGTCGGTGACTATCTTAAGTCGATAGGTGTACCGGAAGGGCGCTTGAATACCCTCGGTCGTGGCGAAAATGATCCTTTGGTTACGAATGATACCGTTGAAGGTCGTGCCCAAAACCGTCGTGTTGAGGTTTTTGTAGTGGGTGAACTGCGCGCGTTGGATCGACTAGTATTCCCAAGTATCGCTTTGTTTGAACGGCGCAAAGGTGAACTGACAGGTGAGGGCGTTGGCCTCATGCGAACTCACATAGAAGAGGCTAGGGAGTTACTGCGTAGCGCAGCCTTTATTGAGATCGTTGGTCATACGGATGATGTGGGTGACGATGATTACAATATGGCTCTCTCTGTTGAGCGCGCAGAATCTGTCGGGCTCTATCTTATTGAAGCTGGTGTTGATTCGTCCAAAATTGTGATGCGTGGTGCAGGTGAAACAATGCCTGTCGCAACTAACGCCACAGAACCAGGAAAAGCACAAAATCGTCGTGTAGAGGTACTCATCTTCGGACGAGGTCGCTTCTAATTCGTAAGTTGTATCATTCAGTGAAGGTTGAGCGGGAACGTGTTGTGCTCAACCTTCATTTACTCCCTCATTAAATCATCGTATCCTAATCTTTTAGTTTTAATTTCCCGTATTCCTGAGGTTCAAGGATGAGTAGTTGTAGTTATCATGCCGATAAACAAGGTAGTTGGCATTGTCCTTCCTGTATTAAAAGCTTTTGTACAACCTGTTTTCCTGGTGGCGAAAAGAACTTTGATGGTACGTCTGCGCGCTGCCCGCTTTGTCGTAGTGAACTGACATTCAGCGTTGAAGATGAGGATTTGCCGCCGTTTTGGCGTATCAGCTGGCAGTTTTTCCGTTATCCGTTGCAGTTGCAGCCGATGATCCTACTCGGGCTACTGTTCCTGGTGACACAGATAGCGATGTCCGATCTCTCTGCTACTGTCACGGAGCAAGCTGGACAGCTGGTGGTTGGCGGCGTGTTAGCGCTGGCGCTGTTTATTATGGTTATTCATTATGGCCTAGCGATTATCGCAGCGTTATCTGAAGAGCAGTGGCAGGCGCCAAAGCTGTTTGATAGTGAAAGCAATATCTTGCTTACTTTTAAGCTACTGGTTGCGCTGTTTGTGATGTACTTTTTTGCGGGCCTCCTGTCTATGGTCTCGCACTCTTTAGCCGTTATTGCTTCTGTGTTGGTGACACTATCGATACCCGCTGTCACTATGGTTATTGCCCTTACGCATAGTTTACGCGATGCCACGAATCCGGCGATCCTTGCTGGGGTGATGGTACGTATTGGCTGGAGCTACTTATTGCTTTGGTTTGCCTACACGGCAGTGTCGAACGGTGGTACTGCGTTGGTTTGGCTATTTGAGGGGACTGAATCTATCAAGTTTCTTGTCACTCTTTTGGTGGTGGGTAGCGCGTATTTTTCACTCGTTGCGTATGCCATGATGGGATACACACTCTTCGTTAATCGTAATAAATTGGGGCTAGGCAACGCAGAGCAGCAGGGGGTGTCGTTGCAGCCAGCTGAATACGACTGCCAACGTGTGCTTGGTTACTCCCATCTATTGTTGTTTGAAGGCCGCAAAAAACAAGCATTTGAAATGGTCAAAGATGGTTTGCGTCGGTATCCAAATGAGATGCGCTTAAGAGAGCGTATGCACCGTTTGTTGATGTTGAGTGAACAAACGGAGCTGCTTGATAAACATTCCCAACGCTACCTAGCCCTGTTGCATGAAAAAGGCAACATCGGTGCCGCAGCCAGAACATTGGATGAAGTGATCACTAAGATCCCGGGTTTTGAGCCTGAGCCAGAACTACGCTATGCCATCGCTAATATCTATTTTCAGCAGGGGCGCTTTGATAAAGCGGAAGCATTGATCGGTGAACCTGAATCTTGGCCAGCAAGTTATATAGATCGCGCCGGGCTCTATCTGTTACTTGCAAAAGCGGGATTAGAGAGCGGTAGACCGCTGCAAAGCGTTGCCGAGCTTGCGGCGACCGCAGGTAAGTTAGCAACACCGGCAAGCCAACAGCAGTTGGAAGCGCAGCAACTTAATCAGATGGCGCTGAAGATGGCTGAGCATTCAGAATAATGCGGATTGCTGCAGCCTCTGCGTTATGGGCTGCAGAGGCTGTTATGAGTAGAGGCAAGAGTGAAGCGTGTGCGTTGGTTGCAACATCTGTCGACCATAGATTTGAGTTGACCAGTTCGGTGACTACATGGCTTGCCGCTTTATGGTCGTTATGTATTAGAAGCGTGTAAACCAGATCTATACGCTCTTTTGCTGTCCATAGATGGCTGTCGCAGAGCAGTACCGATTGATGTTCCTGCCATATTGGGTACGCCCAACCAAATCCTACAGAGGCATCGCTTTGAAAAGCTAAAAGCAGTCGGTAAAGCGCTACTATTTGTGCTTCACTGACGCGCTTTGCGAGGGTGAACGCGTAATACCATAATCCTTCATAAGTAGGTTGTTCTTTTAATTGCTGACGGCAAACAGCCAAAGCTTCAACCAACCTCAGCTCGTTTTCTAGCTTGATTGCCTTTGCCGATATCGTTAATGGTGCGGCGCTCGCTTCAATCTCGCTTTGGTTAATACTTGATTGTACGCGCCGACTAAATAATCCGCACCAGCTACCGATGATATAGAAAGCGGTACCCGACATAAGCCCAAAGGCGTGTGCCATATATGCGACATTATCATCACTAAGTGCGGCACTTAGTAGCTCATAGCCAAGCCAAACAGGCAGCAGAACCAACGCCGGTGCGCGGAAGCTAGTAACGATAGGCCCCAAAACGGCAAAGCACTCACGCCGGCGCCATCCATAAACCGCCAAATAGACTCCCATCAGTCCTGATATGGCCCCTGAAGCCCCAACCAATGGTGTACTGCTGTCTGTGTGGAGCAGCGCAAATCCCCATCCGCTGCATACGCCAGTAAAGAGATAAAGAGTGAAAAAATTTAAGGCGCCTAAGTGCTTTTCCAAAGCGCTGCCGAATATCAGCAGAAACAATAGATTTCCCAGTAGGTGAAGCCAGTCGCCGTGAAGATATTGATGAGTAACCAATTGAAACCACGCCATTTGGCTAGGTACTAGCGCATATTTGGTAATCGTGGCATCTGTTTCAGTTGAAAACACGGCGAAGCAAAGAAAGGCGATGGCGATCGTCACAAAGGGTGGTTGGTGCCAGTCAAGCTTATCTTCCGTTGGGACAATCAACATAGTCTTATCTTAATGTCGTTCAATAGTGCGTGTGCTGAGTGAGGTACGTATTTAACTCAAACTAAATGTAAAGGATCTAGCGAATCACTAGGCTGTACGCCATCAGTGGAAATTAAAAAGCCGTGCTAAATAGCACGGCTTTTTGCTCTGGCAATGGCCCTTAGATTGCAGGTTTGGTTGGACCTGCTGTAGCCTGATCTTTGGCTTTTAACGTCGATACGCCTTGACTACCGCCGGCACCTTGGCCGAAACGGCGCTCAATAATCGAGGCATCCACACCTGATAATGTCGCAGGTGTCGGCTTCGCCATTTGACTAGATACCGCAGTTGCGTAGCGACTGACTGGAGTGGTAGAAACGACAATATCATCGGCTGATTTAGCGTCGGAGCTAACTGGCTCTGCTGCTGCCTCAACTACCACAGGCGTGTCACTTGCGACCACTTGCTCTGTGGCTTCCACTTCTGGCTCAATCGCTGACTCGACTACTTCGCTAGCTTTGTCATCAGACGCAACCGATGCGTCTTCAGCGGCTTTTTCAACAACAGGATCTGTTGTTACGTCAGATCCTTGCTGTGCCTCAACTTCTACGCTAGCCGATTCGACCTGCTCAGAGACTTCCGGCTCAGAGAGCTCGATCGAAACTTCACTGTCAGTCGCTGTCGTCTCTTTGACTGGCGCTTCTTCAGGAGCTGCTGCGGTAACGTCAACGGTTTCAGCGGCTGTATGCTCTTCGCTCGCAACGTTCGCCTTAGTTTCAATAGAAGCTGTCTGTTCAACAGTCGCAGGTGCGTCTTGGGTGTTGTCGGCACTGCTTTCTACTACTGGCGTCTCGTTAGCGGCTACTTCAGCAACTTGCTCGGCAGCAACTTCAGGATAACGGGCGCCTACCGGATCTTCAGAGACCTGCTCAGCAACAGGAGCGAGTTCTGGTAACTGCTCTTTCTTGCTTGGCACTGGTGTGGCTTCTGAACTTACACGAACCTTCTTGCGTAAGTTACGGCGCTGACGACGCTTTGCGACCTGCTCCTGTTTTTGTGTTGCAGGTTTAGCTGTGCTTTCGTTCTTATCAGTAGCCACTGAATCAGTGGTCGACTGTTGCGCACCTTCAACACGGTTTTGCTGCTTTCTACCACGATTGCGGCGACGTTCGTTCTTTTGCGGCTTATCTTCTGACGCGCCACGGCTATCTTTGGCCGCTACAGCTGGCTTTGTGTCATCACCCTTCTTGCGCTCATTTCGCGGCTGGCGACGACTGTTATCGCGCTCGTTATTACGGCGGCGACTGCTGTTTTTGCCACGGGATTGCTGACGCCCTCTGTCACCATGGGGGCGCTTACTCTTATTGCTCTTTTTCTTTGGCTTAGCGCCGAACAGAGAGGCAATAGCAGCAATAATAACGGCGATGATGCCGGGGTTCTTGTCCTTTGCCTTCTTAGCGTTGGCCTTTGCTTTTTGCGGTTGTGCTTTTGTCTTTGTGACTGTTTCGGTCGGTGCGGGTGCACTCGCTGCTGGTGTTGTAAACCCTTGCAGCACAGGCTGTGCGCGGGTGGCTACTTCGCCAACGGTAGCCGAAACTGTCGGCTCCGGCTGTTCAGCCGGCATAATCATCGCGTAGCTCGAATCTTCTTGAATATCGTCTTTACGTAAACGAGTCACCTGATATTTGGGTGTCTCCATATGCTGGTTTGGAATGATGATCACGCCAACACGGTTACGTTTTTCAATACCCCTGATCGCAGCACGCTTTTCGTTGAGTAAATAAGTTCCGACTTCTACAGGTACCTGGGCATGTAACTGCGCGGTATTTTCCTTGATCGCTTCCTCTTCGATAAGACGAAGCACAGACAGTGCAATGGATTCCACACCACGAATGCTACCGGCGCCATCACAGCGAGGACAGACATTTTGACTTGATTCACCCAGTGACGGGCGTAGTCGCTGGCGTGACATCTCTAACAGGCCGAAACGGCTAATACGACCTAGCTGAATTCTTGCTCTGTCTTGGCGAACGGCGTCACGTAGACGGTTTTCTACTGCGCGCTGGTTACGTACAGGAGACATATCGATAAAGTCGATAACGACTAAGCCACCCACATCCCGCAGGCGCAACTGGCGAGCAATCTCGTCAGCAGCTTCCAGGTTGGTATTGACTGCTGTTTCTTCAATATCGCTACCTTTGGTCGCTTTAGCCGAGTTGATATCGATTGACGTCAATGCCTCTGTCGGATCGATAACAATAGAGCCACCAGAAGGTAATTTAACTTCACGTTGAAACGCTGATTCGATCTGGCTTTCAATTTGGTAGTGAGAGAACAGCGGTACTTCACCGGAATAAAGCTTCACTCGTTGTACGAAGTCGGGACGCACTTGCGAGATGTGTGCTTTTCCTTGCTCGTAAACGTGTGGGTTATCAATAATCACTTCGCCAATATCGCGACGCAGATAATCACGGATAGCGCGAACGATGACATTGCCTTCCTGATGGATAAGGGCTGGGGCTTTAGTGGCTTTGGCCGCTTCGTCAATGCGCGTCCAATGGTTAAGCAGGTTAGTTAAATCATACTTTAACTCTTCCGCTGACTTACCAACGCCGGCAGTACGTACGATGAGGCCCATACCGTTAGGCACATCAAGTTCGCTAAGTGCCGCTTTCAGCTCAGAGCGCTCATCACCTTCAATACGGCGAGAGATACCACCTGCTCTAGGGTTATTTGGCATAAGTACCAGATAAGAGCCTGCCAAACTGACAAAGGTCGTCAGTGCAGCACCTTTATTACCGCGTTCCTCTTTGTCGACCTGAATGAGTACTTCCTGGCCTTCTTTGATGATCTCGCGAATATTAGGGCGGCCTTGGAACTCATAACCTTTAGGGAAATAGCTACGAGCAATCTCTTTTAGAGGCAGGAAACCGTGGCGTTCAGCACCATAGTTTACAAAAGCAGCTTCAAGACTGGGTTCTACGCGGGTAATTGTACCTTTGTAGATATTGGCTTTTTTCTGTTCTTGATTCGGATTTTCAATATCTAAGTCGTACAGCTTTTGACCGTCGACAAGCGCAACGCGGAGTTCTTCTTCCTGCGTTGCATTAATAAGCATTCTTTTCATGCGTGTGGCTCAACTTCTCATATATTGTAGCCACAGCCCATTACGCCGATTATGACGTGCGCTGGTATTACGCCGGTCCCTTGCAACCTCCCGGTTGTATGACACAGTGCTTGCCGACTCATGGTCGGCTCCAATTTTTAAAACCGCTGCTCTATATTCAGGGAAGCAACGATCAGGAATAGGTTCCAGTAGCTCGCAAATCGTCCAGCATAATGCGCTATGGCGTCTCTTAAAGGACGAAACTTTTCTTTGGCAGAGCACAGAGGCGTAATCCGACGAGGTAGGTTGGTTCCGCCCGGAACGAATACAAATGGGCGATAAATTCATGGAACCAAGCTTAACGTGCGGTTAAATTACGCGATATGATGCCTAAGCGTTGCCTGCTTGCCGGTTGTTTTTGGGCGTTAATCAGGCGAACGTCGACGAACTATAGCAACCCCACTTGGAACAGGCAATCTTAAACGCTTTCTGATAGACTCTCGCGCCATGACACAGAGCACAGATTTACCACGTCCCCAGGTCCAAAAAGTGGTCATCACCGATGATCATGTGGGCCAACGTATAGACAATTATCTCCGCCTAAAACTTAAGGGCACACCAAAGAGTCTGATCTACAGGATCATCAGAAAAGGTGAGGTTCGTGTTAATGGCAAACGGATAAAAGCTGAATATAAACTGACATCGGGCGATGAAGTTCGTATCCCGCCGGTGCGCGTTGCTGAAAGAGAAACGCCCGATATTTCGGCCAAACTGGATCAGGTTGCTAAGTTAGAGCAATGCATCTTGTATGAAGATGACTGGCTACTGGCGATCAATAAACCATCAGGTATTGCTGTTCATGGCGGCAGCGGTTTGAAATTTGGCGTTATTGAGGCATTGCGTGCGTTACGCCCTGATGCCAGGTATTTGGAACTTGTTCACCGCATTGATAGGGAAACGTCCGGCATTTTGTTAGTCGCTAAGAAGCGATCAGCGTTACGTGCGTTACACCGTCAACTGCAAGACAAAACGGTGCAGAAAAATTACCTCGCCTTGGTAAAGGGACGTTGGCCGGAACGTCGAAAAGTGTGTGATTATCCGCTGCAAAAAAATGAACTGCAAAGTGGTGAACGGGTGGTCAGAGTGAACCCCGACGGGAAGCCTTCTGAAACACGAATTAAGATCCTTAAACGCTTAAAGGGCGCCACCTTGATTCAGGCAAGCCCTGTGACTGGTCGTACTCATCAGATACGCGTTCATACGGCAGCCGCTGGTCATCCTATTGCCTGTGACCCTAAGTATGGTAGTGAGCCCTTTACCAAGGCGATGTCTGAAC
Organism: Corallincola holothuriorum; assembly: GCF_003336225.1. Taxonomy (NCBI): domain Bacteria; kingdom Pseudomonadati; phylum Pseudomonadota; class Gammaproteobacteria; order Alteromonadales; family Psychromonadaceae; genus Corallincola; species Corallincola holothuriorum. Next base: position 345,812 of record NZ_QPID01000001.1, read on the forward strand.
TTGGTTGCTCACGTTTGTTTCTCCATGCGGCTGAGATTCGCTTTGCTCACCCCAAAGATGAAACCACACTGTTTATAGAAGCGCCGTTAGACGCCCCCTTATTAAAGGTAGTGGAGCGTATTGGCGTAGAGGAACACGCCCCGCAAATACCACGTGAACCATCCCGTAAACGGGCAAATCAACGTAGGAAAGCGAAATAGTGGTTGGAAAGTTTGATCTGATCGTTTTTGACTGGGACGGCACGTTGATGGACTCAACGGCGCGTATCGTATCCAGTTTACAGAAAGCGTCTGCGCTAAGTGGATTGCCTGTGCCATCGGACGAGGCTGCGGCAGGCATTATCGGTTTGAGCCTCGATCAAGCATTTACAGAGTTATTCAGGCCTGCGTCCATCACAGCGCAACAGCGTGACGAATTGATGGACCACTATAGACAACAATTTGTTGTCGATAATCCTCAACCCATGCCCATGTTTGCTGGTTCTTCCGCTCTGCTGGCGTTACTTCAGCGCAATCAAAAGCAGCTTGCTGTCGCCACAGGTAAATCGCGAAAAGGCTTAGACCGAGTGCTGGAAGAGACTGGGGTAGGGCAATATTTTCACGCTACTATTTGTGCTGATGAAGCGGAGTCAAAGCCTCACCCCGACATGTTACACCGACTCATGGCTATCTTTAATGTTAAGCCAGAGAAGACGTTGATGATTGGCGATACAGACTATGATCTGCAGATGGCGGAAAATGCAGGCGCAAAAAGCATCGGGGTAACTTATGGGGCTCAACCAAAGGAGCGCTTGCTGCCATTTTCGAGCTTAGCATTGGTTGATTCGGTGGCCGAACTCAGAGATTGCCTGCTGCAACCCTGCTAAGTATCTTCGCCACCATATAAGGTCCGGTACACGCCTTCGGCACTGATTAACTCATGGTGGCGCCCCGACTGACAGATCTGTCCATCTTCAAATACATAGATAGTATCGGCTTGTTTAACCGCACTCAGGCGATGGGCGATGACAATTGTTGTACGCTGCTGAAGGAAGCTTTTTAGATTGCTATGAACTTTAGCTTCGGTTTCTGTATCGAGTGCAGATGTCGCTTCATCTAAAATCACAATAGCAGGGTTACGCAATACCATGCGGGCTATGGCTATACGTTGACGCTGACCACCGGAAAGTCTGACCCCCCGCGTGCCGATAGGTGTATCCAGGTTTAATTCCATCTCGGCTACGAAATCGGCGAGCTCGGCAACCTTAAGTGCGTCCCAGCAGGCATCAGAAGAGTAATGCTCTCCCATGCACAGGTTATTACGGATGCTGTCATTAAATAGCGTAGGGTGTTGCAGGACGGTGGCAATATTTTCACGCAAGGCGTCGGGGGCTATGTTGGATATTTCGCAGCCGCCATAGCTAATACTGCCACTGCTCTTGGGATAAAGCGCGAGTAGCAGTTGGATCAGGGTTGATTTTCCGCCGCCACTGGCACCAACAATAGCGATCTTTTCGCCGGCAGCAATGTCCAAATTGATACCGCGTAGGATCTCTCTGTCGTCTTCATAGTTAAAGGTAAGCCCCTTCACGTTGATAGCAACGGGCTCTCCTTTTGTAAACGGATCTGCGTTACCGTTTTGCTCGGGAATAGTTGGGTAAGTAAAGATCTTGTTGAGTCGCTGCAGGGCACCGTTAGCGCTGTAGAAGGCGACCTGCATACCGAGTAACTCATTGACCGGTGTCATCATGAACCATAAGTAGCCAAACACGGCAAATATCTGGCCCACCGTCAGGTCAGAGAAAACTACCATCAACATGGCAACCGCCCTGAACAGCTCAAAACCAATGAGAAAAACAAGAAAGCTTAGCTTGCCCGCCGCTTCACTCTTCCATCCAAATTCAATTGCCCGATGTTTGACGTTACCAGCACGCTCGGCGATGCGCTTGAGGTAATGCTTTTCTCTATTCGCCGTGCGTATCTCATGAATCGCATCCAGCGTCTCTACCAGTGACTGCTGAAACAGCTCGATGGCGGAGTTTTCATCCTTTTTTAGTTCTTTAACTTTGCTTCCCAGTATCTTAGAAAAATAGATAACGATCGGGTTACACAGCAAGATGAAAAGACCAAGGCGCCAATCGATCAACAGAAGGATCACCGCCGTACCGAGTATCGTCAGGCCGCTAATAATGAGTTTGCTTAGGGTTTCACCTACAAACCGATCAATGGTGTCGACATCGGTGATTAGGTGGGAGCTAAGGCCACCACTACCGATGGTTTCATAGCCCTTTAAAGAGATCTGTTGTATTTGCTGCAGCAGGCGTTGCCGGAGCTTTAGGGTCAAACTTTTCGATATGATGGTGAATTGGCGACTTTGTAACACACTCAGTAGTACGCTACTGATCCGCAGCGCCACGGTGAGCACGAATATTAAAGTGATATAAACCGTCGCATTTTGCCAACTAGTTGGCAGCAGCATATTGAGGGTATCTAGTGTGCTTCCCGGGTTATTTAGCAGTACTTCATCAACCATTAATGGCATAAGCAGAGGTACTGGGACGCTTAACGCGGTTGCTAGAATGGCGACGACATTAGCGATTAGTAAAGGGCGCTTAAAACCGCGGATCTCATTGCTTATCCACTGCCAACTTAGCAGGCGGGGTTGTCTATCTTTCATCCAGTTATCGAATTATTTACGTTAAAAATGCATTAATAAGGCGCGAGAGGTTAGCATGTCCATTCCCATTGCCCAAAAAATCGGGTAGTTTTGTCCGGCTAGCGATGTAACATGGCGGAATTATGAGCAAACAAGAATTTTACCGGGAGCTTCAGCTGCAGGCTGCGGCATTAATCGAAGGTGAAACGGATCATATAGCGGTGTTGGCTAATTTGTCTGCGTTGATATGGCAGCGCTTGCCAGACATCAACTGGGCTGGTTTTTACTTCGCCAAGGGCGAAGAGCTTGTGCTGGGGCCGTTTCAAGGCAAACCAGCCTGTTATCGAATCCCTTTTAATCGAGGTGTTTGTGGTGCTGCAGCGCGTGAGCGGCGAGTTATCCGTGTCGACGACGTGGAACAGTTTGAAAGTCATATAGCATGTGATGCAGCCAGTAATTCTGAGCTGGTTGTACCTATTTACTTAAATGGGGCGGTATTTGCGGTGCTGGATATAGATAGTCCACACCTTGCCCGATTTGATCTAGAAGATGAAAAAGGCTTGAGCGTTTTTGCCGATATTATTGAGAGCGCACTCTCTCAGTAGTGAGACAGACAAACGCAAATAAGGACCTAACGGAAAAGTTTAATGGAAAACCAAAGTAAAGCTCAGTCGATTGAGAACACCCTTAAGTTGTTAACGGATACGTTCCCTAGTTGTTTTACAACAAGTGGTGAAGCTAAGCCTCTTAAGATTGGCATATTTCAAGATTTGGCAGAGCGTTTTGCTGATAATGAAACTGTCAGCAAAACTCAACTCAGGGTCGCACTGCGCCGTTACACCAGCGGGTGGCGCTATTTAGAATGCGTAAAAGAGGGTGTTGAACGAGTTGACCTCGACGGCGCATCTGCCGGGGTGGTGTCATTAGAACATGCAGAGCATGCCGCTGTGCAGGTTACCGAAAGTAAGCAGCGTGCAGCTGAACGCAGAAAACAGCGCCTGGCTGAAAAAAGCGCCGAGAAAAAAGCAAAAGCGGCCAAAGTAGCAAAATCTATCCCCAAGCGGGGAACCAAACCTAAATCTTCGTCCCCTAAGACTAAAGCCCCAGAGCTTAAAGACGTATCAATAGATGCGCTTTCTGTTGATCAGTCGGTAGTGATGACCTTAGGGACTCGTCCTGTAAAAGGGATCATTACTGACATTGGTAAAGACGAAGTGCAGGTACGGTTGAGCACTGGTATGGTGTTAAAAGTGCAACCAACGCACTTAAAAGTTGAAAAATAGAGGATTCCTTTTGAAGAGACTCATCACTCATAGCGTTACTTCGCTGCTCATCGGTGGCTTGTTATCTGCATCCGCCTATGCGCTTGCGCCAAAGTATGACGAATCGAGCTTGCCAGCATTGGTGCAGCAAAGTCAGCATAAAGATGCTGCAATGCGGATCACTAATACGTTTCAACGTTCGCATTACAAAAAGATCGCGTTAAATGATGAGATGTCTTCGCAGATATTAGACCGATATCTTAAGCAATTAGATTTTCGGCGGAATATCTTCCTCGCTAGTGACATTGAGGCGTTTGAAAAGTACCGCTTTGAACTAGATAGCGCGTTGAAGAAAGGGCAATTGGCACCTGCTTACGAGATCTACGACGTTTTTCAAAAGCGCCGCTATGATCGCTACGTATATGCATTGAGTTTGTTGGATAAGCCTTTCGATTTTAATACTGACGACAAATATGTCTATGAGCGTGAGGATGCGCCTTGGGCCAAAAATAGCGCAGAGCTTGATGAACTATGGCGACAGTGGGTTAAGTATGAAGCGTTAAACTTAAAGCTTGCTGGTAAGACGCCTGATGAGATCAAAGAGTTATTAAGTAAGCGTTATAACTATGCCATTAAGCGTCTCACACAAGCTCAGAGTGAAGATGTTTTCCAAACATTTATCAATGCATTCGCCCGCTCGATAGAGCCGCATACATCTTATCTTTCCCCGAGAAATGCTGATCGTTTTAAGATGGAGATGAATCTTCAACTTGAAGGTATTGGTGCTGTGTTGCAATCGACAGATGATTACACAGTGATTAGAAGTCTTGTCAAAGGTGGCCCTGCTGAAAAAAGTAAGCAGTTGGCTCCACAGGACAAGATTGTGGGAGTTGCCCAAGAGGGCAAAGAGATGGTCGATATTGTCGGCTGGCGTTTAGATGATGTGGTTGATTTGATTAAGGGCCCTAAGGGCACCGAAGTCAGACTCGAGATCATGACAGAAAATGCAGGTGGTGATGCTAAGAGCAAGGTTGTCACCATCGTACGTGACAAGATCCGCCTTGAAGATCGTGCCGCAAAACTGACGTATGAGAAAGCAGAACTTGAAGGGTACGAGGGCAAGAAAGTTGCGGTGATTGAGATACCGGGTTTTTATGTCAATCTCAGTAAAGACGTACAAAAATTGCTGCTTGAGCTTAATGAAGTTAAAGACGTTGACGGCTTGATTATCGACCTACGCAATAATGGCGGAGGCTCTTTAGAAGAGGCCAAACTGCTGACGGGTCTGTTTATTGATAGTGGCCCTGTGGTACAGGTTCGTTCGCAGAACGGACGCATTGAAGAAAAAGTTGATGTCGACAATGAGAAGCTTTACCAAGGCCCGTTGACTGTCTTGGTTAACCGCTACAGCGCTTCTGCTTCTGAGATCTTTGCTGCGGCATTACAGGATTACGGTCGCGCCTTGGTTGTCGGTGAGCAAACGTTTGGTAAGGGGACTGTGCAACAGCATAAAGGTATCGGTCGAATATATGACCTGTACGATTCTCCTATGGGTGATATCCAGTACACCATTGCTAAGTTCTACCGTATCAGTGGTGGCAGCACGCAAAATAAAGGTGTTGTTCCGGACATCAAATTCCCTAGTGAAGTTCGCCCTGGAGAGTTTGGTGAAAGCACAGAAGACAATGCGTTGCCTTATGACCAAATCACTCGAGCACGATACAAGAGTTATGGCGAGCCGACGCCAGCATTGGACAGCCTGGTTCAGAAGCATGAATCGAGGCTAACTCAAAACCCTGAATTCGTATATGTGTATCAAGATATTGAAGAGTATCGGGCACGAAAAGACGACACGTCAATCTCGCTCAACGAGAAGCAACGTCTAGCTCAACGCGAAGCTGAAGAGAAGAAACGTTTGGCTCGGCTGAATGAGCGTCGGGTACGGCACGAGCTGAAACCATTAGAGTCACTCGAAGCATTCGATGACTTAAAGGACGAAGAAAAAGTGCCTGACCAAGACCTTTATCTTTCAGAGACAGTTTACATCACACTGGATCTGGTGGAAGCAGGGCGGTTGGCGAAGGCCAACTAGGAAACAGTCTTAATTTAGAAAGCCGCAATCGTCAGATCTGCGGCTTTTTGCATAAATAGATACCAATAAAAAATAATACAAAAATTGAGCGGAACACTTTAGATGTACCGCCACAAAAGCCTCCACTCCAGGACGTAATTCATGAGTAATCAAAACGATACGCTTAAATCGCCATCGATTGTCGACGCATTAATCCCCATTGTTTGTTTGGTGGTGATGTTGGCAACATCAGTCACGCTCTACGGAGATAACTCCTCCTATGGGCCGAATCAAATTGCGCTGCTATTGGCTGCCACTATTGCGGCATTGGTGGGGCTAAAGAATGGCTATCGATGGGATCAGTTAGAGCAAGGGATCGTGAAGGGGATCTCTATCGCTATGGGTGCCATTTTGATCCTGCTGGCCGTCGGCGCGTTAATCGGGACATGGCTGTTGGCGGGTACAGTGCCAGCGTTGATCTACTACGGCTTACAAATTATGCATCCGGACTGGTTTTATGCCGCGACGTGTCTTATCTGTGTGATTGTGGCAATCAGTATTGGCAGTAGCTGGACAGTTGCTGCCACTGTTGGTGTAGCATTTATCGGCGTAGCAAATGGTTTTGGCTTGTCGTTGCCGGTGACTGCGGGTGCAATTATCTCAGGCGCATATTTCGGCGATAAAATGTCGCCCTTATCGGAAACAACCAATTTAGCTCCGGCAGTTGCTGGCAGTGAGCTGTTTGAACATATACGTCATATGACGTGGACCTCTATCCCAAGCATCGTATTGGCACTTATCATCTTTTCATTTATGGGCATGGGAGCAGGTGCTGACGTGGCCTCAGAGCGGATCGCATCGATAAGTGATGGTCTAAACGAGCAGTTTAGTATCAGTATCCTGAATATCGTGCCGTTATTGGTTTTATTAGCTTTGGCAATTAGTCGCGTACCTGCGCTTCCTGCGGTTTTTTGTGGTGCTTTAGTTGGCGGGGTATGGGCAGCGATTTTTCAACAGGACCTCATTCAAGCGACGTTCGCTACCGATGAGTTACGCGGCGGTATGGCAACACTCAACGCGGTTTGGACGGTGATGTTTGACGGTATTTCGGTAAACACTGGAAATAGCGATGTTGATGAACTGGTGAGTGGTGGCGGTATGTCGAGCATGCTAAATACTATCTGGCTTATCATCAGTGCAATGACGTTCGGCGCAGTGATGGAATCGACGGGTCTTCTGCAACGTATCGTGAAGGCGCTGCTTCGCTCGGTTAAAAGCACTGGTTCACTTATCGCCAGTACCTTAGCGACCTGTTTCGGTACAAACATCATTACTGCGGACCAATATATCGCTATCGTCATGCCTGGGCGTATGTACAAGGATGCATATGCTGAAAAAGGGTTGGCCCCAGTGAATTTGTCGCGCACGTTAGAGGATGCGGGAACGATTACCTCACCGCTGATCCCTTGGAACTCCTGCGGTGCCTATATGCAGAGCGTATTATTGGTCAACCCGCTTGAATACTTTATGTATTGTTTCTTCAACTGGACCAGCCCCTTGGTCGCTTTGCTATACGGCTATATCGGCTTCAAAATTAAGCCATTGAAAGACGCCAAAGTTGTCGCTGCGAGAGGTCATAACGCCTGATGAAAACAGAACAAACCCCAACGGTAAAACGGCTTGTAGATTATCGCCCACCGAATTTTACCATTAGCACGGTGGAGCTTGATTTTGTACTCGACGAGAGCAAGGCGATCGTTACCAACCGCATGCAAGTAAGCAGAGCAGGGAGGCACAATGAACCCTTGGTATTGGACGGTGAAGGCTTAACGTTGGTGTCATTGGCTATCGACGGTCAACCGTTACCAGCTGAGCGTTTTCAATGTTCGGACACCACACTGACAATATCATCGTTACCAGAGTGTTTTGAAGTCACTGTTGTCACTGAAATTGACCCTAAAGCAAATACGTCACTAGAAGGGCTGTATCTGTCTGAAGGTTCATATTGCACGCAGTGCGAGGCCGAGGGCTTCCGCAAAATAACCTATTATCTTGATCGTCCAGATGTGCTTGCTGTGTTTACTACGCGTATTGAAGCTGACGAAAAATGCAGTTACTTGCTATCTAACGGCAATAAGACCGAAGAGGGTCGCCTGCCGGACGGCAGACATTATGCCTCTTGGCATGATCCTCATCCTAAGCCCTGTTATCTATTTGCTCTCGTAGCGGGTGAATTTGATCTGTTGTGCGACAGTTATCGCACGACGGAAGGTCGTGATGTTGCATTGCAGCTGTTTGTAGATAAGGGCAATAAGCCACGCGGCGAGTTTGCGCTTGCCGCGTTAAAGCGTTCAATGGCGTGGGATGAGCAGCGCTTTGGTCTAGCTTATGACCTTGATATTTACATGGTCGTTGCTGTCGACTTCTTCAATATGGGCGCAATGGAGAACAAGGGGCTTAACGTATTCAATAGTAAATACGTTTTGGCAGAGCCGCAGTCCGCTACGGATACGGATTATCACAATATCGAAGCGGTGATCGGTCATGAGTATTTCCACAACTGGACCGGTAACCGGGTCACTTGTCGCGATTGGTTCCAATTATCACTGAAAGAGGGGCTGACGGTTTTCCGTGACCAAGAGTTCAGTGCCGATATGGGGAGCCCTGCTGTAAATCGCTTGCAGAATGTTCGGGTTATTCAGACCCAGCAATTTGCTGAAGATGCCGGGCCTATGGCGCATCCGATCAGACCTGCGCAAGTGATCGAGATGAATAACTTCTATACGGTCACGGTTTACAACAAGGGTTCGGAAGTGATCCGTATGATCCACACTTTGTTGGGCGAAGCGTCGTTTAGAAAAGGGATGGATCTGTATTTTCAACGTCATGATGGCCAAGCTGTAACCTGTGATGACTTCGTGCTGGCAATGGAAGATGCGTCAGGGATCGACTTAACGACATTTAGACGTTGGTATAGCCAGTCGGGTACCCCTGAAGTAACCGTGACGGATAGCTACGACGAGGTGCGTGAGTGTTATACATTAAACTGTACTCAAGTAACGCCGACCACCGCAGATCAAACAGAGAAAGCGCCACAGCATATCCCCTTAGCTATTGCGCTATATGCCGACAACGGCGAGGAGCTTCCTCTAAACGATCAAGTTGGTGAGCTGCAACATTCGGTACTCGATTTCAAGCAGACTGCACAAACATTTGAGTTCTTTGGGATCAAGCAGAAGCCGACACCAGCTTTGCTCGTAAACTTTTCAGCGCCAGTAAAACTGCATTTTGATTACACTGAAGCGGACTTGGCCTTTTTGGTTAAGCACGCCAGCGACGCTTATGTTAAGTGGTCGGCACTTCAGTCACTGTTGTCTGAGGCTATCTTTGCAGCAGAACAGAAAGGCTTGGATTCATTGGTGCTGTCTGACGTTATTATCGCAGCGTGCGAGGCTTTAATTAAAACGACGCAACTCGATGAGGCGATCGTCGCTGAAATCCTTTCGGTGCCATCGGTAGCAACACTCATTGAACAACGCAGTTTTAGCGATATTAGCCGTCTTGCTATGTTACGTGACAGTGCCGTCCGGTGTCTGGGTGAAAGACTAAGTGAGGTTATTTCTGCGCGGCTAGCTACGCTAAGACCAGGGCCATACCAATATGCGGCTAAAGATGTCGCACAGCGTTCACTGTCAGGGGTATTGATTAGCTACTTAGCCGCAGGCGCTCCAACGCATTTGCCGGATATCGTCGAGCGCTTTAATCGCGTAGACAATATGACCGAGAAGCTGGCGTTACTGGCGGCAGCAAATCATTGGCAGCTCAGCTGTAAAGAGCGTCTGTTAAGTAGTTATGAGGCGGCGTGGAAGCACGACCCGCTGGTGATGGATAAATGGTTGTCTATACAAGCTTTAAGCCCGGCAGATGGCGCAATTTCTACAATCCGCCGCTTATTTGATTACGAGGTATTTAGCTTTTCTAATCCGAATAGGGTAAGAGCTTTAGTCGGGACATTTGCGGCAAGCAATCCATACCAGTTCCATCGTATTGATGGTGAGGGGTATAAGTTGCTAACCGAGGTCGTGATTAAGCTGAATAAGCTCAACCCGCAGGTAGCAGCTAGAATTATCACGCCTTTAACCCAATGGAAAAAGATGGACGTAACGCGACAAGGGTTAATGAAAGGATGTCTGCAAGAGGTTTTAGCGTTGCCCGAACTGTCGAAAGACCTGTTTGAAATAGTAGATAAAAGCTTGGCGCAGTAGCGCCAAGTATTCTTGTAGAAGAACTGATTTTACTGATGGCTGTTTACTATTTTAATGTGCGTTTGAGCTTCCATGAGTTTCAAGCGCTCTACAAAGGGCAAGCAAGTACCGTATTGGTCTCTGATCAATACGGTCGTCGTATTCAGCTCCCCGCCACCAGGTTTCGCCCATTTTTAAGCCAAAGAGGGATTGAAGGGCGATTCGAATTACAGACAGACAGTGAAAACAGGTTCGTAAGCCTCAAAAAAACTTAATATTAGAGTATTCACTTCAAACGCCATCTTCATGCAGAACATCATGGCTAGCGTGACTCAGTTGGTGCATTTTAAACAGGTGTATAAATCGGTTTTTCAAAAAACGATACACAGCTCAAAAATTCGTTAAAAACCCACGCGTTGAGACTGGTCTAATGACTTGAAATGTTATCCTTTTGTTGTAACTATGCTGTGTTAATGCAACCTAACCATACAGAAATTCAAAATAACAAATGGGTTGCTTTACTGGGGAGAACATATAATGACAACAGGGCAATCCCGTTTTATCAGACGACCCATAGCCAAAGGTATTTCTATCGCACTGCTGGCCTTATCTGGCCATCAAGCCGCAAATGCAGTGACTTTCGACTGGGGTGAAATTGAGGGCTCTTTTGACTCTACTTTCACCGTCGGTGCAAGCTGGCGGGTTGAAGATCGTGACTATGATCTGATTGGTAAGTCAAACCAACCTGAATTCAATAATTCAACCAATAATTGGCAGGGTTATGATCCTGTCACTAATCCGATATTTGATCCTGCGACAGTTTGGGCCAACCCAACGGGGATATATTCAACCAATAGCGACAATGCGAACCTGACGTATGACGCTGGGGATTCATTTTCTCAGATCGTTAAAGGTGTGCATGAGCTTGAGTTGAACTATCAAAACTTCGGGCTCTTTGTTCGTGGCATGTATTTCTATGACTTTGCCATGATGGACACAGATGAATGGGATAATCCGGTAACCGGAGAGTCTTATGATCCTTGTCGCGACGGTGAAGCGAAAGATGAAGTTTGCCGCGATATTCGACTGCTGGATGCCTACATTACTGCAGACTTTGATTTAGGCGAAAATGGCGATATGCCGTTGTCTTTGCGTCTAGGTGACCAAGTAGTTAACTGGGGTGAAAGTACCTTTATTCCTCACGGTCTTAGTGAAATTGTTCCTGTTGATATTGCACAGTTACGAACCCCAGGCGCAGAACTGCGAGAGGCGTTTATTCCTGTAGGCATGTTGTTTGCCTCCTTGGGCCTGACGGAGAACGTCACTTTAGAAGCTTTTTACCAATATGATTGGGAAAAGTCAGTCTTACCACCGCCCGGCTCATACTTTTCAACCAATGACTTCGCTGGTTCGGGCGGCCATTTGAATACTGTACAGTTACAGTTCGCGCAAAACCCCGATCAAGATCTGGATGGCTTAGTGTCACGCCTGAACGGCTTGGATGGCCAGTACCAAGCGTTAACAGGGATGAGCCTCCAGCAGCTCATGGATAACTGGGATGTTTTGCCGTCAGAAGTGCAGGATCAGGTAGCCGGTTTGTATATTGCTTCCGGTACGGAACAAGCACTGAAAATCGGTACGGAGACGCCTGATGATGGCGGCCAATACGGTATTAAGCTGGGCTGGTTCGTTCCCGAGTTAAACGATACTGAATTTGGCTTCTACTATGTTAACTATCACAGCCGTCGTCCGATTATCTCAGGCTATGCATCTAATTTTTGTGTAGATCCTAACTCTGGCGTGTGTGCTGGCGATAGCAGTGTTGTTGATGATCTGAATATGATCGCAGCCAACACGATTGATAATGACAACGTCAGCGAGCTGACTGCATTTACCCGCGGGGTTTTAGTTTACCCTGAAGATATCAATATGTTCGGTTTGAGCTTCAACACCGGTATTGGTGATACGTCTGTTGCTGGTGAGGTGAGTCACCGCCAAGATGAACCTCTTCAGATCGATGATGTGGAATTGTTATTTGCGTTTATGCCAGAGCAGTTGGCAAATGCGGACCCTGACACCTACGGCGCATTAGCCGGTATTTCGCAGCTTGATGCGCCGGCGCCCGGCGGTTGGGTTGATGGCTATGTCGAGTCAGATACTACTCAGATGCAGTTTACATTGACGCACCTGTTTGGTCCTACATGGGGCGCAGATAATTTCTTCGCGTTGGTTGAATTTGGCGGCATCTATATTCATGACATGCCAGACCATGATGATCTTCGTTTAAATGCACCGGGTACCGATCGCAGTGGTGGTTTCCCAGAGAAACAAGGCCTTGAGCTGGCCGTTCAGGATGGTGTTGAAACAAACCCATTCCCGGATGATTTTTCATGGGGTTACCGCTTACGCACACAGTTTGTTTTCAATGATGTGTTCTCTGGCGTAAATATGTCACCGCGTTTGTTCTTTGCTCACGATGTATCGGGTACCACCCCCGATCCGTTATTCATGTTCATTGAAGAACGCAAATCAGCCGGTTTAGGTGTAGGCTTTGACTATCTACAGCGTTGGAGTGCTGACTTTAGCTACAACACCTTTTGGGACGGTAAAGGCACATCCAATCGTATGGAAGATCGTGACTTCGTTTCTTTCAATATCAAGTATTCGATCTAACGGGGAAGAGAACAACAATGATAAAAATTACTCTCGTTGCGTCAGCAATTTCGATGATTTTCGCAGTGTCTGTTCAAGCCAAGGTCTCAGAGGCTGAAGCGGCAAAATTGGGTGACACTCTTACACCTATTGGTGCCGAAAAAGCGGGTAACGCCGATGGCAGTATCCCGCCTTGGGAAGGGGGCATTACGGCCCCTCCAGCTTCTTACGAAACGGGTATGCATCACCCTAATCCTTATCCTGAAGATAAGGTGTTGTACACCATCACGAAAGAGAACCTGGCGGAACACCAGGAACTCCTCACACCAGGGCAGATCGCGCTGTTTAATACCTACCCAGACAGCTTTAAAATGAGCGTGTATCCGACTCGGCGCAGCGCGTCATTTCCGCAAGTGGCCTACGATTGGACAAAAACCAATGCCACGAGAGCGGAATTGGTTGATGGAGGTAATGGTTTAAAGAATGCCGCTATTGGTACTCCATTTCCTATTCCTGCCAACGGTCTGGAAGTGATTTGGAATCACCTGACCCGTTATCGTGGCCAAGCTTTAACTAGGAAAGCAGGGCAAGCGGCACCGACGGCTAATGGCTCTTATACCTATATCGGCCTAGATGAAGCTCTGTTGCTACCCTACAACAATTCAAATGCCGATCCCGCAGTACTTGAAGAGACAAACATTCTTTTCAAATTTAAGCAAAAAGTAACCCAACCAGCTCGCCTTGCAGGCACGGCGTTGTTGGTTCACGAAACCATGGATCAGATAAAAACGCCACGCCAAGCATGGACCTACAACACCGGTCAACGTCGCGTGCGTCGTGCCCCCAATGTTGCTTATGATGCTCCAGGCACAGCAGCCGATGGCTTAAGAACGACTGACGACTATGACATGTTTAATGGTTCGCCAAACCGTTACAACTGGACACTGGTGGGTAAGAAGGAATTGCTTATTCCTTACAATACTTATGAGTTACATAGTGACAAACTCGCCTATGACGATATTTTGAAAGCAGGACATATCAACCCTGAATATGTGCGCTACGAAAAGCATCGTGTATGGGTGGTTGAAGCTAATCTGAAAGAAGGCATCAGCCATATCTATAAGAAGCGGGTGTTTTATATCGATGAAGATAGCTGGCAGGTGAGTGTTGCCGATATGTACGACAACCGTGACCAACTCTATCGGGTCGCGATGGCGCACGGGCTAAACTATTATGAATTGCCTGCCCATTGGTCGACACTGGAAGTCTTTCATGACTTGAACTCGAAGCGCTATATCGCCATTGGCTTAGATAATCAGGAGGCGATGTATAACTTCGGCGTAGAACTAAAGGATAATGCATTTAGTGCGTCGGCACTTCGTAAAGAGGGTCGCCGTTAAACAAGTGCACTAGCGGGTCGGACGACCCGCTTTTCTTTTCTGACAATTTGAGTATTTCATGGGTCGCATAGCTAGTTTTTGGGTGAGCCTTATTGGTGCTTCAGCCCTTTTTTCTGCTTCATCAATTGCAGGTTCCGATTCGAAGGCACTTATGGTGCCTAATGTCACTAAGGCGTTAACATTAGATTTTTTCTCCGCGCAGAAACAACATTATGCCGTCGGTGAGAGGGGGCATATCCTCAAGTCTGATGATGGCGTCAACTGGATCCAGCTAGAGGTTCCAATAAAAACCACATTAACACGTTCGTTTTTTGTCGATGATGGCCAAGGATGGGTAGTTGGTCATGAAGCATCCGTACTGCACACAATCGATGGCGGTGAGTCGTGGGAGATCCAGCATGCCTGGTTAAAAGAGGATCGCCCATTACTGGATCTGGTATTCCTCACTGAACAACACGGTATTGCGGTCGGCGCTTACGGTTTATACCTAGAGACAACCGACGGTGGTAATAATTGGCACCAAAGATTTCTCACGGAACTGTTACATGAGGAAGATCGTGAATATCTCACAGAGATCCGGCTAGAGGATGAACAAGCATACCTTGAAGAGCTAAACAGTTTGCTACCACACTTTAATGCGATCACCAGAGTGGGAGAGCGTTTGGTGATGGTTGGTGAAATGGGGCTGGTTGCAGCGAGTGACGACAATGGTGCCAGTTGGCATAGTTTAGAGGCAAGCTACGAGGGGTCGTTCTTCTCGGTATTGGCGCTTAATAATCACGATTTCATGGTGGCGGGTTTACGAGGCACGGTACTGCGATATCAAGCTGGGATGTGGTCAAATATCTCGTTGGACCAACCCATCACGATCAACAATATGGTTAATTCTGAAACGGGTGTATGGGCGTTAGGTAATGGAGGTCATTACTATATTGTTGATGGAGATAGTGGGCGCAATCAACACTTCCAGCTGTCAACCACCCCGGCGTTACTCGATGTTTTGTTCTCCGGCACAGTACCGGTGATGGCAAGCGCCGATGGCATATTGATCGAACCGCAGCTAAAAGCGGCAAATTAAGGTAGTAAAAATGGGACTTTCTAGAACGGTCGACCTCTGCGAGTTAGCTATTTTTCGTCACAGAGGGGCCGTGATTACGCTGTTTGCCTTGATGACCGGCTTTCTGTTGTACCAAGCCACCATGCTTCGTATGGATGCTGGTTTTATAAAGAATATCCCGTTGCATCACCCCTATATGAAAACCTACATGAAGCATCAAAAGGATTTTGGTGGTGCGAACTCCGTGTTGGTCGCGGTAAGGGCAAAGTCAGGCGATATATCTAACCCGAAATTTTTTAAGACATTAAAGAAAGTTCATGATCAACTGTTCTTTATTCCCGGTGTTAATCGCACCGCTGTATCGTCTGTCTATTCACCAAGCACGCGCTTTGTCGAAGTTGTAGAGGACGGTTTTGCCGGTGGCCCGGTTATTCCTGCTGACTTTGATCCTGATGATCTGCAGGATTTGGAGAAGGTAAGGGAGAATATTAATAAGGCCGGTATTGTCGGGCGTCTTGTTTCTGAAGATTTTTCAGCGGCCATGGTTCGGGCCAGCTTACTTGAGTTTAACCCTGAAACAGGAGAGAAGCTTGATGTATTGGCGCTAGCTTCGCAGCTTGAGGAACAGATACGCGCGGAGTATGGCGATGACGATATAGATATTCATATTATCGGTTTTGCAAAGATGATCGGTGACATCGCCGATGGCGCAAAATCTGTCGTGACGTTTTTTGCTATCGCTTTTGCCATCACGGCGGTCTTGGTGTTTATTTTTAGTGGCTCACTGCCGATGACTGTATTGGCGTTGTCATGCTCTCTCGTCGCTGTCGTTTGGCAGGTCGGATTGCTGACTGTGCTTGGCTTCGGCTTAGATCCTATGTCGATATTAGTGCCGTTTCTGGTGTTCGCTATTGGTGTGAGTCATGGCGTGCAGATGATCAATTCGGTTGGTCGGTTGTGCAGTCAGGGAATGACAGGGAAAGAAGCCGCACAACTCAGCTTCCGCAGATTGCTGGTACCAGGTGGGATAGCCTTACTCTCCGATACGATCGGTTTTCTCACCATTCTTTCTATAGATATCGGAATAATCCGTGAGCTAGCGATTACAGCTAGCTTAGGTGTTGCCGTTATTATTTTAACCAACCTCATTTTACTGCCAGTACTACTTAGTTATACGTTCAAATCAGCAAACGCAGATTGTCATACGGAACCTCGGGTTTCTAGAGTGAACTGGCTGTTCCAGATCGCTGCTATGTGTGCCGATAAACGGGTCGCTGCGGTAATCCTGATAGGTGCAGCTGTCTTGTTTGGCGCATCATGGAAATACGCTGAGAAGATGCAAATTGGTGACTTACAGGCGGGGGCGCCGCAGTTACATGCGGATAGTCGTTATAATCAGGATACTTTCTTAATCACAGAAAAATTTTCTGTCAGTGTTGACATTATTACCGTGATTACGGAAACCAAAGAGGAAGCCTGTACTTACCATGAGTACATGAATGCCATTGATGAATTTCAATGGCGCCTAAGTAGCTTACCTGGGGTGCAATCAGTTGTTAGTTTGCCTAGTATCGCAAAGAAGGTGAATGAAGGGTATAACGAGGGCAGTGCTCGCTGGCGAACGCTGCCGTTTGAAACCGCTTCATTGGTTCAAACTGTCGCCCGGGTCCCGACCTCTTCAGGATTGCTCAATGGTGACTGCAGTGTGCTACCTATCTATATTTTCCTTAAGGATCATAAAGCTAAGACGATACAAGACGTGGTTGACGCGGTAAAAGAACTACGTCGCGAATATGAACGTCCGGATCTTAGATTTAGGTTAGCATCGGGTCCGGTAGGGGTGATGGCTGCTAAAAATGAAGCGGTCAGCGCAGCACAAGCGCCAATGTTGCTGTACGTTTATAGCGCAGTGATTATTCTCTGCTTGATCAGCTTCCGTTCTTTACGCGCAACGATCTCAGTTGTGTTGCCGCTTTATGTCGTGTCGACGATGGCTCAGGCATTGATGACCATATTAGACATTGGTTTGACCGTCGCAACGTTACCGGTGATCGCTCTTGGTGTTGGCATTGGGGTTGATTACGGTATCTATATTTTGTCGACCATGGTCGGGCGGTTAAGCCAGGGCGTATCGGTTAAGACGGCCTATTTAGAAGCACTGCGAGAGCGTGGTAATGCCGTACTTTTCACCGGCTTCACCCTCGCTATCGGTGTCAGTACTTGGTTTTTCTCGGCGCTCAAGTTTCAGGTCGATATGGGTATTTTGTTAACCTTTATGTTCTTGGTGAACATGCTCGGTGCGATCATTTTACTCCCCGCATTGGCCAGTTTCTTTTGGCCAAAACAAAGCAAGTAATCGAGAAGGCCGCATTTGCGGCCTTTTTTGTAAAGTTTGCGAAACAAAACAAGTGATTGGACACATTGTAGGATCTCATATCTAAGCTAACCTAAGAGCTAAAGACCAGTTCAAAATAGTAAAGACAAAAACAAGGCACTGGTCTTATAACAACAAGCCTGCAAGGTGATATTTATGGCCCAACATGAAGCCAACTTCTCTGTACTCCTAGAACGATTGAATTCACTGATATATACCAAGCTTCCACAACAGGAAGCCGTTATGGTCGAGCAGTTAGCTCAACGTTTATATCGCAATATTTCTTTAGAGGATCTCGCTGGCCGCAGTGACAGTGATCTTTATGGCGGCGTGATGAGCCTTTGGCATCTGATGCAATCCCATGACCTTGAGCATCCAAGCATTGAAGTGTTTAACCCAGAAGTAGCAAGCCATGGCTGGCATTCAAACCACACCATCATAGAGTTAATTCAACAAGATACACCGTTCATGGTGGATTCGTTGCGGATGGCGTTAAAACGCCTGGGGATCACCGCCCACTTACTGCTCAATGCGCCGCTCTCGATAGAGGTGAAAGACGGCGAAATATCCGCGTTGCAGCAGCTTGATGCCAACGCTGAGCGCAACATAACCGCATTTCATGTCGAGATAGATCGGCAAACCTCAGAGAGTGATAGGCATAAGATAGCCGAAGAGTTGGCATCAGTATTTCGCGACGTAGCACTTGCGGTGGCAGATTGGATGCCAATGCAGACGCAACTGCAATCGGTGCTAGCCAGCCTTGAAAGCGCTCCGTTTCCAGGAAATGAGGAGGAGCGCCACGAGGCGATCGAGTTCTTAGCCTGGGTTAAAAACCATAACTTCACTCTGATGGGGTATCGAGAATACAAAGTCGAGGCGGTGAAAGGCGATCACATCTTAAGTCAGGTGGATGGCTCTAGCTTGGGCTTGATGCGCTCCAGCCATACTAAACGCTCACGTAATTTAAGCTCATTGCCGACCAGCGCCAGAGAAAATGCGTTAGATAGCAGCCTGTTGGTACTAACTAAGACAAACTCAAAATCGCGCGTTCATCGACCGGCATATATTGATTATATCGGTATCAAGCAATTTGACGGTAAAGGTAAGGTGATCGGCGAGCACCGATTTATCGGCCTCTATGCGGCGTCAGTTTATAACCAGAGTGCGACACAGGTACCGCTGATCCGTAATAAGCTTGAAAGAGTGATGGCAGGCTCTGGCTACGCCGTTGGCTCCCATGCCTACAAAGCGCTTCTGAATATTCTTGAAACTTACCCACGCGACGAACTATTGCAAAGCCCAGAGTCCGAACTGTTGAACATTGGGCTCGGCGTGCTGCAAATGCAAGAGCGTGACATGACTCGTCTGTTTGTGCGCCGGGATCTTTTTGGCAGATTCTTCTCCTGCATGGTTTATGTACCGAAGGAGCGTTACAACACATTGTTGCGACAACAAACGCAGTCGATTTTGAAGCGATACTTTAACAGCGTCGAACCGGTTGAGTTTACGACGTTCTTTTCAGAGTCGGTACTCGCGCGCACCCACTACATAGTGCATGTCAAAGATAATACGATGGATATCGATGTGAAGCAGATTGAACAGAACTTAATCGAAGCGGCGCGCTCATGGGAAGACAAATTCCAGGATGCACTACTTGGGCAATTTGGTGAGGAGGAGGGCAAAAGGCTGCATCAGAAATATGCTGACGGCTTTCCTCGCGGTTACAAAGATGATGTGCTTCCTGGTAGTGTACTCGCAGATATTGAACAGCTAGAACGTCTGACTGAACAACACCGTTTGGGTATGCTGTTTTACCGCGCTCAGGAGGAAAAACAGAGCTCAAAAGAGGTGAGGTTAAAGCTCTATCATCAAGACCTGCCGTTGCATCTTTCGGATATCTTGCCGCTATTAGAAAACATGGGCTTACGTGTAATTGGTGAGCGTCCATATAAGATCCGCGATAACAGCGGGTTGCTGCATTGGGTGCTCGAGTTTCATATGGCCCATACCAATGAAAAGCCACTCGATATCAGTAAAGTCCAGGGGCGCTTTGTTGAAGCGCTGAGCGGCGTATGGGATGGGATTTATGAAAATGATGGATTTAATCGGCTGATCTTAAGTGCCGGTCTAACTGGGCGACAGGTTTCTATGTTACGTGCATATGCCAAGTATATGCGCCAGATTGGCAGTAGTTTTAGCCAGCAATATATTGAAGAAACACTCTCGCGCTATCCAGCGATCGCCCGTCAACTGTTGGCAATATTTGAAACTAAGTTTAGTCCAGCGATTCAGCAAAGAGATCTCTCTCTATTATTGATTGAACTCGAAGCATCGCTTGAAAGTGTCAGCAGCCTAGATGACGACCGAATAATTCGCCGCTATGCCGAATTAGTTGAAGCGACATTACGCACTAACTACTACCAGGCGTTAAGCGATGGCCGTGATAAAACGTACATCTCTTTCAAATTGTCGCCTGAACATATCTCTGATGTGCCACTGCCGCTACCCAGATTTGAAGTGTTTATCTATTCACCGCGGGTGGAAGGGGTTCATCTACGCGGCGGTAAAGTAGCCCGTGGAGGATTGCGCTGGTCTGATCGTCGGGAAGATTTTCGTACCGAAGTGCTCGGCTTAGTTAAAGCTCAGCAAGTTAAAAATACAGTGATTGTGCCCGTCGGGGCGAAAGGCGGTTTTGTTTGTAAAAAATTACCTGGCAGCAATGACCGCGAAGCATTTCTAGCCGAAGGGCAAGCGTGCTACCGCACCTTTATTCGCGGTTTATTGGATATCACTGACAACGTAATTGAAGGCAAGGTCATTCCGCCGAGTAACGTGGTTCGCCATGATGAAGATGACACATATCTGGTTGTCGCGGCAGACAAAGGAACCGCCACTTTTTCTGATATCGCCAATGAAATATCCGCACAGTACGACTTTTGGTTAGGGGACGCATTTGCCTCAGGTGGTAGCGTAGGATACGACCACAAAAAGATGGGGATTACGGCTAGAGGGGCGTGGGAATCGGTAAAACGTCACTTCAGAGAGATCGGTGTCGATTGTCAGCAGGATGAGTTCACCTGCGTTGGTGTTGGTGATATGGCAGGGGACGTGTTTGGCAATGGCATGTTACTCAGTGACAAAACCAGGCTTATCGCGGCGTTTAATCATCAACATATTTTTATCGACCCCGCCCCTGATGCCGCTAGTAGCTTTGCCGAGCGCACGCGCTTGTTTCATTTAGCTCGATCCAGTTGGAGCGACTATAACCAAACATTGATCTCGAAAGGCGGTGGCATATTCGAACGCAGCGCCAAGGCGATCCCTTTAAGTGCAGAGATCCAAACCCTTTTAGGTAGCACTGAACGGTCATTAACGCCGACAGAGTTGATAAAGCAACTGCTGCAGATGCCTGTTGACCTGTTGTGGAACGGCGGTATCGGTACCTACATCAAATCCGAAGCTGAGAACAACAGTGATGTTGGCGACCGTGCTAATGACGCCGTGAGGGTTAATGGCCAGCAGGTAAAAGCGAAAATTGTTGGTGAGGGCGGAAATCTTGGCGCCACGCAGCTTGGACGTATTGAATACGCCGCCAAGGGGGGCCGGGTTAACACCGACTTCACTGATAACGTTGGCGGTGTTGACTGTTCTGACAACGAAGTGAATATCAAAATTCTACTAAACACCTTAGTGAATAATGGCGATCTAACGGTAAAACAGCGCAACAAACTGTTGTACGAAATGACTGATGATGTGAGCCGTATTGTATTGGACAACTGTTACCGTCAAACCCAAGGTTTGTCGGTATCGCAGCTACGTGACGAAGAACAAGTAAAAGAATACCAGCGCTTTATCCATGCAATGGAGCGCGAAGGATTGCTCGATCGCAACCTCGAGTTTTTGCCTAACGACGAAGAGTTAGCAGAACGACTACTCGCAGGGAAAGGGCTGACGAGACCTGAACTCTGCGTGTTGTTGGCTTATGGCAAAATGTACCTTAAAGAGCGTTTATTGGTGCCGGAAGTGACAGATGTCGGCTACCATAACCGTTCACTGGTAGGGGCCTTCCCAGCTCAGTTGCAAAAGAAATACAAAAAGCAGATGCAGCATCATCCGCTTCGGGCAGAGATCATTGCGACACAGATCGCCAATGCCTTGGTTGATGATGTGGGCTTTAATTTTGTCGGCCGACTACAAGACGAAACGGGTGCATCAGAGGCCGAAATCGCGAACTGCTATACCATGGCCCGCGAAGTGTTTCAGCTGGAATACTTATGGCAAGCAGTGTCTGTTTGCGACAATAAGATCCCGGCGATCGTACAAAGTGAATTGCTGTTTCAAATGCGTCGAATTATCCGCCGCGCCACACGTTGGTTTCTGCGTCACCGCGATAGAACACTCACTATTGAGCAGACGATAAAGCGTTATCAACCGACCTTTGATGAACTGCGCAATAACCTCGCCGAGTACCTGATTGATGATGAGGTTGCAGAGCTTTCTCAAGCTATTTCGCAATTGGAGCGCGAAGGACTGCCGACAGAGGTTGCCACCCACATGGGGCAGCTTAGTACACTGTTTTCAGCGTTGGACATCGCCGAAGTTGTCATTGAATCAGAGCGTCCAATCACGTTGGTGGCGGATGTCTATTTCAAACTCGGTGCCCGACTTGATCTGCACTGGTTCCTGAAACAGATCTCGGAGCAACCCGTCTCGAATCACTGGCAAGCGTTAGCCCGAGCCTCTTTTAGAGAGGAACTTGATTGGCAGCAGCGCGCTTTATCTATTGTGGTGTTGCGATACTGTAGCGGCCTATGCGAGCCTTTAAAAATGCTGGACACCTGGTTTACCGAGCATGAAAAAGAGATCCAGCGCTGGTTCCATATGCTTGGTGAATTCCGTACCAGTCAAAGCCATGAGTTCGCCAAGTTCTCAGTCGCCTTGCGTGAGCTTATGCTTCTGAGTCACAATTGCGAACCGAAATAAGAGCTGGGTGCCATCGCGGCACCCGCAACAGATAACGGTTAATGATGCTGTATAAATTTGCGCGTGCCTTTCTTTTCGCCCGTGATCCGGAATGGGCTCACGATTTTACGATCCACCGCTTCAGCCAATTGCGTGATAGCTGTCTGTTGTCGCTATTACGCCAAAACCTGCCAGCTAAACCGGTCACGGTGATGGGGATCGAATTCCCTAATCCCGTGGGCTTGGCTGCGGGCCTTGATAAGAACGGTGAATGCATCAATGTATGGGATGCGTTAGGTTTTGGTTTCGTGGAGATAGGCACCATTACTCCTAGAGCACAGCCGGGTAATGATTCTCCTCGGATCTTCCGCTTAGTGGAGCATCATGCGTTGATTAATCGCATGGGCTTTAATAACAAAGGCGTTGATCACCTTGTTGATGAAGTGAAAAAGTCCAACTTCAAAGGTGTTTTGGGAATAAATATTGGCAAAAATAAAGACACACCAGTCGAGCAGGGCAAAGATGACTATCTCATCTGTATGGATAAAGTGTATCCGCATGCATCCTATATCGCTGTCAATATCTCATCACCTAACACGCCGGGTTTAAGAAGCCTGCAATATGGTGAAGCGCTCGATGAGCTGCTCGCTGCATTAAAGCTGCGACAAAGCGAGTTAGCTAAAATCCACGGTAAATACGTGCCGTTGGCAGTTAAAATCGCCCCCGATCTTGATGATGAGGAGCTCGCGCAAGTGGCGACATCCTTGATCAATCACAATATCGATGGTGTCATTGCGACGAACACGACACTAGAAAGATCGGCGGTAGCAGGACATAAGCATGCCGATGAAGCAGGGGGGCTTAGCGGGCGTCCAGTAGCACAAAGCAGCACACAAATAATCAGTAAATTAAGTGCCCTGTTAAAAGGCGAAATACCGATAATTGGTGTCGGTGGTATCGACAGTGCTGAAGCCGCTCAAGACAAGATCAACGCTGGCGCCAGTTTGGTACAGCTGTATACCGGCTTTATTTATGAAGGCCCACCGCTAATTAAAGATATCGTCAACCGACTGAAACTCTAAACTGATAGTTAATTAAATAACGTGGCTTAACGGCCACGTTATTTTTTATCACACTTTTTTATTAAAACACTTGCTTAACTTGGCCATGGTAAAGACAATGGCCGCATATAAAAAATACAATAAAACTAATAGAATAGAGTAAATAGATGTTAATGCAGCCTAGACAGGGATGGCGCTGGTACTTCGATGAGTCGGCAGATCGCTTATGTGTCGCTCTAGACGATGATATGCATTTTAAGACGCATTTTCGTCGTAAACAGCTTTGTCCCGTTGCGCTTCAGTCGCAACCATTCTCAACGGATGATGCAAAAGAGTACCACCAGATTTTGGAAGTGCTTCTGGCCTATAAGCTGTTGCCTCAGCCGCTGCTTGTCCAGTGTGCGCTTAATGCCGTTGCGGCAAAACGTTTCTTATTGCCCATGATGCCGAAAAGCTGGTTTTTTACTCCTGGTGCAGCACAACTTAATGTTCATGACGATTTGTTGGTTGAGTTGCAGTGTCTGAGTGGGGCGGTCGGGCAATTTTTGGTGCTGGAAACGACGGAGCAGGCGTGCCTGTGTATGCTTTTAGATGACTCAATCGCTTTGAGTGATAGTAAATCGATGCAGATGTTTGATTGCATCAAAGTGATGAACGATCGCGTAGTGGGTTATGTAAGTACCAGTCAATCTTTTACCGGCTCGCAAATCGCCTAACCATTTTTATCCCTATCCGGTTAGGCGTCTTCAATATCCCTTCTGTTAAGCAGCCAATAAGCTAATCCTCCGTAGCCAATCGTTTGCAACCAAAGCAACGAGTACTGAGGAAGGATCTGCGAAAAATCTGCGCCCATCTGGTTGAGCATAAGAAAGCTTTGGATCGCCGGGGTTGATGGTACGAGATTGGTTAACCAAACTAACAGCGGCGGGACTGAGGACAGTGGCCAGATAAAGCCTGCACTGAACGCTAGGATTAGAGAACTGAGCAGCACAAGTAGAGATAAGATCTCTGGTCGTCGAATCAGCTGCCCAAGTACAACGCCCAAAGCAATCACGGATAAGATGAATGGAATTATTAATCCCCACAGCTCTAATGGCGAAGCTAACCGGGTGATGTCATAAAACTCGAAGGCAAAACCAAAATAGTAGAGCGCTCCGAGTGCATAAATTCCCCCAAAGGTCAGCACACGAACGATAAGTAACCGCCATATTGGTATTTGCAACCAATAACCTTCGCTCCGCTTCTTGCTGTGGTTTTGATGACTGCTTAATTCGCCGACGGCCATCAACAGCGTCTGATGCAAAATAAGTACAAAGACTGCAGGGACGACATAATTGACGTAACCCATGGTGCTGTTGAATACCGGTTTCACATTGAGTTGTAGCGGTGAGTACTGTTTTTCTGCACGGGGTAGTGCATCGCCGGATAGTATGTGGTTTAACACCTTAACTTCAGCTCCCAGCGTACCTGCGGCTTTCGCCATCCCTTCAACGACGGTGCTGTAAATCAAAAAATAGCTGGCGTTGCCAGCATAGCCAAGCACGGGGCTCTTACCCAGCAACAGGTCGCGGTAGAAGTCGCTTGGTATGACCAATATGCCACCAGCTTCACCACTGAGCAGCATGGTTCGCGCTTCCGCGATGGTATGCACGCGCTTCACCACTTTAACTTCCGGCGTGGCATCTAGCATCCGTTCTAACTTGCGACTAAGTTGGCTGCCATCCTCATTAACAATCACAGTATGTTGTTCACGTGGCACTTGGTTGGAATAGGGCAAGGGGTAAAGAAACGAATAGGCAACAATGCCTCCGAAGATGGTAAAAGCAACTGAGAAGTCACTTAAAATCGCCCTAAATTCGAGTCGGAATAACTGTAACCAAGCCACTATTTAGCACTCCACCGACTGATGTTGATTCGCCTTGTCGGTGAGAATCACCAGAACAAACGCGGCGCAAAGCGGTGTAAACAGTGCACCTAACCAACCCAGCTGCGGCAAAGATTGCATCAATGTCGCTGCGTAATTAGCCTGCATTATCTGAAGTTCAACATAATGGCTCACTGGTAACATGTTGCGCCAGATCTGAGCCATTAACGGCATATCGGAGGATGGGAAAGTTACCCCCATAAATGCAAACGCAGGGGCTGTGTAGCCAGAAGCAAGGCTCATGGCATGTGATGCATTTTTAAATATCAGAAAGAGCATCGCCCCCACACCCTGGCAGGCAATAATCATTAGCAGTTGTCCAAGCAATAAAATTAGCCAACTGCCATGCATTGGCCAGCCAAGTAAATCATACATAAAGATGAGAAAAGCAACGCCCATTGCCAGATGAAGAAGGGTGTATGGCAGTAATTTAGCCGTTAAGGTTAAGATCGGTGTACCGTTTAACCAAGTGTGCAACTGGCCAGCCTTAATACTGGCATTCAGCGCCAGAACGGCTGTTACGACAATAACAATTTGCCAGATGGCCGGGATTGCTGCGGTAACAAGGAAGTGCCCGTAGTTACTATTGCTGTTAAACAGTGGTGTTATTTGTCCGCGGATCGGCACCGCTTTCGCGAAAGCCTGTTTAATTTCTGGGCTTGAATTAGCCATGTTTTTAAACAGATCAACGCCAGCAGAAAAGGTGCCATGGGCTTGCATCAATGCCGAATTAACTAACTTGGCAACCAGTAGCACCTGACCATTAGTAAATGCAGTGACTTGGGGAGGGAAACCTTTGATGGTCTTCTTTTCCAAACCAACCGGCACAACAATCAGCGCATATATCTCACCGCCCCGCAGTGCAAGTGTACCTGATGCCACATCATCGTATTCATCGCTGATAGCAATCACCGAGTTGGCATCATAGTAACGCACAAGCTGCCGAGACATGGCCGACTTATCGAGGTCAACCACGCCTACTTTGACATCACTGGCCACACTGGCGGAAAAAATATACCAGAAGGTTAGAAACAGCAGGGGTGGTAACCAAAATAGGAGCGCCTTAAGCCAAAAGTCGCCGCGAATAAGCTGCCACTCTGCATGCCATTTTGATTTAAACCCTTCCATATTAATAGCTAGCAAGCACACTCATGCCTGCTCGCAACCCTGGAATGGGTGTGACAGGCCTAGCTTCAACTTCAAATGTGCGCATATCAAAACCTTGGCTACTGTCCGTACTACGCCACGTGGCAAAATCGCCCATGACTGCAACATGGTGCACCTTAAAGGTAATGCTTTGCTCCCCTAACGCCGGGATAACGGCTTCAAATTCACTATCTTTATTAAAGCGTTTAAGGCGATCTTCACGAACATTAAACACCGCCCAGGCGTCGTTCATATCGATCAGTGTGACGACAGGGAACCCCTGTGGCGCAAGTTCGCCTGGACGCAATAAAACGGCACTGATTTCACCACTGTGACGACTGTTAACCTGGGTATCTGCAACATAGGCTTCAACCTCGGCAACAATGCCTGCCGTCATTCTGGCATTGGCTTGCGCCGCCCGTTGTGTTTCTTTCCGCGCGCCTTCCTGCGCCATTTCGTATAACTGCCGTGCTGTACTCTCGGTATATTTTGCTGCCTGCCACTCGGTATACACTTCGTCGCGTTTCTGCTCCGCCAAAACGCCATCTTGGTAAAGGTTGTCGATCCGCTGATAAGTCTTCTCAAATAGTTTGGCGGCGGCTTTTGCCATAAGCCATTGATCTTTTGCTGCTGCGATCGCCTGGCGGCGGGCACCATTTAGGGCTTCATCAGCCAGCGCTGACGCAGCCTCGTTGCCAGCCTTTGCCTGGGACAGCTTAGCGGCGAGTTCAGGGCTGTTGATGGTAAATATTGCTTGGCCGACCGTGACAGAGTCCCCTTTCTTTACCAGAAGTTCACCGATACGACCGGGCACCTTGGAAGAGACACTATATTGACGCGCTTCAATCTGGCCTTGTAGTCGCATAGGTTGCGGTTGATAGGCGAGGTAAAAGCGGTAACCGAGCCAACAAACTATCAGGAGTAGAGCTGTAATGATGGCGACTATTTTAAATTGGCGCATTACTGAACCTCGGGCGCAGAATTGTTTTGGTAGCTTTCAAAGTTATTAATTCCACCACTGATGGCCATTAACTGAGAGAGTGAAATAACATAATGATATGAGGCGACAAGACGCTGAGTTTTAATAGAGGCTAAAAAAAGCTCGGCATCAATAACATCGATAGAAGTGGCTAACCCTTGGGAAAATGCTTTGCTACGTAGATGAAGGTTTTCTTCCGCCAACGCAATACTGCTTTTTAAACCCGCATACTCTTCTAGTGCCTGCTGCGACTCACGGTATGTTTTTTCTACCAGCGTCGTCAGGTCTCGTGTCGCCTGAGCGCGCAGGTAATCCACTTGTGTCACAGTGCTGTGTGCCGCATTAAGCTTGCCGGAACGCCCACCAGGATCCAACAATGGCACACTGACTCCAACACCGACAATCCAGTCAGGTCTTAGGTCGGAAACAATGGAGTCATCTTCATAAACATTGTACTCACCGAAGAGGTAAACGTCGGGATAATAGTTACCTTGTTCTACTTTCACTAATCCCTTGGCTTGCTCACGTTTGGCTGATAATAAATTGAGTCCGGGGTAAGTGGCTAAGGTGTTGCGTAAGAAGTCAGATTTTGGCGGAATAGTTTCATTGGTAAACAGCGCACTACTGGGGATGGTATTGTCCTGTGATTTAATCATTTGCGTTAATGCTATTTGAGCAATTTCGACTTGGCGCTCCGCTTTTTTCCGCTCAACGGTTGCTCTATCAAGGGAAGCCTCAGCCTGCAGCCGTTCAACTTTGGCGATCTGACCTTGTGCCTCATATTTCAAGGCGATGTCGCGATGTTTTTGCAGGCCTTCTTCGACCTGTACCCGTGTGCGTAATACCTCTTTCGCCAATACCGTACCAAAATAGATTTTTGCTAAGTCTTCAAACTTGGCGTGTTGTTCCATCTCTAACAGATGCCTAGCTTCTTCTGTCCGATAGTGGGCAATATCTTGTGCTGCTTCAATCTTAAATCCAGTAAAAACAGGCCAAATAGCCGTCACAGAGCTTTTGAACTGGCTCTGCTTGGCTATCTGTGTCGTGAGGGCCTCATTAAGTTCACCTGCTACATTTGGGAACAGCTCACCAAGATCTGGCGCATTGTTCATTCGATCAAGGATTTGAGAAGGCTTTAATTCTATGTCGTCATCAAAGTAGGTGTATCGACCACGGAGATCGACTTTAGGTAGGTAGAGATCACCTGCAGCGTCTTGTAAGTGTTTATTCTTATCAATATTGGCACGCTCAGCGGCGAGGCCGTCGTTGTTTTTAAGCAGCGCCTGCCATGCTTCGGAAAAACTGACACTCTCAGCAGCAGATGGCAACGCTAGCTGCCATAAAGCCAATAAGAGTGCCATTGAAAACGATCTGTTCCCTGATAACTGAATAACGCTCACTTCAATTTAATCCTTTAAGCTAAACAATACGTTATTAAAAAAACAAAATAGTTTTATTAGTTAGTGCAGCTTATTTATCCGTTCCCACATTTGACTTAACTCATTGAACACCTGCGCATCGCTGCCGGGCAGTTCTAAAAGCTTTAACCGAGAGATAGTCGATTCTGCGAGATCGAGCTGACTTTGGTTGTGATGCTCACTGCGCCTGATTTTAATAAGCACCTTTAATAAGCTAATGGCTAACTTATAGTTTTTCGGTGATAACTGAAGTGCTTGCTCAAGAACATTGGCTGCGGGAGTCAGTTTGTTCTTTTTATAGAACTCCACGGCCATGGAGTTAAGTTGCTTCGGCGTAAAATGGATCTCTTCACGCTCATCGGCTTCCTGTTCAACATACTTTCCTACCACCTGGCTGGTCAGCGTATCACCGCCTATCTGACGCTTTATCGCTTCAAGTAGCTTCATGGACTCTTCGCGCATGTTGAGTTCATGGAAGACTTTTACTTTATCTAGGTTATCTTCGATAGAAACGCTTGGGCGCAAGGAGACGTGGTTCTCGACCATTTTTTTAGCTTTATCTTCTTCGTTGCGTGCATTGTGCAAGCGTGCCTTTGAGATCACTATCTGTTCTTTAAAGTAATGTGCGTCTTCGTAGTCTTGTTCAATTTGGTTTAGCTTCCGTTCTGTTTCTGCCAAGATCGTTGTCGCTCGGCTATCTGTCAATGAGTTAGCAAAATCGATCCCAGCACGTATCACGTTCAGCTGTAGCTCCGGTGAGTCATGTATTGAGTTGCGTGCATACTGCGCCATGTTTTTAGTCGCAATATATTGCCCTTCATGATCATGGGTTAAACGAGCTAAGTCCCATGACTTCTTATTGCGTTCAATATTTCGAGGGGCGAGGGCAGTTGCCTTTTTTATCTCGCTGTAGGCGCGTTCGTAGTCTTCAGCTTCAATATAGTACTCAGCTAACATCTCATAAGTCGCAAAGCGCGTTTCCGGTTGCGTGGTTAGCTTCGCCAGTAACTCGTCAATTTCAGCTAATTTCTCCTGCTTTAGCAATGACTTAACAAAACCGATGTAGGTCCAGGGGTATTTATAGCTACAAAGAAGATCACGGTAGAATAGTTCGGCACTGCCGAATTCACGCAAATTCAACAGCGCTTCCGCTTTCATGCGCAGCAAATTGGCCTGATATTTTTTTAGTTCAGGAGAAAGAAGATGGCGTTCCGCATAATAGATGACCTTAGAGTAGTTACCACAATCTATAGCTTGATAGATATTGAATAGCTTCTGCTTGATCAGCAGTGTCGCCTCTAGTCGTGATTGCACTGCTTTTGCGGATAGAGGTTTTACCCAAAAATCATCTGGCTGAAGTTCAACAATGCTATTAACAAGCGCTTCACTGGTCTCAGAGCTAAGGAAGATAAGTACGGTTCGCTTATTGACGTACCCTTTAAACTTCAACTCTTCCAGCAGGTGGAAGCCATCTTTATCACTATTTACATTGAAAGCACAGACAACGACGTGAAAGTTATTTTCTTCACACAGACGCAGACCATGGAAGGCGTTCTGTGCACTTTTGATGTTCCTTATCCCCATTCCTTCAAATGCAGCTTTGAGCGTGTCATGAACGATAGGGTTGTCATCTATGATCAGGACATTTAGGCCTGGAAGGTTATCTAGCTCGCTATGGTCAACCGCATTCATTTATTAGCTACTTTAGAGGAGTTTTGTTAACAATATTAAAACAGAGTATACAAGTCAGCGGGAAAAGGTGGCAGTCCGATCGTTTATGTTTATGCGCAGGGACGCACATTTTGTTAACGCATAACTGCTATGGCAGGGAATAGCTAGTTTAAGGTAAGGGGAAAATACTCATTGTTGAGTTAAGGTGGATATTGCTGAAAATTGGTTGCGGGAGCCGGATTTGAACCGACGACCTTCGGGTTATGAGCCCGACGAGCTACCAGACTGCTCCATCCCGCGTCCGAGGAGGTGTATCACTATAAACAAGTAGTTGGTTGCGGGAGCCGGATTTGAACCGACGACCTTCGGGTTATGAGCCCGACGAGCTACCAGACTGCTCCATCCCGCGTCCGAAGACACTACTCTTTGCATATATTCGGCAACCAAGTAACTGAATGATTCAGGAAATTGGTTGCGGGAGCCGGATTTGAACCGACGACCTTCGGGTTATGAGCCCGACGAGCTACCAGACTGCTCCATCCCGCGTCCGAAAATATCTCTCAGTACGCAACCAAGTCCTGGTGTCTTTTCCGAAGAAAAAGAATTGGTTGCGGGAGCCGGATTTGAACCGACGACCTTCGGGTTATGAGCCCGACGAGCTACCAGACTGCTCCATCCCGCGTCTGAGAGGGACGCATCATAGGGAAGTGATCTGTGAGATGCAAGCACTAGTTAATCGTTTGCTGCATCTTTAGCCAGACAAAGACATTCTATGTGGTTTTCTCTATAATGCGCTGTCCTTTTTCTCGCAGCCGAACATTTATGACCCTGCCATTTTTTATTACTGCCCCTTTAGGCACTGAAGACCTTGTAGCGCGCGAAGCCGAACAGTACGGCGCCGCCGAAGTAAAAGTTACGCGTGCTGGCGTTAGAGTCGAGGCGGAAACGGCATTCATTTATCGTTTTTGCCTTAATAGCCGAGTCGCTTCTCGTTTACTATTTCGATTAGGTGAATATGACGTTAATAGCGCTGATTCACTGCATGCGGCGGCAAAACAGATCGATTGGCAACAGCATATGCATGCAGATGCGACGATCGCAGTTCATTTCGATGGCACCAATGATTGGATGCGGAATACCCAATTTGGTGCGCAAACAGTTAAGGACGCGGTTGTAGACTATATGCGTGATGCTGGGTTGCCACGGCCTAATGTTGATAAAACCCATCCTGACCTGCGTATTCATGCTTATTTGCATCGTGATCGGATCAGTTTGGCGATCGACCTCTCCGGGCCACTGCATATGCGTGGCTATCGCGACAAAGCAGGTAAAGCACCGATGCGCGAAACACTTGCCGCAGCTATGTTAATGCGCGGTAATTGGCAAGCAAGTGATGATCAGCCTTTAGTCGATCCCATGTGCGGTAGTGGCACTATTCTGATTGAAGCGGCCATGATGGCGGCGAATGTTGGCCCGGGTTTGCTACGAGATTTCTTCCCGTTTCAACGCTGGCCGTTGGCAAATCAAAATGAATGGAAGTCGGTACGAGATGAAGCAGAGATAAAGGCGAAAGAAGGGCGCGCAACAACTGGCAAACGCTTCTTTGGCTTAGATCTCGACCGCAGCGTACTCGGGCTGGCAAAAGATAATGCCCATGCAGCAGGTGTCGGTCACCTGATCAATTTCGCTTATGGTGACATAGCAGACTTGACCAATAAGTACGGCGCCCAAGGGACGGTGATCTCTAATCCGCCATATGGCGAACGTCTTGGTACGTTGGCTGAAGTGCTTGCCTTGCATTATCAGTTCGGCACCCAGTTAAAGGCACACTTTGGTGACTGGCGTGCATTGATATATAACATTGATGGCAGCTTATTGAACCAGTTGCGCATGCGGGCAGATAAAAGGCACACACTTTACAACGGTCAACTGAAAGGCACGTTAGCCAGCTATCAGATTAGTAGCAGTGAGCCGAAACCTATCGCAGAAGACTTTATCAATCGTGTGAAAAAGAACATGAAGCGATTGAATAAGTGGATTAAACAGTCGGATACCGATTGCTACCGTGTCTATGACCGAGATTTACCCGAATATAACCTAGCTATCGATTTCTACGGTGATTGGGTGATCGTTCAGGAGTTTGCGGCACCGAAGACGATAGATGAAAAGAAAGCCCAAAACAGGCTAAATGATGCGCTAGTCGCACTTGCAGATCTGCCGCAAGTGGACAGTCGCCAGATCGCGTTGAAAACCCGAATGCGGCAACGGGGCGCACAGCAATATGAGCGCCAGCAACAAGCTAACGTCTGGTTTAAAGTTAACGAGGGACAGTGCCGCTTCTGGATCAACCCGCTTGATTATCTAGACACTGGTTTATTCCTTGATCATCGCACTGTGCGCATGGAGCTTGGTGCTATGGCCGAGGGCCAACGGGTACTGAATCTTTTTTGTTACACTGGCACTGCGACCTGCCATGCTGCCAAAGGCGGTGCAACTTCGTCAGTTAGCGTAGACATGTCCCGCACCTATTTGGACTGGGCAGCTCGAAACTTTGAACTCAACGGCATGGATCCAAAACAGCATCAGCTAATTAAGGCTGACTGCATGAAGTGGTTAGTTTCAACTTCTGACCGCTTTGATCTGATTTTTATAGATCCGCCAAGCTTTTCCAATTCGAAGAAGATGGAAGGGCATTTTGATGTACAACGTGATCATGTGGAATTGCTAGCCTACGCAAGAGAATTGTTAACCCCTGGTGGGGTGATCGTATTTTCTAACAACCTTCGCGGCTTCAAGCTAGATAGCGAAAAACTGGCAAAATACGACTTGTCTATACAAGACGTGACAGAGGCCAGCCTGCCAGAAGATTTTAAACGAAATCAACGAATTCACCACTGTTTCCTATTGGAGTGTGAGCGTTGATTGAGGCAATCCTCTATAGCACTGATGGTTGTCACCTTTGTCAGGAGGCGCAGCAGTTATTAGCACCTTTGGTTGATAATGGCATGCAGCTGAGAGTCGTTGACATAATGGATAATGATGACGACTTGCAGCGTTTCCGCATTCGTATTCCGGTATTGGCACTAAACCATTCTATTGAACTTGATTGGCCGTTTGATATTCAGCGTGTCCAGCATTCTATTGAGAGTATTTCATGACCCTGCTTGTTTTAGAGGACGCTTGCCTGGCATACGGCCAGGTACCTTTGTTAGAAAACGCAAACTTTACCATTGAAGCTGGCGAGCGAGTTTGTTTGGTTGGCCGCAATGGCGCTGGAAAATCCAGCTTAATGAAAGTGATTTGTGGTGATGTCCAGCTAGATGATGGCCGGCTGCAATTGCGAAGCGATGTGCGCATGGCACGCTTAGATCAAGACCCGCCGGCGAAAGCTGACGTTACAGTCTTCGACTACATCGCTGGCGGGCTAGGAGACACTGGTAATCATCTGCGTGATTTTCAGGCACTGAGCTTGTCTATGGATGCTGATGATGCGGCCGCCATGTCGAAACTTGCTGATTTGCAAAGTAAACTCGATGCAGTTGATGGTTGGAGCTTTCAAAGCCAGATTGAAACAATTGCGAAGCGACTCGAATTGGATATTAACGCTGATCTGGCCAGCCTCAGTGGTGGTTGGTTGCGGCGAGTAGCGCTTGCTCGCGCATTGGTCACGCAACCCGATCTGTTGCTACTTGATGAGCCTACTAACCATCTGGATATCGACGCAGTACTCTGGCTAGAGCAATTTATCACCCAGTTTAAGGGTGCGATCATCTTTATTAGTCACGACCGAACATTTATCCGTAAGCTGGCAACTCGTATCGTTGATCTTGACCGAGGCGTGCTAACGAGCTGGCCGGGAAATTATGACAAGTATCTGGAAGGTAAGGCGACCTGGCTGGAGACTGAAGCGAAACATCAAGCTGAGTTTGATAAACGGTTAGCAGAAGAAGAGAAGTGGATCCGCCAAGGGATCAAAGCGCGACGCACTAGAAATGAAGGAAGGGTGAGGGCGCTCAAAGCGATGCGGCAGGAGCGTAGCGAACGTATCGAACGCCAGGGTCGCGCAGCGATGCAGATTAATGAAGGTGAGAAGTCGGGTAAATTGGTCTTCGAGCTTAAAGAGGTCGCATTGTCCCGTGGCGATAAGTTGCTGTTTGATGGTATGACGACACAAATCATGCGCGGTGATCGTATCGCACTGGTTGGCCCCAATGGTTGCGGTAAATCGAGCTTAATTAAGATGCTTCTTGGCGAAATCTCCGCCACTCAAGGTGCATTCCGTTGTGGCACGAAACTGCAAACTGCCTACTTCGACCAATACCGTGATCAGTTAGACCCGGATAAAACTGTAGTCGATACGGTCGCTGACGGTCGCCAAGAGTTCGAGTACCAAGGGCGTATGCGTCACGTGCTTGGCTATCTTCAGGACTTTTTGTTTGCACCGAAACGGGCGTTACAACCCGTTAGAGCTCTATCCGGCGGCGAAAAAAACCGACTGCTGTTAGCAAAGCTTTTCCTAAAGCCTTCTAATTTGTTAATTCTTGATGAACCTACAAATGATCTGGATGTCGAAACGCTGGAGTTGCTAGAAGAGTTGGTTGCTCAGTATCCCGGTACGGTTTTATTGGTAAGTCATGACCGTGCTTTTATCGATAATGTGGCAACGAGTTGCTGGCGCTTTGAAGATACCGCAGGCCTTAATATTCATGTCGGCGGGTATTCAGAGCTGCCGATGTTGGAAAATGGCCTAAAACGTGAAGCAAGCGCCGAAACGAAACCAAAACCAACGGTTAAGGCTT
Source organism: Corallincola holothuriorum (assembly GCF_003336225.1). Lineage (NCBI taxonomy): Bacteria > Pseudomonadati > Pseudomonadota > Gammaproteobacteria > Alteromonadales > Psychromonadaceae > Corallincola > Corallincola holothuriorum. The sequence goes on from NZ_QPID01000001.1 coordinate 381,466, forward strand.
CTGCACCAAAAACCAAAAAGTTATCATACAAGCTGCAGCTTGAGCTGGACGGATTGCCGCAACGCATTGAGGTCTTAGAGCAACAAGTAGCCGAATTACAAACACAGATCAGTGAGACCGAATTCTTTTCCCAACCTGTCGCTAAAACGCAGCCGGTTCTTGATTCACTCAATGCAGTGGAGAAAGAGCTTGAAAGTGCTTTCGAACGATGGGAAGAGCTTGATTCACAAGCCAACGGTTAGCTGAAATTAGGGTAGACCAATGCGTATAAAACAATTATCAACCGCTTCTTTTCTTCTCAGTTTTATTCCTCTGAGCGCAACAGCGGTTACCTACACAGTCGAAGACCTTGGTACTGTGGACAATGTAAAAAGCAGTTACGCAATGAAGAGTAATGCTGCCGGCGACGTTGCCGCAACTGCAAAGGATCGATTCGAGCCCAACCTCGGTATAGATCCGGAAGATGGTGATGATGAACTTGACGATGATATTGACGATAACATTAACGACGATATCAACGACGAAATTGAAGACGATGATGATGAAGATGAAGATTACCTAGAGCCGCCCCAAGGAAATGAAGTTGCATTTGCTACTGATGGTAATGTAACCCAGCGCTTGGTTATTTTTGACGAAATAGAAGATGAAACCAACGAGCTTTCGGGTAGCACCAATGATATCGCTTTTGCTATTAACGATGGGCAGATGATCGTCGGCATGGGTACCGCACCTTATTATGCTATTCCCTACACTGAGGAGGATGGTGATGAGCTCACCTATTTTGCCCGTGACTTCCAAGCTAGAGGTTATGTTTATGTAATAGATGAAGCCCTGCCTCTGTTGGCACCAAATATAGAATATGGTGGTGTCAGTGTAGCTTCAGACATTAATAACAGTAATTTAGTTGTCGGTTATGCCAGCATAGATCTGACTGAGTCGAGCCGTGAATACGCAGAAGAGAGTTGCCCCGAACAGGATGTCCCGTTAGCAGTATGTACTCGATCGCTAAACTATCAGTTACGCGCTTATCAATGGCAGCTAGATGACCAGGGTAACGTTTTATCATCGAAAGATTTGGGGATGCTCGCTACCCCGGATGAAGATGACGAACGACAGTTTATCAGTCAAGCACTCGCGGTAAATGCGCAGGCTGTCTCAGTTGGGATGAGCTACGCATTTGAGGACGGTGACGACGATTTTATTCGTACATATGCAGCAATTTATCAAAATGACCAGGTGATCGATATTACTGATCCTGATGAGTATCGCGCCAGTGTCGCTTACGACATCAGTGATGAGAATGCGCAAGGCATCAGCTATGTTGTTGGTGATGTGACGCGTCTTATTAATGGTTATTGGCGGAGTAAGTTTTTCTATTATGAGTTGGGTAAAGAGGGAGCCGAATTGATCTCTGCCTATGGTGACAACTCGCCGGTGACAGATTTCTATAACGGTTCATCCAGTACCGCGCGTAGCGTCAATAGCAGCGGCTATGTGGTTGGTTTCGGCGAATACGAAAGGGTCAATCCGCAAATACCACGGCGCAAGCACGCTTTCGTTTATGACATCAACACCAACACATTTAGTGATATTAACGCCTTATTACCTTGCGATTCAGATTATGAGATCGTCGAAGCTAACCATATTGATGAAGAGAATAACATCATGGCTGTAGCTCTAATCACTGTGCCAGCAGTAGATGACGAGGGAGAGCCGATTATTGGTGATGATGGCGAACAAGAAACTGAGAATGTTGCGAGAGCCGTCCGATTGACCGTTGACCTTGATGGCATTCCAGAGATTTGCCCTGAGGAAGAAGAAGAATCATTTTCCCGTTCAGGCGCCGCAAATAGTTTTGTTAGCTTCTTGGGCTTGCTAAGCGCCGCAATCCTGCGTAGACGCTGGCTTATTCGAAAAGTTGATTAACTAATAGCCAATATGACTTTGTGTCATCATGTTGTCTGACTGAGTATATAAGTGTAGGCGGGCTGTCACCGGCGCGCTTTCTTCTGAAAAACGAGGATGACACTGTATGATGAAACGGCAAAAAAGAGATCGTATGGAGCGTGCACACGCTCGTGGTTATCAAGCTGGCGTAATAGGTCGTTCAAGAGAAGACTGTCCGTACCAAAGTATTGAGCCTCGCTCTCAATGGATGGGGGGATGGAGAGAAGCGGTAGAAAACAGAACCGCAGGTATTACCCCTAAGTGACAAGTATGTTCTATCGATAAGCCCACATCACAGTGGAATCAAAAAAGCCCCTCGGAAGGGGCTTTTTTTCGCCTGTATCAGCGATTAGAAAGTCGTTGTATCAGTGAAAAGACCCACTTTAAGATCTGTCGCTTCATAGATCTTCTTACCATCAACTTCAACGATACCGTCACCGATACCCATTACGAGTTTACGGCGGATAACACGCTTCAAGTCGATTTTATAGGTGACTTTCTTTGCTGTTGGCAACACTTGGCCGGTGAACTTTACCTCGCCCACACCAAGTGCGCGACCACGGCCTGGGCTGCCGCCCCAACCGAGGAAGAAACCAACCAGCTGCCACATCGCATCAAGGCCCAAACATCCCGGCATCACAGGATCACCAATGAAATGGCAATCAAAGAACCACAGGTCTGGAGTTACATCTAGCTCGGCGATCAATTGACCCTTACCAAATGCGCCACCGTCGGCGTTTATCTCGATGATGCGATCCATCATGAGCATATTAGGCACTGGCAATTGAGCATTGCCCGGCCCGAATAACTCACCACGACCACAGGCTAATAGTTCTTCTTTGCTGTAACTTGATTGCATGATTTCTTCCATTACCATTTTAGGCGGCTAGATTAGCGAACAGGTGTACGCTGAACAACTCCGATCAGCGGAAATATTACTTCCATGGGTTTAACATAGACCAAATCGATGGTTTTTCGTGGCTATGAATACTGTCAACTCGCCGTTGAATACGACCGAATACCGATTCATCGCCATAGTCACCGAATTCATCTAGTTCACCGGCAGGCCTTGCCATCGTTAACGCGATCGCTTCTTCCACTGTATCAACGGGATATAGTTTCAACTTATCATTGGTGATCGCTTCAATTGTTTCTTCTGACAAGTTTAATTCGTTAGCATTCGCTTTCGGTAGGATCACACAGACATTTTGCTCTGGTGCCATACGTTTTGCCACATGCCAAAAACCTTCAATTTTTTCGTTTATACCGCCGACCGCCATGACCTGACCGAACTGATCGATCGCACCTGTCACCGCAAAACTTTGGTCGATCGGCAGGTGGCTGAACGAAGAGAGCAGGGCGAGTAACTCTGCTAGCCCTGCGCTGTCACCGTCTACGTGATAATAGCTCTGCTCAAACACTAAACTGCAGGACAGGGGTAAAGGTGTATCCCTTGAAAACAAGCTATGCACAACAGCACTTAAAATCATGGTGCTTTTAGCGTGAATATTGCCAGCCATGTCAGCTTTACGCTCGATATCGATGACATCACCATCGCCGATATGAACGGAGGCCGTGATCCGAGCTGGCTCTCCAAACTGTTCACCTGCAGCATCAATCACGGTCAAACCATTAATTTGGCCTATCTGTTTACCGGTCAGTTGCAATTTCACCTGACCGGACTCAATGCCATACATATGTTCATCAGCAACAAGGCTCAGTCTTTTCTTAGAAGCAGCGATCGCTTTCTCTATGTGCTTCTTATCCAGCTGCAACGATTTTTCGGCATGACAGTAATGACAGGCTTGTGCCATCAAATTACCCAGCTCTCTGCTGGTGAGTAACAGCCGTTTGTTATCTTCACATTGTCGAGACGACCAAAGTAACACTGAATCCAGCGCCGAGTCGGACAGCGGCAGTAAACCTCGTGCTTTGGCTAACTGTTTGATATACAGCCGGTATTTTAGATGGTCAGCGGAGCTATCTACTTGAAAAACACTTCTTATATCGCAGATAAGTGAGAAAAACTCAGTGAATTCAGGATCTTGAAGTTCTAATTCGGCTAAACATTGACGATCACCTATAAGGATCAAGCGAATATCTAATGGCACGGGTTCAGGGTTAAATGCTGTGGCAACGTGTTGACCTTCAAGTGGCAACCAATCGAGCATCCCCGTCAAAATAACCGCTTTTAGGCGTCCCCAGATATCAGGACGCTCAATGAGATGTTCAGCTTTTATAACCAAAACACCACCATTGGCCAGGTGTAATAGCCCGGGTTGCAATAGTTGCTGATTGGTAATGACAGTGCCGGCTTGTGTTTCGTAGCGGATCTCACCAAACAAGCGGCGCTCATCCAAGCGATAGCAATGTATTAAAGGAAACTCATTGACTTGGCTATGACTCACTAATACCGCAGGGCTCATATCCACATCAGTATCAGCCAAGGCCAATTCAGCGAGATAACCCCTTAAATTTTCAGTATCACCGTAGGCTGCAAGAATCGACTCAAACGATGGGCCTTGAGCATCTGATTGCAACGCTTGATAGTACTGATTAATCTCTTGGCAAAAAACTTCTGCAGATGCAGGAGGTAGCGAAAGTAAACGTGGGCAATAAGGATTGTTTGCTCTTGGTACGTAAACCCAGTCTCGGCTAGCCAATTGGTGCTCTGCAGATAAGCCTTGTGACAAAAGATCAGCTATTAAAGATTCGTCGTCAAAGCCGCCACGGGAATTAAAGAATATGTGTTGGCCGCGGCACGCGTCGGAGAAGGCGATGGAAATAGTTTCGACGGCTGCTGTCTGACCGAGCGACAAGTCGACTTGGCAGGCTGAAGTATCGCGGGTGTCAGGCGCTAAGGGCTGCTTTAAAAATTCTGGGCCGATGGCAGAGGCTGGCAGTGGGTTTGGCGTTTTAAGCAAAGGGATCCTCAATAGCTAGTGATATCAAACGTCTAATGAGTGAAGTATACGATACAGTGGTGAACGAAACATCCTATTTGCATGTAGCGCCAATGCGAAGTGCGCATAATGTATATTATGTTAAATCACCAATTATTAGACGCTACCGTTTATCGCCTTGCATTAGGATGAGCGTGACAAATATTTTAGATGGGATCAGGACAAACAACCCTCCGCCAATAAGTAACGCAACCCAACGAATGGATGCAACGCCACCTGTACTGGCGAGATCGGTAAACAAAAATATAGACACACCCGTAGCGACCATTGCGATACCCAGTACCATCAAGCAATTAAATAACCACTTCCACTTCTGTTCGCTCACGGTGTTCTCTGTATGTAGTTAGTTAATGCATTAATAATGCGAGGACCGTTAGCGCTGTATGATGAGCTAAAACAAAAATGGTGCAATATCTTGTCGATGAATGCGTGGCAATGACTAGTTCGGCCCTGAAAAAACGAACTGAAATTCTATTACTTCGGCGTTAGCTTTCTGAACTTCAAGTGTCAGTATCCAGCGCATATCGTTTTGGGTGCAACTCGCTAAATACATATCACCTTTAAAATGCCCCACTTTATGTTGGTCGAGCAATACGGGGATGTATCCCATATACATATTGTCACCAGTCAGTTGGCTACCGATGACAACAGCTGATGACTCAGAAAGCATTATGTTTATCGGTAGTGGGATCTCATTGGCGTACTCTTCTTGTTCCAGCCAAAACGCAGCAGTTATCCCTGCGACTGTTGTATTGCATTTAGTTAGTTGTGGGCGACAATCATTACTATCCAGGTTTTTTGGTGCATCGTGCTCACCACAAGATTGCAAAGTAAAGACGATAAAAACTACCAACAAAAATGGTGAAAGCTTGTGGAATGTATTCATTAGCATGCGCTTTCTCTCACTACGAAAATCTTTAATTAGAAGCCCATTTGTTGTGTGGGGTCATCGCTATCTTTTTACAAATGAGTGACGTAGAATGCCGACCGGTTTAACGTTAGGTTAAAAACCACTGATATTTTGTGATTTTAACTGGCGCTTTTACTGAAACACCATAACAATTTAACGATTCGACCTCTTAAGTCGAACAACGTAGCAAAAAGCAGCAGCGGAAGCCCGAATATGAGCCAAGCAACCACCTCTCACGCTGATTATAACTACACCGTAGTACGCCAATTCACAGTGATGACCATCATCTGGGGAATTGTCGGCATGGCGGTCGGCGTTCTAATCGCGGCCCAGTTAATCTGGCCAGCATTAAATTTTGAAACTCCTTGGCTGACCTACAGCCGATTAAGACCTCTTCATACCAATGCGGTTATCTTCGCATTTGGTACTTGTGCATTAATGGCGACATCTTTATATGTTGTCCAGCGCACGTGTCAGACAAAACTCTTTGGTGGCTCGTTAGCTAGCATTGTGTTCTGGGGGTGGCAGCTCGTTATTGTCTCTGCGGCAATCACCTTGCCGATGGGGCTGACTACTTCAAAAGAGTATGCAGAACTTGAGTGGCCGATCGATATCTTAATTGCTGTCGTCTGGGTCATCTACGCTGTGGTGTTCTTTGGTACGCTAGCTATTCGCAAAACGTCACATATTTATGTGGCAAACTGGTTCTTTGGCGCTTTCATTATCACCGTTGCCATACTGCACATTGTTAACAGCATGGCGATGCCTGTATCACTGTGGAAGTCATACTCAATTTACGCTGGCGCTGTCGACGCGATGGTTCAGTGGTGGTATGGACATAACGCGGTAGGTTTTCTGCTGACCGCAGGTTTCTTAGGAATGATGTATTACTTCGTACCTAAGCAAGCTGGACGTCCGGTCTACTCATATCGCTTATCAATTGTTCACTTCTGGGCATTGATCAGTCTTTACATCTGGGCAGGCCCACATCACCTTCATTACACCGCCCTGCCCGATTGGACACAGTCTGTTGGCATGGTAATGTCAATTATTCTATTCGCCCCGTCTTGGGGGGGAATGATCAACGGTATCATGACTCTGTCTGGTGCTTGGCATAAGTTGCGTACGGATCCGGTATTACGCTTCCTTATTGTTTCTCTCTCTTTCTACGGCATGTCGACCTTTGAAGGTCCAATGATGTCGATTAAGACGGTAAATGCACTCTCCCATTACACTGACTGGACCATTGGTCACGTTCATTCTGGCGCGTTAGGTTGGGTGGCGATGGTTTCCATCGGTGCCGTATACCACCTGATCCCAGTACTGTTTAACCAAGGCCGCATGTACAGCACTAAGTTAGTGAATGTACATTTCTGGTTAGCAACAATCGGTGTGGTGTTGTACATCGTAGCTATGTGGATCAGCGGTATAATGCAGGGGATGATGTGGCGCGCGGTTAACACCGACGGCACCCTCACCTACAGCTTCGTGCAAGCACTAGAAGCATCGTATCCGTTCTACTTCGTACGTTTTGTTGGCGGAGTGTTCTTCCTGGCAGGTATGTTCGTGATGGCATATAACGCCTTCAAGACCATAGCAGCGCCCGACGGCTCACTTGAAGAAGTGGTCGACGGCGAAGTTCAGCCAGCATAAGGGAGCGCGAAACAGATGAAATTTTCACACGAACTTATAGAAAAAAATGTTGGCATGTTGGCGATATTTATCGTCATCGCCATTAGCTTTGGCGGTTTGGTTGAAATCACACCGCTCATCTTCCAAAAGGAAACAACGCAACCAGTTGATGGCTTGCGTCCATATACCGCGTTAGAGATGGAAGGCCGCGATATATATATCCGTGAAGGTTGTAACGGCTGCCATAGTCAAATGATCCGTCCATTCCGCGCTGAAACTGAACGCTATGGTCACTACTCTGTGGCCGGAGAGTCGGTATGGGAGCATCCATTCCTTTGGGGCTCTAAGCGTACCGGGCCAGATTTGGCTCGAGTTGGTGGGCGTTATAGTGATGAGTGGCATCGTTTACACCTGATCGATCCTCGCGCAGTGATCCCTGAATCGAATATGCCGGGCTTTCCGTGGTTAGCTGAAAATGCTGTATCTAGCGAACTTACGCTGAAGAAAATGCAGGTTTTCCGCGATAATTTTGGTGTGCCATATGGCGATGACGCGGCACTCGAAGCTGACGTTGCTACGCTTGAAGGCAAAACCGAAATTGATGCATTGGTGGCCTATCTTCAATCACTCGGTAAAGCACTCAAATAAGGTGCGATGATGGATTACGGAACATTTAGAGGTGTTATCACTGTCATCATCCTGGTGGTTTTTATTGGGATTGTTGTCTGGGCGTACAGTAAGCGTAGGAAGTCAGCGTTCGATGAAGCCGCGAACATGATTTTTGACGACAAAGATGCCCAACAGGAAAAAGACAACAAGCAGGAGTCTTAAAGAATGAGTACCTTCTGGAGTTTATGGATTATCGTCCTCACCTTTGCATGCTTGATACTTTGTGCGGGCATTCTTTGGTGGTGTTTAAAAGACAAAATGGGTGTTGAAGAGGGCCAGAGTATGGGCCATAGCTTCGACGGCATTGAAGAGTTGAATAACCCGCTGCCGAGATGGTGGAGCATCATGTTTATCGTGACCTTCATCTTTGGTTTGGGCTATTTGGCACTGTATCCTGGGTTAGGTAACTTTGGCGGATTGCTGGGGTGGAAAAGCTCTAACCAAGGCATCTTATCGCTAGAGCAATCACGCGCTGAAGCAGCTAAAGGCGAAGGTATTGTTCAATACGATCGTGAAGTTGCGATGAAAGATGCGCGCTTTGCTGAGGTATTGAAACCTTTCGTTGAGAAGCCTATCGCTGAGTTGGCCTATGATCCGGAAGGATTGCGTATCGGGCAACGCTTGTTCCTGCAAAACTGCGCGCAATGCCATGGTTCTGATGCCCGAGGTGGTACTGGATTCCCTAACCTGACCGATGGCGCTTGGTTGTATGGCGGTGAGCCTGAAACAATCCGTCAGACGTTACTGCACGGTCGTCAAGGTGTAATGCCGGGCTGGAGCTCAATGGGCGAGCAAGCGATCGAAGAACTTGCTTCTTATGTTTTGAGCTTGTCTGGCCGTAAGGTAAACGATAAGGAAGCGCAAGCTGGTAAGTTGAAGTTCGCAGTTTGCGCAGCCTGCCACGGTGCCGATGGTAAAGGTAATAAAGCACTTGGTGCGCCGAATTTAACCGACAACATCTGGTTATATGGTGGTTCACGTAGCGCGGTATTAGAAACGCTGCGTAACGGGCGTAACGGTGTGATGCCTGCTTGGAAAGATATTCTAGGTGAAGACAAGGTTCATATTATCTCTGCCTACGTCTACCGTTTATCCAACCCCGAAAAGCCAGCTGAATAAGCCTGCACTCAGGAATAAAGGCCGCTTACTTTAAGCGGCTTTTTTATTTCTTCTGTTAAAGACGCTCTGCACTAGTGTCAGGTTCAAGCTAGCGCAGTATAATAGCGCCGCCCTATTACATTGGAATCGTTATGCAAACTCCCTGGTATAAGCAGTTTTGGCCCTGGTTTCTGATCGCACTGCCAAGCGCGGCAGTTATTGCTAGTTTTAGCACGCTATATATTGCCGCAAACAATGCGCCCAACATGGTAATCGACGATTACTATAAAGAAGGAAAGGCAATTAACCTTGAGTTAGCGCGAGAAAAACACGCTGCCGAACTAGGTATCGCGCTCAAAGTTTTGATTGCGCAATCCGAGTCCGGTGACGTTGAATTGCGTGTAAGCCACCAAGGTACTGTTCCGGCCACGCTTGGCGCCTTACGCATTCACCTGTATCACCCAACCATCAGTGACCGCGATATCCATCAACTGTTAACCGCTGATGCCAATGGTGATTATCGCACCTCCATCGATGGCTCTTTTGATGGTAAGTGGCGATTATCTATTGAATCTCTAACCGATGATTGGCGTCTGCAGAAAACCTTCACCTACCCCAACGAAACACAGATTGCGCTGATCCCATAGCGTTCGTGTTGTGCACAATAGAAGGCCTGCAGTTTTAGGAGCGATACTTGACTGACTGTTTTCACTGCGGTGACCCCATACCTGCGGGCCCTCTACGAGTTGTAACGATTGGCGGCAACGAACAGCCGATGTGCTGTCCCGGCTGCCAAGCGGTTGCGCAAAGCATTGTCGATGCCGGGCTCTCAAGTTTTTATGACTACCGCACAACAGACTCAGACAAAACAGATGTACCGAATACGGAGCAACTCAACGAATTGCTCGCCTATGATCTTCAGGAAGTACAGCAAGAGTTCGTTGCCACCAACAGCGAAAATCACAATGAAACCATACTGACCATTGATGGTATTCGCTGCGCGGCCTGCGCCTGGTTAATAGAGCACCATGTTGGGCAACTTGCCGGTGTCTATAAGGTCAGCGTTAATACAACAACCCACAGGGTCGTCGTCGCTTGGGAGCAGTCAGAGATAAAGCTGTCTGAGATCCTCGCTCAGTTACGCTCCATTGGCTATCGTGCAACGCCTTTTCAGCCCGGCGTTGAAGAGGCTGAGTTTCGCAAGCAGTATCAACGTTATTTAATACGTTTAGGGATCGCCGGGCTTGCGACTATGCAAGTGATGATGTTTGCAATTGGGCTCTATTTTGGCGTGTTCAGTGACTTAGAGGATCAGTTCAGGGATCTTTTGCGTTGGACAAGTTTGATTATGGCCACACCCGTCATACTCTACTCCGCTCTACCCTTTTATCGCAATGCACTCCAAGGACTGAAAGCTTTGCAGTTAAACATGGATCTTCCTGTTTCAATTGCCTTGCTTCTAGCCTATTCAAGTAGTGCCTATGCCACCGTTTTAAGTACTGGCGAAGTCTATTTCGAATCGGTTTCTATGTTCGCCTTTTTCCTATTGTTAGGACGATTCCTGGAGATGAAAGCGCGGCGGCGCGCCAGCGAAACAGGTTCGAATCTGCTTAAGTTGTTGCCAGCTAAGGCCAATAAGCAAAACCAGTTCGGGGAGTATGAACTGGTCGCAGCGTCAATACTGACGGAAGGTGATCTCATTCGTATCGTCCCCGGGGAAACTATTCCCGCGGACGCTATCATTAGTACCGGTCAAAGCCGTTTTGATGAATCGATGCTCACAGGTGAGAGTTATCCTGTGCAAAAAAGTGTCGGTGAAACTATTTATGCCGGCAGCGTTAACCGCGATCAGATAGTTACTGGTCAGGTGCTACGCAGCCGCAATAATAGCGTGTTGAGCGATGTTGTACGGCTACAAGCCTCGGCCTTGCAAGATAAACCTAAAATAGCCCACATTGCAGATGCGATCGCTAAATGGTTTGTTCCGGGCTTACTCATTATTTCGATTGCTACGTATATTGCTTGGTTACAGATTGATGCCACTGAAGCCTTTTGGATCACTCTATCTGTACTCGTGGCGACGTGTCCTTGCGCCTTAAGTTTGGCGACGCCAACTGCAATTACCTGCGCCTATGCCAATCTGAGTCGACTAGGTTTGTTGGTTAGGCGTGGTAACGTGCTTGAAGCCTTATCTAGGGTAACCGAAGTAATTTTTGATAAGACAGGCACCTTAACCGAAGGTGACCTTGTCGTTTCAACGTTTGCGGTTGCGACCGGTCACTCAGAGAATGATGTTTTAAGTCAGGCCGCAGCGCTTGAGCTAGGGCAACAGCATCCGGTAGCAGTTGCTATCATGGCTAAGGCACGTCATCTATCGCTGCCCTTACCCCAAGTCCACGATATTCAGGTATACCATGGTGATGGTGTTACAGGCTCCATCGAACAAAGGAAAATCTGGTTAGGGCGCCCTGGTTGGTTGCAAGAAAATGGTATTTCAATCCCTACCCCATGGCTAGATGCCAGCGCTGTGATCTGCTTTTCCGAACACCCTGTTGGCGCCTTTTATGTTGACGATAATTTGCGACAAGATACCAGCAGCGCATTGCAAGCGCTGCAGTCGCGAAAGATCCAAACCACTATTTTAACGGGTGATGACTCCAACCGATTGAAAAAGTCATTCTTGGCCTTGTCTCTTAAACGTTATCTGTCTGGCCAACGTCCTGCCGATAAGTTGGCATATATTCGCCAGAAGCAAAATGATGGCGAATATACTTTGGCCGTTGGCGACGGTGTTAATGACGCACCACTGCTGGCTGCGGCCCATTGCTCAGTAGCCATGGGCGGCGGCACGGATTTGGCTAAGGTCAGCGCAGATGCGATCCTTCCCAGTAACAGGTTAACGGTTTTGATTGATGCATTGGATCTGTCAAAACGTGCGATGCGTATTACCAAGCAAAACTTGGCATGGGCATTGGCCTACAATTTATGCATCATTCCGCTGGCTGTCAGCGGATATATCGCGCCCTATTTCGCAGCACTTGGTATGAGCTTAAGCAGTCTACTCGTTGTCTCCAACTCACTAAGGTTACTGAATCGAAAATGAGCATACTTTATGTATTGATCCCTATCGCGATTATATTTGTCTTTGTCGCCATTGGCGTTTTCGTTTGGGCCGTGCGTAGTGAACAGTTTGAGGATTTGGAGCGCCATGGGAGTGACATTCTGTTTGATGAGAAGCAAAACACCCCTGTGAAAGACGCAACCAAAGCACAGTCAGGCAAGTCCGCCAAATGATTGAAAATCAAGTCGTCGCGGCTTTTATGGTTGGCGTGCTAGGTAGTGGCCACTGTGCGGGTATGTGCGGTGGCCTGGCATCTGCAATTCTCACTGGCACAAATCGCCATGCATTCCTGCGTTCACTGTTTTTATCACTCGGTCGTGTTAGTAGTTATGCTATTGCAGGTGCACTTATTGCCTCTGCGTCTACCTCTTTAACCTCATTGTCGGCGCTTAAATCTATTGTCACAGCATTTCAGTTGCTGGCAGGCTTGATGATTGTATTGGCTGGACTCTATATTTCGGGCTGGTACTTAGGCTTAGCCAAATTTGAATTGGTCGGCCAGGGTTTGTGGCGGAAGCTGCAGCCGATTTCAGTTAAGTTTCTACCTATCACCTCGCTGAAATCAGCTGCCTGTTACGGCTTTCTATGGGGCTGGCTGCCTTGTGGTCTGGTTTACTCGACACTGACTTGGACGTTAAGCGCTGATAGCCCATGGCATGGGGCTGCAATAATGTTGGCGTTTGGCATCGGTACAATGCCAACAATGATAGGTATTGGTACTTTTAGTGAGCAGGTTAAAAGAGTACTAAAGAACAAACAGTTACGTAACTTGTTTGGGATCATGGTTATTAGTTTAGGATTGTTGACACTATATAGTGCGCTAGAACGTACCAGTTGGTTCTAAACAAGGTAAATAGTGTGTATCATTACGTATCTGTGCAATATTTAGGTAACGTAATGGGATACGATAAAGCCAGTGGAGCCGCAGGCTCTAGAGTTATGAACGGCGCCTGTGCAATTCATTGTCAAAACTGCAGTATCAGCCAACTCTGCATTCCTTTTACACTTAACGATAGTGAACTCGATAAGTTAGACGAGATCATTGAGCGGAAAAAGCCGATCCATAAAGGTGATGAGCTTTTTCAAGCCGGCGACGAGCTCAAGGCGCTTTACGCTATCCGCTCTGGCACTGTTAAGAGTTATACCATCACTGAGCAAGGTGAAGAGCAAATTACCGCCTTCCATTTGGCTGGTGATATTGTCGGCTTTGATGCCATTAACACGGGTCAACATCAGAGCTTTGCTCAAGCATTAGAAACTGCGATGGTGTGCGAGATCCCCTACGACACATTAGACGACCTGTCTGGTGCCATGCCCAAACTTCGTCATCAGGTAATGCGCTTGATGAGTAACGAAATTGTTGGCGACCAAGAGATGATTGTCTTACTTAGTAAGAAGAGTGCTGAAGAGCGGTTGGCCGCTTTCATTTACAGTTTGTCTCGTCGTTTTGGTGAACGTGGGTTCTCCTCAAAAGAGTTCCGCCTTAGCATGACTCGCGGCGATATAGGGAACTATCTAGGCCTGACGGTAGAGACTATTTCCCGACTTCTCGGACGTTTCCAGAAAAGCGAAATGATAGAAGTTAAGGGCAAATACATCACTATTTTAGATGATGACCAATTGACCGAGCTAGCCGGCGCAAGCGGCGAGTAACATCTCTCATCTGTTTTTGCGCTGGATTGGTTAATGGTTGATCCAGCGCAACCTCCTTCCCTACCGTTTTTGATTTAAAAAGCCTACATTTAACTACGAGCCCAGTAGTCTATCCTTAGCACAAACCCCCTTTATTTTGGGCTTGGAGGATGTATGGCAAACTTCAATTCTCTACTTGTCGTTGTTGACCCTACGCGCAGTGAGCAAGGGGCACTTAGTCGGGCTGTTGAACTGGCCGAAAAGACCGGTGCGCAGATCAAAGTCTTCTTGGCAATTTATGACTTTTCCTATGAGATGACCACCATGCTTTCCGGCGAAGAGCGTGAAGCTATGCGCCGTGGTGTGATCAGCCAGCGTGAAGAATGGTTAACTGAAGTTATTGATGGCTATGCTGATCGCGAGCTGCCTATTCAGGTAAAAGTCGTGTGGCACAATCGTCCTTTTGAAGCAATCATTCAGGAAGTGCTCCGTGATGGCCATGATCTGATTGTCAAAGCCACTCATGAACATGACAAACTTAAGTCTGTTATTTTCACACCAACTGATTGGCACTTAATGCGCAAGTCACCCGTACCTGTGCTGCTGGTAAAACAACATGCCTGGCCAGCTAAAGGTAACATTCTTGCTGCGGTGAATTCCGGCAGTGAAGAAGAGGCGCACATCTCGTTGAACACGCAGATCGTCACGGCGGCCAATGATATGGCAACCCTATTGGATGCGGATGTTCATTTGGTTAATACCTACCCGGGTACACCAGTGAATATCGCCATTGAGATCCCAGAATTTGATCCTAAATCTTATAACGAAGCAGTTTGCGATCACCATGTGAAAGAGTTACACAAACAAGCTGAACATGGCGGTATAGATGTTTGCAACTGCCACGTAAAAGAAGGCCTACCGGAAGATATTATTCCCCGTTTAGCTGACGATCTTGATGCTGAGCTGGTTATTTTGGGTTCTATCGGTAGAACAGGTTTGTCAGCGGCTTTGATTGGGAATACCGCTGAGCATATTATTGACAGTTTGAACTGTGATGTATTAGCACTAAAACCGGCGGGGTTTGTCTCTCCGGTTGAACTTGATGATTAAGGTAAAAAAATAATAACAATAGCCTGGGGGGCTTGAAGCCCCGCTGTCCAGAGAACAGTCGGTGCAGCTATGAGTTAAAAGGCTGCACCTTAAAAGGGATAGCCTTATGCACGTTAAACAAAGTGAAGCGCTGCTCGAAGAGTTGCGGCGCAGTAAAGCGACCTTAGCTGAAGATATACTGAGTTGGATAGATCAGCAGCCCAATTCGCTATATGAAAAAACCCATGTACCGATGGGGCTTTATGCGACGATATACGAAGGCCAACCGCGGCGTTACCTCGAAGGTATCAAGATTGTTGGTGTCAATCGTGACAGCGCCTTTAAGTGGTTCGCAGATATGCCCACTACCTGCCCTATTCGTTCACTGTTTGCTGCTTGGTTGCATAATTATGATGAACGAGATATCGAACTAAACCCCTCTTCAACGCTACTTATTACTCGCCAAGGTGTAGTTTATGGTGATTACGACAGTGAGTATGCCAACATGCAATTAGTGGAGTTGTTGCAGGTTTATCGGTTCCTTACCTCTGTTTGCTGTTCACTGGTAGACACTGAACAAGCGACTATGGCTCAGCCTACTGCAAGTGACATTCACAAGAATACAAAGACAAAACGTCGGCATATTCACTTTCGTTTAGCATTGCCCGGCGCAAAATTGATGCGTCGCCTAGCAGGTGCGGCGAGGTAGGTAGTTACATGTGCTAGTTAATAACGCTTACCTTATCTAGCGGCAATCCGTATAATGTGCGCCCTCTTTGATCTGTCATCGAACTTCAGGGCGCACCATGAAACCCAAAGCACAGTACAACTTCAATAAATTACATAAGCGCTTACGTCACTCTGTCGGGCGTGCTATTGCTGACTTTAATATGATCGAAGAGGGCGACAAGATCATGGTCTGCTTGTCCGGCGGTAAAGACAGCTACACCATGCTTGAGATCCTGCAAAATTTACAAAAGAGTGCACCGGTTAATTTCCAGCTAGTGGCCGTCAACCTGGATCAAAAGCAGCCTGGTTTTCCGGAGCATATCCTGCCTGCTTATCTTGAAGATCTTGGCGTTGAGTACAAGATCGTTGAGGAAGACACCTACGGTATTGTTAAAGAAAAAGTGCCTGAGGGAAAAACAACCTGCGCACTTTGTAGTCGGTTGCGTCGCGGCATCATCTATCGAACCGCAAAAGAGATTGGTGCGACTAAAATTGCCCTTGGCCATCACCGAGATGACATCTTGGAGACGCTTTTTCTGAATATGTTTTTTGGTGGCAAGATGAAATCAATGCCACCTAAATTAGTTAGCGACAACGGTGAGCATGTTGTTATTCGTCCGTTGGCTTACTGCAGAGAAAAAGACATTATCCCTTTTGCCGAGCATAAAGGATTCCCGATCATCCCATGTAACTTATGTGGTTCTCAGGAAAATCTGCAGCGCCAATCAGTCAAGGCGATGCTAAGTGACTGGGACAAACGGTTCCCTGGACGGATAGAAACAATGTTTCGGGCGATGCAGAATGTTGTTCCATCTCACCTAGCCGATCATCAGCTATACGATTTTGCTTCAATAGAAGCGACCGGTGCACCTGTTGAAGATGGTGACACCGCCTTCGATAACGAAACATTCGCTAGCCAGCCTGTTAACAAAGATATCAACGCAGGTGAACGCTTAGAAATAATCGAAGTCAGCTAATTACTTCTTCGGTGCCAACCAAAGTCGGATAGAGGTTGGTACCGAACTCATGGTTAATCGGTTTGCCATCGACAGCTGCGCTAATGAAAGTTGTATCTCATCGGTTTGGCTAACTAACACGGTTACGTCATCCCCAGCCTCGGACGAAATAAGTGTGACTTCGCTCTCTGCATCGAAAGATAGTGTGGCACCGACAATTTCTGGAAGCATAAACTTGCTGACCCCAGCAAAATCCCTCATCAGCGCGTAAAGCTGGTTAAGTTGTTTAACCAACTCGTCGGCGTCATAACTGGCTTTCGGTCTTTTTAGCGCTAATGCAATGGTCAATTCGCAAGGCTGTTTTGTTTGTAAGGCGACAACCGCTTTGTCACTGTACAGCTTCCTATCATAAGGAATTAACAATACCGACCCGCTTGTATAGACAAGTGGTAACTCATAGTTTTTATTAAATATTTTCCCTGACTCGATGGCACATGCCGCGTTACTTGCACCAGCTTCTAGTAGACGAAAAACGATATTAGAATCAGGGTAATCACCTTGATAAAGCACCTTAAGTCGCTGATAGAATGGCTTGTATTCCATCGTTAAGGTATTTGCATTCGCCTGCGTGCCGTACGCCAAGCCGATGGTTAGCAGTAAACCAACAAACAGTTTTGTACTGCACGATGTCATTGTGTTAACTCCGTAAATAGCTTGGCGTTGTAGCGTAACATAGCGGCTAGCTCTTCAACGTAAGCCTCACCACGTTCAGAATATCCGACCAATCCAGAGACCAACTCGTTAGCATTGATCTGCCGTTGTTCTTCACGCTGGGCTTGGCGAATGTCTCTAAGCGGCTTATAGGTTGGATGGGTATTAAGGTTCAAGAAGTAAGCGTAAACCGCCTCTTCCATCGAAGCGAAACGGGCGACCTCATGGACGGCGCCGTCATTGCGCGCCTTCGGCACCATGCCACAGCCTTGGCGATAGCACCAAAGCCCAAACAGGTTATACCCTTCCCTAGCGAATCTTGATGTTCCCCAGGCGGACTCGTTTGCAGCCTGCACCAGCACAAGTTCATACGGCAATATGTCCAGGCGCTTTAATAGTCTGTTGAGACTTTCATCTGATACTGAAAATGACTGGATACGGTAACGCACGGCCATCGCCTGCAGTTGATAGAGAGACTTCGCCGACAAGCTACCTTTTGCTTGCAGCTCATCGAGGAATCCTTCAACTTGGCGCCGCATTTCTAAAATCTCAGCGTTGTTCGCCATCACAAATGGCTTTAGGTAGCGAAAGAAGGCGATTTTCTTCGTTTTGACATCGCCAATGGCGGCGAAATCAGGAAGATCTTTGGCGCTCGCCACTTCTTCCTTTTCAACAACGTCTGGCGTACGAAAATAGCTGATCATGCTTAAACTCAGCAACGAGATCAGGGCAATACTGAAAATGAAGCGGGTATCTCTAGTCACCATACAACTACTACTTCTCACTGGCTCTATGCGGAAAAACTACCATCATCTGTCGAGGAACGTTCGACTGGTTCCTCTACGGTTGCATCTCCAAAAATGGCATCAAACATCACCCCTTTAGCGAAATACAACATGGGCACAGCCCAAATCAGGAGTAAGCTGAACATCATGGTGCTTTGTACCTGCTCCATGCCTTGACCAGATAAATATACAGCCAAAGGAATCGCCGCCAGACCCATTGCCGGCGTGAGTGCCAAGAACACTAGAAACAGTTTAAACCACTGATGGTGGGCAGCGCGTATTGAGAGGTAAACCGCCTTGGTCGGCGATATGCCGCGATCCAGCATCAGCATGATGGCGAACGATGTACCGACCGCTAAATAGATCGCAGGCAATAACAGCAACACTAAGCCCAGTTGTAACAATATGGTAATTAGCACCTGTACCAGTGCCAGTGGCGCGAAGTATTTCAGGTAATTAAACACGTCGGTAACCTGAACCGGTGCACCACGCGAACGGCGCAGCGCCATCATATCCAAGCCGCCCCAGAAAGGCGCAGCGATCAACGTTGCTATCAAATTGGCTACGCCATCAATACCTTCATTACCGCCCTCTCCGCCGCCTAGCATCAAACTCATAATATGCTGAGCGCCAATATTGATGGCCACTGCGAATAGAAATGCGAATAGCACGGGCAGTTTATTTTGCTGGGTCAGTTGCCAGGATTTTTTCAATACCTGTTTTACACTGACGCTGTATTCACCACTTATAGCCCGCTGAATAGCAGGTGAATCTTTAGGATCGTTAAACATATTTCACTAACTGATCGATGAGTTGAGGGGGATTATAGAGGATCAGCGCTGGAGGTGAAGCTTTGTCTCAATATTCGAACGCATCCCTTCCCATAAGCAGAACTTACCAACGTAACTAGATCGCCGCGTAGTCACATTCAGTTGGTCATCGGTCAGCGACAACGACCAGTGATGGTTAAGCTCCTCTTCAGCCTCCAACGACTCAACCAATGCCCTGTCCAGGCACCAGACATTAGTCTGTTGAAAAAGGTGGGGGCGGAATGCTTCGTTGTCTAGCTCATCGGCAAACAGAACGATATGTAGATTTTCGAATTGATGTAGGTAGCGCTTCAGCTGATGCTCCGCGGGGATCGCGATAACCACGCCGAGCGCTTCATCTTCGGTATAAAGATCTGGGAACTCCTTACTTTCAGCATTGGCGTTTATCTGTAGAGATTCATCGTAAAACAGACAAAACATCAGTAAGCGGAGATACAGGTGGTCGCTAATCTCGGAGCCACTTAGCGCCATCGTGGTGCTGACACGATAGTAGCGTTGCTCCGATTCGATGGCGATATCAGCATGTAACCTGTGTACCAAACGTTTATCACTCATATTCGCCTCATTACTGATCAGTTAGTGATGACAAGATCAATGACTAACTTAATGGCTAACACAACCAGCGCGACGCCGGTGATCCGCTCAAGCCAATAGCCCTTGCGTTGCAATGTACTTCTAAATCTCGGACTACCAATAAGCCACGCCAATAAACAGAACCAGGCAGCAGTGGCTAACGCCATATAGATGCCATAGAACAGCTTAATACCAACATCACGCTCCGGCGATATCACTACCGCAAACAAAGCAATGAAAAATAGCGTCGCTTTTGGATTAAGACCGTTAGTCATTAATCCCTTAACGAAAGCGGAACGCTGCATCACCTGCTCGCCATTTTGACTAAGCGTATCTGCAGCTGGTTTGGCTAGCATTGCTGACACGCCCAAGTAACCCAAGTATAGAGCGGCAAGCAGCGTAAACAGCGTTAATAATGCAGGCACCTGTTGAAAGAGCAGTGACACCCCTGCCAACGACAAACCAACATGCCAAAGAATTGCGGTGCCCACCCCTAGTGCGGTTATCATTGCAATGCGCCTGCCTGAGCGGATCGCCGTTTGGGTCACCACCGCAAAATCAGGCCCTGGGCTTGCCACGGCCAAGCCATGGATAACCACGATAGTAAGAAACTCTGGAAACCAAGGTGAATTCAACATAATCAGCGACGGCTAGTTACCTGCAATGGGTAACCTCTTTAAATAATCGATAAATGCAGGCACCAAACTGCCTGCGGGGCCATAAAATGTGTATTGAAACTCCGAGCTGGTGGATGATGGCTCCAGGTTCAGTTCAACCGTGCAAGCACCAACTTGGTTTGCTTCGCGACAAAAACCTGCTGCAGGGTAAACATTGCCCGACGTACCTATGGAGATAAACATATCAGCGCAGGACAGTGCTTGGTAGATCCGATCCATCTCCATTGGCATTTCGCCAAACCAAACAATGTCAGGGCGCAGTGTCTCACTCAAACCACAGCAGTCACACTTCATTGATTCATCCAAAACTAACGGCGCACGGGTCACTTGGCCGCTAACCGAACAACGTGCCTTTAATAACTCACCATGCATATGGATCAATTGCGCTTGGCCCGCGCGGTCATGTAGATCATCGACGTTTTGAGTAACGACCAAAAGTTGGCCCGAAACCGCTTTATCAAATTCTGCGAGTGCAAGATGAGCCGGGTTAGGTACCACATCATCACTCTGCAGGTGTTGGCGTCGGGCATTGTAAAATCGATGCACCAAGGCTGGATCACGGGCAAACCCCTCCGGAGTCGCAACGTCTTCGATTCTGTGGTCTTCCCACAAACCATCGGCCGCCCTAAACGTACGTATGCCAGATTCCTGAGATATACCTGCGCCAGTCAGTACGACGATGTTTTTAGGACGATTCTTCAATGGTAAATCAAAGTGTTGCATAGAAATCCTCCAGTGAGCCTGAGTTCAGCCTACACCCTTAAACGGGCAATTAGTTAGACCCAGCGCAAATGTTTTCTCTGTCGTTTTTTGTCGGAGGGGATGAAATAACCAAAAAACGCAGTACTTCAGTGCCATTATTTTTTAGCTGATGGGGTGTCTCGGGTGTTATTGCTACACCCTGCCCCTGCTTCAAGTGGAAGTCTTGGCTGGCTGTGATGATGGTGACAACGCCGCTTAAAACATAAAAAAATTGTTGTGCTTGATGATGAATATGAAGCACCTCGCCCGCCCCTGGTGCAACCTCCTCT
This sequence comes from Corallincola holothuriorum, assembly GCF_003336225.1. Taxonomy (NCBI): domain Bacteria; kingdom Pseudomonadati; phylum Pseudomonadota; class Gammaproteobacteria; order Alteromonadales; family Psychromonadaceae; genus Corallincola; species Corallincola holothuriorum. The sequence goes on from NZ_QPID01000001.1 coordinate 402,819, forward strand.
TCGATAACACTGAGCTTAGGATCAGCCAGAAGATGCCAACCAAAACATCCTTGGTTCCATTGATAAGGCGTGATGCTTTTACGATCTACAACTTGGTTTGACACAGTCGCTTTACTCCGAAAAAAAGCCCGCTAGAGTGCGGGCTTATTTAATCACGGTAAATTTTTTAACGCATATTGCGCAGCGCTTCAATACGCTTATCCAGCGGGGGGTGGCTCATAAAGAACTCAGACATACTCTTTTTGCCATTGATACCAAAGGCCGCAAGTTGCCCCTCCAACTGTGTTTCAGGAGCTGGTTGCTTCAATCGTTCGAGTGCTGCGATCATTTTCTCTTTACCTACCAACCGTGCAGAGCCCTCATCAGCACGAAACTCTCGTTGCCGTGAGAACCACATAACAATGGTACTTGCCAGGATCCCGAATACCAGTTCGAGTACCATAACAACACCAAAGTAAGCAAAACCGCCTAAACCGCCACCCTCTTCATCACCACGTAAGAAGTTATCAATAATATTGGCAACAATACGGGCAAAGAAAATAACAAAGGTATTTACTACACCTTGCAGCAAACTCATCGTGATCATATCGCCGTTCGCCACGTGGCTCACTTCATGGGCCAACACAGCTTCTGCTTCATCACGGGTCATGTTATTAAGCAAACCAACGCTAACCGCTACCAGCGCATCATTGCGTTTCATTCCAGTAGCAAAGGCATTGATCTCCTGACCAGGATAGATGGCCACTTCTGGCATACCAATGCCCGCTTTGGCCGCCTGACGCTGAACGGTGTCGACTAGCCAGCGTTCGGTCTCGTTCGCTGGATTGGTAATAACATGCGCCCCAGTGGAACGTTTCGCCATCCACTTAGATATGGCCAGTGAAATGAAAGAGCCGCCAAAACCAAACACGGCTGCCAGTACAAGTAGAGACGCGATGTTGCCACGGCCATACTGTAAGCCTGTCACGGAAAAGATAACGTTCAATACGATACCTAGCACTAATACAACGGCCAGGTTCGTTGCAATAAACAGTAAAACGCGCTTCATAAATGAAAACACCTCTTAGTACATAGTTATTTTATAGGTATGGTCGTTAAGACCGTTTTCAATGGGGTTTTACTTCATTTAACAGGTAAAAAAATGTAACCAAATAAAAAGCCACCTGTGACGCAGGTGGCTTTGACGGTATTTTGGGAGACATGCGCAACTTTCGCTACGCTGCATCTGAGATTTGCTCAAATGCACGATTCCAATATAGTGTATTCTGGTAGTTCGAACTACAGATCTAGCTCAAAAAGCATTTCAAAATATTAACCAAAATTATGAAAAAACTCTTATTGTTAAGCAGCTCACGTTATCGCGATAATGCCTACCTGGCGCAGCCTCTGGCGATGGTCCGTGACTTTTTGCCAAGCGGTATCCGAAAGGCTGTTTTCATCCCTTATGCGGGTGTCACCATCAGTCACAGCGTATATCACCGTATGGTCGCCGAGGCGCTACAACCTTTAAACCTGGATATCACCAATATCACTGATATGCAGGACCCGATCAAAGCCGTTCAAGCCGCTGAATTGATACTGGTGGGCGGTGGTAACACCTTCCAATTACTTGCTTCGTTATACGATCAAAAGTTGATCGATGCGATCCAAAACAAAGTAGATGCTGGTACGCCTTATATTGGTTGGAGCGCTGGTAGCAATATGGCTGGCCCAACGATTTGCACCACCAATGACATGCCGATCGTCTGTCCGCCGAGTTTCAATGCGTTAAACTTGGTGCCTTACCAGATAAATCCACACTTCACCGATGCAACTTTACCCGGTCATAACGGAGAGTCACGCAGTCAACGTTTGGCAGAATACCTGACCGTTGCTCAAGATCAGCGGGTCATCGCCCTGCCAGAGGGATGCTGTATAAAAGTTGATGGAGAACAGCACACCTATCATGGCGACACCGATGGTAAGGTACTACGTTACCAAGTCGATGCTGTGACACTGAAAGATGGTGACGACGTTCTTAACGCCTGATAAATCGCAGTAGCTAACACGCCTTTCAGCAAATCAGCGTTTTCCATCGTGGGAAAGCGCTGCACAATGCCTACAAAACTAAATCGAAATTGGTCATCTCTGTTTGCTGATAGCCAATTGTCCCGATCAGTGGCGCATCAATAAGCGATGCCAAGGTATCAATGTTTTCTGCTAGGAATTCCATCTCAGGCAACGGCGAGTTTGCTATCCACCCAACCAAATGACCACCCTGCGCTTTTATTTGCGCTGCCGTTAACAAAGCATGATTAAGGCAACCAAGTTTCATTCCCACCACCAAAATGACCGGCCACCGCATCGTAATAGGTAAAGCTGAAAGTAGCTCACTATCATTAATCGGCACCATCCAACCGCCCGCACCTTCTACCAAGCAGATATCTGCACCGCGCGTTGCTATCACGTCCTGATGATGTTGTTGTAGCTCAGCGAGTGATACCTGAGCGTTATCTTGTGCGGCGGAGATATGGGGAGACGCTGGTGCATTAAAGCAGTACGGATTGACCTCTTGGTAAGTTGTTTCCAACTGCGTCGCAGCCATCAGCGCTAAGGCGTCCTCGTTCTCCAGCCTACCTGCGGGATTGAGTGTCCCGCCTGCTGCAACAGGTTTTGATACAGCCACCGACAGCCCTTGGTTTTGCCACCAGTGAATTAACTGAACCGACGTAAATGTTTTGCCGGCATCAGTATCCGTGCCGGTTATAAATACTGTTTTCACATTGTCCCTTTTGCTTAACGCTGTAACACCAACACACCGATCTGATAGGTCGCCGGCAACTTATCATTGCTCAGGCGGAATGGTTCGTAGCCCGAAAGTAACCGCTGCACATCTAACTTACTCAAAGGGCTCTTGCGCTTATTCTCGGTCACCACATTAGCACCTACCGACTTCAATTCTCGGGTTAATGCAGTCAATCGCTGGTACTCAAGTGTCAGCGGTTCAACTTGAAGTCTTGCCACGCTAAAACGCTGTGTCTGTAGTTGTTCTGAAATATGCTCCGCGCTGAGGAAGTCATTCACATGGCGGTAATCATCCACTGAGCGCCATGCTTGTTCTAATTCAGCCAGTGAACCACGCAATAAGGTTGAAACTACCGCGCGCCCACCAGGCTTTAATACGCGATAGATCTCCCGCAATGCCTGGTCAAGATCGTGGCACCATTGCACCATGAGGTTGGAATACAAGGTATCAACGGTCGCATCTAACAGTGGCAAAGACTCCGCATCCCCCTGCAACCAAAGGCATGAATCATCAGGGTATTGGCATTGCGCATGCTTGAGCATTCCCCGCGATAGGTCGATAGCGATAACGGCATCGGCGTTTTGCTGGATCTTACTTAGCTGCAAGCCCGTGCCACAGCCTAAATCCACCGCAACTCCGAGCGTCGGGCTTGGGTCTAAACATTGCCACAAACATTCGGCAGCATAACGCTGCAGCCTTGCGGCATCATCATAACTCTCTACAGCACGGCCAAAACTGGTTGCGATACGTTGTTTACTGCTGTTCGACGACAACCCTGTATTCCTCTGCGATTGCGGTGACAAGTGCTGCTATATCTTGTGCTTCATGGCTGGCGCTGATGGTGATCCTTAATCTCGCGCCGCCGACCGGCACGGTTGGTGGTCGAATCGCTCCTACCCAAAAGCCGCGTTCTTTAAGGCGCTCAGCTAACGCCATGGTGATAGCTACATCGCCAAGCAAAACAGGTTGAATAGCCGTGCTCGAGTCACCTAGCGGTAAACCGGCATCAGCAGCTTGTTGGCGAAATAGCATAATGTTCTTTTCAAGTAACTCTCTGCGCCACGGCTCCTCTTTCACTAAGCTGAGTGAAGCAAGCACAGCACACGCCTGTGCGGGTGGCATTGATGTTGTGTAGATGTAGTGACGACCAAACTGTTTCAGATACTCGATCACCGTATTACTGGCCGCAACAAACGCACCACCAACGCCTAACGCTTTACCAAAGGTTGCCATATAGATACGGATCGCTTGCGGCATTACCTGGGCTAGGCTGCCGCGGCCGTTGCCGGTCACACCAAACGCATGGGCATCATCAACCATCAACCAAGCGTCGTGTTGATTACACAAAGAAGCAATATCATGGATCGGCGCGGTGTCACCATCCATGCTGAAAACCCCTTCAGTCACCACCAGTTTGTTGCGACCAGATTGCTGAAGACGTTGCCCAAGATTGGCCAGATCGTTGTGCTTAAAGCGGGTCATTCGTGCGGCGCAGTTCAATCCACCGTCAATTAAAGAGGCGTGATTAAGCTTATCTTGGATCAGTAGATCCTCTTTGGTCAGCAACGTAGCTAACACGGCTGAATTAGCCGCAAAGCCAGAGTTAAACAGCAATGCACTTTGTTGGCCAGCAAAGTCAGCGACAGCTTCTTCCAGTTCAGCATGGGCGTGGTTATAGCCTGTAATAAGAAAGGAGCCGCCCGAGCCGCAACCGTATTTATCTGCGCCGGCTTTCCATGCTGCGATCACTTTAGGGTGATGGGCTAGGCCAAGATAATCGTTACTGGCGAAATTAAGATAACGCTGACCGTCACCTTCCTGATCCAACGCCAAATAACGACCACTGCCGGTAACAAATAGATGTCGCTGCCGCTGCAATGACGCTAAACGGCGCGCATCTAATTCATCTGCCAGATGTTCAAACGCCATCGCGATTAATTGGCTTCGTAGAACATTTTGTCCTGCTGGCTTTCAACCACGGCGGACATAAGAACCTGCTCATGGGCCTCGTCACTGGCTTCTTCGCGCTGCTCCACTTTGATGCCCAGCGTATTGAACAAGCGGTGATCGTCAGAAGTTTCAGGATTGGGTGTTGTCAGCAGCTTATCACCATAGAAAATCGAGTTGGCACCAGCAAGGAAAGCCAAAGCTTGCATCTGGTCATTCATCTTTTCGCGGCCAGCAGACAAACGCACATAAGAAGCAGGCATCAAGATACGCGCGACGGCAATAGAGCGAATAAACTCAAATGGGTCGAGGTCATCCACTTGATCAAGCGGGGTGCCTTTTACTTTAACCAGCATATTAATTGGTACGCTTTCTGGCTGCATTGGCAAGTTAGCCAATTGCACCAACAAACCGGCACGGTCCTGACGGCTTTCCCCCATACCGACAATACCACCTGCACATACTTTCATTCCTGCAGAACGCACATGGGACAACGTGTCTAAGCGGTCCTGATAAGTTCGGGTGGTAATGATTTCACCATAGTATTCAGGTGAGGTGTCTAGGTTATGGTTGTAGTAATCCAGCCCGGCCTGGCCTAGCACTTCTGCTTGCTCTACCGTCAATTTGCCCAGCGTCATACAGGTCTCCAGACCCATCTCTTTCACGCCTTCAACCATCTGCACCAAATAAGGCATATCCCGTTCTTTTGGATTGCTCCACGCAGCCCCCATACAAAAACGGCTTGCACCTTTATCTTTTGCTTGAGCCGCTTCCTGCAAAACTTTTTCAACTTCTAGCAAGCGCTGGCGTTCAACATCAGTATGGTAATGCCCACTTTGCGGACAGTACTTGCAATCTTCTGCACAGGCGCCGGTTTTAATCGACATCAACGTACTGACCTGGACTTGGTTCGGATCGAAGTTGGCACGATGAACGGTTTGCGCCTGGAACATTAAATCGTTAAAAGGTAATGCAAATAGCTCTACAACCTGTTTAACGGTCCAGTGGTGACGGGGTGATTCAGTCATCGGGATAACTCTTCCATTGATTCTTTTGATATTCCCGCTAGTCTACTTCAGCTTACGACCCTGTCAACGCAGACCAGAATCAAAGGTTTACAACAGAGTATTAAATGAGCAATAACAACCCAAATATTGATGTCGACTTTGACAAGAACCACCTATGGCACCCATACACATCCGCGCTAAACCCATTGCCATGCTTCGGAGTAGCGTCCGCGAGCGGTGTCAGGATCAAGCTTGATGATGGACGGGAACTGATCGATGGCATGAGCTCATGGTGGTCTGCGATACATGGCTATAACGTGCCTGCGCTTAATGACGCTGCAACCACTCAGCTTAGTAAAATGAGTCACGTTATGTTTGGTGGCCTTACCCATGCGCCGGCCATTGAACTCAGTAAGAAACTACTGGCACTGTTACCTAAGCCATTGTCACAGGTGTTTCTTGCCGACAGCGGCTCGGTTGCCGTCGAAGTCGCATTGAAAATGGCGCTTCAGTATTGGCAAGGAAAGCTCCAGCCCGCTAAGACCAAGTTTGTCAGCTTTAAACGCGGATACCACGGCGATACGTTTGGGGCGATGTCGGTATGCGATCCCAAAACAGGCATGCACTCCCTGTTTGAAAACGTATTGGCCAAGCAACTGTTCGCCGAGCCACCAAAAAATATCACCGAAGGCGAATTTGACCCGGCATCGCTAGAGCCACTGGCACAGCTACTAGCAACACAACATGAACAGATCGCTGCCGTTATTATTGAGCCCGTCGTACAGGGCGCTGGTGGTATGCGTATCTATCATGGCGCCGTTTTAGACCAGCTACGGGCACTGTGTGACCACTATAATACGCTGCTCATATTCGATGAAATAGCCACAGGTTTCGGCCGCACAGGCAAAATGTTCGCGCTTGAGCACGGCGAAAGTGGTGCCGTGGTACCGGATATTATCACCGTGGGCAAAGCACTTACCGGCGGATACATGACCCTTGCTGCTACGGTGTGCACAAAAGAGGTCGCGAACGGTGTGTGTGAAAGTGAAGCGGGGGTATTCATGCACGGCCCTACATTTATGGGTAACCCCCTCGCCTGCGCTGTCGCTTGTGCCTCACTCGATCTGCTGGCCACGCAACAGTGGCAATCCCAAGTGGCAGCAATTGAGCAACAACTCCATCGTGAATTAGCTAAATGCCGGGATCTAGCTGCCGTCGCAGATGTACGTGTCATCGGTGCTATTGGCGTGGTTGAAGTGAGAGAAGATGTGAACGTCGCCGAGATCCAGGCATTCTTTGTTGAACAAGGAGTTTGGATCCGCCCGTTTGGCACACGGATCTACGTCATGCCGCCATACGTTATCGCCGCTGAAGATCTTACACAGTTAACGGATGCGATCTATCAAGCGATCGCATCGGGGGTCGGTATTAGCTAGACACTAAGCAAGCATCAATTTGACGCTGCTTAGCCTAAGCCCCAAAGGTATAGATACCATTAGACACTTCGACGTTAGGTGGGCGTTTGTGTTCGTTAAAGTAGTCATAACCTTGTTTAAGGTTTTGCCAAAATTCGTACCACTGATTGTCCCGGTACTTGGCAAGCGCATCATTTTCTAACTCAAATGGAAATGCATGTACTCTGAAATAGGGCTGGCCTGACCTTAATGCCGCAACTGCTAATGCGTATATTTCGTTTATGTAGCTATCAGTCATCGCGTAGCAGCCGATCGAAACACAGTTGCCATGTACCATCAGCGCGCTACCTGTTCGCCCATGATAACGGTCGTAGCGATTGGGGTAACCGAGGTTAAAAGACAGGTGAAACTGGCTCCATGGGTTTAATCGTCCAGCGTTTACAAAGTAGAACCCTTCGGGGCTTTGGTAATCCCCTTCCTTCACCTTCGGTCCCAGATCGCCGGAGAAATCGCAAATATCGTAGCTTTTAAAATGTTTAAACTCACCGCTGGCCGATTCCAACCATAATTCGAGTACGCCAGGCGTCTTAAATATACGGATAAATATCGGCGCACCGTATTTCAGCCCTTTGGCTGCCAGTGCCTTCTTTAATGCCGGTTCGACCTGTGCAATGGCGGTTTCTGAACGGGCACTGGTAGGGAGCTCTACTGCCCACAAACATGGGACAAAGCTGCATAACATTGTCGCCCAGGTAATCCACTTAAATTTCATAATCCCTTCAAATCGTGTGTATTAGCTGCTAACCCAGTTTCTGCTAACCCAGTTTCTGCTAGCGCAGTAAAAATCTTGTGGCGTGAAAATGCGTGGGTTAACCACGTTCCTTATGGTTCTACTTTACAGCCAAATTTAAGCTCAGCTTGATCTGGCACTTCAAACCTTGGCTCCATAAAGTTGAACATCATATCTGTAACTTCGAACGAGTATACTGCGGGATCTTTTTCCGCATTACGCTGTGAGACTCTCTGTTTCCGTAACGCCTTAGGGGCGTCGACAAAATGCAGTTCTGGCTCAATACCTAACGCTCTTGCTTTGTCGGCAAATGCCGCGCGCTGCTCACGCGTAGTAAAACCTAAATCGAGTATGACAATACCTTCAAGCATCAAAATCTGCTTACTTACTTCCCATATTTGGGCGTAACAACGTTCCACCCGTTCGATCATCCAGCTGTAATCCAGTGACACCATATCTTTGGAATACAGAGTTTGCATCCATGGGTCTATCGAAAAACGGACGGCGCCCAGCTCATTGGCAAGGGACAACGAATAGGTTGTTTTACCGGCACCAGTCGGGCCACACACTAAGATCATCCTTGCCATATCGTGTCTCTCCTTCTTTGTATCGCGCTAGAGTTGAGCCGTTAGAAGTTTTGTCAGTGCCTTCACAGCCGCCGGCCTATTTTTTGCTAATTTAAAATGCTTGGGGATATGCAGCAAAAATACCGAGTGTTTGTAATGAGATAGATTTCGGTCTTTAGCGGTTAAGTAGTCTAAGACGAGAGCAGCATGTTTGCGAGACCATGCCCAAAGCAATTTACCCTTCACATCGCAGCACCAATACAGATCAGCTGGCAAACGAATGAATGTCGATTTTCTAAAACCGCAGTGTAAGCAGCTGATGCTGCCTGACAACCGGCTCTTCGCTAGCGGAGCTGGTTTCCTAGCCAGATTGATAATACAGCCTTTCTCGCTAGTTTTAACATCCTGACACAGCGCGGGCCGCCCGCAATTCGGGCATACAACATCAAACTGTTTAGGAGGGGAATACCATTCGTATAAATAGGTCATGGTCAGATCTCGGTGACGCTATTCAAACCTCAATCTCACAGTGTTCGTACGAGAGCCACGTCTCAGTAGGCAATAAATCATCGCCTTTGCACAAGATTGAATAAATAGCCCTAGTGCTAAAAACAAATATTGTGGCTTTTGACCCGACTGTCTATTTGGCTTGTTCATTCGTTTCACGGGTGTCAACACGTATTAGATGAAAATGGCAGAATAATGCCTGATAAAACAAACCGATGCATAAGCTAGTAGCTAGCAAGGTACATGACACTTGTAGCCATGAGGCCTTTGGCAACTTCAACAACCTTAGTGAGCAGTTCTCCCTCACCTTGTTCAACCGACACAGTGCTAAACGCCACTGTAGAAGCAACAAGAGCCAGAATCAGAAGCCAGCTTAGTGTCACGCTATAGGTTGAATGCCAAGCGGGGAAACAACCGAAGATCCAGTAGATACCTGGCGCACTTAGTGCTGATGTACCCAAAGCAGCAACGAAGGCAATAGCTACGCAATATGTCATACTATTGAGAAACATAACGTTAAGTAGAAAGCACGTGCTTCCTATCTCCATTTAGAGAGCATGCTTGCTATCACCGAACTTGCCCAGCAGGCGGGCTCGTCTGGGATCATGCATCTCGCACTTAACTTATTGACTAATTTCAACAAATCTCGCACTAATTGCAAATGCCTTTATCTCATTTCTTGACACAGCTTTGGCATAGGAAGCCAGTCCAAATCAGGGGAACTGTAAGGGTACACAGCAAGAAAGTGTGCAACTTAATTTGTTGCGGGCAACAAAAAAGGGGCTTATTAGCCCCTTCTCTTATGGTTTACCGCAAACTTAGTTAGTCCGGCGTTTTCTCAGCGCAACACCAACTAAGCCTAAACCGAGCAGCGCTAGTGTGGCAGGTGCCGGCACCTGATATTGAATACCACCGATAGCGCCGGAGCCGCCAAATGTGACGTCGACACGGTCGAAGGTGGTACCTAACAGTGAGGCGGTGATCGGGTTAATTTGGTTGATGGTGTTATCGCCAAAAACCGCATTGCTGCCGTAGGGGCCAGTATTACCGACCAATGCACCAAAGCCAACGCTTTCGAGTAGTGTGTCGCCATCATAAAATGATGCGAAGAAACCACCGTCGATGCCGTACTCTGACGGACCCTCGATATCAACCAGTACAAAACTAAAACTGAATAGGTCAACATCAAATGCGAAACTGATCGTACCTGCGTTTGGTCGTGTGCCCTCGTCGTCTGGAAGGTCAAGCACGCCATCGTCGGCACCTACGTTGTTTTCAGCAATGATAAGAATATTGCCTAAATCGGTATCGGTTGGCAGGTTGCCGCCTGACCAGGGTGATTCCAGGTCGGGATCTCGAGTCGCATCTTTATTGGTATCAAATGCTGCAACGTAATCGAAACCACGATTTGGGTTGGTGCCCGACACTGTGACCCCATCAAACTGGTCGTTTACAATCTCGCCATGGCTTAACGCGTCAAGATCCATCGAGAGAGGCGCGGCGCTAACGCTCAAAGGTAGAGCGAGGCTAGCAAGCAGTAATCGTTTTAGCATTCACTTGGTTCCGTTCAAGTTTATCTTGATAATGAATGGTAGGTTAGCAGTCGCTTAGGCAGGGCTCAAGCGAGTGTTCGAAAGTTTTACAGTTAGCAACAAAAAGCGGCCATTTTTGCTGAAAATAGCCGCTTTTAACTAAAAACTTGGGATTGGTTGAACCAGTAGTTAAGTGCCCGACTTGCTTACGTCACCTCTTCAAATGCACAATCCTGAATAATCTCTTTCAGCTCTGGTACACATGAGCCGCACCCTGTACCCGCAGTGGTTTCACACTGCAGCGCATCAAGATCAGTCGCGCCATTTTTTACTGCGGCACAAAGCGTTTTATAGCCCACCTGCTTACAAGCGCACACAGTGCGTCCTGCTGCCAGTGAGCCTTGTGCTTTACCGCTCATAATACTGCGCATCGCTTCGCTGCCCAGAGGCTTATCTAGCAGCGTGGCTAACCAGTCATAGTCGTCTCGTTGCAGGCGTTTACCAACGATATAGCAGCCCAACAAGCGTCCCTCTTTTAATACGGCGTAGCGATAACTGCCCGTCGCAGTATCAATGAAGCTAAGCTTTTGCTCGCCGATAAAGGGTTGCATGCGCGCTTGCAACAAACCGGCGACGGTATCACTACCTTGCAGGCTGGCCATGCGATAGAGAATGCCCTGCTCGACGCGTTGGTTGACCCAATATTCCGTTTCATGGATGGGAGTGTCATCCGTGGTGAGTAACAAGGCTTCACTTTGACGAAACCAAGGGCTGACTTTTACTGGTGTATGTTTGAATTCTGGTTGGCCGGATGTGGGGTCCACTTCCGGTGACACCAGTGCGCCAACCCGAGCTCTAGATGAGGTAACGCCGGTCCAGTGGATCGGCATAAAAATCTCACCCTGACGCATACGCGCGGATGTTTCTACCCGTACTAATGCGCTGCCGTGGTGACTTTCCACATTGGCGAGGCCTTCCTTTTCCAAGCCAAACTGTTTCGCGGTATCAGGGTGGATCGATATAAATGGCTCTGGCAAGTGGGCGTTCAGCTTAGATGCTAAGCCTGTACGCGTCATGGTATGCCATTGGTCGCGAATACGCCCACTATTCAATACCAGTGGATAGTTGTCGCTGACATCTTGCGCCGGTTGTCGATGCTTAACTGGAATAAGCCGGGCACGGCGGTTTGGCGTGTAGAAATTTCCTTCAGCAAAAAAGCGTTTATGTAGACTGATGTCGCCTTTCGTTATCATCGGCCATTGGAACGGCGTCAGTGCATCAAACTCTTCGTTACTCATATTACTGAAAGCGCTGATATCGAAGTCGCGCGAACCGTCGTTTTCATATCCAGACAGCTGTGCATGCTCGGCAAATATCTCGCCTTCGTGGGAGAAGTTAAACCCTTGTTTATATCCCATGCGTTTGGCGACTTCACAGATGATCCACCAATCGGCCATGGCTTCACCTGCTGGCGGTACAATAGCGCGCTGCCGCGAAATTCGCCGCTCTGAGTTGGTGACTGTACCTGATTTTTCTGACCAACCGCGCGCCGGTAACAATACATTGGCTAAACGGGTGGTATCTGTATCTGCTATGCAGTCCGATACGACCACAAAATCACACTTCTGTAGCGCAGCCTTTACGCGATCGGCATCGGGCAAGCTGACGACAGGGTTAGTCGCCATGATCCAAACCGCTTTGATCTCGCCTTGTTCCATCTTATTAAACAGATCGACCGCTTTGGCACCTGGCTCTGTGGCCATTGTCGGCGAATCCCAAAACGTCTGCACCCGTGCAATGGCATCGTCAGTAAACTCCATATGGGCAGCCAGCATATTGGCCAGTCCACCCACTTCGCGTCCACCCATCGCATTAGGCTGACCGGTAATCGAAAACGGGCCCATGCCGGGGCGTCCGATACGACCCGTTAACAGATGACAATTGATGATCGCGTTGACTTTATCCACGCCACTGGTGGACTGGTTTACGCCTTGAGAATATACGGTGGTGACTTTTTCTGTGGCAGCAAACAGCGCCATAAATTCGGTCAACTTAGCGTTATCTATACCTAACTTTGTGGCGATTTGTTGTAAATCACCCAAATCGCCCTGATCGGCATGGGCGGCGTGCAGTGCCTGCTCGGCCCCTTCGGTATATTTGGAAAGATACTCAGGATCTTGATGATCGTTCGCTGCCAGATAAGCCAGTAATGCATTGAACAGTAAGACATCGCTGCCGGGCTTGATCGGCAAGTGTAGATCGGCGATATCGCAGGTATCTGTTACCCGTGGATCGATCACAATGATCTTCATGTTTGGCCTGTCTAACTTGGCCTGCTTTACCCGCTGAAACAGGATGGGGTGACACCAGGCTAAATTCGAACCAACCAGCACAAGTAGATCTGCCACTTCAAAATCCTGATAACAACCAGGTACAGTGTCAGTACCAAATGCACGCTTATGCCCCGCCACCGCAGATGACATGCAAAGTCGGCTATTGGTATCGATGTTGGCTGAGCCAACGTAGCCTTTCATCAATTTGTTGGCGACGTAGTAGTCTTCGGTGAGCAACTGGCCGGACACATAGAGCGCGACAGAGTCTGGCCCGTGGGCATCTATCGTATCGCGAAACTGCTTCGCTACCGTATTCAGTGCCTGTTGCCAGTTAATACGCTGACCATCTTGATAGGGGTGCGTTAAGCGCCCGGTGGGTACAACCGTGTCGCCTAGCGCGAGTCCTTTAGAACACAGCTTTCCATAATTCGCTGGGTGGGATTTGTCACCGCGAATAGTGACCTTACCCGATTCATCTGCATTGGCTTCAACGCCACACCCGACGCCACAGTATGGGCAGGTTGTTTTCACCCAGTCGTTGGTCATGGAATACTCCTAATAAACATCTCTGCGTTGCTTTGGTGCAATACCCTTGCCACACTGGCAAAACATCGTAAAACCCCCGCCGTAACGGCATTTCAGCCTTAGTACCTTAAATTGACAACTCGTTAAAGCTGCCCCGGCTGCACTTTATTGGCGCAAGATAAAAGTGCAACCTAGATCACATTGGGCAAGCAGCTTGTCAAAACACTACCTATAGCGAGATAGACCTACTACCCCTACTCATAGAGTGGATTTAGACACCACCAATCGAGGCTGGCAAATAAATCATTAAATTACAGTGCGTTAGATAAAAACAACCAATCAAAAACACAGTTGGCCTCAACCTTGCTTTGTACCTAGTTAAATAGCGTTGTTTTTACAACCAGCAGCAAGTTTGAGGGTAAATGATGGGAAATAAGATTATCGCGCTGAACAATGAAACAAGAGCGCTTAAGCAGCAGTCAACTCCATCAAAGTCAGCATCTTCGCAAGGTAAAGTCTGGTTGGTCGGCTCGGGCCCAGGTGACGCTGAACTACTAACAGTTAAAGCTCTGCGCATTATTCAACAAGCAGACCTAATTCTCTACGATGCGCTGGTCAGCGATGAAATTAGGGCGTTGTTTCCAGAACAAACCGCTGCGCTGTTTGTCGGCAAATCGAAAAATCATCATAGTATCAGCCAGTCGGCACTAAACGAGTTGTTAGTCACTAAGGCGGCTGAAGGATTTAACATCTGCCGTCTTAAAGGAGGCGACCCGTTTATATTTGGTCGTGGCGGTGAAGAAGCCTTAACCCTGCGCAAGATTGGCGTTGATGTAGAGATCGTGCCAGGTATCACTGCGGCATCGGGCTGCACCAGCTATGCAGGTATCCCACTCACTCACCGCGGTATGGCACAAGCTTGTACCTTTATTACCGCCCACGGTGAAACCGGACTTAACCTCGATTGGCATGCCCTTGCCCGCCCGGCACAAACGCTAGTTATCTATATGGGGCTAAGCAAACTTCCTGATATTCGCCGTGAACTGTCTTATCACGGTATGCCAACCAACACGCCGGCCGCTTTGATTTCCAATGGCTGCCGTCCAGAACAACAAACCGTTATAGGCACATTAGAAACGTTGCCCGAATTGGCAAAGCAACACCAGTTGCCATCTCCAACATTGGTCGTTATTGGCGAGGTAGTTACGTTAGCCCCTGCCCTTAACTGGTTTAACACTTTAATCGAATCAGAACAGCACGAGCTGTCAGCATAATTTAGAGGGATCCCACTATGACAAATAAAACGAAAGTCATTGTTGTCGGTAATGGCATGGTTGGTCATAAGTTCATTGATGAACTTAGCAGCCACCAAGCCGCTGATAGTTATGAAGTAACCACTTTTGCAGAAGAGCCTCGTTTGGCTTATGACCGCGTCCAGTTGTCGAGCTATTTTACTGGCGCAACGGTTGATGATCTAATGATGACCAGCGAGGCTTATTACGATGAGCGTCAGGTACGTTATCTGGTGAATCAGCAAGTTGTCTCTATCGACAAAGAAGCCAAAACTATCACCACGGACAAAGGCATCGTAGAAAGTTACGACAAGCTGATCCTGGCAACGGGCTCTTTCCCGTTTGTGCCACCAGTACCAGGGCATGAACAAGAACACTGCCTGGTTTACCGCACAATTGAAGATTTAGAAGCAATCACCGCATCCGCCGAAGGCAGCAAAGTCGGTGTTGTTGTGGGTGGTGGCCTATTGGGCCTGGAATGCGCCAACGCGGTTAAGAACCTTGGCTTACAAACCCACGTTGTCGAGTTTGCACCACGCCTGATGGCAGTGCAGTTAGATGAAGGTGGCGGTAAGTTACTGCGCCGCAAGATTGAAGATATCGGCGTGACTGTTCATACCGAAAAGAACACCACTGAAATCGTTGCTGGCGAAACCTGCCGTTATCGCATGAACTTTGCTGACGGTAGCTTCCTGGAAACCGATATGATCGTTTTCTCGGCAGGTATCCGTCCACGGGATAACCTGGCACGTGAGTTTGATATTGAAGTAGGCCCACGTGGCGGCATTGTGGTTGATGACAAATGTCAGACCAGCGCTGAAGATATCTACGCCGTGGGTGAATGTGCCCTCTGGGACGGTCGTATTTTCGGTTTGGTCGCGCCGGGTTACCAGATGGCCAAAGCCGCCGTTGACCAGATCACCGGTGGTGACCTTGAGTTTAAGGGCGCAGACATGAGCACCAAGCTCAAGCTGCTTGGTATTGACGTTGCCAGCATCGGTGACGCCCACGCCAATACAGAAGGCGCCCAGTGTTACACCTTCTGTGATGAATACACGCAGGTTTACAAAAAGTTGGTTGTTTCTAGCGACAACAAAAAGCTTTTAGGCGCTGTTCTGGTGGGTGATGCTGACGCATACGGTTCACTGTTGCAGCTTCACCTAAATGATATGGAGCTGCCTGAGTCACCGGAAGTCTTCATTTTACCTGCAATCGACGGCGAAGAAGCCAGCGCCGGACTTGGCGTAGATGCTCTGCCTGACAGCGCTCAGATCTGTTCTTGCCATGACGTCACCAAAGGCGACCTGATGGCGGCGGTACAAGCCGGCGCGACAGATATAGGTGCCATCAAGGGCGCGACTAAAGCGGCTACCGGTTGTGGTGGTTGCCTGGCCTTAGTGGGTCAGGTGATGAATGCCGAACTACTGAAGCTAGGTGTCGAAGTTAACGACAATATCTGTGAGCACTTTGACCATAGTCGCCAAGAGTTAGCCGACATTGTTCGAGTTAAACAGATAGGTACCTTTGGTGAGTTGTTGGCCGAACATGGCCGTGGTGATGGTTGTGAAATTTGTAAGCCCGCCGTTGGTTCTATCTTGGCTTCTTACAACAACGAATATGTACTGAAAGACGAACATATATCGCTGCAGGACACTAACGACATCTTCCTTGGCAACATGCAAAAAGATGGCACCTACTCTGTTGTTCCCCGTGTTCCTGGCGGCGAAATCACCCCTGAACAGCTTATTGCGATTGGTGAAGTAGCGAAAGAATATGACCTCTACACCAAGATCACTGGCGGCCAGCGCGTCGACTTGTTCGGTGCTCAGCTCCATGAACTGCCACCTATCTGGGCCAAGCTCATCGACGCTGGTTTAGAAACAGGTCACGCCTACGGTAAATCACTGCGTACTGTTAAGAGTTGTGTGGGGAGCACTTGGTGTCGTTATGGTGTTGATGACAGCGTCGGTTTGGCTATCGAAGCAGAGAACCGTTACAAAGGCCTGCGCGCGCCACACAAAATCAAGTTTGCCGTATCCGGTTGTACCCGCGAATGTGCCGAAGCACAGAGCAAAGATGTCGGTATTATCGCCACTGAAAACGGTTGGAATTTGTATCTGTGTGGTAACGGTGGCATGCGCCCTCGTCATGGCGATCTGTTTGCTAGCGACCTCGACAAAGAAACGCTGATTAAGTACATCGACCGCTTCCTGATGTTCTACATCCGTACCGCTGATCGCTTACAGCGTACTTCGGTTTGGATGGAGAACCTTGAAGGTGGTTTGGACTATCTACGCAAAGTCGTGATCGAAGACAGCCTGAATATCGCCGACGAGCTGGAAGCAGAGATGGCGAAGGTGGTTGCGACATATCAATGTGAGTGGAAGACCACCATCAATGATAAAGAGAAGCTGAAGCGCTTTAGTCACTTCATCAATGCGGATGTGGGTGATGACAAACTGAGTTACGTCACCGAGCGTGGTCAGCGACGCCCAGCCACAGAAGCCGAAAAAGCCGCTGCAGCCGCAGGCACAGCACAAACCGAAGACCTCAACGTCGTTGAGTTAGTGGATTAAGGAGCAGGATCATGAGTAACGAAACTTGGATAGATATTTGTGACGCTGGTGATATCCACGCAGGCGTTGGTGTGTGTGCCTTACATCAAGGTGAACAAGTAGCGATTTTCCGCTCAGGTTGCGGTCAACAACTGTTCGCGATTGGTAACTATGACCCATTCGGCAAAGCCAATGTGCTTTCCCGCGGTATTACTGGGTCATTGCAAGGCGAGCCGGTGGTCGCGTCCCCCCTTTATAAGCAACATTTTTCACTGCGTGATGGCAGCTGTATCGAAGATGCAAGTGTTGCCATTCCTACTTACCCAGTTCGCGAACTGGAAGGCCGAGTTCAGCTGCAATCCCTCTGAGCATTTGGCAGGCGGATTTCCGCCTGCCGTTTTTTTTAATTCAGGCGGCAGAGCGAAGCTACGCTCTGGCAGCAAAATAAATATTAATTATAAAACGTGCCGTTAAAGGCACCAGGAGTTTGTAATGACTGGAGAAAAGTTCAACCTGATTTCCTTTACCGGAAAAATGAAGGTTTTACATGCCAGCTGGATCGCGTTCTTTATTACGTTTTTAGTTTGGTTTAACCACGCACCGCTGATGCAAGCGATTGCTGGTACATTAGGGTTATCGTCGCAGGAAATAAAAACCCTGTTAATTCTAAACGTGGCCTTAACGATCCCTGCGCGGGTCATCATTGGTGCCCTAACCGACCGCTTCGGCCCCCGTCTGGTTTATTCGGTGCTTTTAGCTGTCAGCTCTATCCCCTGTTTTATGTTTGCCTTTGCAGATACCTTCTTACAAGCTGCCATTGCCCGTTTTGCATTAGGTTTTGTGGGTGCCGGATTCGTTATCGGTATTCGTATGGTGTCGGAATGGTTCCCTGCCAATGAACTAGGCACCGCCGAAGGTATCTATGGTGGCTGGGGTAACTTTGGCTCAGCCGCAGCCGCTATTTCATTACCGACGGTTGCCCTGCTGTTCGGCGGTGACGAAGGCTGGCGATATGCGATTGCATCCACCGGTGCGATTTGTCTTTTCTACAGTGTTATCTACTACCGTACAGTCCGCAACACACCTGAAGGTTCTACTTACTTTAAGCCAAAGCAAGTCGGCGGTATGGAAGTGACCAGCAAGGGTGATTTGATCTTCCTGCTGATCATGAAAGTGCCAATGTATGCAGCGTTAGCCTTGCTGACCTGGAAGTTGTCACCGAGCAATATTGATATGTTAAGCAGCACCGTGTCATACGGTATGTATATCGGCCTAGTGTTCTTGTACATCTTTGACTCTTACAAAGTGATACAGGTAAACAAGAACCTGTTCAAAGAGCCAGTACCAGAGATTCATCAGTACAAGTTTAAGCAGGTCGCTGTATTGAATATCCTTTACTTCGCGACGTTCGGATCTGAACTGGCTGTGGTATCTATGCTGCCGCTGTTCTTCAGTGAAGTGTTCGCATTGGATATGGTTTACGCAGGTCTGTTGGCTTCTGCCTATGCCTTTATGAACCTGATGTCACGTCCTGGTGGCGGTTGGATATCTGACCGTTGCGGCCGTAAGAAGACCCTGCTTATCTTGACTGCCGGTTTAGCGGTTGGCTATCTGTGTATGGGTCTTGTTGATGGTACTTGGCCGCTTTGGTTAGCCGTTGCTGCAGCGATGGCATGTTCATTCTTCGTGCAAGCCGGTGAAGGCGCAGTATTTGCCGCTGTACCATTGATTAAGCGTCGTTTGACTGGACAAATAGCCGGCATGACAGGTGCTTATGGTAACGTGGGTGCGGTAACCTATCTGACAGTATTGTCGTTTGTTGACTATCAGACTTTCTTCTTTGTTATCGCCGGTACAGCCGTTGTTGGCTTTATCACGCTGCTATTTATGGAAGAGCCGAAAGGTCAGATGGCAGAAGTAAATGAAGATGGCACGGTTGAACTAATCACGGTAAGTTAGCCTTGATTGAGCGCAACTAGCTAGCTTGAAATGGGAGGTTATGCCTCCCATTTTTCTATGTTTTTACTGTGTGTTTTTTATTAGTTTAAAGCCCTGCAGGAAGCCATTGATGTCGGTTTTGAGTGTTCGCTTTGCCAGCCATAGTAGTGCTGGTGTTAAACAAAAAAATGATGACGCCTTGGCGGTGAAAGTTGCTCACGGTGGCGAGCTTGTACACAAAGGGATCACGGCTGTGATCGCTGATGGCGCCAGCTGTTGTAGCAGCGCCGAAATAGCCAGCCGCACCGCAGTGACCGACTTTATTAATAACTACTACAGTACGCCAGATAGTTGGACGGTTGAAAAATCAGCCACCCGTGTTTTGAGCGCGTTGAACAACTGGTTATTCGCTCAGGGCCACCGTGCACTGAACACCGAAGACAGCTTGGTAACGACATTAAGCGCGGCAATTATTAAGGGGCAAACCGCTTATCTTTTCCATGTCGGCGACAGTCGGATCTATCTTTATCGCGACAATGAACTGGCACTACTAACCCAGGATCATTGCCATTATCAGCGAGCCAATAAGCTTTATCTGACACGCGCCTTAGGTATAGATAACAAGCTCCAGATCGACTTTAAATCTGTGCCGCTGCAAGTAGGTGATCAACTGCTGTTCACTACGGATGGGATCCATGACGCGATCAGCCCGCAACAACTGACAGAACTGATGGCTTCGCAACAGGAGCTACAGGATAAATCAGATGCAATCGCTGCGTTCGCTGCTGATTCTCATAGTGACGATAACCTGACCTGCCTGCTTGTCGAGGTTGAGTCGCTGCCCTTGCAGACGATGACCGAAGCCCAGTCGATACTCACCTCAAAAGTGATCCCGCCGGTGATGGCTGTCGGTAACGAGATTGACGGCTACAAGATCGTGAAAGTGCTGCATAGCAACACGCGCAGCCATGTCTATCTTGTGGAGTCATCAGATGAGACCCAATGGGTACTAAAAGCACCATCAGAAAACTTTTCCGATGATCCGCAATATCTCGAAGGTTTTGTGCGCGAAGCCTGGGTCGGTGAACAGATAGATCACGATAACGTGATGCGCTGTCAGCCCGCGGATTCAGAAAGCCCGTTTCGCTACCATCTTTGCGAATACATAGATGGTATTACGCTTCGCCAATGGATGTACGACCACCCCACACCGGATATGGCGCTGATCCGCCCAATATTGAAACAGGTCATTAGCGGCATTCGTGCCTTGCAAAGGCACCAAATGGTGCATCGTGATCTTAAACCAGAAAACATCATGATCCGAAACGATGGAACGGTGAAACTTGTCGACTTTGGGACGGTACAGGTGGCGGGCTTAGATGAGATTGAGCGCTTTAATTTAGAAACCTGCCCAGTCGGCTCTGTTGACTATATTGCCCCTGAATACTTAATGGGACATAAAGGTACCTTTCAATCCGATCTGTTTAGCCTTGGCGTGATCGTTTACGAAATGCTTTGTGGTGAGCGTCCTTTCTCTTTGAAAGATCCAAAGCTTAACCCCCCAACCAGCCTTAATGTCTGGCAATATACGCCGCTAGCACACCGAAAAACCAAACGACCGCTGTGGATCGATTTAGCCATTAAGAAAGCGTGCTCTCCGAACCCTAAAAACAGGCAGCACGCGTTATCTGAATTTCTTCACGATATCTCGCAACCAAATGATGAACTGATTGAAAAATTTGAACGGGCACCGCTCATTGAGCGCAGCCCCCTCACCTTTTGGCAAGTGGTTGCAGGCCTATTGTTACTGGCTAACTTGGTGCAGCTTTACTGGTTTAACCGTTAGTTAGTTCGTGACGATCGCAATCACCGACGCATATGGTTCGGGTGCTATCTGCGCGTAGGCCTCGGGGCGCACCCGCCGGCAGTCCTGGCGGATAAAAGTCTCTATCCGTCGTTCATCTTTTTCGCTGACGATAACCAGATCTGCTTGATGAAGCTTTTTCACCATACCAAAAGAGAGATCATCAAGATCATCCGGTAGTACACAAGTTAACTGAACCGCAGCGCTAGCCTGCTCAGTGGCCTCACTTAGGTGCTGTTGGTATAGTTTTGCATAGTCTGTGTTGTCCGGATTTAACGCTTTACTGAAGAAGCCCTCCCAGAATCGCCGCCGATGACTGACCGTACTGAAGGTGCGCTTTATGTCGGCGCGTTTTGCCGCAGAAACCGCTATCAGTTGTTTCAGATGGCGCGGCAAAATTGCGCGGATGCGGAATTTTAACAGCCGAGTGAGTACGGGCGCAGCGCCCCCTGTTGCAATGGCGATCTGGCATTGCCCGTCATTGATAAGCGAAGGGCAAATAAAACTGCCCGTATTTGCATCGTTCGCGACATTACAAAAGATCCCGTCAGCTTCCGCCTGCTGTGCGATCGCCGTATTTAGTTTTGCACTGTTTGTTGCTGCGATAACTAACCATTGCCCTGCAAGCAGCTCTGCGGAATAAGAACGACATAGCCATTTGAGGTCATGCTTTTCCACCAACATGGTCGCTTCGTCAACCAGCTGTGGCGCCACGAGCGTCACCTTTGCTCCGGCTTCAATCAATGGCGAAAGTCGACGGCAACCAACCGCACCGCCACCTACAACGAGCACGTTCCGATCTTTCAGAGTTAAATATGCGGGATAGTAAAGCAAAAGAGCTCCTTAACGCTGCCGGCAAGCCTTGACGTTAAGGAGCTCTCTACCTAATGGCAAGAACTATTCACCAAATTAGAAAGTTGAGGTGAGTTGTAGCCAGAACTTGTCGGTGTCGGTTGCATGGTCATCGGCATCGTAGGAAGCATACTTACCGAGAATGCCAAAGTGTTTGTTGATCTTATATGAAGCAACCAGATCAATCTCTGTACCGTAGTCTGTGCTGCCCTCATCCGATTCGAAATTGTGATAGAAGGCGGCTAACTTAACACCCGCTACTGAGCCTGCGACTTTTACATAGGTATCGACAACACCATCACCTGGTGTAACGAGGAACTTGTCGGCAAAACCCTGGAATTTATGCAGCGTGGCCAACGGTGTTTTAAAGCTAACGCCATCGTCTGATCCCAGAACTTCGTAGCCAGCACTGACAGAAACAGGCTTGAACTTCACACTACCTTCAACCAAATAGTAATCTGCATCATAGCTGGCTGGGTTATCACCGGCGTCAGACTGCATCGCATAAGACGCTTTTAGTCCAAGCTTGGTCGTCTCGCTCAGCGCATAACCGCCGTTATAAACAAAACCAACGGTGTTGCTCGATAAACCATCGTTGTTATCGAAGTCGAGATAGTAGTCAAACGCCGTCACCTTACCAAATTTACCGGCATCATAAGTGAGGTTAAGCGCACCGATATTACCGTGCAGATCTGAGTCAGCACCATCTGGGCCAAAGATGCGGTTCACGTTCCAGATATATGATGCGTCAACAGAGAGCGCCTCGGAGAATGCGTATTCGACACGGCCACCATCATAAGTCTGCTCGTTTTGGCGCCAGCCAACACCGCCGACAAAACGTTGGTCACCGAGATTAATGCGCTGACGACCGAGCGTAGCAGTGGTATTTTCAAAGCCAACGTACTTTAAAAACGCTTGGTTCAGATCTGTGCCTTTCGGATCAGCAACCACTGGGTATTCAGTCTTTCCGTTCTCGGTACTGTTGTAGTTATCGTTACCCACAACCAATACATGGTCCGCTTCTACTCCGGCAATGAAACCACTGATAGGTGCTGACGTATAGGTAATGCGTGACTTTAATGTACTCGCGTTGGCTTCTTTGTCCTTACCGTCTTGGTCCACATATTCATAACGGTAGCGCATGCTTAGTTTGGTGCTACCTTCTTTAATACCGGTGGCTATATCGTCAAGTAACTCTGCTTGAACAGGTGCAGTGGCTAGGCCGATAGCCAAGGCGATCGGGCTAAGCTTGATAGCATTTTTCAGTGTATTAGATGTATGCATTAGTAGAACTCCCTTAAACATTATGTGACGCGATTAGATAAAGATATTGGTCGCGTGCAATCCCGAATCGCGGCTTATGAACCGTCTGTTATGTTTTGGTTACGGGTATGTAAAGGCAGGTTCCATGCCAACACTGTTGATTTAGATCAATATGTGACAGTTAGGTGACAAAAATATCTCTAAGGGGGTATGAAAATGACGAGGATACAAAAAAGCCGACTGACGTCGGCTCATTCAACGCCCCATTCTGGGGGCTTATTTAGTGCTTATAATGACTCGTCTTCACTAATTCGGGACGCCACTGCACTTTGTTGATCCTTGTATTTAGCGTCAGTGCGTTTGTTATAAGGGCGTGCAGCCGGCGCGGTGAGCGTTTCGAAGTTTAGTGCTCCGATCTTCATTTTGGGGCGCAATGCTAATGGCAACTTACCACTGTTATAGAACTCCAACACGATGCGTCCAGACCAACCCGGATCAATACGGTGGGCCGTCACGTGCACCATGAGTCCCAACCGAGCCAGTGAAGAACGACCATCTAACCAACCGACAATATCGGCGGGCAGTGTCACAGACTCATGGGTCACGGCTAATGCCAACTCACCTGGGTGCAGAAAGAACGCATCGCCATCGGCAATGACAATCTCTTCGCTCATCACCCGTTGCATTGCCGCCTGAACCTCTTCTCTGGGGCCACTCAAATCAATGTAAGGGGCGGTGTGATCATTGAACGTACGGAAGGTGTTACCCAAGGTGACATCGACACTAACCCCGCTAATCAGTTCGCTCGATGGCCGTGGATCAATGATTATGCGCTCTTCGTCTAAATAACGTTCAATATCGGTATCACAAAGTCTCATGCTGTTCCCCTATAGATCGGCGCGCTCATTAAAACGCTGACGCCTATTTTTCGCAACCTTTTGCTTATTGTATTTCGATAATAGGTACGTTATCGGTTGCGGCTTGATGCCGAGACCAAACAAACGCACCGACTTTTCTCGCCAATTCTATGTAAAGCTGGCTCACAGGCTTACTTGGATCGGCAGCGACTGAAGGGTTGCCAGAGTCGGCATCACTTCGGATCGAGGGTTCCAGCGGTAAACGCGCCAACAGCGGGACGCCCGTCTCTTTAGCTAACAGATCGCCCCCTTCTTTACCAAAGATGTGATTAATGTGGCCGCACTGTTCGCAAGAATAAAAGCTCATATTCTCTACCACGCCGCAAACGGGGATATTGACCTGATTGAACATATCCACACCACGCCTGGCATCAGAGAGCGCAAGATTTTGCGGCGTCGTGATCACAAGGGCGGCACTGACTGGTACTTTCTGCGCCAAGGTGAGCTGAATATCGCCGGTGCCCGGTGGCATATCGATGACCAGATAGTCCAGCTCAGGCCATTGGGTGTCATTTATCAGTTGTTGTAACGCACCCGAAGCCATTGGCCCGCGCCAAACAGCAGCTTTATCGCTGTCGATAATAAAGCCCAACGAGTTACAGACAATACCGTGAGCCGCAACGGGAGCCATTACTTTGCCGTCGGGTGACGCGGGCGTTGCACCTTCTACACCTAGCATAATAGGTACAGAGGGCCCGTAGATATCTGCATCTAGTAGGCCAACAGCAGCACCGTCATGGGCTAGCGCTAACGCTAAGTTAGCAGCCGTGGCTGACTTGCCCACGCCGCCTTTGCCACTCGCCACAGCAATAATACTTTTCACTTTACTGAGGTTTTCGCGGGATTCATCTACTAGGTAATCCGGCACTCGGGTTAAAATAGTTATTGCTATATCACCCAAACCATACTGCGCAACTAAGCGCTCAACCAGCCCCGTTAATTGGTCTTTGAATTCTTGATTAAAACTGCCAACAGTGATGGTAACTGCATTATTGTTTAGCTCTATCTGTGCGGACAACTGGCTTAACGTACGTCCTGTCAGCGGCTCTACTAAATCACCAACAGCGACTAAAAAGGCGGATCTATTATCGATTGTCATGGGTAATTCTTATCGTTCTGCGGGCTCAGAAGTGTATCACGTCAATTGTTTAGGCCGAAGCGGGTGCAAGCTGGCGCTGCTTCTAGTAAAATCCGCTTCCTTATAAAAGTGCAACGAATTCAGGATTTGGACGACACCATGTCGCGAAACATTTTGGTTACCAGCGCCCTGCCTTATGCAAATGGGCCGATCCATCTAGGCCACTTGCTCGAGTATATTCAAACGGATATCTGGGTACGCTTTCAAAAACTCCGTGGTCACGCTTGTCACTATGTGTGTGCCGATGACGCGCATGGCACGCCGATCATGCTTAAAGCGCAGCAATTGGGTATATCGCCTGAAGAGATGATTGCGCAAACAGCGATTGAGCATCAGCAAGACTTTGCCGATTTTCAGATCAGCTTTGACAACTATCATTCTACTCACAGTGATGAAAACAAAGCGCTGGCGGAGATGATTTACACCAGATTAAATGACTCTGGCTATATCAAGACCCGTACCATCAGTCAGCTATTCGACCCTGAAAAAGAGATGTTTCTGCCTGATCGCTTCGTTAAGGGCACCTGCCCGCGCTGCGACGCTGAAGATCAGAACGGCGATAACTGTGACAACTGTGGTGCCACTTATAGCCCAACAGATCTGAAACACCCTAAATCTGTCGTCTCAGGTGCTACCCCTATCCTCAAAGATTCAGAGCATTTCTTCTTCGATTTGCCACAATTTAAAAAGATGCTTGGTGAATGGCTCAATAGCGGTGCCCTGCAAGAAGAGAATGCCAATAAACTGAAAGAGTGGTTTGAAGGCGATCTCAAGCAGTGGGATATCAGCCGTGATGCCCCCTACTTCGGTTTCGAGATCCCTAACGCACCGGGTAAGTATTTCTATGTCTGGTTAGATGCGCCTATCGGCTACCTCGCCAGCTTTAAGAATCTGTGTGATAAGCGTGACGACCTGAACTTTGATGATTTCTGGGCACCCGGCTCCGATGCAGAAGTTCATCATTTCATCGGTAAAGATATCACCTACTTCCATTGTCTGTTCTGGCCTGCGATGTTACACGGCGCAGATCTACGCCAACCGACGGCGGTACACGCTCACGGTTATGTGACGGTCAATGGTGCGAAGATGTCCAAGAGTCGGGGTACGTTTATCAAGGCGCGCTCTTACCTTGATCATTTAAATCCTGAATATTTGCGCTACTTCTATGCGGCAAAGCTCAGCAGCAAAATCGATGATTTGGACCTGAATCTTGAAGACTTTGCCCAACGGGTAAATTCAGACTTGGTCGGCAAGGTGGTTAATATCGCCAGCCGTACTGCAGGGTTCATCAGTAAACGCTTCGACGGCACCTTATCAACCACTATCGCTGACCAAGCGTTACTTGATGAGTTCGTAAATGGGTCTGAGACCATTGCTGAGCATTATGAAGCTCGAGAGTTTGGCAAAGCGATGCGCGACATTATGGCATTGGCGGACAAGGCTAATGCCTATATTGCCGAGCAAGCACCATGGAAACTGGTGAAGACCGAAGGCCAAGAGCAACATGCCCATGACGTCTGTTCACTGGCGATCCACCTGTTCAGGATCTTGATGGTCTACCTTAAGCCTGTGTTACCAGCGATGGCTGCTGAAGTCGAACTGTTCCTAAATGACAGCTTAACTTGGGAAAGCACAACTAAGGTGCTTACAGGCGCTAAAATCAATAAATTCAAACCGCTAATGCAGCGGGTAGAGATGGATAAAGTAACCGCGATGGTTGATGCGTCAAAAGAGAATTTGCAAACAGCAAACGTGGCCGGTCCAGCTACTGAAACACCAGAGCAGGCTGAATCAGAACTGGCAAAAGATCCTCTAGCTGATGAGATACAGTTTGACGATTTTGCCAAGGTTGACCTACGCGTGGCACTTATCGCCAAAGCAGAAGAAGTGCCGGAAGCGAAGAAGTTACTGAAACTCACTTTGGATCTTGGCGGTGAAACCCGTCAGGTATTTGCAGGGATTAAGAGCGCCTACTCGCCAGAAGATCTGGAAGGTAAGTTAACCGTTATGGTCGCTAACTTGGCACCACGCAAAATGCGCTTCGGCATATCAGAAGGCATGGTGGCAGCCGCAGGGCCGGGCGGCAAAGAGATCTATATTCTCAGCCCAGATAGCGGTGCCAAACCCGGCATGCGTATCATGTAATATAGAAAGCCCGGATAGCTTAGTTATCCGGGTTCTTTTTTGCGTGACGCATTTTCTTCTATAAGGTGCGAAACTCGCTAACATTAGCGCACGGTACTTGGTCTATTTTTAAAGACTCCACAGTCGCTGTTCGCGGCCCAGTTTCTAACCACACCAACATGGCGCTAATTGCACTCAATTCGCCTTCGATTAATAATTCCACCCGACCATCCACCAGGTTTTTGGCATAGCCCGACAGTCCGCGCTTTAGCGCTTCCTGCTGAGTATAGTAACGAAAGCCAACACCTTGAACACAGCCCTCGACAAGACACAACCTCGCCTCTCGCATCGTTATTTTCGCCTCTTTTTCGTTTCCTGAAGTTTAGCTTGCGTTGAGTTAAGTCATGATTCTGCTATCCCTGCTACGCTTTAGCCCTTACAATCCCGCCTCTTTTATCTTGGAATAGCACAATGACAGCCTCAATTACATTAGCCAAAGGCCGTGAAAAATCATTACTCAGACGCCATCCATGGGTCTTTTCTGGCGCCGTTAGTAAAGTTAAAGGCAAACCGCAATTGGGTGATACGGTCAATATATACGCAACCGACGGCAGTTGGGTAGCCAGAGGCGCCTATTCCGCAGAGTCTCAAATACGCGCCCGTATCTGGACTTTTGACGAGTCAGAAGAAGTAGATGAAGCATTTTTCCTTCGTCGTATTGCGGCGGCGAATGCCCGTAAACTTAAAGTGTTGGCGGATAACCTTCCGACGGCCTATCGCGTTGTTGCTGCAGAGTCTGATGGCTTACCGGGGATCACTATCGATAAGTATGCCGATACGGTGGTGTGTCAGCTACTCTCAGCCGGTGGCGAACGTTGGCGCGGCGCTATCGTAGCGGCACTGCAACATGTCTTCCCGCAGCATTCAGTCTATGAACGCTCAGACGTAGATGTTCGCAAGAAAGAAGGCTTATTACCGGTTACCAACCTGTTGCATGGTGAGATGCCTTCCACCGAAGCCGTTATTGAAGAAAATGGCTTAAAGCTGCTAGTCGACATTCAGCAAGGACATAAAACAGGCTATTACCTGGACCAAAGAGATAATCGTCTGGTTAGTGCTGATTACGCAAAAGATAAAACTGTACTCAACTGCTTTAGTTATACCGGCGGTTTTGGTACCTATGCTCTGAAAGCCGGCGCTGCTCATGTGGTCAACGTCGACATGTCACAACCCGCACTCGATATTGCCAAGCAAAATGTTGAGCTGAATGGGTTGGATCTCAGCAAGGCTGAGTTTATTCGTGAAGATGTGTTTAAGTTGCTGCGTCGTTATCGGGCAGAAGGAAAGCAGTTCGATACGATCATTCTTGATCCACCAAAGTTCGTAGACAGTAAGCAACAGTTAACTCGTGCTTGCCGTGGCTACAAAGATATCAATATGATTGCAATGCAATTGCTTAAGCCCGGTGGGATCTTGCTTACTTTTTCCTGCTCAGGCCTGATGCCAACGGACCTGTTCCAAAAGGTTGTCGCAGACGCGGCACTAGACGCAGGTCGCGAAGCGTGGTTTTTGAAGTGGCTTCACCAAAGTCAAGATCACCCAGTGTTAAGCAGCTACCCTGAAGGGCTCTATCTAAAGGGTTTGGTAGTTCAAGTTGATTGAGCTTCTAGCTTCATGTGACTGATAGAAGCGGAGAATAAGCTCCGCTATCATACTTGCGCACTGCCTATCACTGAGGTTTGCTGGCGGTGCCAAGTGTAAATATCGACTTTTGAGGCGATTACAACTGCGGGACAAAAACACCTTAGCGTGTGCCATAGAGATCGGCAGTTGCTTCGTTTCGTTCTCGTCCACCGCTATCCGCGCCATATCAATAGTTATCATCGAAGGCAATTTTGCGTCAGCAAGATAGTCCGCATGAGTAATAACCGTTTTCGACCATGACACATCATCAGCACTATATAGTGTATTCAGATCGCTAAAGCAGGCTCTTTCTAACGCTGCAAATAGCGGCTTTACAACCGTCCCCGCCATTGCCGATAAACGGCCCACTTCACCCTCTTCGTATTGCATAACGGCAGCTTGCAATAATTCAGGCTGTGGCAGTTCGACGTTATCAGCTTGAAGAAACAAGCTGGCGAGCGGCGCGCCAGTATAAGCGCCGATCCCTTCGGTCATGCCGATCAACGCTTCTTGACCACCACCGATGAGTACAACTTTAAGGTTGCACATGGCAGCCATGTGAACAACGCGACTGACATCAGCTTGGTCCACTTCCAACCCGGCACAGATCTTATTCTCAGGGTGGCTATTCAACAGCTTAATGGCAAGCGCTTTGAGCACAAACGTAGATAACTCTCTCGTTGGCGCCGTTCGCACAAAGATTAAGACATACTCCGAGCCGTCACGGTTCAAACCCAGCATACTGTCGATCAGATGATTATCGGCTGCGGCAGTGTCTTCAGGCAGTTGACTAAATGCTTCCAGCATCGCGGTTTGAGTACTCTCTTCTGTGGCCATAAAAGCGCTCGATAATAAACGTACACTCTTTATCACTGGTGACTCTCCTGAACGCCGCCTAAGCAGTGCAATATCCGCTGTATATACAACTGTATTCTTTGCTATATTGATAGCTCTAAGGGTATGACACACTATAAGGGAGTTGGAGCTTACATGCCTAAGTTTTTAGATATCCAACAATCAATTAGAGATGCGATCAGGGAAGGAACACTCAAACCTAATCAACAAACGCCTTCCGAAAATCAGTTAGCCTCCACGTTCAGCGTTAGCCGTATGACGGCAAGGCGGGCATTACAAGAATTGGTGGCAAAAAATGTTCTCTTTTCAGTTAAGGGGCGTGGCACTTTTGTCAGTGATCCTCGTGGCCAATCACCGATTTTTGAATTCAAGAATATTGCCGACGAGATCCGTGAACGTGGAAGCCATTATAAGAGCCGAGTTCTTTTGCTGACATCGCGCCCCGCCGACCGCGAAACAGCGTTTGCGCTCGGTACAGCGGAAGGCAACGAGGTGTTTTTCAGCATGATAGTGCACCTGCAAGATGGCATTGCAGTGCAATTGGAGCAGCGTGCGGTCAACCCCGATTTCGCGCCGCAATATCTTGCTCAAGACTTCAATCATACGACGCCCCACGACTATCTCTGTGGTGTCGCGCCACTGACGGAGGCCAGCCATCAAATAGAAGCAATTCTACCAACATCAAGTATGTGCGAATGGCTTAAGATTGATGCAGCACAACCCTGTATACAGGTAACCAGGCAGACGCTGAGTGACAAGAGTGCGGTAAGTTTTGCCCGGTTAATCTATCCCGGGCATAGATATAGATTAGGTAATGAACTGGTGTCTGGGTAAGGAAACGATGGCGCTACTTGAAGCTTCGGATTAAACCATCACAAGCATCTTCAAGTAGATTCAGTACCACTTCAAAACCTTTTGCTCCGCCGTAGTACGGGTCGGGTACTTCTGACAATGAGGAGGTTCCGTAGCTGAGCATGAGTTTTATCTTCTCGCGGTATTCCGGCGGACAGATCTCGGCTAGGTCATCCATATTTTGGTTATCCATCACCAATATTAAGTCAAACTCTTGGAAATCACTTGCTACGATTTTTCGTGCTTTGAGACCTGTAAAAAAGTAGCCGCGCAACTCCCCTGCCGCTTGCGCACGGGGATCGGGTGAAGTGCCCTGATGGTAGCCAATAGTACCGGCAGAATCCGACTTTATATTAAAACCAGCCTCTTCGGCTTTTACTTTAAAGACGGCTTCAGCTGTTGGCGAACGACAGATGTTCCCCATACATACAAACAGAACCGATTGCACTTTGCTTACCATTACTTACCGTTCACTCGTTTCGCACTAACAATGCAGCAGATAGTAACAGAGCTCATTTCTTTTAATCACTAATCTTCTCAATTAAGACCACTTTTCCGGCTTTGAATGTGAAGATCGTGATCTGTTTTTCATTTTCGAGTTGAAAACCGACGCGTTCAACTTTGGTTTCGTCATCGCCGGAGACCACATCTGACAACACTGGGGAGCCACACTTAGATATCACAACCAATTTGTCGTCTTCACGGGTTACCCAGCCACCTTCACATTTTACGTTGGTTACAGTGTAGGTACCCGCCACGACGATAGCTGACGAAATAATAGATATAAAAAGAAGAGAGACTTGATAGAAACTGCGCATTTTTCTCACATCCTTGTGGTCATTTATAAACCGAATTAGTTCTCCTAGATTACCATTGTGCCAGCTCACCGATCAAATCACTGTAACCGCGCATCTCTAACGTATCTAGTAGAACGCTAACCGACTGCCAATCACTTTGAACTGCATCATGAAGCGCATTACTTAATTCTTGTGCATGATTGGCGCTATAACCTTCGTTTATCGCCAAGGCAAAGACCTCATTTCGATTAAAGCCTCTGGCACCGGATTTGATTTCTCTGATCGCTTGATCCAACATAAATACGCCCAATTTTTCAGCATCGCTATTCGGTAACATTAACAATAGAGATTGGCTTCATCGAACGGATTTTGAGCAGGTCGTGATCCAGCGCAAGGCGATTGTAAAAAGAGAGCCTAGTTAAGGTGATTATCATCACAGATATAGTTCGCCGTAAGAATCATCGACGATGACAGCATACGGAAGCAAAGATAAACCTCAGTATTAAGCAACATCAAGGATTTAACTATCTACTCTCAGGCTGTCATATCATTACTCTCTTGCGTAGAAGAGCATTACCCTAGCGTAAATGTACGCCCAACCTACTCCTTTAATCTGACCGGTGTGGCAGCTGGTAAGTGCACAACGCAGTTCTCGCTATTTGGTCAACTAACCCACTGTCATCTGGAGTTTAATGCCAAAGCGATCGCCGCTGATAAAGCGTTCTTTGAAAATGAAACTCTTCCCCATGAGGTAGCCCACTTTGTTATCGCTTCTTTGTATGGAAGAAGTAAAGCGATAAGACCTCACGGGCCAGAATGGAAAAGGATATGCATAGAGTTAGGCGGTTCTGGAGCAAGAACTCACAACCTCGCGCTAAAAAGGTCGAAACAATATCGGCAGTGGTTGTATATTGATTCAAATGGCCATCGCCACATGCTTAGCACCATTCGCCATCGCCGCGTGCAAAGTGGAACCGTATATAAAGCGCGCTCGAGTAAAGCTACCATTGAAGCAAAAGGTTTTGTGGAAGAAGTAATACAGGATGCAGAGTAGTCACTTTATTATTGTTAACTCGGCAGAAATAGGTGATTCTAGGTTGAAAATGCGGGTGTAGTTCAATGGTAGAACGGCAGCTTCCCAAGCTGCATACGAGGGTTCGATTCCCTTCACCCGCTCCAAATTCGCAGCCAATCTATCCTTGCCAAGTTAATAGGGCTGCAGACCGATATGCATATTCTGATATATCTAATTGTAACCGGTTGCCGACATCACACGAAGTTTGTGCGACTCCTTGGCGATAGTAATTTATAACCTCAAACAGGCCGCTGGCTGCACCAAGCTCGCCAAGGAATAAGTTAGAAAAGCTCGTTTTAGTTTGTGGGGAGAGCACCTTAGCCAACTTTTGATAGCTACAAAGCCATTCATCTCGCTGCTCTTCTGCTGCGTGCGTCACACAATACTGGTCTACAGGAGACCCTATTTCTGTCACATAGCCGCTGAAAATCGCACTGACAGCACCACCCACCTCCGTTGTAGTAAGTTGCGCTTCCGTTTTGAACCAGGGAATCAGGACACCAACATCGCTCTTTGCGACGCGAGTAAGCAATAAACAATCATTCGCTACATATTCATTGGTCAGCGACAATTCACAGCAGTCAGCAGCGACAATAGTAACGTGCGTGACCTGTGACTGTTCAAGGAGCGTATCTAAACGCTTCATACCCATTAATGCAGATGCGCGCCCATAAGGGTAGAGATAACAGTTGGCAGAGGTGGCGAGCTCAGGAAAAAGCGTGGTTACCAAGTCAAAAGCTAGCTTCCCCGCTTCATCTGCAGACGGGGACAGTTGCGGCATTAAAAAGATAACAGGCAGATCAGAACTGACTTGCTCACGCAGCAGATCTCTTTTCGACAACAAATAGGCCTGAAGTCTATCGAACTTGGTTAGCCCGTCCTGGAACTGGTATGAATGACTAAATCGCGCGCGTAGTTGGTGCGCTTTATAAGCCAAATAATCTACCGTCGGTAGCTCATCAGTAGGAAATATAAGTTGATCCTCATACGCGGTATCACCGAGAAAAAACTTTGAATCTGAATATTTTAAGGCCATCGCTAACCAATTAGTACCGTCGGATTACCAACGACTATCTTCCCGCCATGAGCCGTACCATCGCCCAGCCTCGCAGCGGGTTTTCCATTAATTTTAACGCTACTTGAGCCTTGTTTAATTGTGTCTGGTGGGCCAATGCAGATCAACTTATCCCCTTTACACGCCGCTGGTAAGCCACCGATTAGTACGTTGCCAGAGCCGCCGACGACAGGCCCTCCGACGTGGGGGACCTTCGACGTCACCTTTGGACAAACGTGGAA
Organism: Corallincola holothuriorum; assembly: GCF_003336225.1. Taxonomy (NCBI): domain Bacteria; kingdom Pseudomonadati; phylum Pseudomonadota; class Gammaproteobacteria; order Alteromonadales; family Psychromonadaceae; genus Corallincola; species Corallincola holothuriorum. Next base: position 436,727 of record NZ_QPID01000001.1, read on the forward strand.
ACTGGTTAAAGTCGCCGCAGGTTTTCCCATTGTAATTGCCCTAACCTTAGTTCAGAGAAATGCTGCCAGCTTTTAACGCGATAGCACTGCCATTTATTGAAATTTTCGAGCCTTTAATATCTACCGAACCACTACTCGACAACGTTATAGATGCACCGCCAGTTTTTATCGTTATCTTGCTACCAGCATCGATAACTAGCTCTTTACCTATGGTCAATTTATCGCTCTTACCAACCTCGGTAACCCGTTCACCTTTAATCGCTGTTGTGTCATCTTTATTAATCTGAGTCAGACGATCTCTTTTAATCGTTTCAGTGCGATCGTTCTTGACGAGTAACTCGAGATCCTTTTCTGCCTGGGCATATAGCAGCTCTTTACCTTTTGCATCCTCAAATTTTATTTCATTAAAATTATCGGCGCCGCCAGATTTAGATGATCGGGTTTTAATTCCGGAAACCGTCTTATCCGAAGGAAGGTCATAAGGCGGCATCAAGTCGCCGTTATATACAGCACCAATAATGATCGGCTGATCGGGATCCCCACCGAGGAACTCAACGAGCACTTCCTGTCCCTTACGCGGAAAAAAGAATGCTCCCCAACGGTCTCCCGCCCAGTTCTGCGCCACTCTTACCCAGCATGAACTGGCACTATCAAGAATTCCTTCACGGTCCCAATGGAAAAGCACTTTGACTCGACCATACTTATCGATTGTTATCTCGTCAGTCGAATCCCCAGTCACTACGGCAGTTTGCACACCCGTGATAGTCGGCTTAACGGTCAGTTGACTGGGCACAAAACAGACGTCAACAGGTATACAGCTAATGCTATTAGTAATGAGCTGGTCTTGTTGTTTCTCGGCACCAGTTTGACTGGCAATTTTTATCACTAAATGACTTTTAGTAATGAGATATGATTTGTTAATCTCGGCCGGATCTTCATGGGCAGAAAAAGAAAAATAATGCCCTGCCGTAAAGCTTCGGCAATTACTACTGGCATTTGCCTCAACCCGGTCTTTTTGCAAGGACGCGAGAGTAACTTCTGCAGCAAGGTTGGAACGGTTATTCCATTCTGATTCACTTACATACTCATAGACTTCGAGTTCGTCACTTTCTGTTGCTGTGGCACACGGCTTCTTTGTAGGCTTAGCAAAATCGTATCCAGCGATAACCGCCTTGGTTGACGGTAGATTAATTGAGCCACTCCAGCTGTGGATGTGGGCCTCAGAAAGGCTTCCGGTCGTGAAAGCCACTTGACCTTCTGGACTTTTACGATAGGAGGCTACATCATCGGAAAATACAATCGTATGTGCGCCTTTTACGTGTTCGAAGAAATAGAATATTCCTTCATCTTCTAATAGCCTTGAGATAAATGAGAAGTCGCTCTCATGATATTGAACTTTATAATCGTAAACGGCGTGAGTTTTATTTAATTCAAACTTTGATTTTATTCCATATACAGAAAGTATATTTCTAACAATATCTTCGATGTTTTTCTTTTGAAAAATCTTACAGTTTGTTCGTCTATTTAGAGACCAAAGATCTGGAGAAACGGTAAGTTGATAGTCTTGATACTTATGGCCATCAGCATCAGCTGAAACACGACTACCCAAGGACCTCAAGTTTGTGATCTGTCCGTGTAAATAACGTTTTTTATTACCTCCAAGCAATATAGTTATCGTCGCATCAGTACCGATCATCCGATCACAGACAACGAGTTCTTCATTAGCGTATACGTTAAGTTGAATACTAAATAGGGTGGAAATACTCTCTACGGCTTCCAATGAAGTAATGTGGAGTTTGTCTTTTCCAAGATCAGTTTCAACGCTAATGATATTGTTGTCTTGCGACGCCTTTTCCATGGCTTACCTATTTACTTTTCAGTAACTAAAAATGGGGTGCCTAAGCACCCCTTTATACAGAGTAGCTTGCGCTTACAGCTGCTGTCCTTTAACACCGCTATAGCCATAAACCATAGGTGCTTGAACATTGTTTTTGTCGTCGGTAGGTGTCACTGTCATCATCATCTCGGTATAAGAGATAGTCAGCGTTTCAACTGGACGATCGTTTTGTACTGACACTGAATAGCTAGAAATCATAGCGTCAGTCAGTTCAATCTTCATGATCTCTTCGATTTTCTCACCCTGCTTGGTAATGTGGAAAACCGCTTTTTTACCTTTACCAATGGTTGCTTCTTTGAACAGATCTGGTGATGCCTTATCTTGCATCTTAGTGATAGTAATATCACCTAATCTTGTAGCACTTGCTTCACGATCTTGTGCAGTACCAGTGAAAGATGTAATTTCACGATTTACTGCCCAATCAACAGAAAGCAAGGTGATAAGATCTTTATACTGCTCAGCTGTTGCTTCGCCTTTGATGCCTTCATAATTTAGATAAGTATTTGCTTGCACGCTAATCTCCTTTAGCATTATCAATGTCACAGCCAATGATTTAACTGCAACTTTTATATCATCACTTCGTTGATGATTTGTGATATTGACAAAAGGAAATTGGCTCATTCCCGAACGGGTTTGAAGTGCCAATTCCTTTTGGCTTAGCGACCGAAAACATTTATTGGTCACAGTGATTATATCTTTATAGTCGATATTTACAAACTATAAACAACGATATATTTAAATAATTAAACCTTTCATTCAAACTAAATTAGCGCCACCTAACTTACAATAGGCCGATCGTAATTTCTCCATTCTCTACATCCAAAACAACATGATCAAACTCGCTATTTTCAGACAACGCGAGTAGTACTTCTGAAGATAGGTTGGGTAAAAGAATATTTTGCAAATTATTGTGTAAAACACGCGCACCTGATCCTGCATCATCACAGAGAGAAATCAGATGGTTAATTAGCGCTTCAGAATATTCTGTAGATGCTTGATATGCTCGTTCGATTCTTCCGGCTATCTTATCAAGTTGCATCTTAGCGATAATAGTCAACAACCCATCATTTAATGGCAGATATGGAATTACATTTATCCGACCAAGAAACGCGGGCTTGAAGACCTCTAGCAGATCGGGTTTTATTGCTGTTAACAGGCCTTCGGTAGACGGCGCGGTATCAGGATCTTCATGTAACCGCATTATCGTGTCGGTTCCAACATTTGAGGTCATAATAATGATGGTATTGGAAAAATCTATATCACTCCCCTCACCATCCTTAATCGTACCTTTATCAAAGACTTGGTAAAAAATATCCTGTACACCTGGATGAGCTTTCTCCATCTCATCAAGCAATACAACGCTATAAGGTTTGCGACGAACCGCCTCAGTCAACACACCGCCTTCGCCAAATCCAACGTAACCCGGAGGTGAACCAAGAAGAAGAGAAACTTTATGCTCCTCTTTGAACTCCGACATATTGATAACCGTCATTGCGTCCTCGCTACCATAGATCTGTTCAGCGAGAGCCAGCGCCGTTTCCGTTTTACCTACACCACTGGGACCGGAAAGAAGGAAAACACCGTTAGGCTTTCTTTCATCCGCTAATTGAGCCCGGGCAGTTTGTACAACTTTTCCGATCAGTGCCAATGAGTGATCTTGCCCAACGACGCGCTCTTGCATCGATTCACTAAGGTTTAGTACGGTCTTAATCTCATCGCCCTGCATTCGTCCAACAGGAATACCGGTCCAATCCGCTATAATTTCAGCGACTAATGTTGGCGTTACAGACTGATGAACTAATGGCGCAGCGGTGGCTTCAACTGAGTCTTTAAGCGCAATTAGTTTCGACCGACTTTCCTCGTCGGCTTGTTGGCTTTCGGAATTATAGAGCGTGTGATACAGATCGTTGAGTTGTTCAACTATCGCTTTCTCATCGCGCCAAGCGGACTCTAAACACGATTCTTCAGATTCAATGTTAGTCAGTGCTTCACGTAACTCAGAGATCGTTTCAGCATGATCAGATCCGGTTACCTGCTCTTTTTCTAACAGTGCAACTTCAGCGGTCAGCTCTGACTTTTTCTTTTTAATTTGTTCTAAACTGGGCGGCACTGATGCTTGGCTCATCGCTACACGTGCACATGCAGTATCGAGCAACGCAACAGCCTTATCTGGTAGTTGGCGGCCCGTAATATAACGGCTAGATAACGTCACCGCCGCGCGCAGTGCGCTATTAGATATGAACACGCCATGGTGCTTCTCCATGATTGGTAGAATACCGCGCAACATAACCACCGCCGTTTCTGGCGAGGGCTCTTCCACTTTAACTACCTGGAAGCGACGCGCCAATGCTGCGTCTTTCTCAAAATATTTTTTATATTCAGCCCATGTAGTCGCAGCGATAGTACGTAATTCCCCTCGAGCAAGGGCGGGCTTTAATAGGTTTGCCGCGTCATTTTGTCCTGCTTGACCACCGCTTCCTATTAAGGTGTGCGCTTCATCGATGAAAAGCACGATTGGCTGTTCTGATGCTTTTACTTCTTTGATCAGATTCTTAAGGCGACTTTCAAATTCACCTTTCATGCCTGCACCGGCTTGAAGTAACGCTAAATCCAACGAAAGTATACGGATCTGCTTAACCGCATCAGGTACATCACCGTTTGCAATGCGCTGTGCTAGTCCCTCAACGACCGCTGTCTTACCCACACCAGCTTCCCCCGTTAGGATCGGGTTGTTCTGTCGCCGCCGCGTTAAGATATCGATCATTTGTCGTATCTCTATGTCACGCCCCAATACAGGATCAATTTTCCCCTGTTTGGCCATATCAGTCAGATCAGTTGTGAACTGCGTCAGCGCGCCGCCAGTGGCAGCCTTTTGAACTCCGGCGTGTGCTGTGTTTTGATCGGTCGTGATCTCCACGCTTTTCTGTCTTAGCTCCGGCCACACATCAACTAATTTCGCTGGGCTAATCGCCTCCAGCGTTGTGGTATAGCGCATAGTGGCGGTGACTAATTGATCGTCATTAATCAACGCATAGAGTAGATGAACTGTACCAATTTGATGATCGGAAAACTCAATTGTCGCAGCCATCCAAGCTGATTTTAGCCACGCAACTAACTGCGGTGACAGTCCCGGAGACGAATCATAGCCGCTACTTAGCTTGTCCAAACTCGAATTAAGATTTGACCGTAGTTCGCCCATATCCACGGCAAAGTAATCAGCTAATAGGGCAAAATCTCCCTGCTCATTAGATGCGAGCGTAGACAGCCAGTGGAGCACCTCAACCGTCTGGTGGGACTTCGAATGACACAATGCGGCAGCCGATTCTAAGCTTACTTTGCAATTGGGTGACAGTTTTTCAACGAGTGACTTCAATGTCATCGTGGACATACCAGTATCCTTTCCAGTTAATCAGTAGTAAATGTTGTGATTGATAGATTTATGCAATCGTTATCGTTGTCTGTTCTGTTAGCCTCTGACTTCTTACTTGTAATCCAGCACCTTGTCCGAGCCCCGGACTGCGATTGCCAAGAACCGCGCTCGGCAGATCACCGTATTGGGCTGTCATTCGCCAGCGTACTTTCATACCCGCGGGGAGGTATCGTTCGCTGATCCGTTTTACCGCCATGAAGAGCTTCATCCCCGGTAGCAATGCCCGCGCCTTTTCCATGCTATCCACATGGAACTCAATATCGATTGCCGAACTTGTATCCCATACTTTTTTACCTATGGTTGCCCCCATACCAAGGGCTGCATACTGCCCTTCCGGTTGCAGACGCCCCGCAAGTCGAGTCTGCTCTTCTTCGCGCAATGACAGCCAGCGCCCGACAAATTGTTTAACTGAAACGACGCTACCACTAAGGTCTTCAAGAATATTCTGTAGCGATTTGGCATTTCTAATTTTGTTAGCAAATAAGCCACCATAATAGGCTTCTAAACTCGTAGAGCCACCGGCAAACGCGTGCATAACATCATCTAAAGTTTTCCGTTGGCCGTTAGGTTTATTCTCATACGCTACGGGGACCCGATATTTTTCCCAAGCACGGAAAAAAAGTGACAGCACTCGATGATTAAACAGGTCATAAAACTCCGCCATCGCGGTGTCTTTGTTTTTAATTCGCTGCATAACGAGTTCGGAGTAATGCTTCGGCAGCACACCGTTAACACCGGTTAAGCCAAACAGCGCGGTCTGCAGTTTAACTCTCTTATGACTGCGAATCAGGTAGGGGCCGATATGAACATTTTCAACAGAGTGACTTGGGACACCAAGGTGTTGAGATGTTTTAAAGCGAACCAACTCTTTTGATGGCAGACTGTCCGTGCCAATCCAATGCACCTCATCGGCAGCGCGCCACTGTTTTTGTATATAACGCACGGTCTCAAAAAAATCATAATGGTGCGTGTTTTTTGCCAACTCGTTTAGATTCATAGCAAAGGCACTCCACCAGAAACTGCAGGCCATTGATGAAAATGACGGTTCTGGTAACGGAGTTTGATCGACAATTGCGTAAAACTGTTAACCGCTGCAAATAGAGAAAAGAACTCAGATAAGACACTACCAAAAAAGAACAGTTGGCTCCCCGAAAGCTCATCCTCGATAAACTCGATAATGACTTCTGAACCGTGACAAAAAGCCACCCTACCCTTGCTTACGACTCTAGATGTCGCTGGTTTAACCTCCACCGAATGAATAGCGTCAATCATGGATGCGGTTTGTGGTGACGACGTAAAGTCGTACAACTTTAGACAATCAACCAGTATTTCGCGGCTATTACCATCTGCAAAATCGTTTAAACAAAGGTTGCGCATCAACTGCCATCGTGTCGCTTCACCAAGGGCCGGGCGTATCGGTTTTGTTGGCGGCACCAAGCACCGCACAGATTTAATAAGGTCTGCTTTTGCACTTATTTGAAGTTTCGGCTGGCCAACACCAAATGGTAAGCGGCTAGCTAAGTTCCTATTGCTACACGTGGCTGTAACATCAACAACCAAACGTTGCTCTTCTTCCAACTCCACTAACTGAGCCTCTGGATCAATGACAGAGAGATAAGTTTCATGGCCTGGCTCAGTAAAGCCACCGGCCCAGCTAACTAACTCGCGCCGACTGCTCCAATAAAGGTCGTTTTGATTTGAATACCGCGGATGGGATTCACTATAAAATGGCTTCAGTTGTAGCCTTTCACCCTGATGATCAAACGCCTCTACATTGTCAATTTTGATCACTTCCCGAGCATCAGCATCACCATATTGCGGAGTTAATTGGTATTCATATCGCGCAGGTTTAACCTCAAATGTCTCCATTTTTTGTTCAAACAAGTTGATTATCGGCGTACAGCCTAACAAAACATGCTCTTTGTTGAGTTGCTTGGTGAGTGTTTCAGAAGGCGCACTAAAAAAGAGGGTGATCTCAACCTTGTTATCATCACCCAACCACTCGGGCAAAAGCTCATCAAGTTCGAAAAATAGAAACTTCTCAGGAAAGGCAAATTGCTCAACTAACAACCGGTAGCCATCAAAGCTTCTTTTACTATAAGGCACCACCGCCTGCTGACTATCAAAACCAACTCTTTTGAGGTGTCTCGGCTGCAAGTACCGAGTATGTCCCTTTGCGCCTGATTTTATGGCAATTCCAAGCGCCGATTGGAATATGAGTTGATACAAAGGCAGTGTAACCTGGGGTTGTCCATTAAGATGGAATCTTAATCGATCAATCCCCATCTCTTTCAGCTCAACGTTCGCAAATTCGCCTGTGACATTTAGACGCAACATTGACTGTGCTTTACTAAAAGGCCCTACAGGATCTTTAAACGGCGCATTGATAAAAGATGCATCTGCAACACTGATTGGCCAAACATCGGTCTCATAGCATGTTCTAAAAGTGCAATTTTTATAACCTTCGTTGCGACTTTCCACCACGGATTGTGCAGGTAATTTTAATGCAGAATCCGTCAGGTTCTGACTTGATACCTGAATAATGGACATTGAGGGGATCGGCGCTTGATAGTCAGGGTACAACATGCCTAACAAGCCATCGGTTAACTCTGGGAAGCTGTCATCCAGCTTTCTTCGCACCTGAGCTGTTAGTAGAGAAACACCTTCAAGCAAACGCGAGACGTGAGGGTCTTCGACTACCTCCTCACTCATTCGAAGTCTTCCCGCTACCTTGGGGTAACGGTTGGCAAACTCTGCTCCCATATTTCGCATATAAGAAAGCTCGCGATTATAGTACTTCAGCAGTTGATCACTCATCCATGAACCTCTTTCACAAGCATACCTAAATGAACCGGCTCCAGTTCTGAGTCAAATGAAACCTCTTCGGGGAGCGGATCAGCATGCAAATATGCGTTAATACGTATCTTTAAAATGCGATCTAGTGGCATCTCTTCATCCAGCGCCGTTACTGATACTTCGACAAATCGCGGCTCGAAGCGCAAGATAGCCTCTTCTATTATCTGGCACAGCCTTTGACGCCCCTCTAAGTTACTCGTCTGCATAGAGGAAAAGTCAGGTAAACCATAATTTACCAACGAAGCCTGAAGCTCTTCATAGTGATCAGGGATCTCCAACCAACTACTTCGTGAGTTCAGCAAGGCTTCAAGATCCCGGCGAACACTGTCACGTAACTCGCGAAGACCGAAATTAGTCATCGCTTTACTGTCACGAACACCGGTAGGGTCATCATCAATCAAACGATCCAGTAATGAACGCTGTAGGGGTTGTTTACTGTGCAGTGGCATTAACGGCTAGACCGATACAGCTTCACAGTGCACATTTTCGTGCAACTTCACCGTCGCGCACGCGTTCAGTGCTAAATCGGCTTCGCCAACCAGCCAAACTTTGAGTCCCCGGCCAACATAGACTTCACTACCTTCAAGTTGCGCCCAGTTAGTTTCTTGACCTAGCTTTTCCTGATCACTTTCCGAACCGAGATACGTCATAGGGATGAAAGCATCACCACCAGGGCCGTCTTTAACTTCTATCTCTACGCGACGCCATACCGACTCAACCAAAGAGCTCACCGGTTTAAAAACGATGCTCTCTATTTGGCTCAACGGGAACAGATAGTAGAGACCATTGGTACCAAACACTTCGACGTAGTTACACAAGGTGTCATCAAGATCTCGAACGGTCGTCTCGAGTACATCATTTATGCCCAATTGCACTTCGCTGCGAAGGCTCTCCAGCTGTTCTGCATGTGTCGTGATCGCTTCTGAATTTTGTTCTTTCATCGCTATGCGCAAACCGACTAATGCCTTAAACGAGTCATCTGCTTCACTCGTCAACGTGACAGTGTCACCACCATTAGCGAAGTCAACGCGCGCTTGCGCCGCGCGGATAAGTTGACGCAGACTGCTGGCGCCGCCGAGGCACTCAGGGTGTTGACGCACCAGCATATCAAGTTGCTTATCAGCCCGCTCGATCTGACCATCTATGCAAAGCAGTTCAATAAAACTGCTGCGATAGTCGATATTCAGAGGGTCAGCCTTTAGCTTTTCTCCGAGATATTGAATACCATCGGTTAACTTTCCCTGTTGTATTAATGTCTTTAGTTCCTTCATGGGGCTCTCACACGGCTGTTTTAAATTTGGGGGACAATTCAGTAACCAAGCGCATACTCGACACCATCTGGTCCAACTGAAAATGCGGACGAAGTCTGATGACCGAGTAATAGTGTCCCGGCTGACCAAGTTTTTCTTTAACTTCTATATTTGCTTCACCTAACGGGTACTTAGCTCTGACCTCGTTTGATGCATTATCACTGGCGGTCGTATAACTATGGAGCCAGCGCTGTAACTTTGATTCGATGGTGGAAGATGTTTCGTAGGTGCCTAGCAGATCCCGCCCCATCACTTTTATGTAGTGAGCAAAACGGGATACACACATGACATACTGAAGCATGGACGACAGCCGCGAATTGATAGTCGCCGCTGGAGAATCGTATGCCATCGGCGTTTGCACGGAGGCATTACTATAGAAGACCAAGTGCGGCGAATACGGAACGGTGGACAACGGTACCAGACCTGAGTCTGACAACGCTTTCTCGAGACGGTCACTAACTTGCAGGTCAACACTATTCATACCTAGGCCTGTCTCGACAATTTCGCTAGCGACGCGACACGGAAGCTCACACACTAGTCCGTTCGCTTGTTTTCCAGGTTGTAACCCACGTATTTGACTGAACCATCCACATTCAGCGAAAGTTCGAACAAGTACCGCAGCAAAGCCAAATGCAGCATTACCCCAAAGGAGATCCTGTTCGCCGGAGGCCACGCACTCCTGATAATGGAATGCTTCCTGCCGACTACCATCTCTCATATAAGGACGACGCATTAATATCCGTGGCAGTGTTATACCGAGAAAACGGGATTCCTCCATCTGCCGGAGTCGGCGCCAATTAAGGTAATCCAGCTGTTGGAACTGTGTTGACACGTCGGACACCGATGACAGCTCACTAAATTTGTCGACACCTAACAATGTCGGCGACGCGGAAGTAATAAACGGCGCAAAGGCAGCAGCTGCGGTTGATGCTATCTCCTTCAACACATTAATATCATTCAACTGTTCGCCGGCGCGTTGACGATGACTGACTTCGTAATCACCAACTAAAAGACCAAATGGCTCACCACCCGCCATATCAAATTCATTGCTATAGATCAGCTTAAAGAACTCACTTTGGTCGAAGTCGATTGCGCGATTAATATCACGACTCAACTCATGCCAACTAAGCGATATCACTTTAATACGGCACAAACCGTTGCGATCATGTTGCTCAGTTTGCTCTGCCAAATAGCAGAGCCCTCGCCAACTAGCCTCTAATCGCTGAAAGGCAGAATGGTGGAGAATGGTATCAAGTTGTTGCTGGATTTTTTTATCGATACTGGTTATCGCGCGCAGAAGCCTAGCACGCAAAACCGCCAAAGCGTGTTGCTCTTTGCTTTCACTTACGCCAACCGATGTTGCCTTAAACTCAGCACCCATGTTTATCCACTTCCTTGTGTCACTGCTAGGCTTACCAAGCTATTGCCCGGTAAGCCTAAAAACGATCAGCTGCCAATTTCAGGGATCTTGGCGACCAAACGAAGTGACGTGGTCAGCTCTTCCATCTGCAACCAGGGGCGTAACCATGCAATAGCATTGTATGCGCCAGGCTTTCCAGGTATTTCCTTCACCTGAACCTTGGCATCAGCTAACGGGTACTTGGCTCGAATATCTTGACCACCACCTTCTGATGCGTTCACAAAAGTTAGGATCCAGCGATTCAACCAAGCCTCAACATCTTCAGCTTCCATATAACTACCGATCTTATCCCTTGCCATCACTTTCAAGTAATGAGCAAAACGCGAGGTCGCCATCATATAAGGCAGTCGAGAGGAGATCGCTGCATTAGCAGTTGCTTCAGGGTTATCGTAACGCTTAGGCTTTTGGCAAGATTGACCACCAAAGAACACGGCATAATCGGTATTCTTATAGTGACAAAGCGGCAAGAATCCTAATTTACCCAATTCAGCTTCTCGGCGGTCTGTAATACCGATTTCTGTTGGACACTTCAGATCAGGGTCGCCATCATCACTAACAAATAGATGTGATGGCAAGTTTTCAACACGACCACCGCCTTCCGCACCACGGATGGCAGTACAGAAACCATACTTTGCAAATGCTTCGGTTAAACGCACACCCATTACATAAGATGCGTTCATCCAACAGTAATCATCGTGTTCAGCGGTCTTAGACAGATTCGTCTGAGCGTCAACTTCAAACTCTTCGTAGTTAAACTCTTCTACCGAAGTCGTCGCTTCGCCATACGGCAGGCGAGCCAAAACACGCGGCATCGTCAATGTCACGAAACGGCTATCATCACTCTCACGGAATGAACGCCACTTACTGTATTCAAGTGATTCGAATACCTTTTCCAAGTCTCGCGGCTTAGATAGCTCTGTCCAGTCGTCGAAGCCAAACAGTGATGGTGAAGAGGCAGAGATAAATGGTGAGAAACCCGCAGCGGCCACATTGGACATCAAGCTAAGGGTTTCAATGTCTTCGGGGTGATTAGTGAACTCGTAATCACCGATAAGCGCACCATAAGGCTCACCGCCAGGTGTACCAAACTCGGACTCATATACCTTCTTGAAGATTTGGCTTTGGTCAAATTCAACCGCTTTGCTTAAGTCTTTGTGCAGCTCTTTCTTATTCATGTTGAGCATACGAACTTTAAGCGTTTGGCTGGTCTCACTATTCATGACAAGGTAGTTCAAGCCGCGCCAGCTTCCTTCAAGCTTTTGAAAACCTTCATCATGCATAATGGCAGCAAGTTGGCGCGATATTGTTTCATCGATCGCTGCGATTGCTTCATTAAATGTGACCGTTAAGTTTTTCTGCCACTTCACAGTGCCCGATAACGCTTCTTCGGTCAGCGTCTTAATCAATTCTTGAGCACGGCTACTTTCCGTTTGTTTGGTCGCGTCAATCGCTTGAGAAAGTAACGAGCTGGTAACCTCTGCCGTCTCTGTGGCTAATGCTTCTGCTGCTTCCGTGCTCATTCTGCAGGCTCCTTAGTTGATATATTCAGTTCATCAGCTAATTTCTCAAGATCGCCAGTATTACTAAGCACCTTTTCAAGGATGTTTTCCAGATCTTCTGAACGATCAATCTTGGTCATCAAATCACGTAATTTATTACGAGTTTCCATTAGCTTACGCAGAGGGTCCACTTGATTTACAACCGCTGCAGGCTCGAAATCAGACATTGAATTAAACTCAAGTGCCACTTTCATCTCTGTGCCGTCGTCAGCCATCTTGTTATCAACTTTAAACTCCAACTTTGGATTCATGCGCTTAAGCACATCGTCAAAGTTATCACGGTCGATTTGAATAAAGCGGCGTTCCTTTAACGGTTTTAAGGCACTGGTATTTTGCCCTGCAAAATCACCCATAACGCCAACAACAAAAGGCAACTCTTTTTTAACCGTCGTTCCTTCTGTTTCAACATCATAGGTAATGTGAACCCGAGGTTTACGTACCCGGGACAGCTTGCCGTGGATACTATTCATCTTGATCTCCTTTCAATGTTCCACACCCAAGCGACCCGTCCGCGCCGCTTTTCTGGGCAAATAACAACTTATTCAATGGGTATTCCCGTTAAACGGAAATAACCGTTTCTAGCTTCACCATCACTGATCAGTTCACTGAGCAGATCCGGTAATGACATGTCACTCCAACGCACAACTTGTTCAATGCCGTAAGCCATTGGGCTATGTGGCTCAGAGCTCTTAAAAAACGCAGCAACTTGACGTAGGGTTTCTATCGCTTGCTCTCGATTAGCGACGTGAGATTGCGAGCCAAAAGCCTGCGATGTTGTGCCCAGCTCTTCATCTGCAACGCGCTCTTCGGCAGACTCAGGCATTTCAGCCAATTTGTCGCCAGCCAAATAGACTACCGCTTCTTGGGCAGCATTCAGGCGCTTGGTTATTTGCGAAGTTGGTTGCGGGGAACTGCAGGCAGCATCCATCGCCATAGAGAGTTGTTCAAACGACGCGATGGCATTACCAACATCTCTATTAAGTTGCAAAAAGAAACTCTTGGGTGCAGCCTTCGCTGCTGATAACACATCGGCCAACTCAACTGCACCAGCATCAATACGGTTGCGCTTCTTTTCGTCGTCCAATCGCTCTACTTCTAGCGCCTGTTCGTATTCCCAAAGAGAAAAGCTAAATTCGCCGCTCTCTGGTGTCAGGGGGATCGATGAGATTGGCATCAACAATGCGCCTTCGCCTTCAATGCCATTCAACCCAATCAGAGGTGATATGCGAGTCTCAAGCCCCTCCTCATCTGGAGATGGGTAAAGCTGTTGCCAATGGTCTTCTATAAGATGTGTCGCCAGCGAAAATCCGGCTGCCAGGCCAGCAAATCCATGGAGCCTCGCGAGTGCTTCTATTAGCCAAGCGGTTAGCTCTAAATCTTTATAATGGCTCTGCAGTAACTCGGGGACTTGGTCGGCAATAGGTTGCCAAAGAGATGACAAGCTTAGTAGTGATTCATTGTCGATAAGCGCATTACGCTCATTCGCCCGTGCCGTGTTCCGCACATCTTTAAGTGTGTAGTATGGCGATGTGGGCGTGACATCAAGACGAGGATCGATCCCCGTTGGGGCCTCTTCAGAAATAGGCGCGATGAGCGCGGAGATATCTAACAAAGTGTCGTCCATGAGTCCTGTAAACCAAACTGCATCCTGCATTGGCGTTAAAGAGTATAAGAGGATTAACTTAGTTTCAATCCCCTAACGTTGAAAAGTGTCAAATATAGGTATGGTATCGTCAATTATATGACGCACCTCTGAAACAGAAGCCTCTTCAGTAGCGCGAACTAACGCGATAGTGACATTGTCAGACGCACCTTTAACTAACGCGGTATGCAACATAGCCATACCCGCATTGGTTAGACTATCAGCAGCGAAGCAGCTGGCAATCTCTTCATCGGACAGTTCTTTGTTCAAGCCATCACTACATAAGAGAAACTGATCCCCGGATAAAAGAACCCCAGAAACCTGGTCCAACGCTAATTCACTGTGTACACCTACCGCTCTAGTGATCACATTGGCAAGGGGATGGCTTTCAGCTTCCGACGCTAACAGCAAACCTTCGCTGACCATATCCATCACCTGACTATGATCCCGGGATTTCTGCAGCAAGCGCCCCTCCCTCTTAAGATAAAGGCGACTGTCTCCGGCCCATAAGCAGTGAAAATAACCATCTTGAATAAATAGTAGGACAACGGTGGCACCAATAGTTTTCCCACTGAGGTGTGAGGCTGAGTGACGTAATATCTGTTCGTTAGCCTGCTCTAACGCGGTTCTGAGTTTATCAATTGATAACTGCTCTGCGGTTAAGTCCTTCACCGCCATTTCTACGCAGTCAATAACGATACGGCTAGCCACTTCACCCGCTTCATGCCCGCCCATACCATCCGCGACCACCCAAACGCCAGCTTCAGGGTTGTCGAAACACGCATCTTCGTTATGGTCTCGAACTTTTCCTTGGTGAGTCTGGGAAAAGCTAAAATAGTGCCAGAGGCTCTTCTGTTTCATGTTTACCATCCCCACGCCTTCCAATCACCATCAAGCATTGCCGCGAACTGACTGACCAAAGGCAGCTTTGATGTGATTAAGGTGCACTGTTGCACTAGTTCTGAACCCTCGGTCCACCATATACAATAGGCGTCGTGTTGTTCTTTTAAATACTGATCTAATATCGCCGGGCAACTGGACAATCCGCTATCAGAAAACACAATACCACTGCCTTTGTTCGCAACGGCGTTGAGATCCGCAGGCTCTATTGCAACCTCGCTTAAGGGGTGCTCATCCGCGAGGCCTTTTGCCCATTTTTTAAGATCAATATCGTCATCCAACACATCTAATGCTTTTTCCGAGGTGTAGTCACCCCACTGCCTATCTTTCCAATAATGAATTGCAGCTTCTTCGACACCCGCAACCAAAGTAAACGGATAGTGACGGCCAATCGCATCAACGCTCGGGATCATAGTGCCAACCAAGGTTTCATCGCCACAGACCCCGGACGAAAGCGCAAAATGCCAAATAGGTGACGTTAAGTAGCATGACAACCATTGATCGCCTAGCTGTTCTTTGCTCACCGCCAAAGCAGATTGGATCCATTCATGCCAAACCTGTTCAAACGCTTCCGGCAATCCATCTTTGACAAAGTCCCGCCGCGCAGGGAGTTTGCCACAATAGCCAAAAGACCCACTTACAGCTGTATCGGACATTTAAAACGCTCCAGATCTGCATTCCAAAATGGATGATTAACGCTGCTAGGTATCAACTCCACGTCAAACTTATTACCTTGTAACGATATCTGCACCAACTTGTCTTTGACAGTTTCAGGCCTTGATTCGGCGGCCTTATCAAGTAAGCGGAACCATCCCCAATCGCCATCATAGGTTGCAGTTATTGAACGCCCAACTCGTGGTGGTGCAAACATTACCCGTGTCGTGCGGTCAGCTTGTCTTCCCGGCCACTCAAAGTTCGATAAGCGCAACGGGCCGTGGCGATAAGACAATGTCTGTCCGTCCAACTCCAACATGAAATGGCTAATGCTACGATCCAAATACGCGGGTTTTAAGCCAAACTCAACATGGGGGATCTGAGATCCGTCGGCAAAAAATGCGTCCCGGATCCGTCTTGCCCGTTCAAATACTTTCAGCGTCGACGCACTAACCCCGATATTTTTCTCAAAACGCCAATTTGTTTTAGAGGTATCAACAAAGGG
This sequence comes from Corallincola holothuriorum, assembly GCF_003336225.1. NCBI lineage: Bacteria > Pseudomonadati > Pseudomonadota > Gammaproteobacteria > Alteromonadales > Psychromonadaceae > Corallincola > Corallincola holothuriorum. The sequence goes on from NZ_QPID01000001.1 coordinate 452,900, forward strand.
CTCTAGGTATGTAGTGAAAAAACTATCTAGCGTGCCGCCGTAGCCAAAAAATCCACCAAAGTCCTTTAACGTCACCTCCTTGGTACTGGATGGCGTTACTGGGTAGCGCCCTTTGATAGCTGAACGGTACTCTGCCAATACTTTATCGCGCCAGATATCATTGAGATGGGTACGCGCCCCTTGCTGTGCCAAGCTCGAGGTCTGATTCGCTAGGCCATTTATCCACTGATCGAATGGTGAAGGGAGGCTGCGCTTAACCTGATACATGGCACGGCTCAATTTGCCTTGCCCATTCCCCCCCAACTGACTTATATAAGCAGCTTTGTCGTTATCTCCGGGAGCTGAAAGCTGATCTAGATAGCGATGTAAGGATTTTAAGGATTGATGCAGTTTGTCCAGTTCAGCATCGGTGATCTCGATAACACCTTCAAAATGTGCTTCTACTTCTGCTCCAGGCAGTTGCACCTCAATATCGGGCATACTATTTGGTAGGTAACGACTGATCCTGCTTTTTTGCCGCGCCAGGGCAACATCGGCGACGCTTGCCGCCACTTCGCCAGCTGCCGCAGCCTCATCGCTGATAGGTAGTTTGGTCAAGGCAACCTGCTCACGTACCGCCTCGATGATATTCTGCAGAGGCTGCTCAGGGCCGGCGAGCACTTTCGCTTGATAAGCACCCTGTTCACTGTCAGTAAACGGCTTTAACTCAACGTCACCTAATAGATCATCCCAAAAGTGGATGTAATCGCGGTAATACTTCAAACTCACTTCGGCCGCTAGCCTATCTTTCGCACGTCCTCCGAGTTCGCCGAGTTCATCGCCATATACCCAGCTATCTTCCATCAGCCGTTTAACCACCCGGCCATTTTCCAATTGAAATAAGGTGTGAAAGCCCTGATAGGTGTATAGCCCCGGAACGCCTTGATTCAGAGGTTTACCGCTGCGCCGTTGAAACACTCTAAGGCTATCGGTTCCCAGCACTTCTGTCAGGCGAAAATCTGGTACATGGCTGCTTAGAAATTCAGTTCGGAGGCGCTGATATGCACGTTCAGAGAGCGGCATTTGAGTTAGTACAGCGCGAGCATTCGCTGTTGCCTGTTCATCCTTGAACGAAGGATCGACACCCAATAAATTCAATTGCCGGATGTGACCAATCAAGGCCACGCGCAGATCTTTGTTTATCTCACCAGGTAACTTACGTTCAAAATAAACCTCGAACCAACTAATGATCTGCGTTTCATCCCGCTTTGATTCATCGAACAACATCAAATACGTTTTTAGCGATTCATACAAAAACTCCAAAAAGTCTTCATTAGCGCGCATCTCTTGTTCCAGCGTTTTCGCCATGAACGGCGCTAAATAGCCCTGTAACGCTCGGGTATATGCAGACTTTGCCGGTTGACCGATTTTTTCCCCTTGGTATAGACCTAACCCCTTAATCCCATCTTCATTGATGACAGTTCCGTCCGTCCCTGCAGGCAGCTCTCTAAGCGCCGAAAGGGCATGCCCAAGCGTGACAACGTCGGCATCTTTGGTTAACTCGCCACCAACGATCTCACGATAGCGTTGGACGGCCGCATCACTTTGATCAATCAGGCTGTGATTCCAGCTATAACTGCCATACCAAAGTAGCGAAAAAGTGAGCGTGAGCAACATCGATGCCGCCAAAGCGCCGCGGGTCAACCAACGATGCTGCTTCTCATGGTGTAGATTAGTGGACGCAACATTTTGCTCTGGAAAGATAATCTCTTCTAACAAACGCTTTAAGAAAAAACCTTTTGTATCACCGGCGGAGTGACGCAGCGGGATCTGTCCTAAACCAAGGCCGCCAGACGTGTAAGTCATTACCCGGTCGATCGGTTTTCCTTCCTGGGTTGCACTGACGATGTAAACGCCCCTTAACATTGGCGCTTCTTCAAATGCGTTTGGCGCGAAGATCTCTTTCAAAAAATCATCTGCGTGCGCTTGCAACATACGCAACTGTTTCGGGAATTCATAGATCAGCGTTCGACGATCGGTATCATGTTCCTGCAACAGCTTCTGGTTCATCGACTGACGTAACGAAGAGAGTAAACCATGAAACTCTTTATTAAATTCACCAACCACACCGCGTTCGCTGTCTTCGACATCTAACGGGAAGGTCATACCCCACACTTGCTCGCGTTGCTCCTTGTCAAAGTCAGAAAAGAACTCAGAGAAACCTGCGACCAGATCTGCCTTAGTAAGAATGACATAGACGGGAAAACGCATACCAAACTGATTTTGTAGCTCCTGCACCCTGTGCTTAATCGCTCTGGCATGTAGGTTTCGCTCGGTTTTCGTTTGCGTTAATAGATCGGCGAGGCTTACTGTAATAATGGCGCCGTTAATTGGCCGGCGTGGGCGGTATTTCTTTAGTAATCCCAAAAAACCAAGCCAAGCACGGGCGTCTCTCTTGGCATGACTGTCTTGCGTGGTATACCGACCGGCAGTATCAATTAGCACAGCTTGATTAGTAAACCACCAATCACAATGTCTTGTACCACCGATCCCTGACAACGCATCTGCGCCCAGCTTATCTTTTAATGGAAACTCCAAGCCTGAATTGACCAGCGCGGTAGTTTTGCCGGTGCCCGGTGGGCCAATGAGAACATACCAAGGCAGCTGATACACACTCTGACCTTTATTCAAGCGAGCGCTTTTCAGGATTTCCAACGCCTGAGTAATGCGTGTTTTTAAGGTGGCAACCTCTTCGTCAGATACATCTTCGCCACTTTCATCATCACCATCTAATAGACTTTTAATTGCTTCGTCATTATGACGGCGGTGACGCGCCTGGTGGCCGACATTAATCGCTCCCCACGTTATCGCGAAGATGAGTAACATCACCAGTCTGGCGACGGGACTTGCTAAAGGTTCATGCCCTGCGATGGCAAGTAAGGGGCCACCAAACCAAATAAGCAGTGAGAGAGCCACGAAGCCTATCAATGTAACTAACCACTTCGACTGAAATACAGACAAAGAGCGCTGGAATACGCCTTTAATTGACATAAAACTTCCCTGTTTTTAGCGGTAAAGGATATCTATTTCGACACGGCGGTTCTGCGCACGTGTGGATATACTACTATTTTTGACAAGCGGCTCTGCTTCTCCCCTGCCCTCCGGCCACAATCGACCATGAAGATCTGCGCTATACGATAGAACATTCGCCACCGAAGTAGCGCGTGCTAAAGATAGGTGCCAGTTGGATGGGTACTTGCTTGTAAAAATAGGTTGGTCATCTGTATGGCCAGTAATAAGTATGCGACCCTGACTTGTTTCTAGTGCTCTTGCCACCTTAGCTAGTACGGGAGAAATGCTCTCCTTTATCTCTGCGCTGCCAGAGCCGAACAGCTCACTAGAGCGTAAAGTTAGCCTTAATCGATCGGGTTGATGGCTAATCGCCAAAATACCTCGATCTACTTCCGTTTGTAGTAACTGCGCAATATGGCGGGTATCGCCATACTCGGCGACAATCCCCTGTTGAACAGGTTTTTGCCAAGGTGCTAAGGTATTTAACTCTGTATATATTTGATTGGAATACTCATTTATTTGATAGTTAAATACCATATAGATGGATAGCAATACCAAACCTAGCACGCTACCAATCACCCATACCGGAAATCCCCCCTGCAACTCTTCACCATTCAGCACGCGCTCACGCCAGCGCCACGACAGCTCTTTTGGCCTTTCCGGTTGGTTGATTTCAATCGCCCGTAAAGCTCTGGAACGATAATCTTCGAGTTTTGACAAACCTTGTGGTTCTATGCGCATTTTGCCGTTAAACCCTAAGGACAGGCAGAGATATTGAAGCTCCAAAAGGTCTCGATAACGGTGAGGCTCAGCAAGTGAACGGTCGAGCAAAGTGAAGAAATACTCGCCTCCTAACGTGTCAGAGTGAAACGTAGACAACAGGCTTTGGGATGACCATATAGACTGCTCCCCCCATGGTGTATTCAATACGGTTTCATCAATTAATGAACAGATACAGTACCGCGCGCCTTCGATCTGTTCACCATCAATCCCATGCTTCCGCAGATCAGTCTCAAATTCTCTCACAAGATCGATACAGGCTTGACGTAAAGATGGAACATCACCATGACGAGGCGTGGCACGGATCTGTGATACGAGGGAGAGCAATACGCTCGCGCTATCAACCACTAAGTTATCCCCCAAACCAGGGATCTTAGCTTTTGAATGCTTCAAGCTCGGCTGGCTGAATATCACAGTGCTCTCAGCCGCCTGATCGTTTGCGGGTGCAGGTGCAGGTGCAGGTGATAAATCCCTTTTACGACCACCTGGACGAGGTTTAATAATTGTTGACTCAGACATTACTTATCATCCCTGACATGCCATTAACGCGATTATTGATTAATTGCCCAAAGATCCATCTCTAATCCCGGGTAGTTACCCGACAAATGCACTGCAATACCGCCACTGGCATTCAGGCGTTTCCAATAGTCATTGCTTTTGTCCAACTCGAAGTAATGATAACCAGCGTGATATGGGATTTGGCGTGGTGCAACCGGTAATACCGCAGCTAAGATCCCTGGCAATTGGTTATTTACCAAATCACGAATATGTTCGACTGGTCCCACTTTAAGCTGGGCAGGTAGGTTACTCCGCAGCTCTTCTGGCGGAATATCGGCCTTAACCGCCAGTACAAATGTCGCGGAAGTGAACAAGCCTTTGTCTGGCACAGACGACACCCGAATACCAAATTTAGTCACTTCCATAGGAAGATTAATCGCTGTCTGCTCAAGCACCGTACTTAAGCTTTGGTTTAGAAGTACGTCTAAACTGCCAAACAAACTGGTGAGTTCGTCATGGCGATAGCTTGGCATCGGTTGTGGCCGCTTGCTATCAGAACAAAACGTGCTTAGCTCGCCAACCAAACCATATAACTGCTGCACCAGCGCATAGGGATGGGTTCCTTCATGGCAAGCAAGTTGCTCGATCAAAGGTTGCTGCCGGTTAATTAATTGCAACATTAAAAAGTCTGCAATTGAACTCGCGGTACCTTGCCCTTGACTGAGTCGGCCAGCTAAAGCATCTCCTCGCTGCGCCAGCATTCCAGCCAACTCTTTGATCAATGCTGCGAGCCTGGGGATCCGTTGCACGTTTAGGCAGGGTGGAACGTATTTAGGATCTAGGGCTACTCCACCTTCTTCTGTGACCTCTAATACTTTGGCAATAGGCATAAAGGTGTATCCAGCCATCTCATCGCCTTCCAGTTTCAGACTCATCACCAACCTGGCGAGTTGCAAAGTTTCTGCGGCATCGCAGCCAACAGAAACATCTATAACCTCATGGTCCGCGTATTGAAACCGGGTAACTTGCCCATCTTCAACAGCAGACAGATTCAAATTATTCGCATGCTCAGTAGGTACGGCAATGTAAATTAATTTGTTTCTCGTCGATGGCGGGATCGCCAATGCTTGCGGGAGCGCTTCTCTCGCAGGTGCATTTACAGAAACGCCATCCGGCAAGATACCGCTGTACTCACGCAAACCAAACTGGCCGCACTTTAATGCTGCAGTATCTGTTTCATAGGAGGATACCCCCCAAGCAAAAGGCAGCAGCTGACTCACTAGTGCCCGATGCTGCGCACTAACATGACGCTCCTGCTGTTGAAAATGCTGTGGCCGCAAGAACATACCTTCTGTCCAAGCCACACGACAAAAATCGCTCATTAGAATCCTTTCCGAACTATTGTTTGGTATTAACGCTGATATACAGCAAGCTCTTCGATATAAACATCAAGGTCATCGTATGCGGTGGTATCAATCTCTATCACTTCACGCCATTTAGCGTTCTCAATATCACGATACGCAACTAAAACCCCTGCATAACGAACATTCGGATTTATCTTCATTTTGAACTCGCTGACCGCACCAGGCTCAAATTCAAATTCATCTTTAACCAATAGATCTGGGCCCAAAACCGATTCAGGTTCATCATAAAGCGTAAAGAAGTCCTGACTGTCGAATACCGTTCGCGAGCTTAATTCGTAAACTTTCACTACCACCGGAGACGGACGCCCCTTAGCATCAGGGTTGCTATCATCCGCGACGTGAAAATTAAGATAGGTGTAGGGCTCCACCACTGCATTGACGGCTTGGCATCCAACCAAGCAAAAGAATAACAACCCTATTATCTGCGTTTTGTAGAACATCGCTATCAGTCCCCTTGTTGATCTTTTTGTTGCTGAATACTCGCTTCGTACGCTTTTACGAAATCGTCCATATACAGGCTTGGCCCCTTTTCACTTAATTCAGAGTGAAGATCCCCATACAGCTGGCAGTAGAGGTTCCAGTAGCGTGCTTTTACCTGCGCCGGGTTCATTTTTTCAAGTAATGTCTGCGCATACTGACGACTTTCAATTGAGCCTGGTTCTAAAAGCCCAAGCACGCCAACCAAAGTCCCCTCTAACCCGCTCATTAAAGCGCGTTCATGCTGCGCTATATCGCGGTGCGCTTCCTGAATGGCTGTGACTGCTGGCAAAAAACCTGGACCGTTCCGATTGAATAGATTGTGTAGCGCGTCCTCAAAAGTCGCAGAAAACTTAAGAGGATTATTTTCACGGGTATTAAACATGGTTTGGTTAACCCGAAACTCGCTCTTAAATTCAGATCGGGAGTGAAGGGTTGCCATCAACCCACTCATCATCTCGTTGAATGCCATACCTAGCTGTCCCCACCACTCGCCCTGATGCTCTTTCGGTATCATCTCTGCAGGGATGCCTGCGCCTTTCATAAACGCTTCCATCCCTGTGCTTGCAACCGAAGGCGCGGCAGATTTACTCACCACTTCTGCAGGCTTTTGTGTTTCAACTGCTGGACTGGCGGCAGCCACAGCTGGGGTTGCTAGGTTACCGACAAGGCTATCCCACTCATCTGGAATAATAGTCTCGGCGGGAGCTGTGTTTGTCTTATTAGCTTCGGTCGATGGCGGGAAAAAACTATCTGAAAGGTCGAAAGACGGTGTGGCAGAATTGTTAGAGACAACAGTTTTCGGTTCGCTCTGCTTGGCCTGATTATTCAACGCGCTCATGCTGAAGCCAAATTCTTCCTCAGCTGCTGCTAATTTTGACGGGTTGCCGTTTAATATCTGCGGATGTACAGGCTCGCTAGTAGCGTGCTTATCATCGTCCACTTTATCACCCGAGGAGATTTCGATTTCGTAATCTCCCAGTGTTAGCAAGTCACCTTCAGTTAATAGGTGCTCGTCATCACCCAAGGGGCTAACTGCGCGATTAACATACAAACCATTTGTTGACGTATCACGAACAACCCAACCTTCCGCGGATTGGCATATATCAGCATGACGTCCAGAGATAACTCGCTCAGGATCGGGAAGCTGCCATTCACAATCAGGTGCTCGTCCGATGGTAAGCCGCTCATCACTGTGCTTTGTCAGCGTCTTTGAGATTTCCAGACCAGAGGTAAAACGATGGTAGCTAACAACAGAAAGGGTCAATTCCATTTCTAATCTCTTCTTCATTCCATGAAGGTACTAAGGCGAGTTGAGACTCGCTAAACATCTTCAACTCAATATTTAACAAGGCAAGGCTAATTTGACTTACATTGAATGTCAAATCATTGACACTCAAATTGGATCGACGACAGCTTATTGACCAAAATGCTTGTTTTCTAAACTTAGGATCGCTAAAGTCCGACGTCAGCTCATTTGCAGACAGTTAGGTCAATAGTAATCAGGTTGTCTGCGCGAGGTTGAAGGCAACTCACTGGAATAGGTCGTGACATGGAAAGTCAAAAATCCCGTAATATAGATCCACGAAAAACTGACGGCACCGCAACAACACCTTCGAAGCCAAGCCAACCGGCTATTGCACAGAACACTCCCCCATCATCTGCAGATAAAACCCTTATTCGCAGTGAAAGTGGCGCAGGAAAACGCGCAAAAAAACCGACAACAGACGCACCAAATCAACTCATCGGCAAAGTAATCAACGGTCGGTACAAAATTGATAGCTTGCTTGGTAGAGGGGGAATGAGCGATGTATACAAAGCACACGATCTCCTTCTCCAGCAAGCGGGATTAGAAAATACCGCTGTCGCAATTAAGATCTTGCAAAAGCAATTTGTCAACCAACCAGAAGCGCGCCAGCTACTTGTCCAGGAAGCGCGCAGAACACAGCAGCTAAGTCATCCTAATATCATTCGAGTTTACGATTATGGCTTCGAAGCGGGTCAACACTACATGGTGATGGAGTGGCTAGACGGCGAAACACTAGAAGCGGTAATCAAGCGCTCTCGGCCCATCGGCCTGCCCTATAAAAACGCCAAGGCACTGTTAAACCAACTAGCCGATGCCCTGAGCTATGCTCACAGCCAAGGGGTTGTGCATGCTGATCTTAAACCCGCCAACATCATGCTAACCCGGGATGGCACCATCAAAGTTTTCGATTTTGGTGTCGCGCACGCCAAGCATAAATTTAATGACAAATACTCAGCTGTCATTGCAAACACAAACGCACCGGTAAATGGCTATACCCCAACATATGCGTCTCCTGAACTTATCGCAGGTAAAGAGCCTAAAACCAGTGACGATATCTACGCATTCAGCTGTATTGCTTATGAGCTAGCATCCAGCAAACATCCCTTTGATCGCCAGCCTGCAGATATAGCAAAAAAACAGAATATCTCAGCGAAGAAACCTAAACATATTCCGTGGTGGCGTTGGTTCACCTTACGCTCAGGCCTAGCCTTCAGTGCGGACAGCCGGATCGGCAGCATGGCTGAATTTACACACAAATTTAATCGCAACTTATGGCCGCTAGCCACCACCATCATGCTAACCAGTTGCTTGGTGTTCGGAAGCGCTCATATCTATCGCATGAAGCAAGATGAACTACTACTTGTTAGCGCCGAATTACAAGCGATGAGAAGTGAAGCGAATCAAGATCAAGCGATTGCTGCCCTCTCGGCGGCTGAACTTATTAAACTACTGCCAGAGATCCCAGAGCATAAGCAGCTCTTTATCAATGGCGTTCTACGTTCGAACCGGACGCAGCTATTAAGTTTTTATGAACAGCGTATTGATGACATTTTAAATAATAGAGACGGCACCTACCCCGACTACTATGCCATTGAATCCGAACTGAACGCAGCTAAAACACTTTACCCAGACTCTAATCTTTTAGCGCGCTTAGATGTCGATCTACTGCAACGCTGGCAATCTACGGTCGACATCTTAGATGAACGCTTTAACAAGCTGTTAGAGAAAGGTAATTACGCTCACAGCGAAGATGGCGATGATATCTACCAGCTACTAGCGGAACTTAAAACCATAGAAAACAGATACCGGCCCAACCCAACGGAAAAAGCTGAGCAACTGTTTGCGAAAGAGTTTAACACTGCGTTAGCCAGCCATGATGTTACCCAATTGAACGTTCTCATTGACGCCGGGGAAGTCGCATTCTCAGAGAGTCCGTCCTTAAATGACCTCATCCTGCTAGGTAAAGAACTAAAGAGTGCCGTTGCCGAAGTCGCGAATTACCAGAGACAACTCGGTTTAGGAAATGCCCCAGACTACCCGTATGAAGCTGCTGATATTTTCTATCATTCAACGTTTAACAGTTTCGATGAGCGGTTAAAACATGCGAATACCGTCGCAAAAATTGACAAGATAAACAAAGATGTCAATGCCTTAGCTAGAGATCTTCCCGGCGACTTTACCCCGTTAGTTAAGATAAGACGGTCGCTTGCAAATCGTTATCTCAACTTTTCAAATTCGTTTATCAAGCAAAGAAAAGTGCGTTCAGCGCAAAAATTGATGGAGAAAGCGAATACGCTGTTTGCCCAACTTGAAGCGGCACAAGTTGCACTTTAATGCCATTCAATGAGAGTTCAATCTGTTGATTGGGCTCTCAAAATAAGCCACTGAGAACTGTTAATCTTACCCTTTAGTAAGTGGTCGGATGAGATAATGTTTAAACGAATTACACTCCAGTTCGAAAACCAAGTTGCCCGCGTTACACTAAATCGCGCAGATAAACACAACGCGTTGGATATGTTGATGTTTACCGAACTAGCGGCGGCACAAAAGGTGATCAAACGGGATCGTCACTGCAGGGCGGTAATCATTGACGCAAACGGTGACGATTTTTGTTCTGGGTTAGACATTAAATCGGTATTAACAGATCGTCTTGCCGGACTAAAACTACTCTGGAAATGGCACCCGTGGCAGCCTAATTTAGCTCAGCAAGTGAGTGTTGGCTGGCGAACAATGCCAATCCCTGTCATTGCGGTGATCCAAGGGCGCTGCTGGGGAGGCGGATTACAAATAGCTTTAGGCTGTGATTTTCGCTTCACAACACCGTCAGCTGATTTTTCTGTGATGGAAACGCGTTGGGGATTAATACCAGATATGGGAGGGAATCGCGCCCTAATGGAGCTATCGCGTCGTGACATAGCAATGAAACTGGCAATGTCAGCGGATACCTTTGACGCAAACGAGGCTCTGCGCTTTGGTGTCATCACCGAAATCCACGACGAACCATTGGCTGCAGCAAAAGCATTCATCGACTCTCTTTGCCAGCGTTCACCTGATGCCATTTCGGCAATTAAGACTTTGTATCAAAAGCACTGGCTAAGCCCCCTTCCACGTATCTTACGGCGGGAAACTTGGTATCAATGGCGTATTCTACTCAGCCGAAACCAATCTATCGCCGTTGCCAAGCAAAAAGGCAAAGATAAGAGCTATCAAAGACGCCAATCTTGGTAGCTCTTAACCGCGAGAAGTTAATTACTGATCTGCCGGCAGGTTGCCGTTACTGCTTGGTTTCACATCAACAGTGACGGGATCGGCAGATGGAAACAGGTGAACATCTCTTTGTGGGAATGGAATACATATCCCCTCTTTATCAAAGCGCTGTTTGACTGACTTAGTTAGGTCCCAAAATACATCCCAGTAGTCCTCAGTCTTAACCCAAGGGCGCACCCAAAAATCAACCGAAGACTCCCCTAAGTTGGCTACTTTTATCATGATTTCTGGTCGTTTTAGTACCGCCGGATGTGAAGATACAACGTCATGGAGCACCCTTTCGGCATGGTCAATGTCGTCTTTGTAACTGATGCCAAACACCATATCGACGCGTCGTACTTTTTCCGCGGTGATGTTGGTGATTACATCGTTCCAAATCATATTATTCGGTACGACAATCCGTTGATTATCGATTGTTTGAATAGTGGCACTAACGAGACTTAGCTTCTTCACATTGCCCTGCACGCCACCAGCTATCACCATGTCACCAACGTCGAACGGCCGGTAAATCAGGATCATCATTCCAGATGCAAAGTTAGACAAGGTGCCCTGTAAAGCGAAACCAATCACTATCCCTGCCACACCAAAACCAGCCAACAGCGGTGCAAGCTGCACCCCCAATTGGCTTAAACCAATCATCAAGCCAATAAAAAATACGACCTTACCAGCCATAGAGATAAAGAACTCTTGCAGTAGCTTGCTCAATTTTAGCTTTGAATTACTGACCGCTTTGGTCGCGACGGTACGGGCAACATCAGCTAAAAGGTGAAAACCGAACAAAATCGCACAAAATACAATTAGCTTAACAATGAAGCTGATCGAATTTTCTCCAAACCAATTCGTTGCAGCTTCTGTCCAATTTTCTAGCAGTCTTGATAGTACTTTCACCTCAAAGATATCTTCACTAACAGCCCCTGTACTGGTGATCAATACCTGCTTAAAATAGTCAGAATTCACATCAAGAGATTCAAGCACTGTCACTGCAGCCTCAATACTCTCGGTGCAAATCTCTCGTTTTATTCGTAAGCGGCGTAACGCATATTCGATATCTTCTTTTTCGTAGGAAGTGGCTTTGGGGAGCTCTGCCGCCAACTCACCAATTCTAGTGTTGGCGAAATTCAGCAGTAAGCTAAGCTCGTTCGCGCGCAACGTAACATTTGCAACCAATAACGCACTCTGTTCAGTCACATCAACGCCGAGCTTGGACTCCCAACCCAATAGTGCCAAGCGTAACGATAACAAGCGGTTAATCCCCCTCTCTACATTAGCCATGGCTAACTCATTTTTTAGAGCTTGCTTACTATCCAAGCCATCAAATGCCGCCCGTTTATCTTCGAGATCGCTATTCCTTTGCTGATAGGATCGGTTGAGTATTTGCCCTTGAGCTACCAAGGTATTAGTGAGCAAGGTCCGCGTCTCATCGCTAACCGTCGCATCAGGATTAGCGAGCTCCTCTAGCAATCCAGGTAAAACTTCTGTTTGATAATCGAGCAGAGACTGCACGCGCAGATGCAAAAGCAACCTTTGCTCTCCTTTGGCCGTAGCATACTCATCAATAAGCAATTTGCTTGTTTCATGATTATCAACGATACGCCTAACTTCTGATTCAATATCATCTGCAAGTGCAGGGAATGTAGCGACGGCCAGCAAGATGGAAAACACCTTACAGAGAAAAAAGGAGGTGAAGCAACGCTTCCTTTGCATATCTAAGTTCCTGAAGAAGTTATAGATCTAACTACTAGTATGCATGAAAATCCTATAATTCAAGTAATCACCGTGGTGAATGTTCACAGGGTGTTACCAAATACAACTGGCATCTCAGCGGTTCAGAGTAGATATTAGTTATTAAGCGCGTTTAGAAGAGGCGAAGCATGATGAAAAAGGTACTACTCACAATCACTGGCGTCACATTAATATTATTGGGCGCAGCGCTAATCATTACACCGGTACCTGGAATACTATTTATGATCATAGGGCTAGCTTGTTTGAGCCTGGTGTATGAACGCCCTAAATCTTTACTGCGCTTGCTGCAAGCAAAGCTACATCACGGCGCACGACGCATTGATAAACGCCGTATGCAGAAAAAACTCTATCGTTAACATCAATATTGAGGAAATTTGCTTTACCCACGCCATAGGGTTGGTGACAATGTAACAATCATTAAGCTGATTGCCCGCTACAGATGTCTAAGAAATTATCCTCATTTGCCGATCTCGCTGCACTAACCGGTCAGGCAGCACCGTCCACGGTGTCGACCAATGAATCACAACAAGATCTTGTTTATAGCACCGACGGTGGTCGCGTGGTAACACAAAAGCATGTCGATACGACGGCGATAATTGGAGACGGTCGTGTTCGGATATCTCGCTCAACGAAAGGCCGCGGAGGGAAAACAGTTTCAGTTGTGACAGGGCTAGCTCTAACTCATTCAGACCTGCAAAAGCTTTGTAAAACCCTAAAGAAACAACTTGGTTGTGGTGGTGTGGTTCGAAACGGCGAACTTGAATTTCAAGGCGACAAACGCGACCAACTGCTTAACGAACTAACTAAAGCTGGCTACCAAGCCAAATTAAGCGGTGGCTAAAACAATGAAAAAATATCTTACACTTCTAGTGCTGCTTATCGTTTGTGCCTGCGCTGGTCCATTCTTTATTAAGGGCCCCGATGGCAAACCATTGCTAACCACCGCAACGATCTTTCCTCAAGATCAAAGTACCGTTTGGCGATACTGGAAAAACCGTATTCTGTTATCGTTTAAAATGCTAAGCCGACAGGCGCAGGAGAAATTAGGTGTCGAAGCTGACGCACCTAACGTGTACCGGTGGCAGGACGAACAAGGCAATTGGCATTACGGAGATGCTGAAGCGGGCAATAAAGCGGGCGCTCAAACCGAACAAGTAAAACTTAAACCGGCAAAAATTGTTGGACTTGACGGGCCATTACAGGAAGAAGATAAACCCACCGAAGCACCGGCGGCTGCTGATGGCGTCTCTCTCAGTGAATACACCGAGCGTCTCGGTAATATTAAGGCTGATGCAGAAGAAGCAAAGCGACTAATGGAACAAAGAAACGCTGCGCTGGAAAAATCAGAGTAGAAAACTCAACAGAAACGTCAACTCCTGGCGTTTCTGGTATTGCTCCCCTATTTCATCATTTGCATCAGTTATCGCCCGCCTTAACATGAGCAGTTGTAAAACTATTGTCACTATTTAGTTAAAACTCATTTATAATTGCTCTCGGCCAAGGGGTGTTCTTGTTCAGAACTGAGACATCAATGATGAACCCTTTGAACCTGAACCGGCTGGTACCGGCGTAGGAATGGCGCTTTTCATCGAGCACAAATACCAGCCCCAATCTTCCCCAAAAACTGGTAAATGCATATATGCTCTTTTCCACTCTACCCCGTAAAACTAAGCTTGCCGCCGCCATCATTACCACTTTGGGTATCCCTCTGCCTGTATTCAGCGCAGCACCTACGGTAGCAGATGAAGATATAGAGCATATCAAAGTTACCTCCAGCTTCCGCTCCGAATCACTACAACACTCAGCTTCGAGCATTACTGTTCTAGACAGCAACCTGATCCAAGACGAGGGCGGCGAACATTTTGAAGACCTCTTACACAACGTTGCCAATTTAAGTTGGGCAGGTGGAAGTTCGCGGCCAAAGTACTTTCAAATCCGAGGCGTAGGTGAACAAGAGGAGTATCAAGGGGCCCCCAACAGTTCTGTTGGTTTTGTTGTCGATGACATTGATCTTTCTGGCTTGGGAATGACCTCCAGTCTTTATGACATAGAGCAGGTGGAAGTGTTGCGTGGCCCCCAAGGCACCCGTTTTGGCGCTAATGCCCTAGCAGGTATGATCTATACGACCAGTAATGATCCGACTGACACGAGAGAGTTTGGTGCAGAGATCAGTGGTGGCCAAGAAGACCTATTCAGTTATGCAGGTTTTGCCTCTGGCCCAGTTGATAACAGCGGTGATCTGCTCTACCGCGTTTCGATACAGCAACATAACGAAAATGGCTTCAGAGATAACGATTATCTCGGTTCAGACGATAGCAACGAACGTGACGAACTAACATTACGTAGTAAGTTTCGCTGGTTTGCGAGTGATGAATTGCAAGTTGATTTAGCCCTGCTCTACGCCAACTTTGACAATGGCTATGACGCTTGGACATTAGACAATAATGGTTTTACCACCCTAACCGACCAACCTGGTAAGGATAAGCAGGAAACAACAGGCGGCTCCCTTAAGCTAAACTGGGAGCTTAATGAATTTGTTGATCTGGTATCAATATCCAGCGCTGCACATACCAATCACCGTCATGCCTATGATGGCGACTGGGCAAATCCAGAATATTGGTCTGCGTTGAGCTGTACTGATTATTATGATGAAAACGGCAATGGCGATTTCACTGACCAGATCCCCTGTCAGTACGACTACACTTGGGACAAACAGGCCACTCGTGACACTTACACTCAAGAAGTTCGCTTGTTATCTACTGAACAATCAAGGCTTTTTAGCGGCACTACCGACTGGTTGACTGGGTTGTATATACAACGCTTAGAGGAAGATAATGACCTAGAAAGCTACTATAACGGCTTCCCCGATCTGTTCCTGCAGAGTGACTACGAAGCAACTAGCATTGCGCTATTTGGTCAGTTAGATACACAGCTCAATGCCGCAGCCAGTTTGTCATTAGGACTTAGAGTAGAACAGCGCGACGCTTCATACGATGACGATGGTGGTGACTCCTTTGATCCAGACGAAACGATGTGGGGCGGCCACATCACACTCAACTACTTAATCAATGAACGCTGGCAAAGTTACGGCAAACTGGCGCGCGGATATAAGGCTGGAGGATTCAACACCGGTTTACCCGATGATTTCAGTGATAACCGAGAGTTCGACAGTGAAACACTGGATAATCTTGAATTCGGCATAAAGGGATACTGGCCAGAGCAGCAAGTATCAGTGCAGGCTGCCCTGTTTTATATGCATCGAGATGATCAACAAGTGGAAGCCTCTACTCAAGATCCGAACAACCCTCAGCGCTTCTTCCTATATACCGCGAATGCAACCAATTCCGATAGCTATGGCTTAGAGTTAGAAACGTCGTGGCAAGCGACGGATAATCTTACCCTGTACTCAAGTCTAGGCTTATTAGATACTGAATTTGACGACTATGTCGTCACCCAAGCAGATGGCTCTGAGCTCGATCTATCTGGTCGGGAACTAGCACATTCTCCCAATTATCAGTTCAGTATTGGTGCCACATGGCGTAACGATGAAGGCTGGTTTGCCAATATCAACTTGAACGGCTCTGATGGCTATTACTACTCAGATAATCACGATCAAAAAGCTGACAGCTACGAGTTACTTAACGCACGTTTAGGCTATGAAAAAGAAGATTGGTCCGTGTATCTGTGGGGCAGAAACATCACAGACGAAAAGTATGGTGTCCGTGGCTTCTACTTTGGGAACGAACCCGATCAGGATTGGGCTCCCAAACTTTATGAACGCTACGGCGATCCGCAACAATTCGGTGTTACTTTCCGCTATCACTATCTATAGGAATCATCATGAAAACGGCCGTCGAAATTAGTCTCTACCCGCTACAGGATAACTACATCGATATCATCAAGTGGTTTATTGGTCGTTTAGATGCTTACCCCGAATTGGAGCGTAAAACCAATGGCATGAGCACTCAAATTCAAGGCGACCACAATGCCATTATGACTATTTTAAGTGATGAGATGGCGAACGCCTATCAGAAATGGGGACGCGGTGTGTTTGTGTGTAAGTTTATTCCCGGCGGGGTCAATCTTGACCATAGTGAATAGCGTCATATCTGATGACTGAACAATCTTTTTCATGGTGGCAGCAAGCGATAAACCAACTTCATGGTATGTGGGGATGGGAGTTGGTGGCTGTCATACTTGCTCTGGCCTACCTAATACTAGCGATGAACCGTAGCCAATGGTGCTGGCCTGCTGCATTCGCGAGCACACTCATATATACCGTGCTTTTTTGGCAAGTTGCACTACTCATGGAATCAGCCCTAAATGTCTACTACATGATAATGGCGATTTATGGCTTTTATATCTGGCACAGGGACACGGCAGAGAACGAACAGCTTATGGTCATATCTTGGTCAGGGCAAAAGCACTTTGCTATCGTCAGCGTAGTCACTCTGCTTTCTTTGATTGCAGGCTACCTGATGTCTACCTACACCCATGCTGAGTTTGCTTACTTAGATGCCGCGACCACCTGTTTTGCAGTTTACACCACCTACCTTATCGCCATCCGTGTGCTACAAAACTGGTTGTATTGGATAGTTATCGATGCCGTATCGATCTATCTTTATTTTGAAAAAGGCCTCTATCTAACCGCGTTGCTTTTTGTTATCTACATTGTGTTGGCAATACTGGGCTACTTCAGCTGGCAACGTAAACATAGGCAGCAGGAACTATCATAGTGTCACCAGAGCTGATCGCCAGAGACTGCTTAGCGCGCGTTCCTCAAGCGCTTCTTTGTGGGCCACAGGATAGCTTATCCATAAGCCCACTCAATCAAGGCCTTGGCAATACGGTCTTTGCAATCAGCCAGGGGGATAAGCCGCCTAAACAAGTCCTACGCCTTCTTAATCAAAACTTGGCACTGATTAATCGCCACAATGAAGTTTTGGTCTGGCAACGATGCGCTGATATAGGTATCGCACCAGCACTCCTGTTCTGGAGTCATGAGCATCAATTCTGTGTCACAGACTATGTATGCCAACAAACGCCTTTCGTATTGGATATAGAGGCTCTGAGCCGCTTATTGATTCGTCTGCATGCTTTACCTGCGCTACCCACCACGTCATATTCATATCAGCACCGCGTTGAATACTACTGGAATAACCTGACTAACAAATCACATGCTCAGTGGAACACGGTGCTGAAGCCGTACATCACTCAAATACCAAACATCGTCAGTTCAATTGAACAGAGTAAACTGCCCGCGTGTGTTTGCCATCACGACTTAACACCTGAGAATATTTTGATCGGCAACGACGGAATGCAGTTAATCGATTTTGAGTATGCAGATCAAGGTCACCCACTGTTTGACCTTGCCAGCGCAACCGACGCGCTAGATAGCTGCAATAGTGACCTGTTATGGCGGCATTACGCAGCACAACGGGGCGTTAGTACAAGTGATCGGAACGAACAATTAGCGTGGCAGAGCGCACAAACGCTATACACGTTACTCAGTCTATTGTGGGTATTGTCGGAGCAAGTCGTTCATTATCGATGCGAGCAACGCGCATCAACACTGAACCTTCTTGCCAACCGCTATATGCAACGGCTCTCCAACAACGATTTTTCGTTATAACAACAGAAAGACGCCGCCGAACGCCGCGCCGCGCCGGAATCCTGCTCTGGGGTCGATAAACACTCCATGCGTCATCACAGATTAGCTAATAAAAAGCAGGAAAAGCAGCCCAAGCCACCTTCCCTGCTGGTTTGCTAAAAGTTTGCCAAAAAGAATGGGATCATCAGTGCATTCACCAAATCAATAAAGAATGCACAAACCAAAGGCACAATAATAAACGCCAAATGGGATGTACCATAACGCTGTGAGACCGCAGACATATTCGCCATGGCTGTGGGGGTGGAGCCTAGGGAGATACCACCAAAACCGGAGCACACAACCGCGGCGTCATAGTTTTTACCCATGGCAGGAAAAATAACAAAGATGTTAATCAATATTGCCATGACAAATTGCGCAGCGAGGATGGTAAACATAGGGCCAGCAAGATCGATTAAGCTCCATAACTGCATGCTCATCAAAGACATTGCTAAAAAGGTACCCAATGCCAGATCAGCGATTAATGCGACTTCAGGTGTTCTTGAGGGCCACTTGGTGCCGCTGATGCGAGGAAAAGAATCGGGTAACAAGTTAGTGATTAATATACCGGCGAACAGACAGGTCACAAACAGAGGTAATTGCAAGCCAAGTGAAGCAACACCTTCGTTCAAGAACATACCTAAAATGGCGCTAATATGAATAGCAAGCACGGCATCAAGGAAACCAAACGCGGTAATGTTTTGTCCGCCCGCTTTTTCATCAACAACACCAACATCTATCGGCGCTTGCTGCGCTGGCTTAAGATCATGTCGATTAATAAGGTACTTGGCAATTGGACCGCCCATCAGACTGGCCAATATCAAACCAAAAGTGGCACTGGCAATACCGATCTCCATGGCATTCGAAATACCAAACTCTTCACTGATGCGAGGAGCCCATGCGATCGCAGTACCATGCCCACCAATCAGCGAGACCGAACCACTGAGCATACCCACAGCGCCTTCAAGCCCAAAAGCTGCAGCGACACCTATCCCCGTTAGGTTCTGAATGACCATATAGCTAACGGTCAGCCCCAGCAGAATAACCAAGGGCAAACCGCCTTTAAGCAGGTCTTTCAGGCTGGCGTTAATACCTATGGTGGTAAAGAAATAGATCAGCAGTACATCTCTGGCCTGCAGATCAAACTGTACTTCCACACCAAATAGCCCATAAACAATACCAATAAGGATAGAAATAAGTAGTCCGCCGGTAACAGGCTCTGGAATACTAAACTCTTTGAGAAACCCGATCGCACTGTTCAGCCGTCGACCAATAAACAGAACCACAATCCCGATTGTTACAGTAAGGTATGAATCTAAACTTAGTACACCGTCGATAAACGTTAATTCCATAATTCCCCCATTATCAACCCCTTTGAAAACGTTTGTTTGGGTCTTGTCGACGCTTTCGCCGAACTCGGTTATGCAGTTGAGTCTATCAGCTCTGTTACAAATCGTTACTGTAAAACTAAATAATTCAGATCTTTAACTCCACTAGGCGGTTAGAATAAACCAGTTACGACCACCTTTACTGCACTATAGTTACAAGCGGTATCAACATGCGCCGTAAAACAACCTGACGTAGTTTCGGCTATACAAAACTCTTACCTGATAATTAAGGATGCGCTTCTATTATGTGGCGGAGCGTTCTACTTCTTGCCTCTATCGTTGCACTGACTCCCCTTGCTATCGATATGTATTTGCCAGCGATGCCAAGTATGGCGCGCGATTTCTCTACGCCGTTAAGCACCATCCAGGGTTCAATGAGTACGTTTTTGATCGGCTTTGCCATCGGCCAGCTGATTCACGGTCCGTTAACTGATGCATTGGGCCGGCGTCCCATCGCCCTGCTCGGTTTAACGATCTTTTCGTTGTCCAGTTTTTATCTCGCTAACGTTACTACGCCTAACGAATTCCTTTGGGTCAGAGTGTTACAAGCACTCGGCGGCGCATCCGGCTCCGTGGTCATCAACGCGATCATCACTGATCGCTATCGTGGACATGAAGCGATCGTAGTGCGTTCAACCATTATTATGGTGATGACGTTAGCGCCAATGTTAGCGCCGACATTAGGCGGCATGCTGCTGCACTTTTTCGGCTGGCGGAGTATTTTTGTATTCTTAGGTGCTTGGTCATTAATGGTGCTGCTATGGAGCTTTTTTGCGCTCAAAGAATCAAACAAACATAGACATGCGCTTAACTTTGGCAACATAAAGAACAACTACATCAGCGTAGTAAAACGGCCATTATTGTGGCCTTGGTTGCTTGGTATGGCGCTCAATAGTGGCGCTTTCTTTGCCTTTCTAACGGCTTCGCCTTATGTCTACATTGAAGTATTAAAGATCGATCCACAGAGTTTTGGTTTTTACTTTGGGGCTAACGTGGTGGTGATGATGTTAGGAGCCGCGTTTAATAGCCGTTTAGCACGACTATTTGGCCCAAGAACCGTGCTACGTAAGGCGCAACACTGTCAGTTGGCAGCTATTTCAACATTAGTTATATGTGTCTCCATGGACATCGTCTCCCTTTGGCTCCTTGTCCCTTTATGCGCAATATTTATGGGGTTAAATAGTTTTGTATTTCCCAACGCCAGTAGCCTGTTACTAGAGAGGTTTAGCATGAACGCTGGTACGACATCTGCGCTGCTTGGTGCCACTCAATTCGCTATGGGCGCGCTATTTAGTATCGCTGTTGCCCAAGGCCATGGCGACGGTGCAGCGCCAATGGTCATAGCCATGTTCTTCGGTGGTTTATGCGCCCATATACTGATTGGGCGAGGATTGAAATTACTCGCAACCGGTGATGTAAAACAACACGCTTAGCCAAACTGTGTGTTAAGTAATACTTTGAACATAAAACAATCAAAATCTAAGAACACTTCGCTATGATATCCCCATAATTAGAGTGAAGGCTGTCAAATGATTGATCTATACCAGTTTCCTCCCTCTTTGGGCGTGCCTAATGCGAGTTCATTGTGCCTTAAGCTTGAGACCTTTTTAAAGATTGCAGGACTAGATTACCGCAACCATTACGGGGCCGATCTGCGCAACGCGCCCAAAAGCAAAATGCCCTACGTTGTTATGAACGGTAAGGTACTAGGCGATTCAGAACTTATCATTGAACATTTGCTAGCTAACGAGGCAAAGCAAGTTGACGCGTGGCTAACTCAAGAGCAAAAGGCGATCTCTAAGAGCTTCTCCCGTTTATGTAATGAGCACCTTTACTGGGTGCTGGTCTATAGCCGCTGGCAGGACGATACCGGATGGGCACACATAAAGCAGGAGTTCTTTAAACCACTTCCTGGAATTATCCGTCCATTAGTAGCTACTGTACTCCGCAGGAAGATAAAGCGTGACCTTTGGGGTCAAGGGTTGTCTAGGCACTCAGCAAAAGAGATATGGCAGATTGCTGATAAGGATTTACAAGCATTGTCTTTCTACCTAGCAGATAAGTCCTATATGATGGGCGAGCAACCCTGCAGTGTTGATGCCAGCGTATTTGGCGTACTCGCCAACGTATGTCTCTCTAAGCCATCTACCCCCCTCACACAACTGAGCCATAACTATCCAAACTTAAACCAATATTGCGATAGGATGATGGCGCGTTTCTACGAGTAGCGTATACAAAAAAGTCAGCCCATAGGCTGACTTTTTTGAAATGACGCAGTTAAAACCGAAGCGTTAGTCTAACTTGTCAGCAGCAACATGATATGACGGATCTTCAATCACATTCACTTCAACTAGGTTACCCGCTTTGCTCAACAACATTCGACATTCAGCACTTAAATGGCGCAGGTGCAAACGTTTACCTTCTGCTAAGTATTTTTCGGCGATCGAGTCAATCGCTTCCAAGCCAGAGTGATCACATACCCTCGCCCGTTTAAACTCAATAACGACATCATCAGGATCGTTTTTCGGATCGAACAACTCTTTAAAATCACTGACTGAACCAAAAAATAGCGGTCCATCCAGCTTATAGATCTTCCAGCCATCTTTATCGATGGAATCCCTGACACCGATATGTTTAGCGTGCTCCCAGGCAAAAACTAACGCAGCGACGATAACACCGACAACAACGGCGATCGCCAGATCTGTCACCACAGTTACACCAGATACCAGGATCAGCACAAATGCGTCATGCCTCGGCACCTTGCTCAAAATACGGAAACTAGACCATTCAAATGTTGCGATTACCACCATAAACATCACACCGACCAGCGCGGCGATGGGGATCTGTTCGATCAGCGGTGCGCCCCACAAAATGAAGCCAAGCAAGAATAAGGCTGCGGCGATACCAGATAAACGACCCCGACCACCTGAGCTGACATTGATCATACTTTGCCCGATCATGGCACAGCCACCCATGCCACCAAAACTACCCGTCACGACGTTAGCCACACCCTGTGCGACACACTCTTTATTACCTTTACCGCGGGTATCTGTCATATCGTCAATCACAGTCACGGTCAGCAATGACTCGATCAAACCAATTGCAGCGAAGATAATTGAATAAGGTAAGATTAACTGCAGCGTTTCCCAGTTCAACGGCACCTGGGGCAACGCAAAACTTGGTAGTTCACCAGCGATACTAGCGAGGTCACCCACGCGCTTGGTGTCTAAATCAAACATCAAAACAACCACACTAACAGTCACAATCGCTACCAGAGCAGATGGAATCGCTTTAGTGAATCGGGGTAGAAAGTGGGTGATCGCCATTGTAATACCCACGGCTCCCAACATGAGGACAAGTTGCATCCCACTTAGCCAGTCACCAGATAACCAGCCCCACTTCCCTTCCGGCGTGAATGACTGCAATTGTGGCAGTTGAGCAAGGAAGATGACAATAGCCAGACCGTTAACGAAACCAAGCATTACAGGTGTCGGCACCATACGAATGAACTTGCCCAGTTTTAACGCCCCAGCTGTGATCTGAATAAAGCCCATCAAAACCACTGACGCGAAGAGGTATTGCACACCTGCATCCGCACCATAGCGCCGAGTAGCTTCGGCCACTAGCGCAACCATCACAACAGCCAAAGCCCCGGTTGCCCCTGAGATCATACCCGGGCGACCACCAATACAAGCCGTGATCAAACCGACCATAAATGCTGCATACAATCCCACCAGCGGGTGCACACCAGCAACAAAGGCGAACGCGACTGCTTCAGGGATCAGGGCCAAAGCCACTGTCAAACCTGAGAGCAAATCCGCCCGTGGATTTTGCGTTAAAGATGCAAATAACTTGGATAACATTTAAGACCCGACACTTTTTGAAGTAGCTCACAAAAACAGCCGCGTATGCTAACAGAATGTGACATAAAACGCAGCGCCTATTTCTTTTATGCTAGCTGCATAGTAGTCCACATTAACCAGGCCAAAACACTTACTGCTCTCTATTAGTGACAAATGGTAAAGATCTGGCATTCTTTAGCTTGAGACAGATTAGTCGTCACGCTATCTACCAGATAAGAACCAAAGATGAACAACAACCCCACACCCAAGCAGATAGTTTCCCCTTGCATTGGCAACTGCAAGCTCATCGATAATGCGTGTATTGGCTGTAAGCGCACGTTAATTCAGATCACTAACTGGCGCTCGATGTCCTCACAACAACGGGATCAAATCATCAGTGAACTCAATGAAAAACGTTCGTTGGCACCGTTGCGGACTTCAGCACCCTAATAACATTCGCAAACAGATTGCCCCAGATCCCATTCGCCGCGTTTAACAGGGAAACAGCGCGAACAACTAAGGTGATCAAATGCGCCACATTATCCTGCTTTCAATTATTACGGGTGTATTCACCACGGCATGTAGCTATTACAACGAAACCAATAACGAGGAAACGGCCGGCAACGCCGTGGAAGCGGAGATCCAGGCGCGACAAGTAGCGATGGAAAAACGGCAACAAAAGTCCGCCGCCCACAGTGATATGAGTATAGCCTTGGTCATGCCCCGTCCTGCTCGCCAAGCACCCGCAGAAAAAAATCGAGAAAACTATCAGGCATACACCTCAAATCCTATTACTAAGGTTCTCGAACAACCTGTTTCGACTTTCTCTATTGACGTCGACACCAGCAGCTATAGCAATGTGCGTCGTATCTTAAATCAGGGGGCCTTGCCTAATCATCACGCTGTTCGCGTAGAAGAGATGGTGAATTATTTTAGTTATGACTACCCGGCCCCGAAATCAGTAGAGCAACCCTTCACCGTCAGTACGGAAATAGCCCCTTCGCCTTGGGACAATGATCGTTTACTTCTCCAGATCGGTTTAAAAGGGTATGAGCTCAGTAGCAATAAGGCACTACCACCCGCCAACCTCGTTTTCCTGGTAGATGTCAGTGGCTCTATGCAAAGTGAAGCCAAGCTGCCTTTGGTCAAACGATCATTGCGAATGCTGGCATCGCAAATGCGAGACGTAGATACGCTGTCGCTCGTTGTCTATGCAGGTCAAGCTGGGACCGTTTTGCCACCCACCGCAGGCGATCAAAAAGCAACCATTTTTCAAGCGATTGACCAGCTTGAAGCGGGTGGTTCAACCAACGGCGAAGCTGGCATTATGTTGGCGTATCAATTGGCCGAAGATGCACGAGTAGCTGACGGTGTTAACCGCATCATATTGTGTAGTGATGGCGATCTTAATGTTGGCACCACCAATATTGATGCGCTAAAACAGCTGGTGGCTCGAAAGCGCGAGGACGGCATCAGTCTCACCACACTGAGCTTTGGCCATGGTAACTATAACGACGAATTGATGGAACAGATTGCTGATGTCGGTAACGGTAACGCTGCCTATATTGATACGCTGCTGGAAGCTAAGAAAGTGCTGATAGATCAGATGGGCGGTACTTTGCTAACGATCGCCAAGGACGTAAAGATCCAAGTAGAATTTAATCCCTCCCGCGTTCTTGAATATCGTCTGATTGGTTACGAGAATCGGATGCTATCAAATGATGAGTTTAATAATGACAAAGTAGATGCCGGTGATATTGGCGCAGGTCACACAGTGACGGCCCTGTACGAGCTCACCATGGTCGATGCAAAACAACCTTCCACAGACCCGTTACGTTACCAAAATGAGCATCAACCACAACCAAGCAAGAGTGAAGAAATTGCGTTTATTAAGTTGCGATATAAGCAGCCAGAAAGCAAACAGTCATTGCTGATTGAACGCCCCGTCACTGCCGACCAGATTAAGAATCCAGCCGCTGTTAGCAACAACTTTAAACTGGCAACCGCGGTCGCTGCGTTTGGACAAAAGTTACAAGGGGGGAAATTTATTGGTGATTTCGATTATGATGCCATTCTGACATTGGCTAATCCGGCCAGCGAGACAAACGCCACACCGCTTCAGAGCCAATTCATCGAATTAGTTGAGCTGGCGAAGCTTAATAGCGAATCAGGTGTATAAGGAGCAGGTGCAATGACCGAGATGGTCACCGATGAACAGTTGATGCAGCGTTTCGCCAAAGGTGATTCGACCGCGTTTAATCGACTGTTCAGTCGTTATAAACAGCGTCTATACGGCTTTCTAAGGCAACAACTGCCGGGCGCGTTAGCAGATGAACTATGCCAAGAAACATGGGAATCTGTTATTCGGCACTCTGCAAGTTATCAACCAACAGCAAAGTTTCAAACCTACTTGTTCACCATAGGTCGTCGTAAAGTGATCGACCACTGGCGGACACAGAAGCCCAGCGAATCGCTGGATGATAATTTGCTATACACCACTGGGCCCGAAGTGCGGCTAGCTAGTGAACAAACCGCCAGCGCCTTGATGACGCAAGTTGCCGCACTGCCTTTCGTTCAAAAAGAAGCATTTTTGCTCAAAGAATCAGGCATGAGTGTACAGGAAGTCGCGGATATTACCGGTGTGGGTTATGAAACAGCAAAAAGCAGACTAAAACTGGCATTTAGAAAACTTCGTTCAACACTGGAGGCCCAATATGCAGAGGCCTGATTATGAATTTGAAAAGTACCTGGATGGCGATCATCCAATATCTCAGCAGTTCCAGAAGGAACAAACGGCTCAGCCATCGATGCCAGCTGATCTCGAGCAAAGCTTACTCAGTATGGCTCATAAAAGCGCGCGGAGACGCTCGCCTCAGTGGCGCTGGTTAGCCATTGCCGCGAGCTTCGTTCTGGTATCGGTGATCTATCGCGGTAGCGAATGGGCGCTCGTGGACAGTCTGACACCATCCGAAACCATGCCTCTGAGTTTTGACGAAGTAGCACAACTTAAGCCGGTACCGCAAAATACCGGCGGAGGCCCAGGCGAGGTAACGCTAGCGAAAAGGTCGATGCGAAGCCAACAAGCTATCGTTGCGGAATCCGAGATTGCAATGCCGATAGTCCCTGACAGTAAGGCGAAGTTTCATGCGCAGTTAAGACCGTCTGGTGATACCGATCTAAGCTATCTGGTCGCTGCAGCTCCAGCAGCAGTAGGCGAATATCAATCTGGCTTAAACAAGCAATGTCTGTTATCTCAGTTCGACCGATATACAGAACAGCAGTTGGCATTAGAGCAATGGTCGAGACATTGGTTACAGATGCGCTATCCACAGTTGGCGCAGTTGGCGGTTGCACGCCAAGAGCAACGCAGTTGGAAGCTTCAGTTCGAACAGCAGTTAGTTCGACAGGTCGGTAGAGATGCGCCACAAGCTTTGCCAGCGGCTTTGCCATTCGCCGATTGGGCGGCAAGCTTTGACACCGATACACTAGAAGCAGCATGCCAAAGTAACGGTGCGCTCTGCGCGTCACTCGCGTCTTGGCAATACCAGCTAGCGCAACAACCTGAAACTCTGGCAGAAGGATTCAGCGACCTGTTCCGCTCAACAGAGTACCAAAGCAAACTACAAGCCATACCGGCACACGTGGAAGGTTGTCAGTAGTCGATGCCCAAGCAACCTGAAGAGAAACGACAGCGCTGTTTGGTGTGCCACTATCCGCGCAAGACCTGCGTTTGTGCTTGGGTATCTCGAACGAAAAACAAAACGCAGGTCTACGTTTTGCAGCACCCGAGTGAGGTTAATAAGGCAAAAGGCACTGTACGACTGCTGCAACTGGCGCTTAGCAATATCAAAGTGGTGGTTGGCGAATCGGAAAGCGATTTCACCTCACTACGAGATGAAATAGTTAAACAGGCGGCCCAAGGAACAAGCGTCGCGGTTTTGTTTCCCACTGACAGCTCAATCTCAGTAGAACATTGGGTCGCCACTGTTGCTCTGCGCCGGCCACAAGCTATCATCGTACTCGATGGAACTTGGCGTAAAGCGCTGAAACTTTACCATCACAACCCTTGGCTAGCCCAATTTAGAAGTATTGTTCTAAGCAGCGCCAGTGAGTCACAATACACCATAAGAAAAGCTCCTAAACCGGAACAGCTGTCGACACTCGAGGCCGTAGCTTGCACGCTTGAACGCTTAGAAGAGTTCAATACGCAGCCGCTCTATCGGGTATTCGAAGCAATGATTACTCAGCAGATGAAGATGATGCCCGCCGAAGTGAAAGGAAGGTACCGATGCCGCTAGTACGTTACCTGTTATCCACCTCACAAGTAATCGCTCTGTTAGTCTTGTTGCTTCCAAATGGCTTTGCCAACACTATTGAATTGAAGCCCTTCACAACTGATGGATGCAGCCTCTTCCCCGACGGTACACTTATGCAACGAACGCTTTGGCTAGCCTGTTGTGAATCTCACGACATTGCCTACTGGATGGGCGGAACATCGAAGCAACGTGTCGAAGCTGATTTAGCATTAAAACAGTGTGTCGCCGATATCGGTGAACCCATGGTTGCCGAGCTCATGCTAAGCGGTGTACGTATTGGAGGCACTCCTTTCTTACCCACGCAATTTCGTTGGGGATACGGCTGGCCATACCCAAGAGGCTACGAACCATTAACAGCGAAAGAAAAACAAAAGGCAAGCCAACTTCTGCGAACTTTTATGCAACTAAAAGACTCTAACAAAAAGGTAAACTAGGCTGTTTCTGCCAACTTTATCCAACACTTTTGTCATGGTATGGTTCAAATCTGATATGGCCTGCCCATTTTTCTAATTAGAAAACAATTTTGTTATAAATTTTAAATCATCTATTTGTATTTTAAGGCTTTAAATATGCGTTCAGTTATAACCTCTACAATTTTGATATCTGTATTAGCGCTCTCTGGCTGTCAGACAACACGGCAAAACGCCATGACAGGGGAAGAAGAAACTAACTCAACCACGAAAGGCGCGCTTTTAGGTTGTGCTGGCGGTGCACTGCTTGGTGCCATGATTAAAGATAAAAAAGCCGCGGCGATCGGTTGTGTGGCCGGGGGAGCAACAGGTGGCGCCATCGGTTATCAACTAGACGAACAGGAGGCGGCACTGCGCAAGGAGTTGGTAAATAGTGGTGTTCAGGTGCAGCGAGAAGATGACCGCATACGCTTAATTATGCGTGATCAAATCGCATTTGAAACAGGTAAATCCAGCCTGAGTCCAGCCATTTACAACCCGCTCAATAGCGTAGCTAAGGTACTCGGTGAGTTCGATGACACCGAACTGGTTATCAGTGGCCACACTGATAGCACAGGCTCAGATGCAATAAATGATCGGTTATCCAATGAACGCGCTATGGCTGTTCTGGTATATATGCGTGGTGTTGGTGTAGAGAGCCAGAAAATGCACGCTCAAGGCTACGGTAAGCGTATGCCAATGTGTAGCAACGACACGCAAGATGGTCGCGCATGTAACCGCAGAGTTGAATTGGAATTAATCCCCGCTTCAAAGAGCTAATGCCATGCTTGGTGCCAATAGCAAGTCAGGCATAAAACTGGCTATTGGTGCCAAGCATATCGCTTCATATCGACGCGCCCTCGCCTCACCAGCACCCCCTCCTTTGTCAAGCAGGCTATCTGACGACGTTCAGACTCTGAGCCCGACATAAAGGCTAACCGCCCATCGGCTTTAATAACCCTATGCCAGGGCAAAGTTGAAGACGGTGGCAAATTACGCAGTACTCTACCTACATATCGCGCATAGCCAGGCAAGCCAGCGCGCTTTGCTACATCACCATAACTAGCGACCGTACCAACGGGAATTGCTGACACGACCTGCCAAATTCGTTGATTCAATGTATCACTTGCTTCAGGCATAGCTACTTACAACAGGGCATCTTCAGTCACGCCAAGCGATGCTAATGCTTCATGATCCGCTAGCCACTCGAGTTTAGGCGGGATCACTAAGGTAGTAATAGTTTTAAAACTGGCATTGGGTAATTCAGATAAAGGCAACCTTTCTTCGCGATGCCCCTCAATGGGTAGAACTGCCGCTTCATAAAGGATCACTTCATGTTCTGGTTCATACCAACGCAACAACTTGGTCACGAGTGCCTGTACACGATCGCTATAAGTGTGAAACTGAGTGCACGTCAGATCGCCGACCACACCAATTTGCCAAAGCACCACCAAAGCCGACGGATCTAACGGTCGCTGATAAACTAAGAATTGTGTCGCCTCATAGGACTGCAAACCACTCATGCCAGGATCTAAACCTAGATCAGCATACAAGCAGGCGTCTGCAGAGATCGCGGGTTCCATAATCGCTTCATAGCCCTCTTCCCTCGCCTGCTTAATAGCGGCGTGAGGCACATCAGCGAAAACCCCCGGGTGACCATAAAAGATAGCGCATACATTCTTTCCTGCTCGTAAAGGCTCCAGTATAGCGAGTTCCATTTCCCGATAGGTTTGCCTGCGATCTTTCTGTCCATCTTTGCCATACAACAGCGAAAGGTCTATCAACGCCGGATACTTGCCTTTTAACCAGGTCAACGAAAAATCATCCATCATCGCCAACACAACATCTGCTTTATCAAGTTCCGACTCGACGCGTCGAGTCAAATGACGACCTAACTGTATCCCAAACCCAGTGATCACCAATTTACCTCTAAGCAAATTATTCGCCTTTAACAATGGCTAACTCCTTGTCGCTCTTCGCCGGGTTCTCTTCAATCTCGCGGTACAAAGAGATGCGGTTACGACCACTATTTTTCGACGCGTATAACGCTTGATCGGCTTGTTCTACCAGTTCACTTAATGTAATAGCTTGTCCTTCAGCAACCGATATACCGAAGCTTAATGTAATCGTGACAGTCCTGTTTTCAGCCTGAATAGGTCGTAAGGCGCTTTTGCATCGCTCAGCAATATGCATCGCCTGCTGATAACTGGCCCGCGGTAAAAACAATACGAACTCTTCGCCACCGGCTCTGGCGATAATGTCATGACCGCGTAATCCCTCTTTTAGCTGATTCGCTACCGTTTGCAGAACGCGATCGCCGATACGGTGACCATAAGTGTCATTTACAGCCTTAAAGTGATCGATATCTGCCATAATTACTGCAAAGGGTTCGCTACAAGCCAAACTGGACTTAAGCAGTTTCTCACCATGCTCATAAGCATGTCTGCGGTTAAACACTTTCGTTAAACCATCAACTTCGGAAAGCTGACGATAATATAGATTTCGTTGCCGGTAGCGCGTCAGCAGCATCAACAGCACAATCAGTAGTAATACTGCGCCAGCCAAAATAGAGGCCAATAACCAACGTTGTTGATTGATAGCGTTCTCACGTAACGTCAGCAGTACTTTATCTTTTTCTAGCAGCTCTAGTTGTTGCGCTTGCTGCTCAGTTTCAAATTCTGTTTGCAGGTAGGCGATACGCATCGCCTTGTTGTCATCCATCACTTTCTGCACCGCGATCATATACTGGCGATAGTAGATAAGTGCGGATTTCAGATCCCCTTGCTGTTCACTTAACTCAGCAGCGAGCAGAAAAGGTTGTTGTAGTTCGTCCCAAAGATTGTTTTCTATCGCGTTGGGGATCAAGGATGCTAACATCGCTAATGATGTTGCTGGCGTACCGAGTTCGACGGCCAAACTGGCTTTGGCTAAACGGGTATTTATCACACCATAGAGGTAGTTGAGCTCAACAAAATCATTTTCCGCCAGCTCGTAGTGCTCCAAGGCTTGCTCATAAGCTAAGCGATTAACATAAACATCCGCTATCACGCTGTGGGCATTGGCTGCATAAAGCTTTTCTGAAGATAACTGGCAATACCCTAACTGTTGCTCTGCTGTTTTTAATGCGGCGTCATACCGAGACATGTTGAGGTAGATGACCGAAGCAGCCTTCGCCACCATACAACGTTCGCCATCTGTCACGCCGTCCGCAATCGTCGATATTGCCACCGCCTGCTCGACATATTGCAACGCCTTATCATGAGCACTAGCGCGGGAAAACAGCTCGGCAGCCAATGTTAAAACAGATAACTGAGCATCTTCAGAATTTACTTTAGGCAACAGTTGTAACGCATAATTTAAATAAGAAAACGCTCGGCCATAATCACTTTCTAGATCCGCGACTTGACTAAGAAGGTGATAAGCTCGCAATTCTTGTGCGGGTTTGAGATCAGAATAAAACAGCTCTGAGATAATATGCTTTGCGGACTCATATCGTCCGTACAAAGTATGCTGATGTGCTTGCAATAATGATAGTCGGTCACGTTGCACTGGTGTTAAGTCCGCAGATGCTTCGAGTCGCTCAATCAATACTTTCACTTGCCCTGTATCGCTAACACGCAATCGCTCAGCGGTAAGCAACAATTGCTCGGTATTGGTTTCGTCGGCACAATAACCAGCTAGCGGTGTCCAATAAATGAACACCGCAATAAGCATTAAATACCGCATCTATTTCGCGTACGAGTTTACTGTTTTCTTGGGGTTTGCCTTGGCCTGTAACCCGGTCAACACTTCCAAAGCAGCCACATCCTGAGCTAACAATAGCTGCTGTTCTTGCGCTGACAGTTCAGCATCAGCCATTAACTTTTCAGGCTCTAATTGGTATGCAGTAGCAAATGAAGCATCAGCTCCTAACTTATGCATGAAATCAATTAATTTGGACATAGTTCCTTCCTTATTCCGTCAATGGTTCTTCTCTCAAATCTACGAATAGTGCAAGAATAATTAATGACTGCACTGCGATCTACCTAATCAAAACTAGCGACATTTACTCGGTAGAGCAAGGTTAAATAAGCAAAAACTGGTTTAAATTCATTATTATAAGAAAGACAAACTAAAATATACCATTGCAGCGCTATTGATAAAGTGACTAATCGGAGAGTGTGCTTAAGACGGGGTTCAATGGCGCTTGATAGAATTCGACCCGATCGCGCCCAGCTCTTTTGGCTGAATAGAGTGCTTTATCCGCACAGTCGATCAACTTATCTAACGATGCCGTTTTATCGGCCTCATCGACTACTGCAGCACCATAACTAAGTGTAACGGTAACCATACGTCCCTGCTCATGAACTGGCACCATAGACAAACGACACCTGTCTATCACAGCCTGCGCTTGTGCTTTGTTGGCACCGGGCAAAAACAGGGTAAATTCTTCACCGCCGGTACGGGCTAAAATATCGTTTTGTCGAATGCTGCTACGTAATTGGCTTGCAACTGCTTTTAACATGCGGTCACCGGCAGCATGACCATAGGTGTCATTCACCTGTTTAAACCAATCGATATCAGCCATGATGACGGTAAAAGGTAAACTACGTTTTTGATGAGAAGCGTATACCCGTTCAGCAATTTCCAATCCGTGTCGACGATTATAGATCTCGGTTAATCCATCCACGGATGCCAAATGCCGGAACTGATGACTATTACTTTTATAACGGGTCATCAGGTAGAAAAGCAGCAAACAGACGCCGACCGTCACAGCCAACACCGAACCCAATATCCATAACCGCTGGCTACTGGCTGACTCACGTAACTCGAAAAGCTGTTGTTCTTTCTCCAACAGCGCGAGTTGACGATTCTTTTCATTGGTTTCAAATTGGGTTTGTAAAAAGGCCATGCGCTGGGCCTTTGCATCATCCATAATGCGGTTGGAAATAATCCGCTGCTTTTTATAATACTCCGCCACAGCCTTGTGATTGCCCTTCTTCTCTTCTAGTTCAGCGGACAATAGCAATGCATCTGCATACTCAACTAGCATTTCAAATCGTTCCGCCTCAGGCACAACGATGTCTAACAATTGCTCAGCAGCCTGATCATCGCCCATTAATACCAATAGCTTTGCTATCTGCAACTTCGACTCAATGATCCCCCAGCGATAGTCAACAGCTTCTAAATGAGCCAGACCTTCAAGTGCTTTTTCATAAGCTTGTTGATAACCGCCACGGGAAGACAACATTTCTGAATAAGTCAGCTTAGCCATGCCCAGGTAAAGCACCTCATTGCCAGCCTCGCAAAACTTTAACGCTTGGTTGTAAGTCTCTTCAACCGCCAGATCATTTTTCATCTCTTGATAGACAAACATCAAACCAATCAGTGCGTCACATTGCGCTTTATCCGTGCCGATTTGCTTAGCAATAGCCACATCACTTAATGCGTACTCTTTGGCTTTCTCATGGTCTCCGGCACCGATGAACTGCTCGGCAGCAACACTGTACACAATCTGTTGTGAGGCAATATCTGTGGTTAACTCGACCAACGGCAACATCTCATTCAGATAACGAAACGCTCGCTCGTAGTCACTTTCCACGTAAGCCATCTGTGACAGCAACGAATAGGCGCGGATCATCTGCTCGGTAGCGAGGTCATGATAAAACAGGGAATTGATTTTCTGTTTGGCGTGTTCATAAGCACCTTTCAGTATCAACTGATGTGCGTCGACCAAAAGTAACCTATCCCGCTCTTTTTGCGACAGCTGGTCAAAATTGCTATTTAATTCAGCAAGTAGCGCTTGCACTTTGGCTGGTTCAGAGTGGCTGAGGGCTTCAGCCTCAGTCAATAGACTATGATAATGAGAAGAGGTTGCGTGAGCCTGAATGCTAGTAAAATAGATTAACAACAAGGCACAAAAGCATACTGAAGACAGTCTGAACTTCAGTATTTTCTGCTTGCTCAACTTTTTTCCTAACAAAAAATAGACACTCACATAGTATGCGGCATTAAACGGGCCGCTTTCCCTTGTATATTTCGCTAGTTTACTTAATCCAACGATGAGGCGCCACGGTTCCTTTAGCGATAACGAAAATTCTGGTCAGGCCAAAATAATGCAGGGAGGGTTTCCCAAACTGGGTCTATATTTAGAGTGATTCGATTAATTAGGGATGATAACGAATGTCTAACCCCGCCCACAAAATATTGGTATTAGCTACCACATCCTCACTAACCGATGCTGAATCAAATATGTTGGTCGAATTAACTAGCGATGCTGATCGATTCATCAATCATAACTTACCAATAGATTGCCGGGGGCAACATCGCTGTGGCATGGCCTTACGAGCAACGCCCATCAAAGCCTAAGCTTACAACAAGTCTTAGATTTGGCTGATTAGGCAGCTTCATAGGCCCGCAGCATTACCATAGGATAGAAGGAGATATACAATGTCTGTACCCATAACGAAAGTCATGTTGATTGTTTCAACTGCTACAGAGGCAAATGCTGATTCTGATATGTTTGTCGAGTTGCATATCGCCGGTTTATCAAGTGCTGAACTCCCCTTAGCAGGCACCCAAGGCACATCAAAAGTATTTGAGATTCCAACATCTGGTGAACTAAACTTGGATCAGATTTCCCCGGTAGATATAGAGCTCAGCGTCGATGGCGATGCGCCATCAAGCTTTAACGCATGGTTACCTGGCAGTTGCTATGTGCTTGGCAAAGGGGATTCAACCGATTATCAGTTACTCTGCGCCATTCCTGAGTGGCCCAGTTCAATCTGGTTTTGTGCTGATAGTAATGCCCATGAGGATCCGCCCGCCTTTGGCGGCATAGTGAAGTTACAGATGGTGCTTGACGCCATGTAGCGCCTAAAGGGGCGAGATGCTGCCCCTTGATTTTTTCCTAATCTTTGACAAACACGCGAAAAGAAACGTCAATAGTCAGCGTTAAATGCTCAAGTGAGGTCACCTTCTCTATCCCCTCTTTCGGTGCGCGATGCATGTGTGGCGTCATTCCCAACAACCGTTCAATATCTGCACGTGGCAGATCACGTTTCACTGTCAGTCGCTCACTGTGAGACAGCGAAAAACCTGCCTCTATCGCCCCATCATTGGACGCCGGCTGAAACGGTTTGATTGTCGGATAGAGCAACTTCCGCATTTCGATCAAATGATCTTCATACGTATCAACCAGTATTAGCACGCCACCGGATTTAAGAGTATCAGCAAAAGAGTCATAGCAATGGAAGCCGAATGCACAAAGAATAAGGTCAGTACTCGCCCTATTTACGGGAATAGACTTATTACTCGCTACAATCCATTGAATCGATTTGTCGCGTTTGGCCGCAGCTTGCACTGCCCATTTTGATATATCTAATCCGCAGATAAGTACCTCTGTCGCCAGTGATAAGCGGCGCAGATGAGTGGCTAATTCAGTCAAATAGTAACCCTCACCACACCCGCCATCAATCACTGTATAACTCTCTAGCGAAGAACGAGTAGTGAGCTGTTTGCTTACAAGATCATTGATTTTCTCAGCTATCGCATCGTAATACCCGCCAGCCAAAAAGGCGTGGCGCCACTGCACCATCTGCTTAGAATCTCCAGGGGAAAGGCTGCGTTTGTTTTGCACCGGTAGCAAATTCACATGACCATTACGTGACTTATCAAAACTATGGCCAGCACCACAAACCAAACGCGAGGGCTCAGCGACCAATGGTTTTGCGCATAGCGGACAGACAAGCTTATTCAATGGGGAAACTATCATTAACGGATGCCACTTAGAGACTTTCAGCGCATATAGTAAGCCAACCTGCGAACAGCGGCCATCCCTCTATTAGACAAGGCTCTGCATAACTACACATGGTGCCTTGTCGATAGACAATAACGATAGAAAGTTGCCGATGACTTTTATCGCTTTGCAATCGGGCGCTCTAGCGTTCAATTTCAACGCAATCACGTCCATTTTCCTTGGCGCGATATAGTGCATTATCCGCCCTCTGGATCAGTTCAGACAAATTACTGTCATCTGCTGTTAATTGCGCCACCCCAATACTGACTGAAACCTTCATATCAACGGCAATAGTCGAGGTATCAATGTCTGAGATCTTTTGACGCAACCGCTCTGCAACCTTAGCCGCATGATCCAGTCCGGCTCCGGGTAATAGCGCTAAAAACTCCTCTCCCCCAGTTCTGCCAACTCGATCCTGATAACGCATGACGGACAATGATGCTGGTGCAATCAGTCGTAGCACTTCATCACCACCGTGGTGGCCATAGGTATCATTTATGCGTTTAAAGTAATCAATATCAAACACAAGTACTGAGAATGGCGCGTGTTCAGCTCTCGCATGATCGATCATCTCTTTGCCACGTTGAAGGATGTCACGCCGGTTAGGTAATCCTGTAAGCTCATCAGTTGATGCTAACCGGTGTAGCTGCCGCTTACTGTTCACCTGTCGAATGAGAAACACCAAGGCTACCAACAAAAGTACGCCACCAAGAAACAGCACTATCAGTTGCCATCTCCGTCGCTCCTCTAACGACTCGACCTGCTTTTGCTTAATTAAAGTGTCCGCTTTCAAACGCTCATTTTCAGCTTCTTTTCTTGCGACATCAAACTCAACCTGCATTCGAACCGTTTGCTGCTTACGCAACATAAGATCGAGTTGTTCATGATTGCGCTGATACTCTTCAGTGGTTTCATAGGCTTCCTGCCAGCGTTTCTCTGCTGACAAGGCTTTAGCTTTTGCTTGCAGCAACCAAGCTAAATATCGAAAATTCTTCTCTTTACGAATGCTGGGTTCAGCGAGGTCAAAATAATCAAGTGCCTTTTGGTTGTCACCCAACTGGTAATGTGCTCGTCCGATAAATAAGTGCACTAATGCCGATGTGCCAAAATCTGGATGTTCGTCGAAAATAGCTTCCGACAACGACAAATGCTTAAGCGCTTGCGTAGGTTTCTCTAGAGCAAGCATTACCCCAGCAATGTTTAAACGCGAAAATGCAACACCGTAATCATCAGATTGAGCTAAATAATAATCTAATGCATCGCTATATAGCGTATAAGCTTGTTGATATTGGCCTTGATCCTCAAGCACCAAGGCAATCTGTTCACGTATCGCTAACAAGGCACTGACCTTGTCCTCTTCAAGAAAAATACGCTCCAACTGTTGGTAATACTCCAGCGCACGATCAAAGTTACCTATTCGGCGGTAGGTATTCGCTATCGAAGCCATGTTTTGGCGGATCCAATAGGTGATATCAGCTGATTCGTAATACTTCTGTGCAACAAGAAGATCCCCGAGACCAAGCGCTAACTCCCCTTGATAGGCATAGAGATCGCCACGGCTCGAATATGCATCGGCGATCAATTGCTCATGTTCACTGTTGGTAACTAGCTCAATTGCAAGGTTGTAATCTTGCAAGGCCAGATCGACATCACCATATACTTGCTCGTAATAGCCGCGACAGAGATGGAAGTCCGCTATCGCAGCCAAGTCGTTGGCGGCTTCAGCCTCAGCAATATAGTTAGTAGCCACCGCAATGAGCTTAGGTGGTGTCTGAACATCGTTCGGCTCCAAGCTCCAGCAATGTAGACGTTTCCAACGCATTAACAACGCTTTGTCGGCCACATCAATGGTGTTATATAGCGACTGTAAACGCCGTTGGAATTCTGCCGTAGTGACATACTGCCCAGCTTCTAGCGCATCAAACTCGCGCTCAATTTCTGATGGCGCGGCAGCCCAAATAATGCTGCTGCCCAAAATGACAATCAGCGTTGCCGTTGCTAACCGGCTGAAAATTTTAAACAAGATGAAACCTTATAGCTTTTAAGTTGGAAATATTGGGTATATAGCCCTCAGAACCGCATTTTACCGTGGAACAACGATAAGTTTAGTACTGAATGCAATAGGCTTGATCTCAAACAGACATGTCTAATGCATATTAATGGTTCGTCGATAGGGTTGCCTAAGCTGGCGTTAATGGCGCCGTAATTACAAACCGCAAACCACCACTTTGACCATGAGAGGCTGTTATCTTTCCGCCTAGTTTTTGCGTCACCATATTGTAGACGATATGCATCCCCAGCCCGGTGCAGCCCCGGTTTCGACCCGTCGTAAAAAAGGGTTCAAAAAGGCGACTCATCACCTCATCGGAGACACCAGCGCCATCATCTTCATAGCTGAGTGTTAAATTATCGGCCGTTGCTTCATAACTAATGCCTATGCGATGGATTTGGTTTTTCTCAAAGCCATGCTTAAGACTATTTAAAACAAAGTTGCAGATAATATGGCTAAATGCACCTGGATAACTGTCAAGTTCTAAGTTCTCATCGCCCTTCACTTCTATTTCTACCTGATACTTCTTGGTTTCCGCTTGCAGGCTAGCGACGACCTCACGCACATACGTACCCAACCGGAAAATTCTGCGATAGCCACTGGACTGGTCGACAGAAACCTCCTTGAAGGTTCTAACCAGTTCGGCTCCCCGATGGAGGTTATATTCGAGAAGTGAGAGCACTTCGTCTGATCGCCCAAAAAAACGCTGTAGTTCGCTACGTTTTAATTTTCCAGCGTCAAAACTATTCACGATAGACCGAAGATCATCGGCCATCGTCGTCGTGGCAGTTAATGAGATACCTAATGGCGTGTTTATTTCATGGGCTACGCCAGCAACTAACTGGCCAAGTTGAGCATTTTTTTCTGTTTCCACCAAATGGCTTTGTAGCTTTCTTAACTGTTCAAGGGTATCTGACAATTCAACATTCGTTGAGCGTAACAACTCGGTACGTTCCAAAACCTTGCACTCTAGCTGAGCCTGATCTTCTATCACTCGGCTGGTAAGCCTATTAACCAGGGCTAAAAGCTGCGATGGCTCTCGGTAACGGACGTCTACAGAAGACTGACCATAGTCACCAAGGGAGATACGTGCGACAAGGTTAGACAACTGTTTAAACGGTGCTAGGAGTCGCTTTGCCACGATAAACGATACGATAAGGACAGCCGTCAATAGCGCTGCCAGCACTAAGCTAAGTTGAATAATGGTTTTATTAACCTGCGTCGACACCATGGATTTCGGTACGCCGACTTCAATCACTAACGATACGTCAGCACCAGCATCCTGCTCCACGACGTAAGTAATATAGTCGCCGCGATCATACTGGCTGTTATACGCATCGTGATCGTTAATAACGATGGAAAACAATCTCGCCCCATCCAATGTGCCAGACACCTTATCTACCATCTCATCAACATCAATGAACATAACTAACGCACCAGTTAAAGTGGTGGTCGGCGCATCTTTCAAGCTAACAAGATGCAGTGGAGTCATGAAAGTGACAACTGAGCGAGAGTCTCCTTCGTCAAACGATAACGAAATAATATCGACTTTGATTTCATCGGTGTGATCGGCGAGAAGATTTGTTTTCAAAAAGTCCTGCAATTGAGAATCGATCGCTGATAAGTCGTACAATAGATACTCAATAGGGCTTGCTTCTGTGGCTACACCAAGACTATCGAATATCACCGCGCCGACACCGGATTGCTCTCTAACCAGCCAGCGATCGAGTTTTGCAGTAGCATAGCCGGCGAAAGCACCATTTCGTGACGCTTGCGCTACATCATTGTCGCTCCCAATTTCGACGACGCGCTCCATTGTTCCGGTGATATCTGCTGCAATTAGCCCACCAACAGCATCGGCTTGCAACCTGGCGCGGTTTTGACTTTGACCGACGAGAACTTCCTGTAAGGTGGATACAAAACCAACGCTGATTAACAGAGCAGGCAGCAAAGCAAAGCCAACAATGACTGCGACTAAAATACGACTTAACTGTGGTTGATCTTTATCCGTAATATTCATTATTTCTGCGTTTCTGACTGACGTCGCAGCTCTCGCTCAGCATGGGTTTGCATAAACTCAACCGCCTGCTCTCCGGTCGCTTTACCTCGCATATAGAGCGCAACTCCCTTAGCCATACCGATCCATGCGGCGGACATTTCTGGCGACGGAGGCATGGGGATCGTGTGCTCCATCTGCGCAAAAAACACCGCCATATCTGGATCATCTTTGAATGATTGCTTAATTTCGCTATACGCCTGTGTTGTTGTCGGCATCATCCCAGTCTCCTGATACATCACTCTCTGGGCGTCTGCCGTCAGCATGAACCGAACAAAACTGTCGATATCTGATTTTCGGTGTCCGTTTAAGGCGTCCCCCGGAAACATCAAGGTAATTGAAGAGCTCATTGACCGCATTCGAGCGCCGTCGACCTTTGGTAACATGGCAACACCAAAATCTAGTCCAAGCTTTTGCTTTAGCTGGTTAAATGCCCAGTCGCCATTGATCGCATAGGCGTACTCACCGGCAATGAACTTTTCATAAACACACTCATAGGAACAGCGCATGTTAATAACGCCGAGTTCAGTTTGTTGCCGATAGTACTCTAAGCCTTTAGCAATCTCCGGCGAGCCAAGTTGTATGCCATTGTCATCAACAGGTACTCCACCAAACGCCGTCAAAAATGGTATCACCCAGTACATTTCCATCGGCTTCCAGGCAATTAGATTTACTCCTTTCCCCTCTACAATCTCTCGTTGAGCGATTAGCCCGGCCCAACTGTTCGCAGACTCAGCAACCAGGCTCTTATTGAAGTAGAGCATCAAGTGGTTGCCGTAAAGCAAAGGAACGCCATACTGTTTGCCGCCATCAGTCACACTGCTTGTTGCCCCCTCGATCATCGGTTGGCTAAACGGTTCAGCGATCTCTGATAACTTCAAAATGGCACGGTTACCAATAAAGTCTGATGGTGCAAAGATAATGTCAGGGGCGACGCCCTCACCCACAGCTCGAATCGAAGAGGCTTTCAGGTCACCAGTCGGCATGTGCTGCACAACAAGCGTTATCCCGGTCTCAGCGTGAAATTGCTGACCAAGCTTGGTAAACGCACTTTCTGCTTCAAATTTTTCGTACCAAAGTACGAGTTGGCGCTCTTTGCCCAATACCCCAGCACTGATCGGCAATGAAGCGACTAAGATCAACCAAATAAATCTAACGAAAAAAGTGTATCTCATTGTCATGTCGCCCTATTTCTCCTGAGTAGTAAGCATGGCTAAGATAGAATATTTTTTCCTCTTCTTGGGTCAAATAATCATTCGTTAACGGGGAACCAAATCACGGTCTAGCAATCAGATTGCCTAAGTCTGCTCCGTATTGGCATTATCATCACCGAGCAACTATATCTAGCTAACTGTAGCCAGTACATTTTCATCCAGAATAATAAGGTGGAACCCACTTTGATAAGAATGCCCATTGATGAGTTAAAGCACCGCAGCGAACAACACCCCGACAAGATCTATTTACGCCAACCGGACAATGGCCAGGTTCAAGACTATAGCTGGGCACAGGTATACAGCACTGCAACGCAGCTTGCAGGCGCGTTAGTACATCAAGGGTTAAAAAAAGGAGATCGTGTCGCTATTATCGGGAAGAATTGCGCAGAGTGGTTTATAGCTGACTGGGCGATCATGATGGCAGGAATGATATCGGTTCCTATCTATCCAACGGTCGGTAGAAAAACGCTGGCTCACATACTTAATCACAGTGAAGTAAAGCTAGCGTTTATCGGTAAGTTAGACAATAACCATGCCCTATCTGAGGTGGTAAAGAATACCGCATTCAGCACCTTGCTAACCGTTGCCATGCCTTATCCAACAGTTCCATGTGATTTTAGCTGGGCCAATTTCTTAAACGTGGCACCGCCTCTTGCTGACCTTCATACACCTGATGATGATGAAGTGATGACCATCATCTATACCTCTGGCAGCACCGGTACCCCAAAAGGCGTTGTGATGAGTTACGAGGCCTACCGCTATGCGAGTGCCCAAACCCAATTGAGTTTAGGCGTACTTGATAGTGATCGCGTGATATCTTATCTGCCTCTAGCTCATATCACCGAGCGAGGCGTGATCCAAGGTCCTAGCCTGTATGCGGGCTGTACCGTCTATTTTGTCGAGTCGTTAGCTACCTTTATTGAAGATCTCAACCGGGCACAACCAACATTTTTCCTATCCGTGCCCAGACTTTGGAACAAATTTCTTGCCAATATTCATGCGCGACTGTCGCCGAAGAAGTTATCATTTCTTCTGTCACTCCCTATCGTAGGTAACGTCGTTGCGCAAAAAATACGCCGCACGTTGGGGCTGGATAAAGTCAGGGTTTTCGGCTCAGGCTCGGCGCCGATATCGCCGGAAATACTCCGTTGGTATAAAAAACTGGGAATGAACATTTCCGAAGGCTGGGGAATGACAGAAACCGGTGGGCTTTCCTGCTGTAACCTACCTTTCAACGAACTGCATATCGGTAGCATCGGCAATCCTATAGAAGGTACTGAAATTAAACTGTCGAAACAGGGAGAGATACTGATACGCTGCCCCGGACTGTTCCAAGAGTACTATCAGGATCCTGAACTCACCGAAGCTAGTTTCACTGAAGATGGCTTCTTTTGTACCGGAGACAAGGGCACTTTTAACAGCGAAATAGGCGCCTATCAGATCACTGGGCGTGTCAAAGAGCTATTCAAAACAGAAAAGGGAAAATATGTTGCCCCCGTGCCACTGGAGTCTCGCCTTGGTGAAAACGAATTACTAGAGCAGATCTGTGTCATGGGCACGCTAATGCCACAACCGGTCGCCGTTGTCGTATTAAGCGAGACCTCCAGCAAAATGAGTAACTCGGCGATCGAACTTAGCTTATCGGCAACACTCGAAAAGATTAATCGACGTTTGGAAGCCCATGAAAAGATCGCTCAGATATTCGTAGCTAAAGACGAGTGGACAATAGAAAACGATCTATTAACCCCAACCCTTAAGATAAAACGAGCAGATATCGAGGAGCGTTATCTTCCGTTGATCGCCAACCTTTCAGAAAAAAAGGTAGCGTGGGAACAATAGCTACCCAGATAGAAATAGAAATAGAAATAGAAATAGAAATAGCGTACTGAATCGATATCAGCACGCTATTTCTATTAAAGAGGGATCAAAATGAGGTACGTTTGTAACGACGGTATTCCGGCTTCCAAAAGCTGTCATCAATCGCTTGCTCTAGGGCGTCGTCACTGATCTGAGTAGCCACGCCATCTGCCATTGCAGCAATAGCGACATCAAATGCAATTTTCCGGCTAACTAACTGCACATCTTCCATCGGTGGCAGCAACGCACCTACACCATCAATAGCCAGCGGAGACGTATCAGCTAGAGCGCGACTAGCAGCCATCAACATATTATCAGTGATACGCTTAGCACCGCAGGCCAGCGCCCCCAGTCCAATACCTGGGAATATGTAACTGTTATTGCACTGTGCTATCTCAAACACCTGCTCACCTAATGCAACGGGCGAAAATGGGCTACCCGTAGCAACAAGCGCTTCTCCCTGTGTCCATTGCAATATCTCTGCGGGCGTTGCTTCAACGCGACTGGTCGGGTTCGACAGTGGCAACACAATCGGCCGAGAGCAATGCTGATGCATCTCTCTAATTATCTGTTCAGTAAATAGCCCTGGCACCCCAGAAACGCCGATCAATACACTCGGTTTCCCCTGCTTCACGACGTCGAGCAGCGACACATTGCCCTCTTCGTCACTCCAGTGGCCGGTTGACTCGATACTTTGGGTCAATTTTTGTTGAAACGGCAACAAATTGGGCATCCCATCTTGGAGAAGGCCCCAACGATCGACCATATAAACCTGTGATCTCGCTTGGCTATCTGAGATCCCTTCGGCCACCATCTGCGCAATAATTGCTTCAGCGATCCCACAACCAGCGGAACCGGCACCAAGAAAAGCTATACGTTGTTGGTGCAGAGCGCTGCCAGCCGCTTTACAGGCCGCGAGTAATGAACCAACCGTAACCGCTGCAGTACCCTGAATGTCATCATTAAAGCAACATAGTTTATCTCGATAGCGTTCTAGTACGGGCATCGCATTCTTCTGAGCGAAATCTTCAAACTGCACCAGCGCGTCAGGCCAGCGTACTTTAATCGCTTCCATCACATCATCAACAAATCGATAGTACTCATCGCCGGATATACGGGGATGACGCCACCCCAGATACATGGGATCATCGATGAGCTGAGGGTTGTTGGTGCCCACATCTAAGACTAGGGGCAGCGTGTAGGCGGGGCTAATGCCACCACAAGCGGTATAAAGGCTCAGTTTTCCTATCGGGATCCCCATGCCACCAATACCTTGATCGCCCAACCCCAAAATACGTTCGCCATCGGTAATAACGATCACTTTTACATTATGACGAATAGAGTTATTAAGAATATCTTCGATACGCTCCCTGTCGGGATAACTAACAAATAGGCCACGAGAACGACGGTAATTGCGAGAAAACTGTTCACAGGCGTGACCAACCGTCGGCGTATAGATGATCGGCATCATCTCGGAAATATGATCAGCAACCAGCTTATAGAACAGTGTCTCATTGGTGTCTTGAATGTTACGTAGATAGATATGCTTATATATGTCAGATTCAAACGCTTTATACTGCAGATACGCACGCTCACCTTGCTCCTCGATGCTCTCAATAGCACTCGGAACCAGCCCTTCAAGATTGAACTCTCGCCGTTCAAGCTCGGAGAAACCACTGCCCTTGTTGAGTAAGGCAGTTTCT
Source organism: Corallincola holothuriorum (assembly GCF_003336225.1). Classification (NCBI taxonomy): domain Bacteria; kingdom Pseudomonadati; phylum Pseudomonadota; class Gammaproteobacteria; order Alteromonadales; family Psychromonadaceae; genus Corallincola; species Corallincola holothuriorum. The sequence continues at coordinate 497,748 of NZ_QPID01000001.1, forward strand.
AACAGAATAGGGCCAGCATAAGGAATGTAGACGGGGCGTTTATCAGGCATCAGATGACTCGTTATTGGCGCCAACGGGCGATTGTTTTGTTTAGATATATCTTAAAACGCAGTTAAGACTGCAATTTCAGACAGTGTACCACCGCCATCCTTTTGATAGAAAAACAAAAGAATGGCGCTTCAAGTCATTTTTAATCTCGAAAATTATCGAACTGAAGCGCTTGCTCTAACTCTTCCGCCCTTAGCATTGCGATAACGGACTGCAGGTCGTCACGCTTTTTGCCGGTAACCCGCACCTTTTCACCTTGAATAGACGCCTGAACCTTTAGCTTTTTCTCTTTGATTAACTTGACTATTTTTTTTGAAAGCAAAGTGTCGAGTCCCTGCTGAAAACGCACAATACGACTAAATGACTTACCTCTATGGATATCCTTTTCGTCGATTTTAATCGCTTTGGGATCGACATTTCGTTTAACCATTGCGGCACGCAGCATGTCTTCCATCTGCTGCAGTTGGAAATCACCTCCTTCCGCTTTAATGGTTACCACCAGTTCCTTTAAATCAAAGCTCGCTTCGACATTTCTAAAATCAAAACGGTTGTTCAGCTCCCGACTCGCATTTTCCACAGCGTGTTTCACATCCACGACATCGACTTCAGAAACAACATCAAACGTAGGCATCTCTATTATTCCTCATACACAAAAACATAGGGTTAGAAGCGGTCAACGTATTCTAAACGCTAATCTGCTTTGAATCATGGCTTTGGATGCACAGATATTGCAAAATTAACCCTCACTGGAAGAATAGATTTGCTGCTATTTCAAGCAGTATTATGCATATCCATAGCTAAAACCTAAATATTCATGCATATTTTTCGAATAAAAAGCGAGAAATTACCCACGCATAATGGTATAAACCACGGTTCGGATCTTTCTTAATTGTACGGAGCCTAATGCTCTGCGCATAAAAATGCGCGTCTGACCAAGCGTGTTCCCCCTTGGTCGTCGTATTAAAGAAAGTGACATTACAGGGATCGATCGGCACTGAGGCGGTAACACGCGCCCAGCTACTCATAGAAGTAAACGCAATAGCGTAAATGCCTGATCCAACGAAAATAGGTGCATCCCGTTAACCGACACGCACCCAGATATAGGAAGTGTTAGATGACCACTAGTAGCAAACAATCTACTGGCCTTTATCGCTCTGATTTCGAGCATGATAGTTGTGGAATTGGCTTTGTCGCCAGCTTAAAAGGCGAGAAGTCTCACGACATTATTGAAAACGCTCTGACCATGCTGACCTGCATGGAGCATCGGGGTGGTACCGGCTGTGACGTTGATAGTGGTGATGGTGCCGGTATTCTGATCCAGATCCCTCACGATTTTTTCAATGCAGAGTCAAAAAAGCTTGGCTTTGCCTTACCTGCAGCCGGTGGTTACGGTGTTGGTATGGTGTTCTTCCCACCAAGCCTCGAAGAAGCAGCCAAATGTCGTAACATTCTGAATCAAAACATTCAGAAATTAGGTATGACCTTGCTTGGCTACCGCCCAGTGCCAAGAGACAACTCTAGCCTCGGTCAAGCCGCGCTCGATACCGAACCAACTACCGAACAGGTATTTATCGAAAAGCCGGCCGAGCTGACGCAGCAAGAATTTGAGCGTAAGCTTTTTGTATTGCGCAAATACACTGGCCACACACTGAATAACAGTGTGGTAAAAGAGAAAGACGATTGTTATATCGCTTCACTTTCAACACGCACAATTGTCTATAAAGGGCAATTAACGACCGCTCAGGTGCGTAAGTATTATCTGGATCTGCAAAACGATGATGTAACTTCATCGTTGGCCATGTTCCATTCGCGCTTCTCTACCAATACATTCCCAGCATGGCGTCGCGCCCAACCATTCCGTTATATGTCTCACAACGGCGAGATCAACACGGTAAAAGGTAACGTCAACTGGATGGCCGCCCGTGAAGCGCTGTTTGAAACAGTCAACTTCACCGATGCAGAGATGGAGATGTTGCTTCCTATCTGTAACCGCGGAAATTCTGACTCAGCTAACTTGGATATGGCGGTTGAGCTATTAGTACTCAGCGGTCGCCCACTGGCACAAGTGATGATGATGGTTGTACCAGAAGCCTGGCAGAGTCAGACCGACATGGACCCTGTTAAGCGTGCGTTCTACGAGTACTACAGCTGCATCATGGAACCATGGGACGGACCTGCGTCTATCTCGTTCACAGACGGTAACGTCATTGGTGCAACACTAGACCGGAACGGCTTACGCCCTTCTCGCTATCTTGTCACTGATGATGGCATCGTTGTCATGGGTTCAGAAACCGGTGCATTGGTTGTTGACCAATCAAAAGTGGTACAAAAGGGCCGCCTGCAACCCGGTAAGATCTTCATCGCCGATCTGGAACAAGGTCGCATCATTGCCGATGATGAAGTGAAAACAGATATCTGTTCACGCCAGCCTTATGCAAAATGGTTAGACGAGAACAAGATCGTTATTGATGACCTCCCTACCCCCGCCGCATCAGTTGCTCAACCCGTGCTTACCGATCTGCGCAAACGCCAGAAAGCGTTTGGTTATAGCAACGAAGACTTGAACCTGATTCTGGCTCAAATGGTCGGTACAGCAAAAGAGCCTTTAGGCGCCATGGGCATAGACAGCCCGCTGGCTATCCTGTCTGACAAGTCGCAGAACTTGTCGAACTACTTTAAGCAGTTGTTCGCCCAGGTAACTAACCCGCCTATCGACCCTATCCGTGAAGAGATGGTGATGTCGCTGCGCACATATGTTGGCGGTAACCAGAATCTACTCACAGAAACACCGCTTCACTGCCATAAGGTTGAGATTAAGCAACCCGTCCTCAGCAATGCGCAGTTAATGAAGTTGAAGCACATTGATCATAACCATTTCCAGTCAAAAACACTGGATACGGTATTCGCAACGACAGGAAAAGATGGCGAACTAGAGAAAGCGATTGATCGCGTTTGCCGTTATGCGAAAGATGCCGTCGAAGATGGCTACTCAATCATTATCTTGAGCGACCGCGCTACAGATAGCGATCATGCCGCCATCCCTTCACTGCTGATCACTTCAGCCGTTCACCACTACCTGATCCGCGAAGGCCTACGCACTAAAGCGGACCTCATCATTGAAGCGGGTGACGTACGTGAAACCCATCACTTTGCAACACTGATCGGTTATGGTGCATCTGCAGTAAACCCTTATCTGGCGCTGGAAACATTGCTGGAACTGCGCAATGACGGCGTAATTAAAAGCGAATTCAGCGACCAACAGGTTTTCGATAAGTACGTTAAAGCCGTCAATAGCGGCTTGCTGAAGATCTTCTCGAAGATGGGTATTTCGACGTTGCAGTCATACCAAGGCGCTCAGATCTTCGAAGCCTTGGGTATCAGCTCTGACGTGGTTCAGAAATACTTCACCGGCACAGTAACTCGTATCGAAGGTATCGGCCTTAACGAGATAGCTAAAGAAACCCTTGATAGCCACCGTGAAGGATTCCCACCAGCGGATCGTATTCATGTCGATGACTTGTTGAAGTCAGGCGGTGATTACGCATGGCGTAAAGACGGTGAACGTCACCTCTTCAACCCAACAACCATTCGTCTGTTACAGCACGCAACAGAAGAAAATAACTACGACACGTTCCGTGAATACGCGAAAAACGTTGATGACCAAAGCACCGAGGCATTCACCCTCCGTGGTTTGATGAAGTTCAAATCTGATCGCGCTTCCGTACCGTTAGAAGAAGTCGAATCAGTAGAAAACATCTTCAAACGCTTCGCGACTGGCGCCATGTCATTTGGCTCCATCTCTTGGGAAGCCCATACAACATTGGCCATGGCCATGAACCGTATTGGCGGCAAGAGTAACTCTGGTGAGGGCGGCGAAGATCCAATCCGCTTCACACCTGAAGCCAATGGCGATTCGAAGTTATCGAAGATTAAGCAGGTTGCTTCCGGTCGTTTCGGTGTCACTAGCTACTATCTGGCAAACGCAGAAGAATTGCAGATTAAGATGGCACAGGGCGCTAAGCCGGGTGAAGGTGGACAGCTGCCAGGTCACAAGGTCGATGCATGGATCGGTAAGACGCGTGGCTCAACCCCAGGCGTAGGTCTGATTTCACCGCCGCCACACCACGACATCTACTCCATCGAAGATTTAGCACAGCTAATCTACGATCTGAAGAACGCAAACCGCGAAGCACGTGTCAACGTTAAGCTGGTATCAGAAGCCGGCGTTGGCACCATTGCCTCTGGTGTATGTAAAGGTTACGCAGACGTTGTCCTTATCGCTGGCTACGACGGTGGTACAGGTGCATCGCCTCTAAGTTCAATTAAACATGCAGGTCTCCCTTGGGAACTCGGCTTGTCTGAAACGCATCAAACCCTAGTACGCAACAAGTTGCGTAGCCGTATTACGGTACAGGCCGATGGCCAGATGAAGACGCCACGTGACTTGGCCGTTGCCACACTGCTGGGTGCCGAAGAATGGGGTATTGCAACCGCAGCCTTGATTGTTGAAGGTTGTACCATGATGCGTAAGTGCCACCTCAATACCTGCCCTGTCGGTATTGCGACTCAGGATCCTGAGCTGCGCGCACGCTACAAAGGTAAAGTAGATAACGTCGTTAACTTCTTCACCATGCTGGCCGAAGGTCTGCGTGAACTGATGGCTGAACTGGGCTTCCGCACCATTAATGAAATGGTTGGTCAGACTCAGTGCCTCGAGATTCGTGACGATATCGACCACTGGAAATTCAAGAGCGTTGACCTCACCCCAGTACTGTTTAAAGCAGACAACCATGGTGGTGAAACCCTTTATAACAGCATCCCGCAAAAGCATCTGATTGATGACATTGTCGACCGCAAGCTAATTGCTGATGCCAAGCCTGCTCTCGACAATCAGACCGAGGTCAACCTGGCCTACGAAATCATCAACACAGACCGCAGTGTCGGCACCATGTTGTCCAACGAGATTTCGAAGAAGTATAAAGGCGAAGGCCTGCCGGAAGACACGGTTAAGGTTAAGTTCAACGGTTCTGCGGGCCAAAGCTTCGGTTGCTTTGCAGCCAAAGGGATCCGTTTCGAACTCGAAGGTGACTCTAATGATTACTTCGGTAAAGGTCTGTCCGGCGGTAAATTAGTTGTTTACCCAGCCAAAGAGGCGCCTTTCGCGCCACGTGACAACATCCTTATCGGTAACGTTGCCTTCTTTGGCGGCACTGACGGTATCTCCTTTATTCGCGGTATCGCTGGCGAACGCTTCTGCGTACGTAACTCCGGTGTCACTGCGGTTGTTGAAGGTGTAGGTGACCACGGTTGTGAGTACATGACCGGAGGTAAAGCCGTGATTTTGGGTGCAACAGGCCGTAACTTCGCTGCGGGTATGTCCGGCGGTGTGGCTTACGTACTAGACGTCAATGGCGACTTCGCTGACAAGTGCAACATGGAGATGGTTGAGCTTGAGAACATCGAAGATGCGGCAGAAAGCGCAGAGCTCAAGGCCCTGATCGAACAACACAAAGAAAATACCGGTTCAGATGTGGCAGAAGAGCTATTAGCGGATTGGGATGCAGCCATCGCCAAGTTCGTTAAAGTAATGCCTGTCGATTACAAACAGATGCAAGCCTACATGAATGTTGCACGTGCCAGTGGCAAGTTTGAATCCGACTATGACGTGGCTGTTGAAGCCTTCGACATGCACCTGAAAAATCTGGCAGCTCAGAAAGCCTGAGCCGGAAAGGAGAAGAAATCATGGGTAACCCAACAGGATTTTTGAAAGTAGAACGTGCGCTGCCAGCTGATCGTCATCCAGAAGAGCGCCTGATCGATTGGTTAGAAGTGCATGAACATATGCCGGAAGATGGCATCAAAGAGCAAGCCGGTCGTTGTATGGATTGCGGCGTGCCATTTTGCCAATCAGGCGAATCACAGTACGCGCCAGCCGTTGCTGGCTGCCCGGTAAACAACGTCATCCCGGAATGGAATGATTTGGTTTATAACGGTCGCTGGAAGCAAGCACTGCAGTTACTGCACAAAACCAATAACTTCCCCGAGTTTACCGGTCGCGTCTGCCCTGCCCCTTGTGAAGGCAGCTGTGTCCTCGGCATCAATGCCGATCCGGTCACAATTAAGCATCACGAATACGCGATCATTGAACGCGGTTTTGAGGAGGGCTGGGTAGTTGCAGAACCTCCTTCGCGTCGCACAGGCAAAACTGTCGCCGTTATCGGCTCAGGCCCTGCGGGACTCGCCGCCGCTGCGCAACTTAATCGTGCTGGCCATATGGTGACCGTTTATGAGCGTGCTGACCGTATCGGTGGCTTGTTGATGTATGGCATTCCAAACATGAAGCTGCAAAAAGAGATCGTTCAGCGCCGTGTTGACCTGCTGGCTGAAGAAGGCATCGTCTTCGTCACCAACACTGAAATCGGTAAAGATATCTCTGCAGACGAATTGAAGAGCAACTTTGATTCTGTTGTTATCGCAACGGGTGCAACCGTGCCAAGGGATCTGCCTGCAGAAGGCCGTCAGCTGAATGGCATTCACTTCGCGATGGAGTTCTTGGGTAAAAACACCAAGAGCCTGCTCGACAGTGAACATAAAGACGGTAACTACATCAATGCCAAAGACAAAAATGTCGTGGTAATTGGTGGTGGTGATACCGGAACCGACTGTGTGGGCACATCATTGCGCCACGGCTGTAAGAGCGTTATTCAGCTTGAAATTATGCCTGAGCCGGCAGCAGAACGTGCTGATAACAACCCTTGGCCTCAGTGGCCGAAGGTGAAATTGGTAGATTATGGTCAGCAGGAAGCCGTCGCGGTACAGGGTGATGACCCGCGTGATTACCAGATGATGACCAAGCACATCGAAGATGATGGCAAAGGCAACGTCAAAGCTGTTCATACTGTCGCCATTGAATGGCAAAAGACTGACGATGGCCGTATGGCGCCAGTTGAAGTACCAGGTAGTGAGAAGGTCTACCCTGCGGATATCGTGCTGTTAGCCATGGGCTTCATGGGCCCAGAAGGTGATTTGCTTGATTCATTGGGCGTTGAAAAAGACGCGCGCTCAAACGCCAAAGCTGACTACGACAAGTTCGCCACAAACGTGCCGGGTGTATTCGCTGCGGGTGATGCCCGTCGCGGACAAAGCTTAATTGTTTGGGCTATCGACGAAGGCCGCCGCGCAGCACGCGAAGTAGATACCTTCTTGATGGGTAAAAGCTACCTGCCGTAAAGTATTACGCTGATACTCGCTGTATATAGAAAGCCCTTCTCTGAAGGGCTTTTTTTATTTCCCAAATAGCCAATGTTAGACTTTTCAATAAAATACAAATACTACAAACATCTAACTAGAAAGCTCTTCATCAAAGCTTTCCTTCCGACAGTACGTTTTTGGTATGTTTTATTCGCTAATTTTCTGAGCAAACTAACCCTTTGTAACCTTGGAAATTATATCAATAACCAGAATAATAGGTGGGTCTGGCACCACACAAGTAACGATACCTCACCCATAATTACTAGACGGTCTATCAAGCTGGAGTTTAGTCATGGGGTATCGGCCGTCTATTTCACGCTTAAAGATTTTATTACAGATAGTGCTAGTCTCGATAATCAGCTTCTACGGTTGGCAATGGTTAACTTTTGTAGACAAGTACCAGCATAGGCAAGTAGCTAACTACCCAAATGTAAATCGGACGATACCGATATTGTCGACAGTAAAACGGCACATACGTGATACCCCGCGGCCTGTTGAGTCATTTCCATTTCCAATCCCATTGGGGGGCGTAGGCCCTGACAAGCCGCTTTATGCCGGCACCAACCAATACCCATTCTTTTGCATGAGTGTGGACTCCCAATTGGGACAGCCGTTGGTCGATAATAATGCAGGCTTAGGGGTGCCGATCTATCAACAAGCCTTTGCAGGGAACGAAAGTCATATAATTGGACATAGTAAAGATTGCCTAATAGAGACGACTTTGCACTACTACTATCAAGAAAAAGATGGCTCATTTACACGCTTTAATTTCGACGCCCCACCAGAATACGAAGAAGTTGCAAAAATAGACTTAGGCAGTGAATTAACGCCGTATATTATCCGCGTAGAAACGGGCAGTATTAATCGCTATCTCTATATGATTGCGATGCCGGTAAGCTGGCCAAAATCGCCCGAAAGAGATTCGTCACAGCTTTGGAACAAGCGCCTTATCTACCAATTCAAGGGCGGTTCGGGGATTGGTTTTAGGCAAGGAAAGCTTAGAATACGTGGGCTTATTGAGAAACGCTCAGCACAATTGGCGCAAGGCTACGCGTTAGTTACATCAACAGCTAATCGCACCAGCTATACCTATAATATGCTGCTCGCCGAAGATACCGTTGCCAGAGTGAAATCCCAGTTTGTCAGCTTGTATGGCGATCCTATTTATACTGTAGGTGTTGGTGGTTCTGGCGGAGGATTGGCGCAATACCTGATTGCTCAAAATCGACCGGGGTTGATTGATGCTGCCCTCCCCCTATATAGCTACTCTGACATGGTGTCGCAGACAATATATGGCTTAGATTGTGAACTAATTGAGCATTATTTTTCTATCACGTCACTCAATCGTTCGAAGTGGAGCGACTGGAGTTTAAGGCGCTCGATCTTGGGCGTTAACACCAAGCAAGGACATATCCATAGATACGCTTGGCTACAACCCATAAACCAACTAGCGGCTGGGGTATGGCCCGAATATCCCCAAGGAAACAGTGAATGTCAAAATGGCTGGTTTGGTTTAACTTCACTCATACACAATCCAAGACAAAGCTACCTACGATCCTATTTTTCCAAAGCGGTTAGACAACAAGTTCACTGGAGCTACTGGGAAGATATGGTCGGATTCTTTGGTCGTGACAAGAGCGGTCATGCCAACACGACATGGGACAACCGTGGTGTGCAATACGGTCTTAACGCCCTTAGAAATCGAGAAATATCGCCTGACGAGTTCCTTGATTTAAACCGGCAAATAGGAGGATGGAAGCCACAAAATGAGATGGCGCCAGAAAAGCTATATACCGTTTTCGGTCCACAAAAAAAGCCATTATGGATGAGCTTATGGAGCCGGCACAATATTACAGCACCAGATACGAACACCGGAGTAGCGCCTCGCAGTAAGGCCAGCTTAAAGGCGATAAAATCAGCCTATCGCAGCGGCCAAATATTTATCGGTAATATCAACATCCCAGTTTTGGATATAAGACACTATCTCGAACCAGAGCTTAACATGCACCATGTTTCAGCGAGCTTCGAAGCAAGACAGCGCATAATCAACTGGAAAGGTAACCGAGACAATCAGGTGATCTGGGTGGCGCACCCAGATTTCGATCCACAAAAAGAAGCATTCAAGGAGATGGACAACTGGATGATGAACTTATTATCTAGTCCAGAGCGCACTGCAGCAAACAGCCGCCCTACCGCCATCCAAGATCGTTGCATTGATGCCAATGGTGACACCATCGCACAAGGCCCAACCGTATGGGATGGGAAATGGAATGCTAGAAAACAAGGGAAGTGCCACCAAACATACCCCATGTTTAGCACATCTCGGATCCAAGCAGGAGGACCTTGGCAAGGTAGTGTATTTATTTGTCATCGAATACCTATCAAACAAGCCATTGCTTCAGGCATATATGGTGATATAGATATGACAAAGCACCTTCACACATTAGGCAAAATATTTCCTGATGGTGTCTGCGACTATACGAAGGGAGATAAAGGGCGCCCCTTAGACCTAATGCCAAGAATCAAGAACTAAGTCTACGTATAACAACGATCCAAGCCATACAAGTTAGGTATGGGTTTGATGCTTTTAATTGCCTCCAAGATACATTTGCAATATGTTGGCTATATATCATCAAGCTACGAACCGCAGGCGAATCAATCCAAATGAAGTTCCTCCCCAAAAGCTTCCAAATCTTTATCGCATTGTTTCTATCTGTTGGCATATCTGGTTGTAACTTCATGCGCTTGGGTAATGATTTGGAGGAGATGCGCGAAGAGAGGCGTCTCATTTCCGGGCAGGTAGTTGTAAATGATGCAGTACCGGCTGAAGGTCCTATCATCCTAGTTCGTTATCAGAAACAGGGTGAAAATTATCTAATGCGAACATTTGAGAGGTTACCTGAAAGTCTTTCTTTTTTAGTGATTTTATCAAAGCAGCCCTCTTTCTTAATAGCTATCGAAGATCGAAATAGCGATGGGAGATATAACCCAGGGGAGCGCTACGGCTTCTGGGGACAACCATCGCCACTAACAATGAACATGACGACCGGAACTTTGGAAATAGTTATCGACCAGACGGCAGCACTTAACAAAACGTTTATAGATGATGTGTTGAATTTTGACATTGCATACCTACCAGGTCAGCAACTAAATATGATTGGTGCTGTCACTGACTTAAACGACTTGAATATTGGCGTAAGCGGCGCTCAAATCGGCGTATGGCAACCTAATAAGTTTGTTAAAACAAAACCTTTGGGTATATTTCAGCTACAACCCTACGTAGCTGATAAAATCCCCGTTCTTTTTGTTCATGGAATGGGTGGTTATCCAGAACAATTTTCTCTCTTCATCGACAACCTGGATCTTACTAAATTTCAACCTTGGGTATACTCCTACCCCTCAGGCCTGCGCCTGAGCGTAGTTAGCTATCATTTGAACCTCGTTCTACAGCACCTGCATCAAGCGCAGCACTTTGAAGAGATTCATATTGTCGCGCATAGTATGGGAGGACTGATTAGTCGAGGCGCACTTAATAGGTGTGGGCCGTCTTGCACATATGGCGGTAGCCTAACAACAATCGCCACTCCTTGGCTTGGACATAAAAGTGCACGTTCAGGCGTAAGAATGGCACCGCAAGTGGTTCCATCTTGGTTTGACATGCAACCGGAAAGCAAATTTCTCAGCCAACTTGTGGAACAAAACATGGTAAACACATTTGATTTCAATTTGGCTTTTGCTTACAGAAATCAAGGCTTAAGCCGGGAAAATAGCGATGGTTCAGTAACTCTCGAAAGTCAGTTAGCTACTTCTTATCAAAAGTCAGCCACCCATATCAGAGGAATAAACGCGACACATACCACCATACTTAAAACCCAAGAGTTATTCGAATGGTGGGAAAACAGTGTTACCAAGGAAGCTAGGTAAAATGAACCAGCATGAATAATGAAGATGCAATAGGTATTAAGTTACGTCAGGTTGAGCATTCACAGACTAAACCTGACTTAACTTAGACAATCTATAGTGGTTACAAAGAGACAATCATTCCTTTTAGAGCCACACCAGCAATCACCGTACCGGCACCACACTCAAACTTCTCTTCACTACTATAGCTTCTTTTCTTATAGTATGAGGTGATGCCAACAACTGCATTGTGCCCCTCTTTCACTGCACGCTGCTGAAGTGCTTTAATTGCAGATAAAAACACCCATGCACATGCTTCTTCATCACTTTTCGCAAATGCGTTAGTCTTCTTGTTCGTGACAACTTCACCAAATGTCTTCGCTGGCGTAGCGTGAGTTTGCTCACCAAAAAATAGTTTTACGTCTGGATTAAGCACTTTCACGCCATCAGCAGAATTCAATACTTGCTTGATATTCACATGCACAAGATCATCTCGAGCAAATGCTGATTGCATACCGAACATCGATAATGCCAATATCAAAGTGACAACTACCTTCATTATTTATCCCTATTTCGTATCTCGATTTAGACGGTGCAGTGGAATTAGGCACTTACGCGGCGACACTCAATCAACGTATGTCCAAGACCCACGTTATCAACTTCCCGCGTCACTGTAAGACCAGCCTCACCCATAAGCGCCTTCATATCGCTCGAGTGATACATGCGACTATTACCGTTAGCCATCACAGTAAAATAAAGCGATGTAGCGTTAACAGACAACGCTGCCATCTCAAACGGCTGTCTATCCCAAAATGTCTCCATAATGTAGAGATAACCGTTTTCTGGCAATGCATTACAGCACTTTTTCAATATGTCCAAGATCTGTGCTTCGGAAAAGCAATCTAGAAATTGACTCATCCAAATAGCATCGGCGCCACTGGGCAGTGTCGCGCCGCTTTCTAACATATTAACAGCCCTTCCGCTAACGCGATCCGTGGCTGCATGACCGGTCATACTTTCCTGCAATAAATCAATCTGCTCTGGCAGGTCGACGACGATAACCTTTAGCTCATCATCATTTTCGACACAATAACGGGCCCATTGACCAGTGTTACCGCCGATATCAATCAAGGTCTTAGGTCGATGAGTTAACACGATTGGAAACGCTTCTGGAAAAGAGTGATCAGAATAATAATGATCAAACCCAAACCAACTCGACTGAGCTGGCTCAGGCAAAGACGAAAGAGCAGGATAGATTGTTGGCCAATCACCAAATACTTTTAATCCTTCAGGCTTACCAGACTTAATTGAAGCCTCTAGCGCATTCAGTCCCTCGTAACAAACATCTTTCGTAAAGTCGAGGTTCACCTTTGTCATTGGATCATTGAGGATAAAGAAACCTGTTTTCGACAAAACATAATTAGTTTCTTTCTTCCAAACGATACCAGCACTAAGCCCCATATCTAAGAGAACCTTAACGCCATAAACCGATACAGATGTCTCTTCTGACAGTTCTTCGGCACTTAGCCCAACCTCTCGCGCGTCATACAGCGCTTTAAGCAAACCCAGATTCCTAGCGGCAATTGTCGCTTGAAAAATAAACGGAGCAAATGCAATTCGCTGGGCCTCGGAACGAGCTTCAAGTGCTGAACGCTCATCATTCGAATAATAATCTGGCATGTTAATTTCTTTTAATTACAATGTGTTAATCAGCAGTGAGTTGTGAATATCTAAATTTAGATTATTTACCCACTGATTATATTTTTTATGAATATTTTGGCCGTCATACTTTAGATTGTCACTATCTCTATAAGAGATGTGATAATTCTTTTCGTTATATCGAATATCAACAGCAGCAAAGTGTGAGCGAACATGGATCTCGGCGACAATATGTCCTTCCTCAACTTTGTTCATTAACCACCCCCTGGTATTACCCGCTTTGAGTATTGCTTTCGACACTTGTGCAATCGATAAACCAGGAGGTATTGATTGATTATTCAAATCATTAACAGGCGTTGAACGACAGCCACCGATAAACATCGAAAGTATGCTTATCACAAACAAAAAGTATATTTTCCTCGACACCTTTAATCATCCTTAAAATTAATTGACTACCGCTAGCCAGCGTTCGCCAGAAGCTGGCGCGACCTTAACATACAATGCTAAATCTCCTCGACTGGTTTTAGCTAATCGTCACAGATTTGTTGCTGCGGCTCAAACTATCCAACCTTTAAGTTAGAATTTTAAGATATACATTTGCATACGAGGATGCAGAATCGGTAAAATCGCGCCCCCTTTGTTAAACTAGTCACCAACAACGTCGGAATCGGTAAGTAAGCAGTGGAAGAATTCCCTCTACAACTCGTCAATTGGTCAGCATGGGCACCCACGCTTGAAACCAAAGTAGCCTGGGAAAACTGGGCTGGTGTACCGCCGACAATGGAAGAGCCAAAAGTACCTCAGGCAAAATGCATTCCGCCAATGCAAAGACGTCGATGCAGTCGACTAACCAAAATGGCGTTACAAGTCGCTAACGAGGCTTGTGAAGAGTTGTCCGTAGACTTCAGCCTATTTTGCAGCCGACATGGAGAACTCCACAGAACCGTTAAATTGCTGGAAGATGTTGTAACGCAAAATGAGCTATCGCCAATGGCTTTTGCGCAGTCGGTTCATAACACCGCATCAGGCCTGCATGGGATCATCAATCAAACCTATATCCCCTCAACTTCGATTGCCGCGACAAGGGATATGGTTGAACAAGCATGGATTGAAGCCTACGCGTTTCTGAGACTAAACCGTGACAAAAAGGTACTGATGATCGTGTTTGACGAAACAGTGCCATCACAATACCGCCCATATGTATCACATCAAGAGGATATAGCATTTGCTCTGGTGTTAGAGTCAAACCCCTTATCCATAACCAGCCAAACTATTTCACTAATAAAGAATTCGGCCAGCCAAGTTCAACCGACAAAAAATAATAGCTTATCAAGTCCCTGGCAATTCATGCAGTCAATGCTAGTTGGAAACGCCGAAGAAATTGACAAGCGGTGGATTTGGCAATTTCAATGATAAATACAATTTCTAAGACATGGCGAGTCATAGCTACAGGGTTTTGCTTCTTAAGCTTTGGGCTGGGTGGTTTCTTGTTGACAATTTTTGTTTTTCCCGCGATTTATCTTATCGCTCCTAAACCTGCACGCCGTCGAAACCTGACACAATCAACGATTAGCAAGGCATTTCTATTTTTTACAAGGGTGATGCAACACCTGGGCGTTATGGAATTATCCACGCAAGGTATTGAAGCTCTCAAGCTCCAACGCGGCGCGATTATTGTAGCAAACCACCCTAGCCTTATTGATATCGTGCTGCTGGGAGCGATGATGGAAAGATTTGACTGCATCGTAAAACAAAAATTGTGGCAACATCCTTTACTTGGCGGTGTCATGCGCGCAGCTGGCTTCATACCCAACAACGCTGGCGAATCAGTGATCCAAACCTGCCAATCGCATTTGCAAGAAGGACGAAATATTGTCATTTTTCCTGAAGGAACTCGGACCGTGCCTGCCCAACCTCTTAAGCTACAGCGAGGTGCAGCACAAATTGCGTTACGCACGGGTGCCCCTATTAGGCTTGTTCATATAACTTGCGTTCCAACAACACTTGCGAAAAACGAACCTTGGTATAATGTGCCGACGATCAAACCCCACTTTTCGCTAAAAGTAGGCAAACTGATCCAATCAAATGAGTTTCTCGGCGACGGCAAAGAGTATTCAGTCGCAGCCCGACAACTAACAAGATATTTAGCTCAGCGTTTAGAAGAAGAGAGAAAGTAAAGTGACAGAATTAAAAGTCGAGATTAAACAGTTAATAATAGACGCGTTGAATCTTGAAGATATTTCGATACAAGATATCGAAGACGAGGCTCCGCTGTTCGTCGACGGGCTAGGCTTGGACTCTATTGATGCACTAGAACTCGGCGTCGCGATAAAGAAGCGTTACAATGTCATGCTGGAAACTGATTCCAAGGAAACGCGTAAGCATTTCTATTCAGTACAAACTTTAGCTGAATTCGTCAGTAGTAAAACCGAGTAAGGGCGACGTGATGTACACAAAAGAGCAAATACTTGATGAGGTTAGAAGCGCTATGGTTGATCTATTTGAGCTCAACCCCGCCGAAATCACGGTAGAAGCCAATTTGTATAAAGATCTTGATTTAGACTCAATTGATGCTGTCGACCTTGTTGTGAGAATGCAAAATTTTACAGGTGAGAAACTGGCTCCGAACCAGTTTAAGAGCGTCCGAACAGTTGGTGATGTCGTCGAAGCAATAGCTGGCCTTGTGCGCTAGACCTATTTTGTATGTTAAAGGCTCTTGTCACCATCACACTATTGGTACTAATCATAAGCTACCCCGTTTTGGTGTATTTGGGTCTCAAACATCTAAAAGTAAGTGAGCTTGGGGTTATCCTGATTGGGTTATTTATTGCCCGGCTTTGCTTCACAGCGAAATCAACCAGCAAGAAATTGGTTTTGCCACTCTCTATCATCGGCTGTGCGCTAGCGCTGATCGCTATTGCTTCAGATTCAACACTATCGCTGACCTTTTATCCTGTTGTAGTAAACACAACCATGTTTATCTTGTTTGGTCAAAGCTTGCTCTACGGACAAACAATTATTGAACAACTAGCGAGGCTGAAGCATCCAGATTTACCCGAAGAGGGCATCATTTATACTCGGAAAGTGACTTGGATATGGACAGTGTTCTTTGTGGTTAACGGAAGTATTGCACTTTATACTGCCCTCTATTGCTCATTGGAGGAGTGGACATTTTATAATGGCTTCATCGCATACATTATGATGGGAATACTGCTTCTTGGAGAATTAATTTTTCGACGTTTTGTATTGAAAGTCGGCTAAATTATGACGCAAGAAAATCACATCAAAATCATGGAGAAGTTAACCCAAGAAGATGAGGTGCTGGTCGCATTTTCGCTTGACGGAACGCTCATAAGACGAGGTGAATTTCGTCGTGCGATCGGTGCTCTGCAGTTACGTTTACGACAAACGCTCGGCGATAAACAAAAGCACTTAGCGTTATGTTGCGACAATGCCTACTCTTTCGCTGTCGCACTCTATGCAAGTATCGGTCTTGACCAACATATTGTCATGTTACCAAATTCGCTGAGTGAAACCTTAGAAGCCCATTCGAACGTATTCGATGCAGTCATCTCAGATCAGCCACTAACGTTTCGAAAGCGCCCAGTAATAGCAACCAACTCGACTTCACTTACCGAGCAAAAACACAATGTGGAGCTAGATTTATCACTCAGTAAAAGTCAGATACACATGTTTACTTCTGGCTCTACCAGTGACCCTAAAAAAATCACTAAAAGTTTCCATCAACTGCTAGATGAAGTCTTAACGCTAAGAACCTTGTTTAAAGATCAGCTCGAAGGCTGCCATTTTATCGCAACGGTATCCCACCAACACATTTATGGCACCCTGTTCCAAGTACTTCTGCCAATACAAAGCCTGCAGCCGTTTTGCTGCGATCAGATAGAATTTCAGGAGCAACTTTCAGCCTTACCTGAAGAGCGCTATGCCCTAATTTCAAGTCCCGCTTTTCTGAAGTGCCTGCAGCCTAATGATGGCACCACCTCACGGTTATCATGTACATTTTCCTCAGGTGGGCCACTCTTACTTGGGGACAGTCAACGTGCGTCAGCCATACTTGGAAGTGCCATTTATGAGATTTTAGGAAGTACAGAAACGGGTGGTATAGCCTGGCGCCAACAACTCGCTGATGACTCGGCCTGGCGACCACTGCCTCAAGTTAAGATTGATGTGTCAGAAGACAGTACGTTAGTCGTTAGCTCACCGTACGCGGGGGGAACTCAACATATTCAAGATCAAATTGAAATTCTGGACGACGGAAGTTTCCTCCATAAAGGTCGCGCAGACCGCGTTGTTAAAATTGGTGAAAAGCGTTTAAGTCTCCTGGAATTAGAAGCTCACGCCCAATCATCACCATTAGTTGCAGAAGCCGCTGCACTCACGGTCATTAAGAGGGGAAGAGAGCGCGTTGCCCTTGTGGTTGCCTTAACCCAAAACGGCAATATCTTACTAGCGGAGAATGGAAAACATCACTGTAACGAAGCCATAAGGCTATATCTGCAACAGCGTTTCGATCGTGTATTATTGCCAAGGTATTTTCGCTATTGCACGCATCTACCAATAAACAAACAGGGAAAACGTGTTGAGCGGCAGCTACAAGCGCTATTCATCGAGGAGAATACATAGATGGAACTACCTACAGTGAGTGACGTAATAACTAGTGAAGCGTCTGTCACACTTCAAATGACGATAGACGATGCTCTCCCCTATTTTAAAGGACACTTCCCGAATGCCCCTATCCTGCCCGGCGTTGCACTACTCAATTGGGCTGAGCACTTCGCCAAACAATATTTCATACTGAACGCTGTCTTCAAAGGGGTAGACAACCTAAAGTTTCAGCAAGTTGTAAAACCCTGTTCATTACTTAATTTGTCGCTAAGCTATAACCAAGAGAAGCAGTCCGTTCAATTTGAATATACGTCGCCTGAGCATAAGCATGCCTCCGGCAGGATTTTGTTCACATCGTGAATTACTCACCTTGCATAATAATCCCAATCTACAACCACGGTAGCACTATTGGTGCGACGGTTTCTTCCCTGCTTACCTACAACCTGCCAATACTCATAGTCGATGATGGTAGTGATGCATCAACGCATGAAATTTTGGATACGTTGGCGACTCAAAATACGCTAGTTAGTGTTGACCATTTGCCAAGTAACCTAGGGAAAGGCGGCGCAGTAATGGCTGGCATCAGGAAAGCCGCTAAATTAGGGTATAGCCATGCCATACAGGTTGACGCAGATGGACAACATGATCTTAATGATCTGACCAAGTTAGTGAAACTCGCCCACGAAAACCCTAACGCACTCGTTAGTGGACAGCCTGAATATGATGAATCGGTACCGACACACCGCTACATCGCACGCTATATAACACACGTTTGGGTATGGATAGAGACGCTATCTTTTAGTATCAAAGACTCTATGTGTGGTTTTAGAGCTTACCCTATAAAACCATGTGTAGAGGTACTAGATTCTGCCAACCTAGGGCAGCGCATGGACTTTGATCCTGAGATCATGGTTCGCCTTTATTGGCATGGTGTTCAAATAATCACTATGCCAACAAAAGTCATTTATCCCAAAGATGGGGTGTCGCACTTTCGCGGGCTAGAAGATAACCTCCGTATATCTTGGATGCACACACGCTTATTCTTTGGCATGTTGAAAAGGCTGCCCTTTCTAGTATTCCGAAAACGTAAAGCACACTGGTCAGACACTCCTGAGCGTGGTGGTGTCAGGCTCATGCTCGCGCTATACCACAGCTATCGTTTACTTGGCAGGCCAGTATTCTCCCTACTCCTTAAATTCGTCATGCTGTATTACGTGGCAACGAGCAGCGAAGTAAGATTTGTATGCAAAAAGTACTGGTCGCACGTTCTTAGGTTTAGCAGAACAGGCACATCCAGTAAGCCTGGTTGGCGGCAAACCTATAAACACTTACTAAGCTTTGGCGAAGCGATGCTCGATAAGCTAGCCGTTTGGGCTGGTGATATCACCATCGATGATTTAGACATTACTGGTGAAAACGCGCTAAGGAACGCTTTAAAGCATGGTAAAGGCGCGATACTGTTTGTCAGCCATTTTGGTAATATTGAGGTTTGCCGAGCGCTCGGGAGAAAGGTTCCGGAAATCACAAAAATTAATGCTCTGGTGTTCAATACCCATGCGCAAAAATTTAATAAAGTATTGAAGCACATTAACGCTGAAGCTGACTTCAATTTGATCCACCTAGATGAAATAGGTATTGATACATCAATCCAGCTGAAAGATATGGTCGACAACGGCGAGATTATCGTTATTGCAGCAGATCGAACCCCCGTAGGAGCGCGAAATCGTATCACTCAAGCTGAATTTCTTGGTCAAAAAGCCTCTTTTTCACAAGGACCGTTTATTTTAGCCAGTATATTGCAATGCCCTACATTCACCATGTTTTGTGCGCGTAATGGTAAGCGCTTTGAGGTTGGATTTAAGCCGTTTTCAGATCAAATAATGCTACCAAGGAAAACGCGCGATGAGGCACTGGGTCGATATGTCACACAATATAGTGAAGCCCTTGAAAGCTGGGTAGTACGATACCCTGAGCAATGGTTTAATTTTTTTGATTTCTGGCAAGCACCAGAAACTTCTGAGAAGAGAAGCAAATAGAGTGAACGCAGTAAAAAATACAGTCTGTTTTGGCGCAGAATCAGTATCCATTGAGGATGTTGTCGCCATTAGTTGCCAACGTAGCAAAGTATCTTTCACTGATTCCCCCTCCTTCTGGAGACGCGTGGACGCCGGAGTTGAGTTTCTTGAGCGTCTATTAACGGAAGATGGAGCAATCTATGGTGTAACAACGGGCTATGGCGATTCATGTACGGTCGCAGTACCGCCTCACTTAGTCCCTGAGTTACCGCTGCATTTAACACGCTTCCATGGTTGCGGCTTAGGTGACCATTTCTCGAAACAAGAGACCAGAGCTATTTTGGCCAGCAGGCTAGCATCTCTTGCTCAAGGCTACTCAGGCGTTAGTCGTGACCTTCTGGAATTGTTACGCGAGTTCATAAATCGGGATTTATTGCCCTTGATACCACAAGAGGGATCCGTCGGTGCCAGTGGTGATTTAACACCGTTATCTTATGTAGCTGCAGCACTCATTGGTGAAAGAGATGCATACTTTGGAGACGATGTATTGCCAGTTAAAGACGTGATGGCAAGACTAAACCTCGCCCCTATTAAATTGCGTCCCAAAGAGGGACTTGCCGTAATGAATGGCACAGCTGTCATGACAGGTATTGCATGTATTGCCCACCACCGAGCAACATATTTGGCAAAGTTATGTACCAGGATCACATCTATGGCCGTGGTCGGCCTCCAAGGCAATGAGTTTCATTTTGATGAAGTTCTGTTTTCGGTCAAACCACACCCAGGTCAACAACAGATCGCATCTTGGCTGCGCTCAGACCTCACCCATGAAGAGATGCCTCGCAATTCTTCTCGACTGCAGGATCGATACTCTCTACGCTGTGCACCTCACGTTATAGGCGTGCTGCAGGACGCCCTGCCCTTTACGCGCCAACTCATAGAAAATGAGTTAAACAGCGCAAACGATAACCCCATCATTGATGGAGAAGGGGAGCATGTCATGCATGGGGGACACTTCTATGGAGGCCATATCGCATTCGCCATGGATTCAATGAAAAATGCAGTAGCGAATTTGGCTGATCTGATGGACCGTCAAATGGCCTTGATGATGGACACACGGTTTAATCATGGCTTACCCGCAAACTTATCTGGTGCCACAAGCGAAAGAAGCATGATCAACCATGGTTTCAAAGCTGTCCAAATTGGAACATCCGCTTGGACAGCAGAAGCACTAAAACTCACTATGCCAGCGAGTGTTTTTAGTCGGTCAACTGAGTGCCATAATCAAGACAAAGTCAGTATGGGCACGATCGCCGCTCGAGATTGTCTACGGGTATTGCAACTCACCGAACAAGTCGCCGCGGCGGTTCTTCTTGCAGCGAAGCAATCACTAGAGCTTCGAATTCGAAATGGCGAATTGGGCAGCCAGCAACTAACACCTAACGTTCGAGCAATGAAAGATGATTTGGATCGCTTATGCCCTGTGATCGATGAAGATCGGCCTCTCGAAGAAACGCTTCGAACTACTGTAGCCCTGATCCAAGAACAGAAGTGGCCACTCTATGGCTAAATCAAAATCACTTTTAACGTCACATACTATCGAAGTGGAAGTGCCCTTTTTTGACACTGATCCAATGGGGATCACATGGCATGGAAACTACGTAAAATACTTTGAACTTGTTCGTTGTGCGTTATTGGAAAAAATTGGCTACGGCTATCGAGATATGGCCAACTCAGGCTTTTCATGGCCTATCGTCGACATGCGAGTAAAGTACGTTAAGAGCTCGACTTTTTTTCAAAAGATTAACGTGCAAGCAACTATAGTCGAGTATGAAAACAGATTAAAAATTGAGTATCGCATCACAGATAAAGAGACGGCTGTTACGATTACCAAGGGCTTTACAATACAGGTAGCCGTCGATATCGAGTCGGGAGAAATGTGTTTCTGTTCACCCTCAATACTTATTGAGAAGTTGCAACCATGATAAAAGTCCTCTTTTTAATCAGTTTAGTGTATTTGAGTCTCTCAGTTACTCATGCCAATGAACTATTCTCTCCAGAGAATGCTGTTGAAGAGACATCAACGCTGCCAAATTTCGGCAATGCAGACCTTGTCATCAGTGCTGAATATACTCAAGTTAGACATATTGCTAGCATGGATGCAGCTATTCGTAGTCATGGGGACTTCATCCTTGCACCAGAACTAGGCCTGCTTTGGGCCCAAAAAAAGCCTTTCATTTCTCGTTTGTGGATGGATCAAGAGAAAATGATTCAACAAATTGCAGATGCATCACCGATCGAGATAAATGCCACTCAAAATCCTCTGCCGTTTTCGATTGGCCGTATATTTTTTGCCATTTTCCGGGGTGATCACAGTGGGCTAAATGACAGTTTTTCCGCCTACTTGATGCATTCAGATAAAGACTGGCAACTTGGCTTAATACCCCGCGATCCACTTATATCGAAGGCATTAAGGCAGATAATAGTCACAGGCAACAAAGAGATCCGAAGCATTGATATCACGGATATAAAAGGCAATCGGCAAGAACTAATATTTGACAACCTTAACTCATCATTACAATTAACCCCTCAGCAGAAACAAAGATTGATTCATTAATGAAGGCAAAAAGACTCTTTTTTTCTATTTGGCTAACGATACTTTTTACACTGGCCGTCCTATCGTTTGTCATTTTTAAGCAAGGTTTTCAAGTTAATACAAACCTAATGGCACTGTTTCCTGAAGCGGAACAATCCCCGATAGAAAGCCACGCATCAAAGCGATTAGCCTTAACCCAGGGTCGACGAATTGCTTTACTTATTTCGCACGCAGCCCCTGAAAAACTGAAAATACTGGCCCCACTCATTGAGTCAGAGCTACTGGAATCTCAGCTATTTGATATCAAAGAACAACTCAGTGAACAATCACAACTGGCCGACCTCTATCGGAACTACCATCATCAGCTGTTTTCTGACACGACCAGAAGACAATTAGAAGTAGATGCCGACACGCTGCTCACATCTGGTTTGGTGGCTTTCTATAATCCTTTTGTCGGCATATCTCCTCAAGAATACTTGAATGATCCAGCATTAACGCTCCGGAATTTCATGATGTCACGCGCCCAAAGTGACAAACTCATTCTCGAGAATGGACGCTTATGGCATAAAAGCGACGATGCCAACTGGTTGTTTCTTCCACTAATGCTCAAAGCGGATCCATATAATTTTCGTGTACAAGAAAAACTGCTAACTACAATTAACAACGTAAAGCTGCGACACCCAGAGCTCACTATCAATTATACTGGCACAGCCTTTTATGCCGCGTACGGTGCTGACTCCGCCCGCAGTGAAATAAGCACAATCGGCGTCGGTTCTATTCTTGGTATATTACTATTAATGGTATGGGTGTTTAGATCATTAACACCACTAATCCTAGCAGGAGTGGCTATTAGTGTAGGTATCGTTGCGGCTGCACTTTTAACACATATCGTTTTTGGCTCTATACATATTTTCACTTTGGTATTTGGTGCCTGCCTTATTGGAGTATCAATTGATTATGCCTTCCATTATTTCTCACACCAAAGCCAAGCCAACAAAGACAACCGTGGTCTAGATACTGTAAGCAAGATTTTCCCAGGTATCAGCCTCGGCTTAGTATCTAGCGCAACGGCCTATGCAGCTTTATCGCTTGCGCCATTCCCAGGTCTTCGCCAAGTCGCGCTTTTTTCTGCTACCGGTCTTTGCTCGGCCTACCTCACGGTCATTTTGGCGTTTCCAACGTTCATGTCTTCAAGACGTAAGCCTGCCAATAAAGTGCCTTGGGCTAACAAAGCCCTCATCGAGTTTTGGCAGCAGTTAAACATGTCCAAGCGGGGTATCATCGCGGCAGTTGTCATGCTTACTTGCATTCCAGCACTTATTTTGCAAAAAAATGATGACAATATTCGTAATTTACAAAGCTTAGATCCCACCCTGCAATCCATGGAACAGCAATTCAAGCAGCTGTTAGGGGGGGCAAACTCGCCACGTTTTCTATTATCAACAAGTGATGATGCGGAATCGCTTTTGCAGATGGATGAAGAGGTCGTCGAACTTATTCAACAATCTTCAAATGACAGCAAGGTTATTGGGCTGTCTCGATTTGTTCCGAGTGCTCGACAGCAGGAATTAGATTACAACCTGTATCTAAGGCAAGTCGTACCAAAAACCTACACGGCATTGGTCACTGCCGGCTTTCCAGAAGAGACTGCGCACAAGCAAGTCAATCGGCTAAAGGGCGCCTCGTTTAACGCGTTAACATTAACGGAATGGTTAGATAGCCCGGCATCTGCGCCGTGGCGCTTTTTATGGATTGATGATGCGGCAAATAAGAAAAACGCTGCGATCACCTTAATTCAAAGCACACTATCCACTCACAAGCTTCAACAAATCTTACCTCACGACGTTCGCGTGATTGACCCTGCAGAACAGTACTCCAAGCTATTCGGACGCTACAGACAACAGATCAGTTGGCTACTCCTACTAGCATACGTAGTCATTTTTGCTCTGCTAAATTTCCGTTATTCATGGCGTCGTGCTGTTGCTGTTATTTCAGTACCAGCCGGAGGGTGTTTACTAACACTTGGAGCACTGTCCTTGGCTAGCGTCCCACTAAACTTATTTCATGCACTAGCGCTTATCCTCGTCACCGGAATAAGCATCGATTATTCAATCTTCTTCGCCGAAACCCAGAAAAATCCAGAAACCACACTTCTCTCAATTGCGCTGGCATCAACTACAACAATGCTTAGCTTCGGGCTGCTAGGGCTGAGTGCTACGCCAGCGGTCAGCGCGGTTGGGATAACCGTTAGTCTAGGAATTATATTTGCCTACCTTTTGAGTCCCCTTGCCTTCCAGCACGATACGGATCAAAAAGGGGGATATTCTTGATAGTCCTGAGCAGTTGAAACCCGTAAAATTCGCGTTTGTCGAACGGAATAGTCAGCCCGGAGTCCACTTGCGTTTTGTTTTTTGCACTATCGTCAGCCTCACTATCTTCATATTAGCTAGCTGTGCTCACCCACAAAAAGGCGAATTACTTCCTAAGCCCATATCCAACGCACTTTATGATGTTAGACCGGCATTACTCGGCGACACCGAACCTTATCCTGACAGCCTTTCTCAACTCGTTACGTTTCATTATGATACGAGGACAGAAGCGCTACCCTTTGTGATTAGCTTATCATCGGACGAGATATTAATGAGTGCCATCGCTAGTTGGGGCTCACCGTTGTTCGTTTTACGATATGACGGGCACGATATTACGTTTTTGCAAGCTCCGATTGTTGATATTGCACTAAAACCTGAATATATACTTGGTGATTTCTTTTTAACCTACTGGCCAACCAACTCGTTGGCCAACGCCTTAAAACCATTAGGGTTTACGATTGCAGATAACGGTTTAACTCGCCAAGTATGGCAGGATGGATTGTTAGTTATGACGATTCAGTACCAACACAATAGCCGCTGGCGATCTGCCGTTGAACTAGTGCATCATCAACTAAACTATCAGCTTAATATTCAACCGCTATCTGAGAGTGACGAACATGGGCAGTAAATTGTATATCAATGGATTTGGTATCTCTTGTCCCTTAGGTGACCATAGATTCGGTGTCACGCAAAAATTAATTTCAGGCGACACGAATGCACTACAACCATCTGGAGCGCTCAACAGTGGTCGCAGTACCTACATTGCCAGAGTGCAGTATCCTCTTCCAAAATTGCCACTATCGTTAACTGATTACAATTGTCGTAACACCCAATTGTTGATGCACAGCTATCTTCAAGTTCAAGAAACGATAGACGAAATGAAGAGCCTCTTTGGTAAAGCGCGTATAGGGGTAGTTTTAGGCTCAAGTACAGCAGGTATCGCCGAAGGTGAACGCCTAATCGATAGTCTTTCGAATGATCATCCTTTTCCAAAAGAGTATCGCTACCTACAGCAAGAGTTAGGCAGCGTCTCTGATTTTCTATCTAAATTGGCTGATGTTGATGGGCCTGTATATACGGTTTCTACCGCTTGCTCTTCATCGGGTAAAGTATTTGCTTCAGCCTCCCGGCTAATAAGCTCCGGTGTATGTGATGCGGTAATTGTCGGCGGAGCAGATAGCTTGTGCGGATTGACTCTAAACGGATTCGATGCGTTGGAGTCTTTGTCGCCTGACAGATGCCAGCCATTTAGTCTGAACAGACAGGGAATCAACATCGGAGAAGGCTCTGCATTATTCGTTGTCTCAAGTGAGCCAGCTGACATAGCGATTTTAGGCGTCGGAGAATCATCTGATGGCTACCATATTTCAGCACCGGAGCCCTCAGGGAAAGGCGCAGAGCGCGCAATTAGAGCAGCGCTTAATGACGCAGAGTTATCCCCAAATGATATCGGCTATTTGAACCTCCATGGTACGGCAACGCCGAAAAACGACGAAATGGAAAGCGAAGTTGTTCACCGCATATTTGGCAACAAGATCCCTTGTAGCTCAACCAAAGCGATGATTGGTCATACGCTAGGGGCTGCAGGTGCTATCGAACTCGCCTTTTGCTGCCTGCTTCTTAAACTTACCGGTAAACAGGCTGGCTTGCTTCCACCACACATTTGGGATGGCATAAAGGATCCCGATTTAAAAGGTATTCACTTAGCGACACCTGACGACAGCTTGAGAGCCCCTATTTGTATGAGTAATAATTTTGCTTTTGGCGGAAGTAACGTCAGTATTATTGTCGGAAAGGTAAAGTAATATGGACGTAAAAAAATACCCTATTGAAGAGATTGTTCCCCATTCATACCCAATGATTTTAATCGACGAACTCCTCTCTATTACCGAAAAATCAGCTATCGCCAGGGTGGATATTAAACCTGACTGCATTCTCCTGGATCCCAATGGTGAATGCTCTGCTGCGACGGGAATTGAGTGGATGGCACAAACAATTGCCGCGCATGCAGGATATTTTGCACGCCAGCAACAAAAAACGGTTGAAATAGGGTTTTTATTAGGTACTCGTCGTTATCGCAGCACGAGAAGCACTTTTTTTTCTGGTGACCAGTACATAGTGAAAGTAGAGCAACTCTACTTAGAAGATGGCATGGCTTCATTCGCATGTGAAATCATCGACAATGAGGATGTTATCGTCACCGCCACAATTAACACCTACCAGCCTGACCATAGCAAGGTAGCAGACGTAATTGGAGAACCAAGTGAGTAGAAGAGTTCTAGTAACAGGTGCCAGTAAAGGTATCGGGCAAGCCATTGCGAAGAAGCTAGCCAACGATGGCTTCCATATTGTTGTTCATTATGGCAGTGACCGTAATGGTGCGCAGCTGACTCTGGATGATATCCATCAAGCTGGTGGTAGCGGCGAGCTTATTCAGTTCATGCTTACCGATAGAGAGAATATCTCCGACAAACTCGAACAGCAAATCAATGATTACGGCGCATATTATGGCGTCGTATGTAATGCAGGTGTGCTAGACGATGCTGCATTTCCAGCGATGGATGGCGAGATGTGGGACCGTGTTATTCACACCAATTTAGATGGATTTTATAATGTCTTACACCCATGCATAATGCCTATGGTGCGCGCAAAAAGTGGCGGCCGCATTATCACGTTATCATCAGTGTCCGGCGTTGTGGGTAATCGTGGGCAGGTTAATTACAGCGCATCGAAAGCCGGAATAATAGGGGCAACAAAATCACTTGCCTTAGAATTAGCTAGCAGGAAGATAACCGTGAACTGTGTCGCTCCGGGGCTTATTGAGACGGGCATGGTTGACGAAGAGGTTGTAGAGCAAGCGATGGCCATGATACCAGCAAAACGTATGGGGCAACCTGACGAAGTAGCAGCGACTGTCGCCTTTTTAATGTCTGATAGCGCGGCCTATATCACCCGACAAGTAATTTCCGTGAATGGGGGGTTGGCTTAATGAGCCAATTAAAACGCGTGGTTGTCACCGGCATGGCTGGCATCTCGCCAATGGGTACCGACTGGGTTTCCACCTTAGCGAGCCTCAAAGCCAAACAAAACTTTGTCGAATATATTCGCGAATGGGATAAATTTTCCGGTCTCAACACCCGCTTAGGAGCGCCGGTTAAAGGCTTTCAAGTTCCGACTTCTTTCCCTAGAAAGAAAGTGCGAAGCATGGGGCGAGTTTCTAGGTTAGCAACCGTTGCAACGCAAGCTGCACTAGCAGATGCAGATCTAATTGATCACCCGGTTTTAACGAATGGTGCCACTGGAATATCTTATGGCTCGTCGGTGGGAAGTACCGAGCCATTTGCTGCGTTTGGCAAAATGCTTAACGATGGGGATTGCTCCGGTATCAACGCAACGTCCTATATCAAAATGATGGCGCACACCACGGCTGTCAACCTGAGCCTCTTTTTTGAATTAAAAGGAAGAGTTCATACTACGAGCAGTGCCTGCACATCAGGTAGCCAAGGCATAGGGTACGCTTATGAAGCAATTAAGCACGGCTACCAAACCGTTATGGTTGCAGGTGGTGCAGAAGAGTTATGTCCTACTGAGGCGGTAGTATTCGACACTCTTTACGCAACCAGTCTACTGAACGACACACCAACCCGTAGCCCTCGCCCTTTTGACCAAGAAAGAGACGGCTTAGTCATTGGTGAAGGCGCTGGAACCCTCATTTTGGAGGAGTTGGAGCATGCCCAGCAACGAGGCGCTACGATTTACGCTGAGCTGATTGGATTCGGTACTAACTGTGACGCGATGCATGTCACCCAGCCAACGGCCGAGACAATGCAAGTGGCAATGGAACTTGCACTTAATGATGCCGGCGTTAGTCGAGACGACGTAGGTTATGTGTGTGCCCATGGCACTGCAACCGAACGAGGTGACATCGCAGAATCACAAGCTACCGCATCCACATTTGGGAGACCGATAGCGATAAGTTCGTTAAAGAGCTACATAGGTCATACGCTTGGCGCGTGCGGTGCACTGGAAGCATGGATGTCAATAGAGATGATGCGCACAGGCTGGTTCGCTCCCACCATTAACTTAGACAGAGTTGACGAACGTTGTGGTGAACTTGACTATGTGACAGGCAATGGAAGATGTATCGACACGGACCTAATCATGACGAATAATTTTGCTTTTGGCGGAATTAATACGTCTCTTATTTTTCAGCGCTGGCCAGAGTAGACACTAATAAAGTGGCTATCAAAGCCCCCCAGCCAGTTACGGTCAAATGTGCAATAAGCAGATTACTACCTGCCTCTGGCAATCACTACCAGCAATTGAGCTATGCAGAGCAAGCTATGTTAGCGTCTATTTCCAGTGAACTTAGGCGCCAACAATATGCTACAGGGCGACTGCTAGTAAAACACATTCTGTCGCAAGCTCTCAATTGCCAAACTGCTGACATTGATATTTGGGTCGATCACAACGGGAAGCCATACAGTTCTTGCCCCAACGCTCCTGAATTTAGCATTTCCCACACAAAAGACTACGTTGTTGTCGCTGAAGCCTCTGTGCCTGTTGGCGTAGATTATGAACACCGCAAGCATACACGGAACTTCTTAGGGATCTCTGAGCACTATTTTTCCGAAAACGAGTGCAAATGGATTAGAAATCCGTACTCAACCGCACAACAAGAGGAACGGTTTTATCATTTATGGGTGCTTAAGGAGGCACATGCGAAAGCCACAGGGCGCGGGTTAAGCGACTCTTTGGCATTAGACTACTTAGCTACAAAACCTGAAGGAAGCAAGCTGACGTTAGGGCCAAACATACAGCTCTACCATAGTAAGCATGGTCGAGACTTTCACCTAGGGCTCGCAGCGATAACGCAAAGTCCTCTCCAGATAGAAATTACCAACGTCGCCCCAGAGACAATAAAATAGGCACGTCGAGCCCATCATTTGGACTAAATAAATTAGCGTTAGAGAAGTGTTTGTACGACACGCTTACTAGCCAAGATTCATCCGCACCAAAATACACCCCCGCGCCTACCTGCGCTTGAAATGCAAAACGCTTCCCCTGCTCCCTCTCACCAAGCTTTCTGCTAGAGAGATAGGTCGGACCAAGCGCGCGAACAAAAAAGTATGGCTGATTTTCACCCCATTTATCAGTGTATAAATTTAACTGCGGGAAAAACGAGATGGCATATATCTCTTCATTAACATCCTCATCCGTACCCAAATAAGTGATGCCCGTGCCTAAGAATAAAGTCTGACGGCTGCTACGTTCATATTGCCAAAAGATCAAGTCTGCACCGACCGTATAATTTGTTTGACTCCCACCGGGCTGCGGCCCACCACCGGCATTCAATAGAAGCTGTGTTTTTGCTTCGCAAAAGCTGACTGAGAATAAAAACATCGAGATTAAGAGAAGTGGGTAAATAGCGATCTTCACAACTTAAAACACCTTTATAAACAACACGTAGTAATATTATTTTTGACAGACCTACTTAGCCCAACCCCTGTCCGCTGATGACTTAGAGTGGTTACAACGATACCAACGACTATACTTGGATTAAATTAAGTAGTTGATCTATTTCCATACAGCCCGCGTAAGAAGCGTCATGAAGCTAAAGGTTGGAAAAAAAGATGATCAGCAAGTTACTAGTTATGTTCTCAGTATGCTTCTTAACGGCATGCAGTAGCAACTGGGCTTTTTATGCCCCAAAAGCTGAGTCAACGAGAGCAGAGTCACAATACCATTTTCCTTATCAAAATATTCAAGTCACTAGTCAGTCAGGCAACAAACTTGATGCACAACTTCACAAAACATCAGTAAGATCCCCTCTCGGCTTAGTCATGCACTTTCATGGCAACCGAGGCAATATATCAGAGACTTTCGACAAGGTTGAATGGCTGTTAGACGAAGGATATGACGTTTTGGTTTTCGACTACTCCGGCTATGGGCGTAGTGAGGGAGCAGCTGATCCCAAAGTAACTTATTTGGATGCCAGATCGATGCTAAAGATCTTTAGTGAGCTGTCTCGGCCCCATGATGACTACAAGAAGATCGTTTGGGGGACATCCCTAGGAGGCGTAATACTGATCAGCGGTCTATCTGAGCCTGGCTCACGTTTGGATATTGACCTGATGATCGTCGATTCAAGTTTTTATCGCTATTCAGACACAGCGAGCCACATTGCCAGTCGCTACCCGTTAGGTAAACTCGTATCTTGGATCCCTGCCTTAATTTTTGATGATCATTATGCGCCCGAAGGGCGTCTATCTCAGCTACCCAATGTGCCGCTTCTCTTTACTCATTGTGAAACCGACACTCTCATACCCATAGAGTTCACGGAACAGCTTTATGAAGAAGCCGTTGGAGCTAAAGGATTATGGAGGTTACCAAACTGCAAGCACGCACGCAGCTTTGCAAACGAGAACAGGCAAAATCAAAAGATACTGCTTCAAGTGCTAGAGCAACCCGGCTTAGTAGCACCAGAATTCACATACTATGCAGCGCGAACTGCACTTTACAATTCGGTTTTAGCCGGACGCTAACAACTGTGAAGAAGCTTATTTCTGGATAAGCAGCAACTCACTAATCGTTTTCTTTTCCATCGAAAAGTGACCGTGTGCATTACCTTTGTATGTCGGCGAAGTTACTCGACTTAAAGACATAATCAACAAAGAGGGTTCTTCAACTGAAATGGCGTTGCGGGTGCCAACCACAGAGACACCCGCCACATCTACCCGGCTATCACTAACTTGAAATCCAATGGGGGCGGTAATTTGGCCATTCGTTATTTCAAGAACTGACTGAGTAATCGTAGCTCCAGTTCCATTTGACATAATGATCAAATTTTTTGCTTTAACTTTAGACTGCTTCAGAGTTAACGATTGCGCCTTAACGCTCTCTAAACGGATATTGGAACAATTATCAAAAGTAATATGTCGATAAACACCACGATAACTAACACCCGACTTACCCTTGCACAATAAGTCAACATCGCTGTTGGCTAAATCGACTGGCTCAGCGCTTAGTTCAGTTTCAGGTGGATAGGACAGCTCTTTGAGAATCAGTTCATTTATTACTTGAGCATGAGATTTCATCGGTACATGCTGAGCGTCATTCAACACGTATAGTCGGCTGGCAGGTATTAAGTACTCTAGCACTTCCCCCGTTCGCAATGGAGCAACACCATCCTGACGCCCCCATATTATGGTTGCCGGTACGGCTATTTTCCGAACCACATCACTAAAATCATCGTTCACTAATGCCAACGCAGCATTAATATTTGGCGTATCCGACAACAGCAAAGACCAAGCGGTATCTGATGCATTAAGAGGGGCTGTTGGATCTGGCCCTCCGGCAATAGACTCTAGCCAGGCGTCACTCACATTCTGGACATCACTGATCACCCTTCGCAACTCATCAGATAATAAGCTGTTGTTGAGAGGTAATGTGGCCAAACTCTTGATAAAGGCCGTACGCTCAAGGATTCCTGCCGCATTAATAATCACGAGTTGTTTTACATCAACAGGAAAGTCAGAGGCATAACGCAACGCAATAGCTCCTCCCATCGAATGACCAATGACGACGCTCGCGCCATGAGCATAAGTCTCGTTCACCCAATGCAGAGTCTTCGCATAGAGACTGGGTGACATTTTTCCTTTCTGTATTCGAGAGAATCCAAAGCCGGGCAGATCAATCGCAATAACATGATAGTGTTTAGCTAACACAGGTATCTGAGCTAACCAGTCCTGGCTGGCCAATGAACCTAAGCCATGTACTAGAATGATAGTTTGGTCATTAGTCTGACCCGCTTCAATTTTTAGAATATGGCTATTAAAGGCGGGCTCCAACACATATTCTGCATGCCAAGCGGACGCAAAGTCTGGTAGCGAGCTTGGCGCAGGTAAAGGCTCATCTAACGCGAGGTACTCATCAACCTTGCCTTTAACGTCTTCCAAGGCTGCTTTCAATTTGTCGTTGAAACCACCCGCGATGGCAACATTGATGCTAAAAAGTATCACCAATGCTACCCATGATGCCTTCTTGCATACGCCGATATAACTTTGTTCCATTTTACTTAAATTCACTTTAATCCTAACAGCGCTAGCATCACGACTATAAAGAAAATAGGTCTATATACCGAAAGGTATAGAGACGATTAGCTTGGTAGCATTGCTCCCAATGATTTGCCACCTAGCAGGTGCATATGAATGTGATAAACCTCCTGACCACCATGGTGATTGCAGTTAACTATTAATCGATAGCCATCATCGGCGATCCCTTGCGCTTTCGCTAATTTTGCAGCCACAGTGAATAAGCGTCCCAAAGCGAGTTCATCTTGTTCTGTGACATCGTTGATTGTCGGGATAAGTTTATTTGGGATAATCAGAATATGTTGAGGCGCCTTAGGGGATATATCTCTAAAAGCAGTCACCAATTCATCTTGATAAAGCAACTCTGTAGGGATCTCTTGGCGTATTATTTTACTAAAGATAGTTTCTTCGGCCATGACTAACTTCCAATGTAGATAAGTAAGCTCTTTTTTTAGCGCATTCCTCACGGTTTATCGAGTACTAGCGTGCGACAATTTGCAGTGGCTTACTAACCTTAACTTTTCCGGTTCAATTTTCATACAAATGATCGAATACACTCTCTGCCCGTCCGATCCTCACGCCCACCTTTTTGATGTGGCCATAAAATTCACCCCTAACACTGGTGATCCTCATCGCCTTTGGCTGCCGAATTGGATCCCCGGCAGTTACATGATTAGGGATTTTGCCCGCCACGTTGTCGAAATTACGGCTGACCAAAAAGGGTGTGTTTTACCAATTAGCAAGCTCGACAAACATAGCTGGCAAGTTACACCTCTTAATGGTGAACCAATAGAGGTCAGGTACCGAGTATTTGCATTTGATAGCTCAGTACGTGCCGCTTTCCTGGATCAATTACGTGGTTTTTTTAATGGCACGAGCGTATTTCTTGCCGTCGAAGGACGGGAGGATGAGCCAGTTCAGGTAAATTTGGAGCCTCCCACAGATCCACAGTGGGCGCACTGGCGTGTAGCGACCTCTTTGCAGGAAGCTGGCGCAGAACGCTACGGTTTTGGCCTTTATAATGCAGAAAATTATGACGAACTGATCGACCACCCAGTCGAGTTTGGCGACTTTTCACTTGCCACGTTCAGCGTGTTCGGCGTGCAACACGACATTGTTATCGCTGGTCAGCATAATGCTTGTTTAGAAAGGCTTTGCCGAGACCTAAGAGAGATATGTCACCACCATATAAATTTCTTTGGTAAGCCAGCACCAATGGAACGTTACCTGTTTTTGATCAATGCCGTCGGTAAAGGATATGGAGGCCTGGAGCATCGCAACTCAACAGCCCTACTCTGCAGCCGCTATGACCTACCCGAAACAGGTAGCGACAAGAAAGATAAAGCTTATCGCACATTTTTGGCTCTTTGCAGCCATGAGTATTTTCACAGCTGGAATGTCAAAAGGATCAAGCCAGATACCTTTGTGCCTTATCAGCTCACGCGAGAGACACATACAGAGCAACTTTGGCTGTATGAGGGGGTTACCTCCTACTACGACGAGCTAAGCCTGGTTAGGTGCGGATTAATCAGTCATGATGACTATTTGGAGATGCTTGCCGAAACAATCACCAGGGTACAACGAGGGTTAGGCAGGAAACGCCAAACCGTCGCAGAATCAAGCTTCGATGCGTGGACCCGTTTTTACCTGCAAGACGCTAACGCAGCCAATGCGATTGTCAGTTATTACACCAAAGGGAGCTTAATTGCCTTAGCATTAGATCTGTCATTAAGGCGAATTACGCAACACCAATGCTCCCTAGACCTCGTTATGCAGACCTTATGGCAAGAGTTTGGCCGGACGGGGCAACCAACACGTAACCATACCGTAATCGATATTATCGAGCGCCTTACCGGGCTGGACTACGAGCCGTTTTTCGATAAGTACCTATACAACACTGATGAGATCCCTCTCGAAGAATTGTTAACAGAAGTAGGCATAGGGCTCAAGCTAAGGGTAACTGCGTCGATACAAGATAAAGGGGGCAAGCAAACCACAGAGCACTCCCTCTTTTGGCAATTTGGCGCAACCATTAGTAGTGATATTGCAGGCGTAAAAATAGTTTCAGTCCATAATGGAAGTGCAGCAGAAGATGCTGGATTATCTCCAGGCGACTTGCTAGTCGCTTTTGATGGCGTGCGCGTTAGTGCAGAAAATTTTAATGAGCGATTTCAGCGACACACGAAACAGTGTCAACGTGGTGACCAAATAACGATGCATGTATTTAGAGACGATAGGATGTTAGTGATGGCCCTCCCGCTCCGTGCGCCAATGCCGGATACCGCTGTGTTGAGCATCACAAATCATCAACGTGCAATTGACTGGCTAGACGGTTGCGCATTTAACTAATTGAGAGAATATGTTTAAGGCTGAATCAATGAGCAATAATAAACGTCCCAAAGGCAATCTTCTGGCCATGTTTCAAAACATCTCTGTCGTACTGAGGGTAAGCCTTGGCTTCGCCATTTTAGTAGTGCTGATGTTAATAATCAGTGGTGTATCGCTGTTAGGGATGACCGGGTTAAACTCGCAACTGCTCAAAGTGACCAATGAAGCAGTACCTCTGGTTGAAGAAGCAAATAAGGCGAGCATCGCACTGCTTACAGCTAACCGCCACTTTAAAGACTTTATCACTTCAAAAGATTCGGCGGCGATGGACGCTGCCGAACTCGCCTTTTCCACCAGTGAAACTCAGTTCAAAGAACAACTAGCCGGGTTAACCTCGTTAACTAAAAATCAAAACGACATTAATAACCTATTAGAGCAACTTGGTAGTCTTGATGAGTCGTTCTTTGGCGAAGCAAAGGCGGCGATGGCAAGCTATCGTTCGATTCAGGCCAGTAAAAAAGATGTAAGCAGCCAAGTGGCTGATTTTTATATTATGTTGCCGCAGTTAAAAAAGTTTATTGCTGATAAAGTGCATAAATTACAGGATGACTATATTCGCAACTTAGCTGACGAATACTATGTCGCGTTAAATGGCCTAGAAGGCCCAACCGTAAAAGCACTAAGTTCAGATCAACTGAGCGATATCGACAGTACGATCTCCCAGAATGAAAAACGCCGGGGAAATTACGAGTCTAAATTAGTTGATCTTGAAGATGAGATCCCAGATCTACGAAACGATGTAGGTTTTATGCTTGACCGTCTTGATAAAGCACTGACTGCGCCAGATGGTGCCTTGGCTAATCATCGACAACTCATTTTCCTTACCGACGATGTATTTAACAAAGCCAGCGTAGCAGCACAATCGATTGCCGATGCGGTGTCGGTGTTCGATCAGGTAACCTCTGCTGCTACCACCTTTGTAAACACCGCTTCCGATGATGCTAGCTCTGCGCTAAATAAGGGACTAAGCCTTGTTGCCATCCTCGGTCTGTTATCTATCCTTATCGCCGCGGTGATTGGTTGGAGCACAGCAATAGGTATCCGCCGCCCGCTGAAGAATATCCTCGATGTGCTGTCTGCCATTGTAGATGGCGACATGACCCACACAGTGACAGTGAAAGGCGAGAACGAATTTGGCCAATTAGGCAGTTGGGTGAACAAGCTCAATCAACAAATGCGCGATATTCTGGGCCAGCTAACCACCGCTTCCCATCACCTATCTCAGGTCGCAGTTTCAAATCAACAAACCAGCACGCATTCGCGGGATGAGCTGGACCGCCAGCGACATGAAACGGCGAGTGTGGCGACAGCGATGACGGAGATGTCCGCTTCGGTAAAAGAGGTCACCTACTCCGCTAATATTACGCTAGAAAAAGTCCTTGAAGTTGAGTCAGCTGCCAACACCGGACGCGAAGTGATGAGTCATAACATCACCACGACCCATCAACTCTCTGAAAAGCTTAAGCAGTCTAATGAAGTGATTGGCCAGGTTGACGGCTACAGCAATAATATCGGTGGGATCTTGGTGGTTATTCGAGGAATAGCGGACCAGACCAACTTACTCGCGTTGAATGCTGCTATCGAAGCAGCACGGGCTGGAGAGCAAGGCAGAGGCTTTGCGGTCGTCGCCGACGAAGTAAGAAACCTTGCACAAAAAACGGGGGAATCGATCACTGAGATTCAAAGTATGATTGAAAGCCTGCAGTCCAGTGCCAAACAAGCCGTTGAGGTTGTTTCTGAGTGCTTTAATGAGATGGAAGCCAGTGTCATGCAAGCCTCAGATGCCAATAGCTCAATGGAAGAGATACAAGGAATTATCGCGCAGATAAGCGATATGAGTAGTCAAATTGCTGCAGCAGCAGAGGAGCAGCAATGCACTGCAGACGAGATCACCCGCAACATAAATCATATCTCTGATATCTCTGATGAGAACTACGAAGGAATTGAAGCGATCGCCAAAGGTAGCGCTGAACTTGAACGCTTAGCAAAAGAGCAAGATCAACTGGTCGACCGATTCAAACTATAACGTAAAGCAAATCATTAGAAGCCACACTCTCGTGTGGCTTTTTTGCATTTGCAGTCAGCTAAAATCCCACCACAGCTAAATAAATGACAAACAATTAATATGTCTGTTTTTTATACACTTAGCATCACGTTTAATCCAGATCACAACTCTTTATTAGAATGTGCGTATCCTCCCAAGCTAAACAATCGAAAGGGTTTTCCGTTTTACAAGAGTGCAAAGATTACCCAAAATATAGTCACTTGTTAGCGAGAACACAGAGTATGAAAATGACGAAAGGCGTTAAAAGTTTTGTTAAGTCACTGGCGTGTGCAACCCTGCTTTGGTTGTTCTTCAGCTGGCTTACTGGCTCACCTACACTTTCTATCGTTACTGCCGCCCTAGTATTATCTGCCGGCGTACTTGCGTTGATAGAAGAGCTTGTTCACACGAAGAAAAGTGATCATTTGGTGTTATAGACATCAGCTTATAGCCTGCTTCTCTTGCCTTGTGGCAGGCACTCACTTTATTTTTCAAAGTCCCTAATAGAAACTCAATCTAGCTTCCCAAGCTATCAGTTGACGCAACACCTCTCTTGCAGTGTTTCCTTTATCGATAAACATAAAAAAGGCCACCAATTAGGCAGCCTATTGGCAATCTGTTAACGAACAGACGCTTACTTGTCGAGCAAAATACGCAACATGCGACGTAACGGTTCGGCAGCGCCCCATAACAGCTGATCACCGACAGTAAAGGCTGATATGTATTCAGGCCCCATAGAGAGCTTTCTAATACGCCCAATAGGAACACTCAACGTGCCTGTCACCTTGGTCGGTGTCAGCTCTTCAACCGTGATTTCACGATCGTTAGGGATCACCTTAACCCAGTCATTGTGAGAAGCGAGTATTGATTCAATTTCACTGACAGGTAGGTCTTTATTTAGCTTAATAGTCAGCGCCTGACTATGACAACGCATCGCGCCAATACGAACACAAAGGCCATCGATAGGTACGGGCGACTCACTACGGCCTATGATCTTATTAGCTTCAACTTCAGCCTTCCACTCTTCGCGGCTCTGACCGCTAGGCATTGGCGTATCAATCCAAGGGATCAGAGATCCCGCTAGCGGCACACCAAATTGATCGGTAGGGAATTCACCGTTACGCATTCTATCTGCAACTTTACGGTCAATATCCAAAATGGCCGATGCCGGGTCATCCAGCTCAGCTTTCACTTCATCACGCAAATCGCCCATTTGACTGATCAATTCACGCATGTTGCGTGCACCGGCACCCGATGCCGCTTGATATGTCATTGGGCTAACCCAGTCTACTAGGCCTTTTTCAACCAAACCGCCAATCGCCATCAATAGCAAGGATACGGTACAGTTCCCACCGACGAAGGTTTTCACCCCAGCGTCAAGGCCTTGTGAAATAACGTCAGCATTGACCGGATCAAGAACAATAATGGCGTCATCGTCCATACGTAGGCTTGATGCCGCATCAATCCAATAACCTTGCCAGCCAGCTTCACGTAATGGTTCAAACACAGCCTTGGTATAATCACCACCCTGACAGGTAATAATCACATCCATCGCTTTAAGCGCATCAATGTCGTAAGCATCTTTCAACGGTGTCACCGGTTTACCAATATCCGGGCCGGGCTGTCCCGCCTGAGATGTGGTGAAGAAAGTGGTATCGACCAATGAAAAATCGTTCTCTTCTTGCATACGCTGCATCAACACAGAGCCAACCATGCCGCGCCAGCCTACTAAACCTACGTTCATCATGCTGCTTTCGCTATCCTCTGATTACAGGCCAAACCATAAGTCACGGTTTAGCACAAGGGGGTTCAAACCAAACTGAACAGGCTTTATGGCAAGTCAAAGTGCCACTCTGGCAAGCCTACTGAACAGAGCAGCCCACAATACCGATTTTTGAGCTAAAAAGGAATCCTCACAGCGGGGGAAATAACTCCCCCCAACACGCTTATATGCTTGCAAACACTATGACTGTGCCGCGTCTTTAACCGCGCGCTTTACAAATCCCTCTAAACCTTCCAGCTTTACTTCATATACTAAAGCAAGTAATTCGCCTAGCTCTCCTTTCGGAAAGCCCTGCTTTGCCAACCAAACCATGTAAGGCTCGGGTATGTCGATCAATGGCCTACCCGCATACTTACCGAATGGCATCGACATCTCTGTTAGCTTTCTTAGCACACTGGCATCCAACGTTTAGCCCTCGTCCGACGGATCTGACAGTAGTTTGCTGCTAGGCCCACCATATTGTTCAAACCACCACAAGATATGAGCAACTTTACTCATGAGATTTGATGGCCGCGCTGCAATCCCATGACCTGCACCAGGGATCCTAACCATTGCGGTATCGACCCCAGCAAGCTTTAACGCTTGATAGTATTGCTCTGTTTCAGAAATTGGTGTGCGGTAATCAGATTCCCCGGTCAACAGCATGGTGGGTGTTTTAACGTTTCCAACATAGCTGATCGGCGAACGCTTCATATAAGCCTCCATATCGTCCCAAGGTAACGAATCAAACCAGTATTGGGTAAAAAATGGATAGGCGTCTGCCGTTAAACTAAAGCTATACCAGTTGATCACAGGCT
This sequence comes from Corallincola holothuriorum, assembly GCF_003336225.1. Classification (NCBI taxonomy): domain Bacteria; kingdom Pseudomonadati; phylum Pseudomonadota; class Gammaproteobacteria; order Alteromonadales; family Psychromonadaceae; genus Corallincola; species Corallincola holothuriorum. The sequence continues at coordinate 537,317 of NZ_QPID01000001.1, forward strand.
TAGCTACTACAGCGGCTTTGAAGCGATCGGTATGACCAACGATCCACGCGGTCAGCGTTCCACCACCACTACCGCCAGTCACATAGAGTTGCTCAGGGTCAACAAAACCTTTGGCAATAACGGCATCAACACCAGAGATCAGATCATCGTAATCCTCAGATGGATAATTGTGATGGATATAATTCGCAAAGACTTCACCGTAACTGTCGCTACCACGCGGGTTAACATACAAAACCACGTAACCAGCCGCGGCAAACAGCTGGATTTCCGCAGCAAAGCGGGCGCCATAATTCGCCACCGGTCCACCATGGATCTCGAGCATCAAAGGATATTTCTTAGTGGCATCGAAGTTTGGTGGGTATGCGATCCAACCTTGTATCTCCAAGCCATCAGCGGACGACGGGTAGCGGATCTCTTCAATCGTCGCTAACTGCTTGCGGGATAATAGTGTCTTGTTTAAATGGGTAATCCTTTTGGCTTTACCCCCACGGTAGTTCACAATAGCAATTTCGGCAGGGGAAAGCCCGTCAGTCGTCGTAAACGCAATTTGGCGACCTTTTACAGTGAACTGGCCACCAGCATAAGGTCGGCCTAAAGAAAGCCCTCCGACATCGCTAACCACCTGCTTAAAGCGGCCGTTGCGATCAGTACGGCCTATGTAGGTGTTGCCTTGGTCATCATATTGAAAATAGATATGCTTGCCATTGTCAGACCACACAGGTGCCGCCACACTTCTATCCAGCTCTGCAGTTAAAACGCGCGAATTCCCTGTCGCTAAATTTAACAAGTAAAGTTGGCGATTCTGGTAGATCACTTTCCTGTCATCGAAGCCGACATAAGCGATGTACTTACCGTCAGGAGACAACGCTGGATGCGCATCTGGACCTACCCGGTCGGTTAAAGGCTTCACCTTGCCATTGTTCAAAGACAGTGCAAACAGTTCACTGTTTAATGGTGCCTTTTCAGCATCTGGAACAGCAGAGAAATAGATGGTTTTAACATCCGGGGAAAATGCTAGTGGACCATCATGATCGTACTGTGCCTGAGTTAATTGGATCGCCGAGCCGCCGTCGGCGGACATCATGAAGATTTGTTGGTTACCAGCCGGTAGGTACCCTGCCCCATCAAATCGGTAAAACGTCGAGGAGACCACTTTGGCTGGTGGCGCCCAATCAGCAGTCCTAGGCTTGCCAGGCAATGCCACTAACGGTTTTTCTTGGCGCGGAACAAACGCAGTGAATAGTAACGAAGCACCGTCCGGCGACCAGGTGAGATTAGTAGGACCCTCAGGTAACTGGCTTAGCACAGCGATCTGTCCGGTGTCTTGCCAGCGCATATAAAGCTGAGTAGAGCCACCGCGGTTAGAGATAAATGCTAGACGTTTGCCGTCTGGTGATAGTCTCGGGGACCGATCATTGAACAACCCTGTCGTTAACGGCCTGAGTTCACCACTAGCGATATTCGCCACCCACAAATTACTGCGTTTCCTGTCTTTTTCAATATCCATAAAGTTGCGAACAAAAATAACTTGTTCACCACTACGACTGAGTTGTGGATCGGAGGCATATTCTAGGGCAAACACATCCTCCAATTGCAACGTTTCAAGAGGCGCAGCGAATAACAAATGACTTTGTGCTAACAGACAAAACGATACCAATGCAGCAAAGCAGCGCATAATGGTCTCCCTGGAATATGGAATTATTTTGATTATGAGCCAAACACACTAACGGACGGAGCTGCGCCGTTCAATAAAGCGATAGGAATTGAAATAGTTAGTAACATTTGTTTCGATGATAGGAGAGTGAGATCACCAACAATAAACGGCTTATAAAGGAGCCCGAGTGATCAATGAAAGCTGCTCGTTCACCTCATACAGATGAGACTCGAACTCTGTCACTCCCAACGCCTCTAATCGCTTCCTGTGAGCTAGCAGGAAATCTTCTGCATCAGCCTCATTTGCGAAAAGGTAGATCCCACCAGCAAGTCGTGTATCGCGATTTTCGGTCCAAATCTTCCATTTCAAACCAGGCGCTTGCGCTATTTCCTCGGCCAAACCGCGACACGCATCTTCAAGCTGCTGATGCCATGGGCCGCGACTATGAAAGTGGATTTCGAGAATAACGTCTGTCATGAGTTAGCCAAACAAAAGATACCTATGCTGAGTTTAGCTAATAGCAAGGTTTCTGGTATGCGCAATATCAAGCCGATATAACTGACCGTCTGATCAGGCGGAACTACTCAATACCTAAATACTTATGGGTCTGTATCGACAAGCGCCAATTTCTAGCGATACATGTTCTCACGGCAAGTTCAGTGGCGCGAGGTTTTTGGCTTATCGGCTGTAGGCAGATTGTTTTTCCTGACAGTTGACCCGACGCTGATATGGGCGCCAACAATGCATCAAGTTCATCAATATGTGATTGCTTCGCCACTGGGTGTTTAATCTCGTTCGCCCTGAGTAGTGCGGATGCTAAAACATCATATCCGCCTTTCATCGCCACTTTAGGCGAAACCGTTACCCAGGTTTTGTCATCTACCAAAACTTCAAATGTCCCTGAAGTCTCTATTTGGCAATGATAGCCGCGCGAAAAAAGTGTGGAAGTTAAGTCACTTAAGTTGTATACACAAGGCTCTCCACCAGTAATAACAACATGCTTAGCGGTATACCCCTGTTCAGCAAACAAATTCAGCAACTGCTTACTGGTCATTTCACTCCAACACTCAGTTTCACCCTGCTCTGCTAACAGATCAACAACATCAATTTTGGCGTCATCATCTAACGGCCAGGTATGCTTAGTGTCACACCATGAGCAGCCGACGGGACAGCCCTGCAAGCGCACAAAGATTGCCGGAACGCCGGTATACACCCCTTCGCCTTGAATGGTTTCAAACACTTCATTGACTGGATAGGCGATTTGCTTCATTGAATACCTGTTGTATGTGAGATAGATCGCGTAAAATGCCGGCGATTTATACGTTAAGCGCGAGCATTAAACAACCATCATGAACGAAAAAGTCGTCGTAATATACTCAGGTGGCATGGACTCTTATACCGTGCTGAATAAAGCGATTAAGCAAGGCTATGATGTCTATGCCTTGAGCTTTGACTACGGCCAACGCCATGTCAAAGAGCTCGAGGTCGCAGCCAGCGTCTGTAAAGAGTTAGCTATTCACCATAAAGTAGTTGATATCAGTGCCATCAATAGCCTGATTGGCGGATCTTCACTGACCGATGACATTGCAGTTGCCGAAGGCCATTACGAAGAAGAAAGCATGAAGTCAACGGTGGTACCCAACCGCAATATGATCCTGCTGTCACTTGCTGTTGGTTATGCCGTTTCATTAAAAGCGGGCAAGGTCTTTTATGGCGCCCACTCCGGCGATCATGCTATTTACCCCGACTGTCGGCCAGAATTCGTGCTGAAAATGAATGAGGTGGCAAAAATTGCCAACTATGAAGTTGTCGAAATATGCAGCCCTTATCTAAACGATAGTAAAATAGATATCCTCACCGATGGCCTGAAAATGGGGCTGGATTATAGTAAAACGTGGACATGTTATAACGGCAGAGAAAGAGCCTGTGGCAAATGCGGTGCATGTGTCGAACGACTCGAAGCATTTGAAAAAAATGCGTTGAAGGATCCGCTCTCTTACGAAGCCTAGTAACAAGGAAAAGCGCCCAACGGCGCTTTTCCCCAGCTAGGAACGCTCACTTATTCAATATCTAATTCAGTGGCGTCGTGTTTCTTAAGCAGCGGCAAAACACTCTCAAATTGCTCTGCGTACTTGTCACACAATTCACCATTGGGGTTTTCTTTCTTCAACACCTCAAACTCTGCAGCTGCTGTCGCTTTAACCTGCTCCCAGTCAACCTGAAGATCACCTGAAAAGCCGTTGGCATAAAGATAAAGCTTGGAGATCTCCTGCACTTTTTCTTTTTCTATTGTGACGCCACAGCTGTCATTCATATACATTAACTTACTAATCCCTTCAGCCAACATATCTTGCGCAAGCTCTTCCGCCGCAAACGTCGGCGCAGCACAGAAAAGCAACACGCCCATAAATGCAGTTCTCTTTAACATCTAATTATACCTCTGGCATCTCTTGTTATTGATGGGATTAAACCTGATGGCATAAACGAAGCCAACCAAGGTCAATATGAATAATTAAAATTATTACCAAACCTGCAAATGCGCCTGCTGCCGCAAACACGGCTACAACTATCTATACAGTTTGAGCTATCTCGCCATGTATCCTAAGTAACTTCAGCACCACCCAAGACACAGACTTATGCACGTTAAGATAGCGCGCCAATGGCTCTTCTACCATAGCTCGTTTTGCTTAATTCAGCTTTCCAGCAGCACTAACATCTATCTGAAACTCTTGATCATTGCGCCATGGATTAACTATATGACTACGAAGTAACAAAATAATTCGCTCATAGAAATAACAACTCAAAAAATATAGTTGTTAAGCAGCCTAGCCTTCAAACTTAGCTTCGTATGTTGCAAGCGTCGACACAGCGTGTATCTGGCGTACTTACGTCTTAAACGTCAACGCGGCAATGCACCGGCGAGCAAGGTCGCCCCCCCATGTTGGATCACGCATTGCAGTCGCTCACTCGACATCGGCGATCATTGTTAGCAGAATAGCCTTTTACTTGGCTTTCGTAATCCAACTACAGGCCACCCTATTCATTAGGAGACATAAGTGGTTACTAAGAAATGATACCAGCGCCAATCAGATCTGTGTGCCATTGGCCCAAAAGGCATTTGCCTATATCGCTAATTATAGGGTTATGTTTTATCAGCCAATTCACATGGCTGATCTTCCCTGAGCTTAAGGAATTACTAGCCTTTAACCATCAAGCAGTTGAGCGAGGAGGTTGGTATCGCCTCATTTCAGGCGCCATGATCCACACCAATGGGTATCACCTATTGATGAATGTTGCGGGGCTGGTCGCGATTACCCTGCTTTTTGGCAAAACCGTTAGCAGTGTTCGTGGGTTCGTGGCTTGGCTATCTATTACCGTGCTCAGTGGGTTAGCCATTTATCTTCTGGTCCCGGAAGTTAAATGGTTTGTTGGCTTATCAGGCAGCTTACATGGCCTGCTAGCGTGGGCTGCACTAACCCAGTTACCCAAGCACCTCTATTCAAATATCGCTTTGTTGATTGGATTAACGATTAAGGTAGTGTTTGAGCAGGTAACCGGTGGTGATACTGGCACCAGTGAACTGATTGGTGCCAGAGTTTTAATCGAGGGGCACCTCATGGGGGCGCTGAGCGGTGTGGTGGTGGCATTAATAACTCAAATACTTATTCGACTGAAAAAGTAATCAGAGCATTATTGGCTGCCGATTAAATTTACTGGCTTTAGCTCGCCTCGATAGCCATTGGCCGAACAATAGAGCAAGACCTACTGTTTAACTAGGCAATGAAGCATTGATTTGTTGCAATGTCAGCAGCGGATCCGCAGATTGGGTGATCGGTCGACCAATGACTAAGTAATCGGAACCAGCAACAATGGCCTGTTCAGGCGTCATAATCCTCTGCTGATCACCAGCATCCGCGCCTGCAGGACGTATCCCCGGCGTCACCAATTGAAACCCCTGACCCAATGCAGCTTTTAAAGAGGTCGCTTCTTGCGCAGAACAAACCACACCATCTAAGCCTGCGTCTTTGGTTAAATGAGCGAGATTCATAACGTGTTCTGCTGGGCTAATCGTAATACCAATGCCGCGGAGATCATCAGCGCTCATGCTGGTCAATACAGTTACAGCGATCAGCTTTGGACGTTCACTGCCGAAGCTGGTTAACGCTTCAGCAGCCTTAACCATCATCTGCCGCCCACCACTGGCATGAACATTAACCATCCACACGCCTAACTCTGCTGAAGCGGCAACAGCACGAGCAACAGTATTTGGTATGTCATGAAACTTAAGATCAAGAAACACATCAAAGCCACGGCTTTGTAACGCCTTTACGTATTCAGGCCCATACAAGGTGAACATCTCTTTGCCTACTTTCAAGCGGCATAGAGATGGATCAATTCGGTCAACAAAAGCAAGTGCGGCGTCTTGAGTTGGATAATCAAGGGCGACGATGACTTTTGGATCTTGCATGGGGGCTCCTATCTACTTGAGTTACTCGCCATCCAAACCGCGGATAGGCTTAATACGGCCCCAGCTTTTACATGATGGGCACTGCCAAAGCAAGCTCCCGCTGGAAAAACCACAATTACAACAGCGATATTTTGGTTTTATACGGATCTGCGTAGATACCAGCTCTTGCAACGACTTCAGGCTTGAACGTGCCTTTGATGATTCGGCTGAGTTGATATGATAGTGCATCAGATGACAAAAGCCTTTCATGGTCGGATGACGCACCAACTCTTGCCTAACTAATGCTTCTGCCGCATCATCACCATCGGTTATAGCAACCCGCTGCGCAAGCTTAATCAGAATGGATACGCCGGCGCCAAGCTGTAACAGGTCACGGAGGAAATGTTCAAACCCTTTAGGGTCTCTATGCCCTTGATATAGGTCTTCCACCGCAGCAACGATTTCACTGCAGAAATCAACGTCCTGATTAGGGATCTCTTGGTAGCATTTCAGAGCCCCTTTACGGTCGCCCTTTTCAATAAGTACTGATGCTTTAAGTAGGTAAGCTCGAATACAGGCATTATCAGCTTTAAGCGCTTGGTTAATAAGCTTGAGTCCATCATTGTCCCCACGCGCTAATAAGGGTTCCGCCAACTCGCAATAGTAATGTGCCAATGATGTGGCAATTTTTGCTTTTTGTTGCAGCTTATATGATTCAACCACTGCAACGGCCTTTTCCCAGTCCTTGGTATATTCATAGATATGCAGAAGTTGTTCAGCAGACTTGAGTTGGTAGCCTTCATGCTCGAGTAGCTCAATAAAAATCGTTTCAGCTCGATCGAAAAGACCCGCAACCAGATAATCATGGCCAAGTTCAAACATCGCAAAATCGCGTTGCTCTATGGGTAAGCTGGGGCGTGCAATAAGGTTTTGATGAAGACGAATAGCGCGGTCGACCTCACCACGCTTTCGAAACAGGCTTGCTAACGCCAGGTGTGTATCAATGGTTTCACTATCCACCTTAATCATGTCAATAAAGAGGTCAACGGCTTTATCTGATTGATCTGAGAATAGGTAATTTAGACCGGCAACATATTTTTCAGACAGCTTTAAGCTAGTGTCCTTTAACTCCTGGTCTCCGCTTCGTCGGCCCATATACCAACCGTAAGCGACTGCGATAGGCAGCAGAAGAAAAAGCAACTCGCTCATTAGATCGATTCGCCTTTGGAGTGAATCGAATTCTCCAGTTTCTTCTTCAATTTATCTCTTTCACTACTAACGAAGCGCAACTTGATCCGAGTGCGGAGATTGAAAAGAAACAGCGTAAATGCGCCGATACAAAACCCAAGCACTAAAAAGACACCTAACAGCGTCGCTAATTGATACTCACCCATCGCGATGAGGTAATTGAACTCAACTAATTGACCGTTCCTGGCGCCGATTAAGACACAGAGGACAAATATAAGTGCCCATAATAGTAGGTAGATGACAAGTTTCACGAATGGGCCTCCAAGCGCAATTCCAAAACCTAACGCACGCCCGGTATTATGACATAAAAAAACGGCATACCTAAGCATACCGTTTTTTTATCATTGACTATCAGCCGCTTACAAATGCGTCATTCACTCGGTCACGAAGTTCTTTACCCGGCTTAAAATGTGGGACAGACTTTCCTGACAGTGTTACCGAATCTCCGGTTTTAGGGTTACGCCCCACCCGCGGAGCACGGTAGTGCAGTGAGAAACTGCCAAAACCACGAATTTCGATCCGCTCACCTTCTTCAAGGGTTGCAGCCATCTGTTCGAGTATCTCTTTAATCGCCGACTCAACCTCTTTGGCAGACAAGTGCGTCTGCGTGGTGGCAAGTCGCTCAATCAGATCTGACTTTGTCATAACAATCATCACCGTTTGACTTAAGGGCCGATAAGCTATTCGGCAGTTAAAAAAAAAGGGCCGCATAAGCGGCCCTTTTTTCAAAAGGATGGCTTATGCATCGCCTTTCGCATTCTTGAAAGCTTCTGCCATGGCACTGCTGAAACCAGCAGTTTCAGTAGGCTGAGCATTCAAGTCTTCAATCGCAGTCTTTTCGTCTGCTTCATCTTTCGCACGGATAGACAAGCTAACTACACGGTTCTTACGATCGATACCCATGAACTTGGCTTCAACATCATCGCCAACGCTCAATACGGTAGAAGCGTCTTCAACGCGGTCACGAGAGATATCTGAAGCGCGGATATAACCTTCTACGCTAGAGGACAACTCAACAGTCGCGCCTTTGGCGTCAACTGCAGTAACCTTACCATTAACGATAGCACCTTTCTTGTTATCATTCAGATAATTATTGAAAGGATCTTCGTTCAACTGCTTCACGCCCAAGCTGATACGCTCACGCTCAGGATCGACCTGCAGAACAACGGCGTTAACTTCGTCGCCCTTCTTGAACTCACGTACTGCGTCTTCGCCTTGACCATTCCAGCTGATGTCTGACAAGTGAACCAGACCATCAATGCCGCCGTCCAAGCCGATAAAGATACCGAAGTCAGTGATTGACTTGATCTTACCGCTAACTTCATCGCCTTTAGCATGGTTGCTAGCGAACTCTTCCCATGGGTTAGCTTTACACTGCTTAAGACCCAGAGAGATACGACGACGATCTTCATCGATATCAAGAACCATAACGTCAACAGCATCACCCAGGTTAACAACCTTGCTTGGGTGGATGTTTTTGTTAGTCCAATCCATTTCAGAAACGTGTACCAGACCTTCAACACCTTCTTCGATCTCTACGAAACAACCGTAGTCAGTCAGGTTGGTCACAACACCGCTTACGCGAGTGCCTTCAGGGTAACGACCAGCGATAGCTACCCATGGATCTTCACCCAGCTGTTTCAGACCAAGTGATACGCGAGTGCGCTCACGGTCGAACTTAAGGATTTTAACTAGGATCTCATCACCAACATTTACGATTTCACTTGGGTGCTTAACGCGCTTCCAAGCCATGTCAGTGATATGCAACAGGCCGTCAACGCCACCTAAGTCTACGAATGCACCGTAGTCAGTCAGGTTCTTAACGATACCTTTAACTTCCAGGCCTTCCTGCAGAGACTCAAGCAGCTGATCACGTTCAACGCTGTTCTCAGTTTCAATAACTGCACGACGAGAAACAACAACGTTGTTACGCTTTTGATCTAGCTTGATTACTTTGAATTCGAGTTCTTTACCTTCCAAGTGCGCAGTGTCGCGTACTGGACGAACGTCAACCAAAGAACCTGGCAAGAACGCACGGATACCATTAAGGTCAACAGTGAAGCCACCCTTCACTTTACCCGTCATGATACCGATTACAGTTTCTGCTTCTTCGAAGGCGCGTTCCAGAACGATCCACGCTTCATGACGCTTAGCTTTCTCGCGAGACAGAATAGTCTCACCGAAGCCGTCTTCAACAGCGTCTAGTGCAACATCAACCTGGTCACCCACTTGAACTTCAACAACGCCTTCAGCGTTTTTGAACTGTTCAGCAGGAATAACTGCTTCTGACTTAAGACCTGCGTCAACCAACACAGCTTCTTTAGTAACAGAGATTACAGTACCTTTAACGATGGCACCCGGGCGGGTTTCGATTGTCTGTAAGCTTTCTTCGAATAATTGAGCAAAAGATTCAGTCATGTTTGATTTTAAACCATACTCATCCACGCAGCTTCCTTCTGTGCGGGGTAGTTAACGTTATTCGTTACCATCCTTAGCAACGAAGAACCGCAACTTTCACCTAGTTAGGCGGAAGCTGTCGGCGATAATTTTCCATATATGTAATCAAATGCGGTTGCTTCAACCTCATCGATTGACATTTTACTGCTGTCGATGACCAATGCGTCTTCCGCTGGAACCAACGGAGCTACGCTCCGATTAGTGTCGCGTTCATCACGAGCTTGGACATCGGCTAAAATTTGCGCGAGGTTAGCATCATGGCCAGCGCTTTGCAACTGCAGATAACGGCGGTTAGCCCGGTCCTCGGCGCTTGCGGTTAAGAATAGCTTCACTGGGGCGTCCTGAAAAACCACCGTTCCCATATCACGGCCATCAGCCACTAGACCGGGTAGCGCCTTAAACCCCCTTTGTCGTCGAAGTAATGCCTCACGCACCCGAGGGAATGCAGCGATCTTTGATGCAACAGCACCGCACTCTTCGGTACGGATGCTTTTACTGACCTCTTCGCCTTCCAGAATTACTTGGATTTTCTTGGTGTTCTCGTCTGACACAAACTGCACATCTAAATGCGCGGCCAAAGGCACCAGTGCATCTTCATTCTCGATATCCACACCATGGTGCAAGGAAGCTAATGCCAACACACGATAAATAGCGCCACTATCAAGCAGATGCCAGCCCAGTTGCTGCGCCAATCGCTGAGCGAGTGTCCCTTTCCCTGAACCGCTGGGACCATCAATAGTGATCACTGGTGCGCCTGAAGGCATAAAAACTCCGGTATTCTAATAAAAATCAGTACATTAGGGTGAGCAGATGACGTGTTTACAGCTCTCCCCCTATAAAGCGCGCCTATTATAGTGAGAAAGTATTAAAGGTAAAATGCAGTTCAACGATAAAAACCGTCGGACGAAAGCGTCACATCACATTGCTAGGAATAAAAAAGGGACCGCAACGGGTCCCTTCTTAATCTTCAGTCCTATTATAGCTCGCTTAACGATGCCAAACGCTCAAAATAGTCAGGAAAAGTTTTCGATGTGCACTTAGGGTCATTAATAGTCACGGGAGTATCACTTAATGCGACTAACGAAAAACACATCGCCATACGGTGATCATTATAAGTATCGATCGCCGCATGAGATAGCTTGGCTGGTGGTTGGATCACAATGTAATCTTCTCCCTCTTCCACTTCAGCCCCCACTTTACGCAGCTCTGTCGCCATCGCGGATAAACGGTCAGTTTCCTTAACGCGCCAGTTATATACGTTACGAATTGCCGTTGTGCCCTCAGCAAACAAAGCCGCTGTAGCAATAGTCATTGCCGCATCTGGAATATGGTTCATATCCATATCCACCGCCTTTAGTTCGCCCACACGAGAAATGATATATTCATCACCCCACTCTATTTGGGCGCCCATAGCTTCAAGCACATCAGCAAAATGGATATCGCCTTGAATGCTGTTACGACCAATGCCAGTCACTTTAATCTCGCCGCCCTTAATGGCAGCTGCAGCCAAGAAATAGGACGCAGACGACGCATCGCCCTCAACCATAAAGCGGCCTGGTGCTTTGTAGGTTTGATTACCCTTGATGATGAACTTCTGATAATCGATATTTTCTACACTGACTCCGAATTGCTCCATGATATGTAGCGTAATATCGATGTAAGGTTTGGATACCAGTTCACCACTAATCACAATTTCAGTGTCGCCACCAGCCATTGGTGCGGCCATCAGGAAAGCGGTCAAAAACTGACTGGACACGCTGCCATCAATAGATACTGTGCCACCAGACAACCCGGTTCCATAAATCTTCAGAGGTGGATAATCAGCATTTTTTAAGTATTCAACATTAGCGCCTGCTTGCACCAAAGCATCGACTAAAGCACCGATTGGGCGCTCTTCCATACGCGGTTCGCCGGTCAGCACGAACTCGCCTGCACCCAAACAGAGAGCCGCGCATAATGGCCGCATCGCAGTACCCGCATTGCCTAAAAACAGCTCTAAAGACTCAGACGCGTTAAACGCACGGCCAAGCCCTTGCACTGTGCATTCGGTCTTATCATCGGAAAGCTGATAGCTGACGCCCAAGGCTTTCAATGCATTAAGCATATGGCGAATATCATCGCTATCGAGCAAATTGGTTAATATCGTCTCGCCTTCAGCTAACGCTGCTAGCAGTAGCGCACGATTTGAAACGCTTTTTGAGCCGGGTAAATTGACGGTGCCATTAACCCGCTGAATAGGTTGAAGTGTCAGTTGTTCCATTGAGTTCATCTATATCAAAGCTTACAAAGAAAGCACTGATGTCAGTGCGTCGATAAAACGGTTATTTTCTTCTGAAGTGCCGATACTTACGCGGAGATGATTTGGTAAGCCATACCCACCAATTGGACGCACTATCACCCCTTGATGCAGCAATGCATCATAGACATCAGAGCCATTTCTACCGGTATCAAAAGTAACAAAATTGCCCCATGATGGGATAAAATTTATCTGCTGCTGACGAAAAAAATCAGTCAGTTGAGTCATCCCTTGGCGGTTAACAGAAACAGACTCGTGTAGAAACTCGTTATCATCTAGCGCTATTTCTGCGGCTTTCAATGCCAGTGAATTAACATTAAACGGCTGACGTAGTCGATTTAACAGGCCAGCCATATCTGCACAACTGACACTGTAACCAACACGCAGACCAGCTAATCCATATGCCTTTGAAAAGGTACGCGTAACCACAAGGTTGGGGTAATCATTTAACCATTCAACACTGTTAGCACGATCACTGGCATCAACATACTCATCGTAGGCTTCGTCCAACACCACAATGACATCTTTTGGTACAGCGGCAATGAATGCTTTCAGGCTCTCTTTCGTGAGGAAAGTACCTGTCGGATTATTAGGGTTAGCGATAAAGATCATTTTGGTCTTGTCGCTAATCGCCGCTGCCATTGCATCTAGATCGTGTCCATATGCTTTAGCCGGCACAACACAGGGTTTAGCCCCTATTGCTTGCGTCACTAGGGGATATACAACAAAAGCGTGTTCTGCAAACATCACTTCATGTTCGGCGGATACAAAGGTACGTGCGATCAGCTCCAGCACATCATTAGAACCATTGCCCAGGGTAATCTGTGCCGATTCTACGCCGAGACGACTCGCCAGCTTCTCTTTCAGATAAAAGCCATTGGCATCAGGGTATCTGCTCAGCTCAGTAAACTCACTAACCAGCGCCTGTTTCACCTTGTCACTGATCCCCAAAGGGTTCTCGTTTGACGCAAGCTTCACTACATTTGAGATACCGAGCTCTCGTTCCAACTCGCTAACTGGCTTACCCGCCTGATAAGGATGTAATCCACGGATCCCAGCATTTGCTAAGGCAATCAAATCACAGCTCACGCCACGCTTCCTTTTTATCAGAGATAGAAACCTATCTATTAACCGAATTTTTTCTCAAAATCCGCCATGAAGTCGACTAATGCCTGAACGCCACTTAACGGCATCGCGTTATAGATACTGGCACGCATACCACCGACAATACGATGACCCTTAAGCGCTTTTAACCCAGCCGCATCAGAGAGTTCGAGAAACTTACTATCCAGATTATCATCGGCTAACTGAAATGGAACATTCATTTTGCTGCGGCAGTTGTCATCGACATTATTTCGGTAAAAATCACTGCCATCGATAAACCGGTACAGGGTATCAGCCTTGGCCCGATTGACCTTGGCCATTTCTGTTAAACCGCCATTGGACTTAAGCCATTTAAACACTAAGCCTGCAAGATACCAGGCGTAGGTAGGTGGTGTGTTATACATAGAATCATGTTTAACGGCCAAGCCATAATCAAGGATCGATGGTGTTTCCTGCCGTGCATTGCCAATAAGATCCTCACGAACAATTACGACGGACAATCCACTAGGCCCGATGTTTTTCTGTGCACCGGCATAAATCACCCCAAAACGACTAACGTCTAGCGGTTGGGAGAGGATGGTTGACGACATATCCGCCACTACCGGCACATGGCCAGCATCAGGAATATAAGAAAACTCCACCCCTTCAATGGTTTCATTGGGACAATAATGGAAATAAGCGGCGTCTGGGTTGATATTCAATGCCGACTGTGGGGGCAGCGCAACCTTGCCATCAATAAGGTTCGGCTCACCGGCGACCTTACAGTGAAGGTACTTTTCCCCTTCCGCCAACGCGCCTCGAGACCACTGCCCCGAAAGCAGGTAGTCCGCTGAATCAGCCGAACGACTTAGGTTAAGTGGTATGCCAGCAAATTGACCTCGCCCACCACCATGCAAGAACAGCACTTTGTAATTTGACGGTATCGCCATCAAATCTCTGAGGTCCTGCTCGGCCTCTGCCGCCATCTGCATATAAGGCTTTGAGCGGTGACTCATTTCCATGACAGAGACACCTTGCCCCTGCCAATCAAGCATCTCTGCTTGGGCCTGCTTCATAACAGAGGCCGGCAACATTGCCGGCCCCGCGCAGAAATTAAACACTGCTTGTGTCATAGGTATTTCTTTACCTGATTACTCGTCGGTGTTGGTTTCTGATGCATCAGATTCAGCTGACACTGCGTCACCGTCACCATCTTCAATCAATTCACCATCAATGAGTTCGTCAGTTTCAACTTCATCAATCCGCTGCAAACCAACAACATGTTCATTTTCCGATGTTCGGATCAGGCGAACACCTTGAGTATTTCGGCCAACACTGCTCACTTCTGATACTCGGGTACGAACAAGGGTACCAGCATCGGTGATCAACATGATCTCTTCGTTTTCATCGACCTGTACAGCGCCAACGACAGAGCCATTACGATCACTGACTTTGATTGAAACAACCCCTTGCGTACCACGTCCTTTGGTCGGGTACTCCAGCTCAGAGGTACGCTTACCAAAGCCATTTTCTGTCACCGTAAGGATCTGCCCTTCCCCACGAGGGATAATCAGCGAGATAACCTTTTGACCAGGCTTCAACGTGATCCCTTTGACCCCGGCGGCTGTTCTGCCCATGGCACGAACATGCTCTTCGTCAAATCGAACCACCTTACCGCCATCAGTAAACAGCATGACTTCATTGCTACCATCTGTAATGTCGACCCCCACCAAGGTGTTGCCTTCATCCAGATTAATGGCTCGAATACCGCTGGCCAATGGACGGGAGAATGCCGTAAGCGGCGTTTTCTTCACTCGGCCCGATGCTGTTGCGAAGAAGATATTGAGCCCCTCTTCGTACTCTTTCACCGGCAGGATTGCAGTAATCCGCTCGTCTTCGTCCAGCGGAAGTAGGTTCACGATCGGACGACCACGCGCCGTACGGCTAGCCAATGGCAGCTGATACACCTTCAACCAGTACACTTTACCGGCGCTGGAGAAACACAAAATGGTATCGTGGGTATTGGCAACCAATAAACGTTCAATGAAGTCTTCTTCCTTCATTTTGGTCGCGGCTTTACCCTTACCGCCACGGCGCTGGGCTTCGTAGTCAGATAGAATTTGATACTTCACGTAACCCTGATGTGACAGTGTCACCACCACATCCTCTTGCGTGATCAAATCTTCAAGGTTGATCTCAGCAGATGCGGCCGTGATCTCAGTCCGACGCTCATCACCGAACTCGTCCTTGATCGCTTCCAATTCCTCACGGATCACTTCCATCAAACGTGCTGGATTAGCAAGGATATATAGAAGTTCAGCGATTAACTCGAGCAGCTCTTTATATTCATCAAGAATTTTTTCGTGCTCAAGACCGGTTAACTTGTGCAAACGCAAGTCAAGGATCGCTTGTGCTTGTTGCTCTGTAAGGAAATATTTACCTTCACGGATGCCAAACTCAGGCTCTAGCCATTCTGGACGAGCAGCATCAACACCTGCGCGTTCCAGCATCTGGGCAACATCACCTAACGCCCAACCCTGTGCGATCAAGCCAGCTTTTGCTTCCGCTGGATTTGCAGAGTTTTTGATCAACTCAATAACGGGATCGACGTTTGACAGCGCGATGGCCAAACCTTCGAGAATGTGTGCTCGTTCACGGGCTTTACGTAGTTCAAAAACGGTACGACGAGTCACTACTTCACGGCGGTGATTAATGAACGCTGACAACATATCAACCAGCGTCATCAAACGTGGCTGGCCATGGTCGAGGGCAACCATGTTGATACCAAACACGTTCTGCAATTGAGTCTGCGCATAAAGGTTGTTAATCACAACCTCACTCACTTCACCCTTACGCAGTTCAATCACGATACGCATGCCGTCTTTATCCGACTCATCACGCAGCGCGGTAATGCCTTCGATCTTTTTATCTTTCACCAGCTCAGCGATCTTCTCGATCAGCCTTGCTTTGTTCACCATATAGGGGATTTCAGTGACGATAATGGACTCTTTGCCATTCTTTTCGTCTGTCTCTATATCGTGTTTTGCTCGCAAATAGATCTTACCGCGGCCCGTGCGATAAGCTTCTTCGATGCCTCTCCGGCCGTTAATCTGAGCTGCGGTAGGGAAATCAGGACCAGGAATATACTCCAGCAGCTCATCAACCGTAATTTCCGGCTTATCGATCATTGCCAAGCAACCGTCGATCACTTCATTCAGGTTATGAGGTGGAATATTGGTAGCCATACCAACAGCGATACCAGAGCTACCATTAACCAATAGGTTTGGCACCCGTGTCGGCATAACCGCAGGGATCTGCTCTGTACCATCATAGTTAGGTACGTAGTCAACGGTTTCCTTTTCAAGATCGGCCAACAAAGAGTGGGCGATCTTTGACATACGGACTTCGGTATAACGCATGGCTGCGGCAGAGTCGCCGTCAATAGAGCCAAAGTTACCCTGGCCATCAACCAATGTGTAACGAAGAGAGAATGGCTGTGCCATTCGAACAATGGTGTCATACACCGCCGAATCGCCGTGGGGGTGATATTTACCGATGACGTCACCAACGACACGGGCTGATTTTTTATACGGCTTGTTAAAATCGTTCTTTAGTTCATTCATCGCGAATAAAACACGACGGTGAACCGGTTTCAAGCCATCCCTGACATCAGGTAGTGCGCGCCCCACGATAACGCTCATCGCATAATCAAGGTACGAGCTTTTCAGCTCCTCCTCGATGTTAATCGGGGTGATCTCTTTTGCGAGTTCGCTCATAAAAGGTCTAGTTCCCTACACGGATACTGAAGTTTCTAGTTATGGTATTTTGCCGCGGCATGCTAGCACGTTTTAATGGCCTCGTCAGCGCTCACGAATGACGCTGGCGCACACTTTTAACCTGCGTATAATCGGCAGTCACGAAATTGCCGAGGATTTGCACAATAAATGACAACCACAATGAATGTCGATCCGAAAGAAATTGCGAAATTTGAAGCTCTTGCACATAAGTGGTGGGACGAGCAAGGCGAGTTCAAACCATTACATCGAATGAATCCTGTACGGCTAAAATTTGTCGCCGACAGTGTCGGTGGCTTATTCGGCAAACGTATTCTCGATGTCGGTTGTGGCGGCGGTATTCTCGCAGAGAGTATGGCTCGCAGTGGCGCCGACGTTACCGGCATCGACATGGGTGAAGCTCCTCTTTCTGTTGCCCGCCTGCATGCATTGGAAACAGGTACAGCCCTGAACTATCAGCAGCAAACCGCCGAACAGCACGCAGAGCAACACCAAAACACCTATGACGTTGTGACCTGCATGGAGATGCTGGAACACGTTCCTGACCCAGCAGCAACGATCGCCGCCTGTGCTAGCATGGTAAAACCTGGCGGTCAGATATTTTTTTCAACACTCAACAAAACAGCAAAAGCCTGGTTGTTAGCCATTGTCGGCGCAGAGTATGTGCTGAAATTGCTACCCAAAGGTACCCACGAATTCGATAAATTCATTCGCCCAGCCGATCTCGTCAGCTATGCCGAGCATGCAGGGTTATCTCCAAAACAGATGACTGGGATCCACTACAACCCACTTCTGCAAACGTTTAAATTAAAGCCAAACGTGGACGTTAATTACATGCTGTATTGTACTCGCGAGGAATGAATCAGATGAATGTCGAAGGCGTATTATTTGATCTTGACGGCACCTTGCTAGATACAGCACCGGATCTTGGCGCAGCGTTAAATCATTTACTGGTTAAAGAGAATCTATCCACGCTGCCACTCGAACTTATCCGCCCTGTCGCCTCTCACGGCGCAAAAGGGCTCATTGACCTCGGTTTTGGAAAAAACATAGACGCCACTTTTTTCGCCGAATTAAGGCAAAGCTTATTGGATTACTACAGCGCAAATATCTGCGAGCACACTAATCTGTTTGATGGCGTTGCAGAGATCTTGGCAGAGCTCGACGCCAAGCATATTCCGTGGGGGGTGGTAACGAATAAGCCTGGTTGGTTAACCGATCCGCTTTTAGCTGATTTTAGCGAATTCTCATCCGCTCGTTGTATTATCAGTGGTGATACATTGCCAGTCAGAAAGCCCGACCCTGCGCCCTTATTTCACGCTGCAGAGTTGCTCGGTGTCGCCGCGAATAGCTGTATCTATGTTGGGGATGCAGAACGAGATATTGAAGCTGGAAGGCGCGCAGGGATGACAACAATGCTCGCCGCTTACGGCTATATTGCTGAACATGACACACCTGAAACTTGGCAAGCAGATATTAGTGTGTCCCACCCTGATGAGCTAAGCCTCTGGCTGCTCGAAAACCTGCAAGGTATTTAAGTAACACGCTCATGGTTAAACAAAGCATTCTCATCGTCGGTGCTGGCATTGCCGGTCTATCGCTCTACCGCGCGCTACGCCAACGCGGCCTAGATGCCACATTAGTTGAGAGATCGGCAAGCTTGTCGGCGAGCGGCGCAGGGATCTGTCTACCTGCAAATGCCATGGCTGGACTTCAATCTATTGGCTTAAAGCACAAAGTGTTAGATGCCGCTCATCAAGTCACTGAGATTGAATATGCCAAAGCCAATGGGCGTACATTAACGAAAGGCAGCCTGACCAGCTCACCTTTTGATGAACAGCCTTTCGTTGCCCTGCGACGGGATGCGCTTGTCGATATTCTTGCAGACGGCATAGAGCCCATCAGATTCAACTGCGCGCCACAACGATTAGAGCATACCCAAGAAGGAACACTCGTCGAATTCAGTGATGGATACAGCCAATTTTTCGACCTTATCATTGGTGCCGACGGGATCCACTCGAAGGTTAGAACGCTTGCCTTCGGCGAGGAGCCAATCGCAGATCTGGGGGTGAGTTGTTGGCGCTTTATTACTGAACTCAAAGACGTTCCACAACACCCTCGATACCTGATAGGCAAAGACGATGCCTTCATGTTCTATCCACTTGGGAACAACAAATTCTATTGCTACGCTCAAAGCCAGGACAAAAAAAAACGACTGTTAACTGCGCCGAAGATCGAGTTGCTGAAAAGATTCAAACGCTACGAGCCCTGTGTCATTGACGCTCTAACCCAAGCAATTGATAGTGACGCCCTTATCAGTGGTCGATTAGAGAGCACTACCGGGACGCAATTTTATCACGGCAACATTGTACTCGTTGGGGACGCCCTACACGGTTGTCCACCGAGTCTGCAACAAGGCGTCGGGTTAACACTTGAAGACACCATTATTTTGGCACGACTATTAAGTCGGTATCCGTATATACAAGCCCTTCCTCGTTACCAGCAACACAGAGAAAAACGAGTACAATGGGTAGTCAACGAATCGAATAGGATCATAAAGCTAGCAAATAAGGGGCGTTTTTTTCCTGGCAGGTTAATACGCAATATGATGCTCAGAAGCAAAGGCCCTGCAAACATGATTGGGTGGCAACGTTTGCTACAAGACGATCCTCTAACCAAAGTGCTCTAGAATTCCTCTTACCTTTACAAATCAGCATCTTAAGCTAGAGTAAAAACGGACAAAGGAGAGTCATCATGCCATCCTCAGCATTTAAATTTAGCAAAATGAGCATTCCCATTCCTAAGTTCAGCTTTCATATTCTGCTGACCAGCTTGATATTATTGATCATCATACCGCCCCACCTCACAGATATCGTTGGGAAGGTATTAACCATGGTGCTCTTTAATCTGGTTATGCTTGCCTCCTTGTACGTCGTTGCACAACAGAAGCGCACTTTTTATATCGGAATATTGTTGGCCATCCCTACCGTTTTAGTCGGCTGGGGTGACTTCTACTCAAGCGCTCATCTTGCTAATTACTTAAGGGCCTTAACCCTTATCGCTTTCTTCGGTTTTGTCAGTTTCCACCTTTTCAAATACCTAATTAAGCAGTTACACCCAAATACAGAGATGATTATTGCTGCCATCTCACTCTACTTTATCATCGCCCTGCTTTGGGCAATGATTTACGTCTCTCTTGAGATCCACTACCCGGGTTCATTCAACTTAAAAGCAGGGATTGACGGCGGTGATTTAACCGGTTTGATTAACGAATTGACCTACTTCAGTTTCGTTACTATTTCGACCCTAGGCTACGGCGATATTAGCCCACAAACCACTTTCACTCAGGGCTGGGTGGTGCTTGAGGCTATCGTCGGTCAGTTCTATATCGCCATCGTACTGGCACGACTCCTCGGGCTTTTCGTGGCAGAAGAAACAGCAAAAGAAGCGGAAAAAAATCACGTTAAAGAGATGCTTAAGAAGGCACAATCAACACATAAGGATGACGGTACGCATCATTAATTTGCGGTGCACTCATCAACCGGGAACCTTGCAACACCATCATCAACAGCCGTTAGCAAGTCATGCAACCCAGACGATAATTGCGGCAACGACTCCAATGCAGGGAATAGCCGCTTATCTTCCCAAATCCCCCCGGATAGTGTTACTTTCGAATCACGAACTAATGAAGATCTTAAGGCACCATGAAGCAGGTCGAAAAATCTCACAAACTCAATGACGTATGCTACGAAATTCGAGGCCCAGTATTGCAAGAGGCAAAACGCCTTGAAGAAGATGGTCATCGCGTATTGAAGCTCAATATAGGTAATCCTGGACCTTGGGGCTTCGAAGCGCCAGAAGAGCTACTGATCGACGTCATTCATAACCTGCCTACCTCACAAGGCTATTGCGATTCCAAAGGTCTTTTTTCTGCGCGAAAAGCTGTCATGCAGCAATATCAACGACGTCAGGTATT
Organism: Corallincola holothuriorum; assembly: GCF_003336225.1. Classification (NCBI taxonomy): domain Bacteria; kingdom Pseudomonadati; phylum Pseudomonadota; class Gammaproteobacteria; order Alteromonadales; family Psychromonadaceae; genus Corallincola; species Corallincola holothuriorum. The sequence continues at coordinate 558,272 of NZ_QPID01000001.1, forward strand.
TGGTCTCGATATTGAAGATATCTACATCGGCAATGGTGTCAGTGAACTCATATTGATGGCGATGCAGGCTCTCCTTAATAACCACGAGGAGATGCTGATCCCTGCGCCAGATTATCCCTTATGGACAGCAGCCGTCACCCTAGCCGGCGGCCAGCCAGTTCACTACGTCTGCGATGAAGCTGCCGACTGGCAGCCTGACATTGATGATATTCGTAGTAAAATCACCCCAAATACCCGTGGCATTGTCGTTATTAACCCTAATAACCCAACAGGGGCTGTTTACAGCAAAGAGATTTTACTGGAAATAGTGGAGCTAGCCCGTCAACACGACCTAATTATTTACGCTGACGAGATCTACGACAAGATCCTCTACGATGGTGCTGAGCATATTACCCTCGCCTCATTGGCCGATGATGTATTGATGGTGTCATTTAATGGTTTGTCCAAGAGCTATCGAGCTGCAGGATTTCGTGCTGGATGGATGGCCGTTACAGGGCCAAAGATCCGTGCCCAAGGCTATATCGAAGGGCTGACCATGCTGGCATCCATGCGCCTTTGTGCCAACGTACCCTGTCAGCACGCAATACAGGCCGCATTAGGGGGATACCAGAGTATTAATGAACTGATCCTCCCTGGTGGCAGACTATTAGCTCAGAGAGACATCGCTTACGAGATGCTGAATCAAATTCCAGGGGTCAGCTGCACTAAGCCAAAAGGCGCGCTATACGTCTTTCCAAAGCTCGATCCCAAACGTTACCCGATCCACAATGATGAAAGATTTGTCCTAGACCTCCTCCGCCAGGAAAAACTCCTGATTGTCCAAGGCAGCGCATTTAATCTTCCGACAACAGATCATTTTCGCCTAGTCACCTTGCCACGAGAAGATCAGCTAAAAGACGCGATTAACCGTATCGCGCACTTTCTGGAGAGCTACAAACCGTCATGAGTGATAACAGCCACTTCTTCGCGCATATGGCGAGGCTAAAACTGATCCAACGCTGGCCGTTAATGCGCAATACTCAAATAGAAAATGTACAAGAACATAGTCTGCAAGTGGCAATGATCTCCCATGCCCTGGCAGTGATTAGAAATCGATTTTTTGACGGTTCGCTGAACGCTGCTGAAATTGCACTGCAAGCGCTCTATCATGACGCTAGCGAAGTTATTACCGGCGACCTTCCTACCCCCATCAAGTATCACAACCCTGAGATCGCCAAAGAGTACAAAAAGATAGAAACGGCCGCTGAACAACGTTTACTAGAGATGCTCCCCAACGAACTATGCGCCGACTTTGAAGGGTTACTCATTGGGGCTAAGCAGTTACCAGAACACAAATTAATTATCAAAGCCGCTGATACACTTTGCGCTTACTTGAAATGTCTTGAAGAGCAAAACGCAGGCAATAGTGAATTCAATCAAGCGAAACAGCGATTGGAACAGCAGCTGGCGCAGTTTGCACTGCCCGAGGTGGACTACTTTATTCGTCACTTTGTAGCGAGCTTTAACTTAACCCTCGATGAGATCAGTTAGCAGGAGCGAAAACGATGGAAAGTCTTGTTTGGCAGCAGCGCCGGCTCGAAGAAACAAAGACAAGGCGTAATGATCATCGCTCTGCTTACCAACGAGATCGCGCTAGGATCCTGCATTCGGCAGCATTCCGGCGACTCCAAGCCAAAACCCAAGTGCTTGGCGCAGGGATGAATGACTTCTACCGCACTAGGCTAACCCATTCATTAGAAGCGGCACAAATCGGCACAGGCATTCGTGCCCAATTAGCATTAAAGCATCCTCAGCATCATCAACTACTCGATAGCGACGCGTTGATCGAAGCGATCTGCCTCGCCCATGACATTGGTCATCCTCCCTTTGGTCATGGCGGTGAAATAGCCCTGAACTACATGACAGCTGAACATGGCGGGTTTGAAGGGAATGCACAAACATTCCGCATTTTGGCGAGGTTAGAGCCCTATACGAAAAGCCATGGTATGAACCTTTCAAGGCGCACACTTCTCGGCGTACTTAAATACCCGCAAACACTTAATAATCTTTGCCATCAGCGCTATCCAGCTAAGTCCGACAATCACAGAAAAGTAGTGGCTAGCACATGGCACCCACCTAAAGGCATATTTGACTGTGACCAACCACTACTGGATTGGGTACTCGCTCCCTTTTCCAACAGTGACAAAGAGTTGTTTATGCGCTTTGAGTCGAGCGCAGGACATGCAAAAACAGCGTTCAAATCATTAGACTGCTCCTTGATGGAGCTAGCAGACGACATCGCCTACGGCATACATGACATGGAGGATGCCGTTGTCATGGGTATTGTTACGCGCGATGAATGGCAACAACATGTCATAAAACCGCTTCTCGAACTACATGAACCTTGGTTTACAGAAAATATTGACCGTATAACCAACCAACTGTTTAGTCGATACCAATACGATCGAAAAGACGCCATTGGCGCTTTAGTTAACACCCTTATCTCATCGGTAGAGCTATCGCACGACGAACGCTTTGAGTCCCCTTTGCTTGCATCTAACGCAAAACTCAGCCCACTAATGCACCAAGCTCTGGCTGTATTTAAGCGATTTGTATTTAATTTTGTCATTCGTAAGCCGGAACTACAGCTACTTGAATTTAAAGGACAACAAGTTGTGATGGCGCTTTTTGAGGCATTCGAAACCGATCCTACTCGCCTACTGCCTGACGATGTTAATAACCGCTGGCAGCACGCACGAGAACAAGAAGGTATCACCTCTGGTTACCGCGTGATTTCCGATTACATATCGGGCATGACCGACGCATTTGCCAACCGCCTTTATCAAACACTGTTCCTACCAAATACCAGCACACTCAACAGCCGGCATGATTTTTAATAGATATCAGCGCGTTACAAAAAACTCACAGCAACAAAGCTAGATCGGCATGTGAATTTTTAATAAAATTACACCTCACCGAAACACTCGGCGCCACCAGCGCGCCGCACATCACAAAGGCGCGCCAAAATGAGACTTAAAACTTTCATTTATGTAATTAAATTACAATTGATCCATATCAAGCATACCTAGATAGAGGCATCTATACTCTCAGCCACGCAAAAAAATTTATTAAACAGGCTTACCGAACAGCAGCAAAAGCTGGACTATACTCTACATCTCGTTAAGCTACGGCTTTTGTAAGTAAACTGTTGGTCTGTTTAATAAATTTCACATCTCACCAGGAGACACAGTCGATGCCTGTCACCAATATGGAAGAGTTAAACGCTCTTGTTGAACGCGTCAAAACGGCACAACGTACATTTGCAACATACAGTCAGGAGCAGGTTGATCAAATCTTCCGCGCTGCTTCTCTAGCTGCTTCTACTGCTCGTATCGAGCTGGCCAAAATGGCTGCAGAAGAATCAGGCATGGGTATCATGGAAGACAAAGTGATCAAGAACCACTTTGCTTCAGAATTCATCTACAACAAGTATAAAGATGACAAAACCTGTGGCGTAATCGAAAGCAACGAAGAAGGCGGTACTATTACTATCGCTGAGCCAGTAGGTATCGTTTGTGCAATCGTTCCGACCACTAACCCAACCTCTACTGCCATCTTTAAAGCATTAATCTCGCTTAAGACTCGCAACGGTTGTATTTTTTCTCCGCACCCACGAGCTAAGAACGCTACAAACTACGCAGCGAAACTGGTTCTGGATGCCGCAGTAGCTGCAGGCGCACCTAAAGACATCATCGGTTGGATCGATCAACCGTCAGTTGAACTGTCTAACGCCCTAATGACTCACAAAGACATCAACTTGATCCTCGCTACTGGTGGTCCAGGTATGGTGAAAGCAGCTTACTCTTCTGGTAAGCCAGCGATCGGCGTAGGCGCAGGTAACACACCTGTTGTTATTGACGAAACTGCAGATGTTAAGCGTGCTGTTTCTTCCATCCTTATGTCTAAGACATTCGATAACGGTGTTATCTGTGCGTCTGAGCAAGCAGCCATCATCGTTGAGTCTAAGTACGACGAAGTGATCGCTCGTTTCGCTAAATATGGCGCCGCTGTATTGAACAAGTCTGATGCAGACAAAGTACGTAAGGTATTGATGATCGATGGCGCGTTGAACGCCAAGATTGTTGGTCAACCAGCATATAAGATCGCTGAATTAGCAGGCGTGACTGTACCTGTAGCGACCAAAATCCTTATCGGTGAAGGTCTTGAAGCGTCATACGATGACGAGTTTTCTCACGAGAAACTCTCTCCAACGCTGGGTGTTTACAAAGCGAAAGACTTTGAAGACGCTGTTCGTCAAGCTGGTATCATTTTGGATATCGGTGGTGTCGGCCACACTTCTGTGCTCTATACCGACCAAGACGCCAATGCTGATCGTATCGCTTACTTCGGCGACAAGATGAAGACTGCTCGTATTCTTATTAATACGCCTTCTTCACACGGCGGTATCGGTGACCTTTACAACTTCGAACTTGCACCATCACTGACCTTGGGTTGTGGTTCTTGGGGTGGCAACGCAATCTCTGAAAACGTAGGTCCTAAGCACCTAATTAACAAGAAAATTGTTGCTAAGCGAGCTGAGAACATGTTGTGGCACAAACTACCTAAATCAATCTACTTCCGTCGTGGCTCTCTGCCTATTGCAATGGACGACCTGGAAGGTAAGAAACGCGCACTTATCGTTACTGACCGTTTCTTATTTAACAACGGCTACATTGATGACCTTCGCGCTATTCTTAAAGATAAAGGCATGGAAGTTGAAATCTTCCACGAAGTAGAAGCCGATCCTACTCTGACTATCGTGCAGAAAGGTGCAGAGGCATGCCACAGCTACCAACCTGATGTTATCTTGGCTGTTGGCGGTGGTTCACCAATGGATGCAGCGAAGATCATGTGGGTTATGTACGAGCACCCAGAAACAGACTTCGCAGACCTGTCTATGCGCTTTATGGACATCCGTAAGCGTATCTACAAGTTCCCTAAAATGGGTTCTAAAGCTGAACTGGTTTGTATCACTACCACTTCAGGTACTGGCTCTGAAGTAACACCTTTCGCAGTTGTTACAGACGACAAGACTGGCCAAAAATACCCACTGGCTGACTACGAATTGACACCTAACATGGCTGTTGTAGACGCCAACTTAGTTATGGACATGCCGAAGTCTTTATGTGCCTTTGGTGGTTACGATGCTGTGACTCACGCTATGGAAGCTTATGTTTCTGTTCTGGCAAACGAGTACTCAGATGGCCAAGCGCTGCAAGCACTTAAGCTGCTGAAGCAGTTCCTGCCAAGTTCATATCAAAATGGCAAGGCTGATCCAGTTGCTCGTGAAAAAGTTCACAACGCAGCCACAATCGCTGGTGTTGCTTTTGCGAATGCTTTCTTGGGTGTTTGTCACTCAATGGCTCACAAACTGGGCGCAGAGTTCCATGTACCTCACGGTCTGGCGAACGCACTGTTATTGGCTAACACTATCCGTTTCAATGCCACTAACACACCAACTAAGCAGACTGCATTCTCACAGTATGACCGTCCAAAAGCCCGTGCTCGCTACGCCGAAGTAGCTGATCACCTGGGTCTGGGTGGTAAAAACACTGAAGAGAAAATTAACAACCTGTTGACTTGGTTGGAAGAGCTGAAAGTTGAATTAAATATCCCACTGTCAATTAAAGACGCGGGTGTTGACGAAGCAGCATTTATGGCGAAAGTTGACCAATTGGCTGTTGACGCGTTTGATGACCAGTGTACTGGTGCCAACCCTCGCTACCCACTGATCAGTGAACTGAAGCAGGTATTGATCGACTCCTACTACGGTCGTCCATACCAAGAAGGCGATGATAGCGCTGATGCCCTGAACAAGGCCGTTAAAGCTAAGAAGTCACCTGCTAAGAAGAAGTAATTTCTAACTTAGTATGAAAAAGCCCGCTTAATAGCGGGCTTTTTTATGCATGAAACTCACGGAGACAACTGTCACCGCTACGTTTCGTGATTTATAGCGCTGTTTGTGAGCTGCTATGCAGCTTATTCAGTAGTTCAATCATCGGCTCGCTCGAAGAATATTCAGGCTTTGGGCAGACGTCAGCCCGTTTCCAATGAGGCAGAATATCGAGAATATCCGCAGGTAAAGAGTTATCGTCCTCTTTCTTAGCCACTAACGCCGTCGGCGCGAGCGCAGCGAGTAGCCTTACGTCAGTGATCGAACCACCTTCAGCAAATAGTTGACTCTGATTTGTCGCACGCAGCATCGTTTCAGCATCGCTGAATAACGGCGCACTCTCTGGTAACGAAAACTCTTTCCTTAATTGCGTCTCATCTGGCGCGGGTTTGATACGGTCAAAACAAGCAAACTGAAACTGCGGCTGATCAAGCACATCATCCGACAACATACTTAGCAGATAAGCGAACTTAGCAGAATCGCCGCTACTAACCGCTTTGTTTAGCGATTGGCCGAGCTGAAGCTCATTAACGATGATTGACGAATTGACCTGTTCGGACTGCACAATTCTTTTCCAGTATGAAACCTAACTTCATATCGGCTTCATTATTAGATTCTTTAACTGTTTCTCTTCCAGTTGTTGATCAACGCCACTCAACGCATTGACATCGCTATGCTATATTCCAGCGAAGGGACTAATCCGCAGCTGTAAAGGAAGTGAACTTGAGCCTGACCCACTCTCACGTGCTTGTAGTTGATGACCAACGTTCATTTCAGGTAATGCTTAAAGGCATGCTGAATAATATCGGCTTTAACAACATCGAAATGTGTGAAACCGGTGAGCAAGCCTGTAAGTACTGTGATGACCGCCCTTTTCAACTGCTCTTAGTCGACTATAACCTGGGCGTAAACAAAAAAAATGGTCGCCAACTTTTGGAAGAGCTACGCGGTAAAGGGCTGATTACAACAGAGGCTATCTTTATCATTGTGACGGGTGAAAATAGTCGAGCCATGGTTTTGGGGGCGTTAGAAAACCAACCTGACGACTACATAATGAAGCCATTTTCCCAACGTCAGCTAAGTTCACGTATCGAGAGAGCGCATCAAAAACGGCAAGCGATGCAAAGTGTATTGCAGCCGTTGAACGATAAAAACTACCCAGAAGCAATTGCAGCTTGTCATACGTTGATCGCCGCAGGCAGCAAATACAGCAACCATTGCAAAAATTTATTGGCTGAACTCTATTGCAAGGTGGGGCAGTATGAGAAATCAGAACAATTTCTAAAAGCACTGTTAGCCGAGCGAGATATCACGTGGGCAAAAGTAGCATTAGCCAAAGCGCACATGGGTCTGAAACGTTATGATGTCGCCATCCAAACACTGGAAGAGTTGCTAATCCAGCACCCATTACTATTAGATGCTCATGATCTTAAAGCACAATGCCAATATATGCTCGATCAACCAGAACAAGCGCTACAGTCTTTACAAGATGCAGCTGAGATATCTCCCCATTCGATTGAAAGGCAGCAACACATAGCTCGGTTATCCCGAGAAGTTGAACTCTCAGAGCTAACACAAAATACCTATCAAACAATCTATGAACTGAGTAAACGTTCATTACATCACAACGTCGAACACCTACTCAATTATGTACGGAGTACGTTTGAAGCAGCAGAGAGCGCAGAGGAAGCGACCCGGCGTCACAAGTACCAACATGAAGCCATGAATGCGCTATTCCGTGCTAGACACGATAATCTCTACGGGAATTTTGATTTTGCTACTTTTGAAGGGCTCTGCCAAGCCAAGCTTGAAGCTGCGAAAGGTGAATTAATCAAAGCAAAGAAAAGCTATTACAACGCTTTGAAAGGGCTTGTCGAGCAAGGGAAGGACAATCTACCCATAGAGTTTTCCGGTGAAGGGCTGATAACACTATGCCAGATTGGCGAGTTTGAAGAGATGCAACACCTCGCAGAGCGAATGCAAAAAAGTAGCAACTTAGGCACCTATGCTCGCGACGCACTGCAAAGCTATCAAGCGGACGACGCACAACATGAGAGGGTTGCACAATTCCGCCAATGTCACCAAGACGGCAGCAGATATTACGAGCAGGGCAACTACGACGCAGCCGTACGCGCATTTCGCACGGCGCTTAGTCTTGCGCCAACCAATACCGGTGCGGCACTAAATATGATCCAATCACTATTGCAACTTTGTAAAGCCGAGAAAAAGCCACACGAGCTGCTACGCGAATGCAAAGAGTTTTTCCGCTTGCTCGACGGCGTCTCCCTCCCCTCGCGCCACAAAATACGCTATCAAGACCTAAAGCAAAGCTACAACAAGCTTCAACAAAAATAGTAATTTTCTTTTTCAATTATCTATTTGACCGTTTACACTTCATCAAAATAGATAATTGAACTTTCCTATGCATCCAATAGTCAAAACCCTTTCGGCCAGCACTTTCGCTTTATCGACAGTATTCATTTTGAGCGCCTGCACAACTCAAAATGGTTGTGAAAACATTGAAGAAGTTCTTGCGCAAGAGAAAATGTGTAAAGACTTACAAAAACAGATAAGCAGCACATCAAGCCTACAGGTACGTGGCGCCCTAAAAGACCAGTATCAACAAGAGTGTGTCGATTTCCGCTATTATCGAGACAACTTCGAAGGTGGCAACATCTGCACATTAGAGGATAAAGAAGCTGTCGGCAAAGAAAGCGACTAAGCCTCCTAGCAACTCCTCTTCACCAATCTATAATTAGGTCAACGAGTTATCATTCTTTGACCTAATGCCTAGTATAACCAAACATAAATGCGGATTTGTTGGCGCGGGATCCCGCCAGTGTAGCCAAGAAGCGTTAGCTCACGGCTACTGCTTTTGGCACGATCCCAATAGCGACAAATCTGGCATAGATATAAAAACGCCACTCGAAAAATACGTGCGTAATGGTGAAGTATCCCAAGGACTTCAACTCAAACGCGCTAGGCTTGAACAACTTGATTTGGTTAACCGGGGCGCCAGCTCAGGGTTTGACCTGCGAGGAAGCGACCTATATCGCGCGTCACTGCGTGGTGCACATCTTTTTTCCATTGATTTATCCAACTCGTCACTGATGAAAGCTGATCTTAGCGGCGCCAACCTTCATTGTGCCAATCTGAAGCAATGCAATCTATTGGGCACAAAACTTAAAGGTACGCGATTAGACAACGTTAACATCGGCAAGCAGCTATTGCAGGAGAAAAGAGGACATAAGCTGTGGAAGGCTGGCCATAAGCAAGAAGCGTTTGATAATTTTCAGCAAGCCGAGGAGGTATACCGAGATCTACACAAGGCAGCTGATAGCCAAGGCCTATTTGAGATGGCTGGCTATTGCCTACACAAAGAGCTGACCATGCGCCGCTACCAGATGCCGAAGCCCTCCCTTAAGCGGGCGATATCTAAAGGAATAGATCTCTTTTGTGGTTACGGCGAGCGGCCATTTAATGTTGTCTTATTTGCCATGCTTTTTATTCTCGTTTGCGCCGTGGCTTACTTCCTGCTGGGGATCACACATCAAGGACAACTACTGATGTTCACGCCTGAAACGTTAGGTATGGAGGACGTTAACAGTGCGCTTGCCTGTCTCTACTTCAGTGTCGTCACATTCACGACATTAGGTTATGGTGACATAGCCCCTGTTGGACTATCGCGTTTCATTGCCGCTTTTGAAGCATTTACCGGCAGCTTTACTATTGCTCTTTTTGTTGTCGTGTTCGTAAAAAAGATGACTCGTTGAAGCGTGCTGGAAATCGCTGCTATTTGCCCCTAGACTGGTCATACCAGAAGAATACTAGTGGTACTTATGAATAATCTGCTCAATGACTTCCCGGTTGTAATTGAACAAGCAGTTGCTTGGGGTGAAATGGATGCACTGAATCACGTCAATAACAGTGTCTACTTCAAGTATTTCGAAAACGCCCGGATCGCCTACTTCGGCAAAATTAAAGTGATGCAACAAATGCAGACACTCGCGTTAGCCCCTGTACTGGCATCAACGCAATGTCGATTTAAAATGCCACTAACCTACCCGGACTCTATCTCAATAGGCGCACGGATCAGCGAACTCAATAACGACAGGTTCATGATGGAGTACCGAGTGGTCAGTCATAAAAATCAACGCACTGCCGCCGAGGGTACAGCACTTGTCGTTGCTTATAACACTAAAGCACAGCGTAAAGACAACCTCCCCTCATCAGTCGTCGAAGTGATTAGATCAGTCGAAAGAATTAACCTTGTAGACAACACGTCACTCTAATTTACTCAGGTAGTTAGAAAAGACATATAAGAAAGAGAACTCACCATGAACCCTAACAGCTTTCAGCCACCAAGACGCACCTTAATGGGCCCTGGCCCATCGGATATATCAGACCGAGTATTGAGCGCCCTGTCCCGTCCAACCATAGGCCATTTGGACCCTCTATTTATCGGCATGATGGATGAAGTTAAAGCGCTACTTCAATATGCGTTCCAAACAAAGAACGAGATGACCCTGGCCATTTCAGCACCGGGCTCTGCAGGTATGGAAGCTTGTTTTGTGAATCTTTTGCAACCTGGTGACAAAGTTATCGTTTGCCGCAACGGCGTATTCGGCAGCAGGATGGTTGAAAACGTCCAACGCTGCGGCGGCATCGCAGTGACAGTCGATGATCCATGGGGGCGTGCAATCACCCCTGAAAAGCTTGAAGAGGCATTGCTAAAGCACCCTGACAGCAAATTTGTTGCATTCGTTCATGCAGAAACGTCAACTGGGGCTAAATCAGATGCGAAAACGCTATGTGCTATCGCCAAAGCTCATAATTGCTTAACAATTGTTGATGCTGTTACATCGCTCGGCGGTATCGAATTAAAAGTCGACGAATGGGGTATCGACGCTATCTATTCAGGCAGTCAGAAGTGTCTTTCTTGCGTACCAGGCCTCTCCCCTGTCAGCTTCAGCCCTGCCGCGGTCGAACATATAAAGCAGCGCACCCACAAGGTTCAGAGCTGGTTTTTAGATCAGTCTCTGGTTATGGATTACTGGGCAGGTGAAGGAAAACGGTCGTACCATCATACTGCGCCCGTCAATGCGCTTTATGGGCTCCATGAGGCACTTGTACTATTGCATAACGAAGGGTTAGAAAAAGCGTGGGCCAGACACCAGCATATGCACCAACAATTGCACGAGGGGTTAGCGTTGCTCGACATCGATTTTATCGTTCCCAAGGAAGAGCGACTGCCACAACTCAATGCCGTGCATATCCCAAATAATGTCAACGATGCAGAGGTTAGAAATAGACTACTGGCGGAATACAACCTTGAGATTGGTGCTGGGCTCGGAGAATTAGCAGGAAAAGCATGGCGTATCGGATTAATGGGTTATGGTGCGCGGCGAGAAAACATCACATTACTACTTGGCGCGCTTAGAGAAATTCTATGACGCTACAGAAACAAACAAGCGCCTCTATGGCGCTTGTTATTAAACAATTATCGACGACGAGAAGGCCAAGGAAAACGCCAACTGTCCCAAAGGATCCCTTGAGGACCAGATTGGTTCGCGTACTGATAAAGGTACTGTGTTGTTAATACTTGTTCAGGTTCTAAATTCAATTTTTCACGGATCTTACTGCGCACCCGTTGGTAGCTGAGAGATAGCCTTTGACTGCGCGCCCATGCATTAAAATCACTTTCGGATAAGAAAATAGCATAAGCTTGTTCTGCTGCACGCTCGCCAAGTAAACCACAACGATCTAATCCAATATTTACTTCATCAATCGTATAGCTGTTTCTGTCACCATAACAAGCGCGAAGATATGGGGAAACAAGAGTGATAACTTTTATGAGTTGTTTCCGGGTCGAGAACAAACTAAAAAAGGACATAAATCAGTTATCTCCGTGACTGAGGAGGCCGCATCATACCAAAAACGTGACACAGTTCAAATATTTTGCGTTCTTAGTTTTGACCTATTCGCTTTTTAGAGTGCGGTGTTGCCATTTACCTGCAAGGGTTTAGCATGCAAGAAAAGCGCAGATAATAAGATGCGGCCGGAGACTCGATCTTAAATGGTAACAATAAAGCTACTTCCGAGTGACGTTAAGCAGCGAGCTTTGACCGAACGCTTTTTGCTATCAGCATCAGCCTACATACTTTGTGTATCACTCGCGTGGATGTCTTCCGCTTTTGGCTTGGCTGAAATTAACTCCTCCATTCTTATATGGTCTACGGCCATCATCTCCGCTTACATCATCACGCTGTTTGTAGTCTATCGTTCAGGTCTCAACACCTTGATCGAAGATTCCGTCTTAACCCGCTTACAAATGCTTGCAGCAATCGGCTGGAGTAGCTTTTTTATTAGCCAAACCCAAGAGTTACGCGGCGCATTCCTGATGGTGTATCTGTTTATTACCATGTTTAGTTTTTTCACCCTAAACAGAGCACAAACCATCATCATGTCGTTTTTTATCTCCGCCTCATACGGTTGGGTGATCCTATACGATTGGGTAACGCAAACACCAAATTTTAACCCTCATGCCAATTTGTTGCAGTGGACAATATTGACTGCCGTATTGATATGGCTTTGTGCCATCGCCGGGTATATGACTCACGTCAGAGATAAGGTTCGTCGCTCTTCGCTACAAATTAAACAGCAAAACAGTCAGATACAGGAAACCAACGAAGAGTTAGCCTTAGCCCTATCACGCGTAGAAGAGCTAGCGAGCACCGATGAACTAACCGGATTGGGTAATCGTAGGTATTTACGAAAGGAAGCTACCAAGCTGGCTTCGGAACAATACCAGGAGAACAAGGCATTCGCCGTTTGTTTGTTGGATGTCGACCATTTTAAGCGGATTAACGATACCTACGGCCATCAAAAGGGCGACGAGTTGTTACGAGAGATCGCTGAAGTCATGAGAAATCAGCTGTCAGAAGCGGCAACTCTCGCTCGTTTTGGGGGCGAAGAGTTTGTACTTCTGTTGCCGGAAGCAACAATGGAATCTACTAAAGCCGTTTGTGAAAAGCTACTTAAGCAGATAACGTCACACCATTTTGTCGCTATAAATGGCTCGCAAAAGATAAGCTTATCGATCGGAGCAACACTCTTTTGTAGTGGCGACAATATGGATAAAGCACTCCGCCGCGCAGACCAATCTATGTACCAAGCCAAGGCCAACGGTCGCAACCAGTGCGCATACGATTTCTCATTAGACGCAAGTATTGTAAATATATCCAATTAGTAAGTTAGAATTTTAATGCCCGTTGTCATTCATTTAGAAAGTAAGAGATAACATGAAAATCGTCAGTTTTAATATCAATGGCCTTAGAGCACGCCTTCATCAATTGGAAGCGCTAATAGACAAACATCAACCGGATGTCATTGGGCTACAAGAGACCAAAGTGCATGACGAAGTATTTCCATTAGCAGCTGTAGAAGCTCTCGGTTACCACGTAGAGTTTTATGGCCAGAAAGCCCATTACGGCGTCGCCATGTTAAGTAAACAAAAGCCTATTTCCGTCGAAAAAGGATTTCCTAATGACAGTGAAGATGCGCAAAAACGGATGATTAAAGCGACATTTGAACTCGAAGACGGTTCGCTACTGCATGTTATGAACGGCTACTTCCCCCAAGGCGAAAGTCGCGATCACCCAGTAAAGTTCCCATATAAAGAGAAGTTCTATCAAGATCTACAAACCTATTTAGAAGACACCCACACTCCCGATGACAAACTGATTGTCATGGGTGATATCAACATCTCCCCCACCGATTTAGACATAGGCATCGGGGATAACAATGCGAAGCGCTGGTTAAAAACGGGGAAATGCAGTTTCCTACCGGAAGAACGAGAATGGTTAGCAAAACTGCAAGGTTGGGGATTTACCGATACTTTTAGATACCTAAGCCCTGAAACCACAGAGAAATACAGCTGGTTTGACTATCGCTCCCGCGGTTTCGACGACAATAGAGGGCTACGTATCGACGTTATACTAGCGACAGCGCCGTTGGTTGATTGCCTAGTCGAATCTGATATCGATTATCAACTCAGGGGAATTGAAAAGCCGTCCGATCACGCGCCGATTTGGAGTTCATTCAAATTTTAACGGAACGATTAGCGACGATCGATGCAACACTTATAAGTTATCCAGCCCGTAACAAGACTGGATAACTACTCGGGAACATTTTTCATCATCTTGTAAGTAAAGCGATGAAGTTACATTTGCTTCAGTCTAACTATGGCCGAACAGGGAACCTCAGGTTAAGATAGTGGTCTTAATCAGCTGTAAAACAAGATTACAACCAAAGGTTGCGGCGGTGGCCTCAGCCAACAGGGAAATAAGGAAAAGCTATGAGCGTGGTTTCAACAGCGTCACAAGGCGTTATTCAGGAACAGAACAAAGTATTAAAAAATACCTTTTTCATGGTGGGATTACAGTTCGCTACTGCAGCCGCCGTAGGTGTAGCTGCCACCCTACTCGCTTTGCCACCTGTGCATTGGATCATCTTCCTGGCCGGGTTTTATGGCCTTTCATTCATGGTTGAGAAAAACCGTTACAACATGACCGGTTTCTTCTGCGCACTCGCTGCTGCAGGCTTGTTGGGATACGCCAGTGGTCCAATCATCAGTATGTATTTAGCAGTGAAGCCTGACGCCGTATTTATGGCGTTAGCGATGACCGGCCTATCTATGTTTGGTTTATCTCTCTACGCCACCACGACGAAGAAAGACCTTAACCTGCTCGGCGGCGCAATGAGTATCGCATTTTGGGTATTATTGGGCGGTGTCGTCTTAAATATCTTTATGGGTAGCAGCTTAATCAGCCTGATGATTTCCGGCGGTATCGCCATATTCTCTGGTCTAGCCATCATGATGACAATCCAAGCTATCATCCGCGGTGGTGAAACAAGCTATGTATCAGCCTCACTGACAATCTTTGTCGGTATCTACAACATATTCATGTTCTTCTTGCGTTTCTTTGGATCTGACGATTAAGCGAGAGAATGACTTAAATAAAAGCCCGGCCAAATGGCCGGGCTTTTTGCTATTGAAGGCGATGTTCTAATTCAGATTAACGACGGCATCACCATCTAAAGACTCAAGCTTTGCCGCTATAGTGTTCGGTTCGACATCCTGCGGCAATCTGAGCTTCATTTGTGCGGTAAATATATTAGAGCCCAGCTCCACCACACCTACGCGGTGGCTTTCCATATGTTCAACCTTCACTCCCTCTTCGGTCAGTAAATGAGTAATTTCACTCACCAATCCAGGGCGATCACTGGAGTCGTAACTCACATTGACCGTAGCGCCAACTTCAGCGTCCTTAATCGGGCTGAAAAGCACATTAAACCCTTCAAGTGCAGCAAACTCCCCTTTCATCTGCGTTTCATTCTCTGCAGGGATATCTATTTTAATTAATCCCGCAAACTGTCCGCCTAGATGATTAGTTTTGCTATCTAACCAGCGCCCCCCCAAACTATGCGTCTTCTCCGCCATGAGTTTCAACATACCCTGATGCTCAGGACCAACAATGCTAACCATGAACTGCACACTCATGAGATTACCCTCCGTTTAGGGGTTGATGTGTAGCGCACCTAAACCTAATAAAATAGCAGAGCCTACATACGCAACAGGAAAAATACTTACGTCATAAGTGTAACACTTGATCGAACATTTCACTGGTTAGCTACGGCTTAAAATCAAACAGTTAGTTTCTGAATCTGCGTACGATCATGAATAGTTACAGTTTGCGGCACTAAATATAAAAAAAGCCGCTTATCACAGATAAGCGGCTTCGAAACTATTGTATATTAACTAGTTACAGCTATAGCAATGCTGGTATACCAAACTTACCTTCCAGCATACCAACAGCCAACATCGCTGCGGCACAAACAATCAATACCACGGTAGGAATGACAAGACGATCCAACTTGCTCAGTCTCTTCGGACGCTCTTTATCACCAATCAAGCCGTTATTATCAAGCAGCATGGTCAGTGCCCAAGCTAAAACTGGATTAGTAACCATCGCAGCAAAAATACAGATCCCAGCGGACTGAGAGTCTTTCGCATCTTTAATCATCTGCATGCCAGCTTCCAACAGAGGCAAGGCAACACCAACTAACAAAGCGATACGCATCACTGGTGGCCAAACTGCAGCATCCATCGGGTAGCCCACGATAGCAATAACCATAACCAGAGCACCAAGAAGAATCGCACCGCCAGGGATTGGGCGCTTAGCAATTGCAGCAGGGATCATATAAGTACCCCAACTAGACGTGATATTACCGCCACCAACCGCTGTACCGACCATTTGACGAACTGAACACATGGTCATGGTGTCATCTACATCCATCAATACTTTTTCGGTCTTCTTCGGATAGTTCAGTTCTTGGAAAATACGATGCCCAAGGAAGTCTGGTGACCACATAGCAACGGCCAAGATAGCGAACGGCAATGATGCAATAAAGTGCTGCATATTGGGCAAGCCCAACATCCACCCCTCTTCAGTAGAACCCCACCAATACACAGGGTTGAGGTTGGGTAAACCAGGTTGCGTAGTGAAGTTAAGGTCAAAACTGGCGCCTGATAGCATCGCTACGACAAAACCAGTGACAGCACACAACGGAATAGCGAGCCAGCGCTTACCTAATTTAGCGAGAACCGCATAAACAACGACAGTAATAGCCAAAACAATTAAGGCAATATATCCCATATCACCAGCAGCAACGCCTTCAGCTTCATTACTCAAGCCATTCGCCCAAGCAATCAGAGAATCTATTTGGCTGATGGAGCCAGTAAAGCCGAGGAACACCAACAAGCCACCGGCGACACCTTCACTGGTTAAATTAACTAATCGGGAGCCCCCCTTTACCGCACTCAAAATCAAGCCGAATACGCCAATTAAGATAGCCAGTGCTAATGGATGTGCACCGGCCATAGCAATCATAAAGATCATTGGGATCATGGGGCCATGATTACCCGCTAAGTTTGCTCTGGGATTGATGAAACCCGACGCCAGAATACAAAACAAGAAAGCAGGGATAATCATCTCTACACGTGCCACTTCAATGGCAAACTCAACCCCAAGGTCAATATGTTCCCATTTATCAGAGAGACCCGCGGCCCAAGCCATCATCACTGCTGAATACATTGCAATAATGCCGATAGTACCAGCGATCGCAGGTACTAAATCTTCCAGTTCAAATCGGAAGTCACGTCCAGGTAAATTCAGACCATAGCGTCGAGGCTTCATGATCTGAAGTTCATGGTCTAAATAGTCGGCACGAGTATCAAACTCCCGACTAGGGCGATGCAGTTCGCGATAGCTGCGCTCTTCTGTGGTGTCAGCGTTAGCCGGATTCACCGGATCAATATCTTGGTGGTTACCCATAGCGACGTTGGCTTCCTCTAAATGATTAAAAACAAAACAGTGTCAGTGCTCGATGGACGAATCTAAATAAGATAGCCGAATGGCCAGAAATAGCAGTGTCGCCAGCAAGCATACAGATCATGGGAAGGAGTGTAGTTTTTTTTCAACTTTTTTAGTTGATGTTGATCATAATTAGATAACTGTCTGTAACAAATAAATAAGCAGAATCAACCTTCTGAATTAGCGCTGCAATGTGGCTAGAAGCCGGCGCCCTGACAGGCTTAAACCCTATAAACACTGGGGTTTTAGATGATTCCCTACCTGACCAGTAATCAGCAAAACAAGTACAAACAGATAACATATTAATTTAATGTTATATTTTCAATTGGTTAACAAACACCCTGACAATTTCTGTAATAAAATTACAAAAAATAAAAATAACTGATCCAGATCAATTATTACGGTCTACCTACTGGTAAGATGACAGCGTGAATTTTGGTTTATCCACCCATTTCTTTGATACTGAAGTAAGTGGTATGTAATTGCCTTACAACGTATGAAATATGCATTTCATCGGTGACGAAACGACATTGCACCAATGGTTACAATGTGTCGCCTAGAGCGCAAAAAAATCATATAAACTGAGGCAAACAAGCTATCCTTTTAGCAGGTGCGCAAGCCCGAGCAGACATTGGCACCAGCTTCAAATGTAGTCTTAATTTATGTCACGTGTGACAAGGGGAAACGTAATGCCAGAGTCAAAATCAGTTAACGCCTGGGACGGTTTTACAGCAGGTGATTGGCAAACAGAAGTTAACGTTCGCGACTTCATCCAAAAGAACTACACGCCATATGAAGGTGATGAGAGCTTCCTTGCCGGTGCCACCGAAGCCACAACTCAGTTGTGGAATACCGTCATGGAAGGTATCAAGCAAGAAAACACAACCCACGCACCTGTCGATTTCGATACCGACAACCCAGCGACCATTACTTCTCACGACGCCGGGTATATCCATAAAGACTTAGAAACCATCGTTGGTTTGCAGACTGATAAGCCGCTGAAGCGTGCGATCATCTGTAACGGTGGTATTCGCATGGTTGAGACATCTTGCAAAGTCTACGGCCGCGAACTCGACCCTATGGTCAACAAAGTTTTCAGTGAATATCGTAAAACCCACAACCAGGGTGTATTCGATGTTTACACAGCAGATATCCGTAACTGTCGTAAATCAGGTGTTATCACCGGCTTACCTGACGCCTATGGTCGTGGCCGTATTATTGGTGACTACCGTCGCGTTGCCCTCTATGGCATCGACGCGCTGATGAAAGACAAGGTTAAGCAACATATCAGCCTTGAAGAAGATATGTACTCTGCGCCAGACGGCGCAAACCTTGAAAAATCGATTCGTCTGCGCGAAGAGATTAGCGAACAACATCGTGCTTTAGGCCAGATGAAAGAGATGGCCGCTAAGTACGGTTGTGATATCAGCAAGCCTGCACAAACAGCACAGGAAGCGATCCAATGGACATACTTCGGCTACCTCGCCGCAGTTAAGAGCCAAAACGGCGCCGCAATGAGCTTAGGCCGAGTCTCTACGTTCCTCGATATCTACATTGAACGTGACATCGCGGCTGGTAAGCTTACTGAAGAACAAGCTCAGGAAATGATTGACCATTTCGTAATGAAACTGCGTATGGTTCGTTTCCTTCGTACCCCTGAGTACGACGATCTGTTCTCTGGTGATCCTATCTGGGCAACGGAATCAATTGGTGGTATGGGCCTTGACGGTCGTCCCTTGGTTGCTAAAACCAGCTTCCGCTTCTTAAATACGCTATACACCATGGGCCCAAGCCCAGAGCCAAACACCACTGTACTTTGGTCAGAGCAATTACCAGAAAACTTTAAAAAGTACTGTGCAAAAGTATCTATCGACACCTCATCTATTCAGTACGAAAACGATGACTTGATGCGTACAGACTTTGATTATGATGACTATGCGATCGCATGCTGTGTAAGCCCAATGCGTATCGGTAAAGATATGCAGTTCTTTGGTGCCCGAGCCAACTTGGCCAAAACCTTACTGTACGCAATCAACGGTGGTATGGACGAGAAACTGAAGATCCAGATTGGTCCTAAAGAAGCACCAATTACAGATGAGTTCCTCGACTACGACGTTGTGATGGAGCGCCTGGATCACTTCATGGATTGGTTGGCCAAGCAATATGTTGGTGCGTTGAACTGCATCCACTACATGCACGACAAGTACAGTTATGAAGCCGCACTGATGGCACTGCATGATCGTGACGTTCGTCGTACAATGGCATGTGGTATCGCAGGCCTTTCGATCACAGCTGATTCCCTTGCTGCAATCAAGTACGCAAAAGTTAAGCCTGTACGTGACGAAGATGGTATCGCCACAGATTTCGAAACTGTTGGTGATTTCCCTAAATTTGGTAACAACGACACTCGTGTAGACGAAATTGCTTGTGATTTGGTCGAGCGCTTCATGAAGAAAATTCAGAAGTTGTCCACTTATCGCGATGCTGTACCTACTCAGTCAGTTCTCACCATTACTTCTAACGTTGTTTATGGTAAGAAAACGGGTAACACGCCAGATGGCCGCGCTGCCGGTGCTCCTTTTGCTCCGGGTGCTAACCCAATGCATGGTCGCGACGAAAAAGGTGCCGTGGCATCACTGACATCAGTTGCTAAACTGCCATTTGCTTATGCAAAAGATGGTATCAGCTACACTTTCTCTATCGTGCCTAACGCGTTGGGTAAAGATGATGACACCCGTAAGCAGAACTTAGCAGGTTTGATGGATGGTTACTTCCACCATGAATCAGCTATCGAAGGTGGTCAGCACCTGAACGTTAATGTCATGAACCGCGAAATGTTACTTGATGCGATGGAAAACCCTGAGAAGTATCCTCAGTTAACTATCCGTGTCTCTGGTTATGCAGTACGTTTCAACTCTCTGACCAAAGAGCAGCAGCAAGACGTTATTACCCGGACATTCACCGCAACGCTGTAAGTTGCTAGAAATTAGGGTATAAAAGTAAGGCCTTGCGTATTCGGTACTCAAGGCCTTTTTTTATGGAGATATCATGGCAGCAATAAAAGGTAGAGTTCACTCCACTGAATCCTGCGGCACCGTGGACGGCCCTGGCATTCGTTACATCGTATTTATGCAAGGCTGTTTGATGCGCTGTAAGTATTGCCATAACCGCGATACATGGGATCTAGACGGTGGACGAGAAGTCACCGTTGAAGAGTTGATGTCAGAGATGCAGAGTTATCGTCACTTTATGAATGCCAGTGGTGGTGGCGTAACGGCATCGGGAGGCGAGGCAATTTTACAGGCAGCCTTCGTTAAAGAGCTATTCAAAGCCTGCCAAGCCGAGGGGATCCACACCTGTCTCGACACCAATGGCTTCGTTCGTGTCTATAACGACGATATTCATGAGCTAATCGACGTCTCTGATTTGGTTATGTTGGACATTAAGCAGATTGATGATGCCAAGCATATTGACCTAACAAAAGTGAGCAACAAAAGAACACTGCAATTTGCTCAATACTTGGCAGACAAGAACCAACCTGTTTGGCTACGTTATGTGGTCGTCGGTGGTTATACAGACGATATTGAGTCAGCACATGCCCTTGGTAATTTTATCAAGGAGATGAAAAATATTGAAAAAGTAGAACTACTTCCCTATCACGAGTTGGGCAAACACAAGTGGGAAGCCATGGGTGAAAAATATGACCTTGACGGTGTCAAACCACCAAGTAAAGAAACAATGGAAGCAATAAAAGATGTGATCGCTAGCTATGGCCATCACGTGATGTATTAGTTATTACTGATATTACTTAGCCTTGCGAATTAAAAGATCTCGGCGGTAGGAGTTAGTTACTGCCGCCCCCTTTCACAGCAGGCTCGATCTCCTTTTTATCATCATAATGGTCAACTCTATTTAGAGAGCGATTATGGCGCGCTCTCGTCGGTATAACGTCGATATCAGGCCAACACAGTTTTATTCATGTTCATGGCACTATGAATGAAGGAGCAATAAGCTTTATAACCGCCTGTAAGACAGTCAAATAAAACTCGTTGAATGGAACACGATTCTGAACTGAAACGTGTGATGGCCTTGGCTAGAAAATACGCTGCAGCCTTGAAGATTCTAACTGCTTGAACGCCTGGTTTAGCAAAGCGCCCATATCCAAAAACTGCGGTTGTGATTTTACTGGAGATATCTGACATCCTTCAGCATTCATCCGAGCGTGGATATCTCGATACCATCCACTTAATGAGGGCGGTAAAGGTTGAGTAGCGCGATGCCCAAGCCAGAGTAAGCCTTGAAACGGAATCGACATAAGCAGTAGGCTCACAGCAATCATCTGAGCAAAAAACAAACCATCAACCAACAGATATTGCAAAGCAGGTAACATCACCGCAAAGCCGGGCAGCCAACGAGTCGCCCAGCGAGTAAACTGTATTACCCGAATCTCAGGGAAATGACGATACAGTTCAGGTCGGATAGGCCAAATGTTCATGTAGCGTTGCCCTTGCTGCAGTAACTCTGTTAGTTGCGACACCACGTACCCCTGCTTAAAACTTGATTCACATCTATGAGTGTACCTCATGTGACAACATTTTCGCCAAAACTATCCCATAACCCAGGTCCGGCGTTGCCGATTGATCATATAGTGCTAAAAATTGACCTAAGTTAAGGCGAGCACAGGGATTTTTTGTAATTTTATTACATTAGATATATATTTGCTCGCGCCTACACTCCATCATCAGCAGAGCGCACCGAACAATGCTTTTTGTTCTATTCTTATGTGACTTTAACTGATGAACGGGTGTTTCATCCCCCAAACAACTTGACTCAGGCTAAACGACTATTATGAGTGCCAACTTAGTTCTTGTTCTTAATTGCGGTAGTTCGTCTCTCAAGTTCGCCATTATTGATGCAGATAACGGCGACGAAATTCTTTCCGGCTTAGCCGAATGCCTCCACCTTCCCGAATCTCGCATTAAGTGGAAACTCAAAGGTGAGAAGGATGAAGCAAAATTAGGTGCTGGCTCAGCCCACAGAGAAGCGCTTGATTTCATAGTTGCATTAATTAATAAGCAACCTGGTCTAGCTGAATCGCTCGTAGCAATCGGTCATCGCGTGGTTCATGGCGGCGAACGTTTCACCAGTTCAATCGTTATTGATGACACTGTTATAGAGGGAATCGAAGCCTGTGCCACACTTGCTCCTCTGCACAACCCGGCGCACCTAATCGGTATTCGTGCAGCTCAAGCTGCGTTTCCTGCGCTTAAGCAAGTAGCCGTATTCGATACTGCATTCCATCAAACCATGCCTGAGCAGGCTTACCTTTACGCCCTACCCTATAAAATGTACCGTCAACACAGTATTCGACGTTACGGCATGCATGGCACCAGCCATTATTTCGTCAGCCAAGAAGCCGCTAAGATGCTTGGCAAACCGATAGCTGAAACGAATGTTATTGTTGCTCACCTAGGTAATGGTGGTTCTGTTTGTGCGGTAAAAGGTGGCAAAAGTGTAGACACCAGCATGGGTTTGACACCTCTTGAAGGGCTTGTCATGGGTACCCGTTCAGGCGATATTGATCCGGCTATCATTTTCCATTTGGTTGACAACGTTGGCTACACCCTCACAGAAGTAAACAACATGCTGCACAAGCAAAGCGGTTTGTTAGGATTAACCGAAGTCACCAGCGACTGTCGTTATGTTGAAGATGGCCTTGAGAGCGGCAAGCCGGAAGCGATCCGTGCTCATGAGGTATTTATTTATCGATTAGCTAAATACATCGCCAGTTATGCAGCTGCGCTGCCTAGCATTGATGCTGTCGTATTTACTGGTGGTATCGGCGAAAACGCAGCAGCGATCAGAAAAGATACCTTAGAGCTGCTACCTGTGTTTGGCTTTGAAGTTGATGACGACGCAAACATGAATTGCCGCTTTGGCAAAGCAGGTGAAATCACCTCTGCTGAGAGTCGTGTTAAAGCATTGGTTATTCCAACCAACGAAGAGCTTGTCATCGCCAGAGATAGTGTTCGTTTGGCTAAGTAGTACTAAGCGGCCCGAGTCATTTACTCGGGCTTATCTTACTCAAGTACAAAAGGAAGTTCATAGTGTCACGCACTATAATGCTTATTCCCATCGGTGGCGGCGTCGGTCTCACAACCATCAGCTTAGGTATGGTTCGCGCATTAGAACGCCAAGGTGCCCGTGTCGGTTTTTACAAGCCAGTTGCACAGCTCAGGCTTGGTGATAAAGGCCCTGAACGTTCAACCGCGATTATTAATAATGCGACCAGCCTGACACCAGCTGAGCCATTGCGCATGCACTACGCAGAATCATTGATCAGTAGTGACCAACGCGATGTCTTACTCGAAGAGGTCGTCGCCCGCTATCAACAGTTCTGCGGCAATGACGATACCGTGGTGGTCGAAGGTTTAGTGCCCACTCGCCGCTCACCCTGGGCAAATCGCGCAAATATCGATATCGCCAAAGCGCTGGACGCAGAAGTTGTATTCGTTGCGACCCCAGGAGTTGATGATGCAGGGCAGCTGCGAGAGCGCGTAGAAATCGCCCACAACAATATGGGCGGAGACAAGAACACCCAACTATTGGGAGTTATCGTCAACAAGGTCGGCGCACCAGTGGACGATCAAGGACGTACCCGCCCTGACCTTAGTGAAATATTTGAAGGTAGCGAAGCCCATAGTAATGCATCCGTCGATGCTATTATCAAAGCGTTTAAGCATTCCAAAGTTTCACTATTAGGCTGTATTCCATGGACATACGATCTAATTGCACCACGAGTTAAAGACCTCGCTGACCACCTGAACGCCGAAGTCATTAACGAAGGGGAATTAGCCGGTCGCCGCCTGCGTAGCGTGACATTTTGTGCCCGCAGCGTGCCCAATATGATCAGCCAC
The DNA here is from genome assembly GCF_003336225.1 of Corallincola holothuriorum. Classification (NCBI taxonomy): domain Bacteria; kingdom Pseudomonadati; phylum Pseudomonadota; class Gammaproteobacteria; order Alteromonadales; family Psychromonadaceae; genus Corallincola; species Corallincola holothuriorum. The sequence goes on from NZ_QPID01000001.1 coordinate 582,556, forward strand.
TTTAAACCTGGTAGCTTGCTCGTGACATCAGCGGATCGCCCAGATGTCATCGTCTCAGCTTGCCTAGCTGCAATGAATGGCGTCGAGATTGGTGCATTATTGCTCACTGGCGGCTTCCAGCCTGATGCAAGCTTAATGGAGCTGTGTAAACCCGCGATGGTTGGTGGACTGCCTGTTATCTTGGTGGATACCAACACGTGGCAAACATCACTCAACCTGCAAGCATTTAATCTTGAAGTGCCAACTGACGACCCCCAACGGATCGAACAGGTGCAGGATTACACAGCCAGCCACATTGACGAAGGCTGGATCCACCAGATAGTGGCAGGTACAGATCGTAAGCGGAAACTCTCACCTCCGGCATTCCGTTATAAGCTGACAGAGTTAGCGCGCCAGGCGAATAAACGGATCGTGCTGCCAGAAGGCACAGAGCCACGAACCATTAAAGCAGCAGCTATGTGCGCAGAACGCGGTATCGCACGTTGCGTCCTCTTGGGTAATCCCGATGAAGTCGCTCGTATCGCTAGTCAACAAGGGGTAACCCTTGGTGAAGGCGTAGAGATTATCGACCCGCTCGCAGTACGTGAAAAATACATCGCACCGATGGTTGAAATGCGCAAGCATAAAGGGCTGACCGAAGTCGTTGCCGATGAGCAACTCGAAGATGAAGTCGTGCTAGGCACGATGATGCTAGCGCAAAATGAAGTCGACGGCTTGGTTTCTGGTGCTGTTCACACCACAGCACACACCATCAGGCCACCACTGCAACTTATCAAAACGGCGCCAGGTTGCAGTTTGGTATCATCGATCTTCTTTATGTTGTTACCTGACCAAGTTCTGGTTTACGGCGATTGCGCGATTAACCCAGATCCTACTGCAGAACAATTGGCTGATATCGCTATCCAATCTGCAGACTCAGCAACAGCATTTGGCATTGAACCCAAAGTTGCCATGATCAGCTACAGCACGGGTACTAGCGGCACAGGTACAGATGTAGACAAGGTTCGCTTGGCAACCGAAATTGCCAAACAGAAGCGTCCAGAACTGATTATTGATGGCCCACTGCAGTACGATGCTGCTGTCATGGAAAATGTAGCGAAGAAGAAAGCGCCTAACAGCCCAGTGGCTGGTCAAGCGACTGTCTTCATCTTTCCAGATCTGAATACTGGCAACACAACCTATAAAGCCGTTCAACGTTCAGCAGACTTAATCAGTATTGGCCCCATGCTGCAAGGCATGCGCAAGCCCGTTAATGATTTATCTCGCGGTGCGTTAGTGGAAGATATTGTCTATACAATCGCTTTAACAGCGATCCAATCCAGACAGTTGGATAACGTAAGCTAAAGTCGCCAATTCAGACCATAAAAGTAAAAAAAAAGGAGCTTAGCTCCTTTTTTTTTACTTGACATTTATTCGCGGGGATATTGAGAATTTGATTGTTCACTCTTCGATCAATAATTTTTATTGCATAAAAACAACAAGATAACGCCAACCACTTAATTCATCAACAAAGTTATCCACAAAATCTGTGGATAGTAATACACACCATAAAACGTCTAACTAAGAAATTTGGTTAGTTGCAACTGTTTTCTTAATAGAGATTACATAAAAGTAAGACTATTAGGAGCCATTAAGCGCAAAACCTTTAATAACAATGTTGTTGTAACTGACTACACCTAATACCCGCCCTTCATCGATCACCGGAGCACGATGGATCCCAAAGCTATCGAACAAGCGAGCACAATACCTGACATCCATGCCTGAGCTAACAGACACTACAGGCTTAGCCATGATCTCATACAGATTGACCCTCGCAGGCGATTTGTCTTTCGCAATAACCTGCTTTGCAATATCGGAAAGCAGTACCATGCCAAATTCGTCATGTTCATCTCGTTTATCAATAATTAGTGCTTCAAGCCCCTTATCACCGATTAACTGCAGCGCTGCTTCGACCGTGATCAAGCCATCCACTAATTCAAATTTGTCGACCATTACTTGTTTCACCGGTACTCGCCGAATAGTCATAGTGTTTCCTCCACCTGTTTCTTAAGTGCAGCAACCTGATGGGCAACGCCAACGGCATCTTCTACGTCTAACTGGATTGCGATCCCTGCCCCTTTAGTTGCGTCAAATCGTCCTAGTTCAGAGATCTTTTCTAATACTTTTCTGGAAAGATGCTCTTCAACGAGAAAGAGTAAAACATCGCGCTGGGTTTCAAGATCAAGCCCAAAAAATGTCTTATGCTTGCTTAACCCTTCGCCTCTCGCATTATTTATCACCGTCGCGCCCGTCGCCCCCGCGACCCTTGCAGCTTCCATGATAGATTCAGTTAACCCGTCTTCGACAAAAGCAATGATCAGTTTGAAATGCATGTTAATTTTGCTCCTGTTTTTTTGGCGAACCTTTGCGGTGTTCCTGCCATTCAGAAAGCTGCGCATACGCCATTACAGTAATAATGGGAAATAGGCTGGCAAAAGCGATCAGACCAAAGCCATCGACCAACGGATTACGTCCTGGTACTGTTTCAGCCAATCCCAACCCTAACGCGGCCACTAGCGGTACAGTTACGGTTGAAGTAGTGACGCCACCGGAATCGTAAGCCAATGGAATAATCAACTTAGGCGCCACGAAGGTCTGGATCACTACCACGACGTACCCTGCCAAAATATAGAAGTGCAGAGGGTCGCCCACCACAATGCGGTAACTTCCCAAGCTAATGCCGATAGCCACCCCTAACGCAACGGCAACCCTTAACCCCCAAACACCAATCGCGCCGCCAGAAACCTCGTGGGCTTTAATCGCCACCGCGATTAAGCTAGGCTCGGCAATTGTCGTGCTAAAGCCAATTGCCGCAGCGAAGATATAGATCCAGTAGTAATCCTTCCAATCAACGTGAAGGTCTAACTCGTGGGCGTGAGTGTAGATAAACTCTGGACGCGTTAACTGCTTTGCCATTAACTCGCCAAGCGGAAATAGCGCTTTTTCTAACCCAACCAAAAACAAGCTTAAGCCAATAATCACGTAGACAAAGCCGAGCATCACACGCTTAGTTCGTGGGATGGGCCGTCGTAACAGCACCAATTGAAAAACCAAGATGATGGTAATGATAGGCAACACATCAAGCATCGTATTAGCCGTGCTATAGAGTAGTTCTAGTAACAAGCCACTCATATCAACATCCCGTATATCATGACAAATATCATCGGTGTCAGCGACGCGAACGCAATCAAACCAAAACCATCCAGCATGGGATTACGCCCTTTAATCACACTGGATAGCCCGACACCTAATGCGGTCACCAAAGGGACAGTAATCGTTGATGTGGTGACGCCGCCAGAGTCATAGGCGATCCCAATAATCTCTCTCGGCGCAAAAACCGTCGTGATCAGCACCAAGATATAACCACCGGTGATCATCAAATGGATCGGCCACCCCCTAAGGATCCGCAATACACCTATCACAATCGCGACGCCTACAGACAAAGCAACCGTGAGCCTAAGGCCATCGGCATAAGACTCCATCGCTTCCTCGGTGCGAGCAATCATGTCACCTTCAGCCGCAACCTCCGCCGCTTCATCGGCCACGGCAATCAGGGCGGGTTCAGCAACGGTGGTACCAAAACCTAAACAAAACGCGAATGCTAAGAGCAACCAGACATTACCCTTCTGCGCAAAGGCATGGGCGAGATTTTCCCCCAGGGGGAAAAGACCAATTTCCAAGCCACGAATAAAGAACGCCAGTCCAGCCACAACTAGCAGCAAACCTATAAGAATTTCGGAGAAATTAGGTAACGGTTGTTGCAGCACAACCAATTGGAAAAAAGCGACAACGATGACAATTGGAAGCAGATCGCGAACCCGCCCCATCAAGGAAGAAAGTAGATTACTTAGCAGTTCCTTCAAAAGCCACCTAGAGAATCAGATAAACTTGTTGAATTAATAATGGGTTAGTTATCTGCTTAACGAAATACGATTATTCAGTTATGTGATGCATAGCGTAATCATTGGTATGTTTTGACCTATGAAAATGATTTATGCACTATAGACTGTGAAAAAAATTAAATGTGATGAAAATGAAAGCACGTCGTATTAACGCTCTTATCTCTTTGCTGTGTGCCTTTTTACTGCTAACTGGCTGTGAAGAGAAAGTCAGTACGCCTGAACAGGCGGCTATTGATTTCTTTGCTGCTATCTACATTCGCGCTGACGTAAACGAGGCTACCAAATACTGCATGCCGGAGTTGGCCGAGCTGTTAGTTCATTATCGCTCAGCACATTCCGTCAAACGCCATGTGGTTGGGCTGTCAATGAATGACGTTGAACTAACACTTAGCGACACGGATGCCGATTTTTTCCGTAAAGTAGCTACCCAAGCACAAGTAACCGTGCACTTTAAAGGAAAAATAGACGGTGGTGTTCGAGAGGATGAGCGCACGGTTATTGTTGTTAAGAAAGGTCTTGAATGGTACGTAGAATCAATCAAGCCAGATATATTCATGACCAATGGCTAACGTAATCAACGCTAGCCATTGCTGACTCAGGCACTATTCTGCCAACGCTAACCCTTCCCGCCGCGGGTCCGCCGCTGCGTCAATAAAGGTGTCACCTACCTCAATAGCATGGATACCACTATTAAGATCAATCAGTCTCACTCTATGTCCTCTCACCTCTAATGCTTTTTTTAGTAGAGCAATTTCAGTACCCTTTTCCAGCGCAGTGTAATCGTTTCTGTTAGTGACGCGAGGGAAGTCAATCGCTTGCTGTAAAGCCATGTCCCAATCGATACGCGCCAATAGGCTCCAGGCAACGTAGTCAATAATCCGACTTCCGCCCGGTGAGCCGATAACCAACCAGAGGCGGCCATCCGGTCTAAACACCATCGTCGGTGCCATTGAGCTTCTTGGCCTTTTACCTGGTTCAATACGATTAGCCACCGGCAATGCGCCACGTGTAGGTTGCAGCGAAAAGTCGGTTAACTGGTTATTAAGTAAAAAGCCTGCGACCATCAGTGAAGAGCCAAAACCCATTTCAATACTCGTCGTCATCGATACTGCATTACCACGCTTATCAACGATAGAAAGGTGACTAGTGCTCTCAAATTCGGGACTTGCATCCAAAGCTCTCAGGTAGTCGACCGGCTGCCCGGCTTCAACCACCCCGTCATCGCGGCCTGTAATTAGGCCTTGGCGCAATTCGATATACCTATCATCCAGCATCTCTGAAACCGGTACCGCAACGAAATCGCTATCAGCCATATAAATATTGCGATCTGCAAATGCTAACTTAGATGCTTGGGTAAACAGATGAACAGCATCTGCAGAAGTCGGCTTTAGGGCCTGTAAATCGCTTCCTTCTAACAGTTTAAGTAACTGTAGAACCGCCACGCCACCGGAGCTCGGTGGTGCCATGCCGCAAACTTTATAGCCTCGATACAGACCACAGATAGGTGTTCGTTCCAGCGCGGTATAATGATTTAAATCCTTTTCGCTCAGTAATCCAGGGTTAACCTTGGCATTGTTAACCACATAGGCGATGCGGCGAGCCAGCTCACCTTGGTAAAATGCTTTCGGCCCAAACTCGGCAATCGCCGTCAACGTATCTGCCAGTGGCTGATTAACCAATAAGCTACCCTCAGCTATCGGTTTACCATCAGGGAAAAAATAGGCCTTGTTCGATTCAAACAATCCCATGCCAGGATTAATATTGGCAGCCACCAACTTAGCCAATCTGGGAGAGACAATGAAGCCCTCTTTTGCGAGCTTGATTGCGGGCTCGAACAACACTTTCCATGGCAACACGCCATGCTTGTCATGAGCCATTTTCAACATGGCGACCACACCAGGGACACCAACCGAGCGCCCGCCCACCAAGGCATCTTTCCACGCCATTGGCTTACCATCTGGCAGTAGAAACATATCGGGCGTCGCTGCTTGCGGGGCGCTTTCCCGACCATCGAGGCTGGTCAACGCACCTTCTTTAGCATCGTAGTGCAGCATGAATGCGCCACCACCAATGCCGGATGATTGCGGCTCAACCAGGGTCAATACCATCTGCGCCGCAATAGCTGCATCCACGGCACTGCCGCCCGCTTTTAGCATAGCCATCGCAGCTTCACTGGCGTGCTTATTCGCCGTGGCAACCGCAATGCTACTGCCGCGCGCTGTTGTTTTCGCACTTAATCCTAACGCTTTTTCCGGCTCTAGCTGCTCCTGTGACTCCAGCGGGGTGGCCAATAATCCCAACGGAAAAAGAAGCACGACCAACAGCCACCAGCGATTTATCCCACCCACGTTATCTCTCCCTATGATGCACAGCGCCTGAACAGTTAAGACTAAAAAATACTACAATCACTCAGTTTAACAGACTCACTTCTCAGATCCGTGGCGCTTTCAACATGTTAGAAATAAATAGATACTATTTTGTTAATAAACACTTTAATTTTCACTAACTTGCTGGCATTCAAGGCTTGTATGCTGTTATAAAGATCAATAACAGTTGGATTGGCTAGATGGGCAAAATTAAACCCACGCCCCCTAAGTAAGGAGTTAACAAATGAGTGGCAATATGATGATTGTTGTTTTAGTGGCGATTGTGTTCGCTTACTTGGCCTTAACACAGTTCAGCGCCAGAGGCCGCCGTCATAATGCATTAAAGCAGCGGGTGGATATGCTTGAGACCGAACTGGCAATCTATAAGCAATATGTGAATAAAGAAACACTTGAAGCAATAAACCAGCGCCTACAAGTCGTTGAAAAAATTGTCACTGACGAAAGCTATGATTTAAAGAAAGAGATAAACGATCTTTGATAGCTAACAGGAGAGCCTGTTAGCTATCTGTTATTAGCTACCATACCTGTAATGTAAAACCTTGAGCGCCTTTTCAGGAAAACGATCAGCAAAGGCTGCGGGGTTTGGCAAACGCTGCACAAAACTTAATTCAGGCGCCCCTTCTTCAACCATCGCGGTTAGATATTCACTGTCTTTTTCTGGCGCATTTAAACAAAGTAATATATCTGCTCCCTCTTCTGCCAAAGAACTGAGCCGCCTAATCACTTTCGGATAATGTTTATCCAGGGTGAAACTGCTGCCTTGGAAAGAGGGTGGATCAACGATAATCAAACCATAGGGTCCGAAACGTTTTAGCTTTCCCCAACTATTAAAAAGGTCGTGTCCGAGGAACCTTGCTCCATGTAGATCATTTTTTACATGATTTTGCTTGCCGACACTCAGTGCACCTTTGCTCATATCCAAGTTCACCACACTGTCTGCACCACCCGCTAGTGCAGCAACAGAAAAGCCACAGGTATAACTGAATAGATTGAGAACAGAACGCGCTTTGGCATGTTCCAACACCCACTTCCGCCCTTCCGCCATATCTAAAAATAAGCCATGATTTTGATGGTTAAGCAGATTGACCTTGTATTGCAGGTCATGTTCGGTGACCCATAAAGGCTGTGAAACCTCACCATGTAGGCACTCTACTGGCGCACCTTTTAAATAGCGACGTTGGCAAAGGACAGCTTGGATAGGCATCTGCCATTGCCGAAACTGATCCACTACCGCATCAACAAGCGTATTCACATCATCGTCACTCACTTCACTATAAAAAGTGAACAACAGATGGCTTGCATACCAATCGATAGCAATCGACTCTGCACCACCAGTTAGCTGGCCTCGACCATGTAATAATCGTTCAGCATTTTTCACAGATTTAGGCTTTAAAAGTGAAGATAGGATATTTTTTGTACAATTCATGCTATTCTTGTCACCAATTCGTCATCAAAATGTTGTAAACTTACAGAATTAGATGACATTGCATCGCATTCATGGGTTTTAAGGAGGTCAAGATGTTGACCTTAGTATTGAGCGCTATTTTTATTGCTACTATTCACGGCTATCAAAGGCTAAAAAGCGTAGACCGAACCTTTGCAGACCGTCTAATTAAGTCGATGATCCTATGTGTTATAGCCACCGCACTGGCGATGTTTAGCGACACAATGACCACAGAAACAATGGCTAGCAAAAGCTTACAGGCAGGCGCTCGTATGGCTGCTGTCGGTATTGCCATGGCGGCTGTCAGCCGTGCTTTGCTAGTCATACTGCAATTTGCCAATCATCGTCGCGAAAGTGGCTCTTACGAGATCACCTCTTCATCCAATGATAATTCGGAGGATGACCTACTGCCCTGCCGAGGATAGTGTATAGTTTATCGGGTTTCGTTTGTGACACAATCCGTTATCACTTTGCACAGCATAGGTGACCTCATTGAACATATTGATCACTGGCGGCACAGGCTTCATTGGCAGCGCACTCACCAAACACCTTAAAAACCAGCATAAGGTGACAGTGTTAAGCCGCCACCCCTCATCAGCACAAAAACAGCTTGGCTTCGACGTCAAGATCATCTCCTGCCTTAACGACCTTAATGATCTTGACCCATTTGATGCAGTGATCAACCTTGCCGGCGAACCAATAGCCAACAAGCGCTGGAGTAAACGTCAGAAGTCTAGAATTACTGGCAGTCGTTGGCACATTACCAGTACGCTCGTGCAGCTCATGCACACTAGCAACAACCCACCATCCATTTTCCTGAGCGGCTCCGCGATAGGGATCTATGGGCGTCAAGGCAACGAGACTATTGATGAATCGTTTACAGATCATCATGACGAATTTTCCCACCAGATCTGCCAACGGTGGGAAGAGTTAGCGGAAGGTAAGCCAGACAATGTCCGCCTCTGTATAATGCGAACGGGGATCGTACTTGGCACCAAAGGCGGGGCCCTGAAACGTATGCTACCGCCATTTCGATTTGGGCTCGGCGGGCCGCTTGCCAGCGGCGAACAGTACATGTCATGGATCCACATTAACGACATGGTTAAAGCCATAATATTCTTACTTGATCACCCAACAGCAAACGGCGTTTTTAATCTAACCGCCCCCTCTCCCTGCACTAACCAGGAGTTTACCGATGCGCTAGGTAAACAGCTGGAACGTCCAGCGGAATTCAGATTACCGCGCTTTCTACTGCGCCTACTGTTTGGCGAAATGGCCGATTTATTGATTTACGGCCAACGGGTCGTACCATCACGACTACACGAGCATGGCTTTCATTTCTGTCATAGCCGATTAGATGAGGCATTGGCGAGCCTACTGGCTCGCCCTAAAACAAAGTAGTGTTGTCAGTGCGTTGCCACGCGCGACTTTGACGCCCGTAGCAACCTACTGGTTAGCCAAAACGCCAGTGGTAATGTCGCCAACATGCCGACAACAGGTCCCAGCAACCACAACTGCCCATGCCAGCGGGGAGATTGTTCGAATATCCATAAGGCCTGAGCACCTAACAGCGCTTCTGCGATCACCGACGCAATCACACCAGCCAATATACCAACCAAAACAAACTCCGCCATCAACAGACGTTTTAAGGCACTATCACTGGCACCAAGTATACGATAAATATGCAGTTCACGGTGGCGGCGGACAAAACTCCCCATCACCAACGAAGCCGTCACCAGTAACGCTGTTATTAACACCAACACCACTAGCACGGTCACCACTTGCACGATCTGCACTAGATAGCCGGCAAACTTCGCTAATATTTGCTCAATATCAATCAAGCTCACAGCGGGATATTGCCGCATATTGGTATACAACCAATCCCTACTCTCATACGGCAAGTAGAAGCTGGTAATATAAGTATGTGCATAAGCATCCAAACTACTTTTTGGAAAGATCACAAAAAAGTTCGGACGCATCGATTTCCAGTCTAATGAACGTATGCTAGTGATCGGTAGAGAAATCTCGCCACCGGTAACAACAAAAGTAAGCCGATCACCCAATTCAAGTTCGAGCCGCTTGGCCATACCCTCTTCAACAGATAAACCTTCGCCGTTGACGGTTTTCTGCCAGTCACCCGCTTCAATTACATTATCTTCAGGTAACGTATCAGTCCAAGTCAGGTTCAACTCTCTATTGATCCCTCGACGTCGTCCTTGCTGCTCTTCTATGGCGGCTTTGCCATCACGATCATCGACCACCTTTTCACCATTAATGCTAGTTAAGCGGCCACGAATAATGGGATAAAAACCGCTTAAGCGTCCTTCCTGGTTGGTGATCTGCTGCGCCAGCACAGTGCGCTCATCTGGGTTTACATTGACCAAAAAGAAATTAGCCGTTTGCTCGGGTACCAGGCGTTGCCATTCATCAATAAGATCTGAACGCACAAATACCATCGCCAAAGTCAGTGCAATGGCAAGAGTTAAGCCGACCATTTGGATCGTCACACGAACCCGTTGCCGCACCAATAGCAGCATTGCCAAGTGCAATGTTTTCATCTGCGCCGGTACACGAATTCGTTCGACCAATAGCAGAACACCACTGCTCAACAGCGTTAAAACGATGATTAACCCAAGCATAAGTAGCAGATTTAACCAACCACTCACTAATCCGGTTAACAGCACAAAACCGACCCCGAGTAACACACCGCCTTTCACAGCTGGCGCCTTGGGGGCGCGCTCCGCAGATTCCAGTAATTGACGTGGTCCAACACGGAACAGGTAAGCCAGCAAAGGTGCCAACAAGCAGACGCAAGCCACAACCCCACTGAGCGCAGCCAGCAAGTATGGCCGCACGCCGATTGATTGTTCGGCTAGCAGCGGCGCAAAAGAGGCCATCTGCTGAGCCGCCATATAATCAAGACCACTACCAACCAATAACCCAAACGCAACCCCTGCAAATACAGTGATACCTAAGTGCAGGCCAAACTGCGCCAATAACAAACGTTGAGAGGCACCCAATATCCGCAGTACACCGATCCGCCGAGTTAATGGGCCTGCATAGGACTGTAACGAAGACCACATCGCGATCAGGGTCAGCGCTAATGCTGACACCATGGCCAAAAATAGCACCTGTTGTGCACGTTGATAGGCATCCCCCAAATTAGATTCGCTATCAACTAACGAGGTCAGGGTGTGGCGCTCTTTTTTGTTCTGCTTGAGCCAATGGTACCAGTCATCAACGAGCTGTGAATCGCCACTAAAGAGATAACGGTAATTAACGCGGCTACCCGGCCTTATAACACCGCTTCTTGCAACATCGTCGAGGTGGATTAAGCTCGGAGGCGACGAGCTAAACACCCCAAAAGCAACATCCGGTTGCTCCAGCAAGTAGTGGCTGAAAGTCAATTCAGTATCGCCAACTTCAACACTCTCCCCCACAGCAACTGACAGCTGTAGCGCCAGCGTTTCACTCAACCAAACCGAGCCAGGCTCAGGGCCATGTTTCACCCAATAACCTTCACTGCCAAAAGCATCGCTGATACGCAGTTCACCACGCAGAGGATAACCTTCAGCAACCGCTTTCACTGATGACAACTGCAAGCGGTCTCCAGCAAACATCATGGTAGAAAAACGCAACATCTGGGTACTGTTCAGCCCCCTTAAGTGGGCGTCATCTAACCATGACTGGTCAACCGGTTGCGGTGCAGATAGGACAATATCGGCGGCTAAGAAACCAGAAGTGGAACGTTGTAAAAACACCTCGATACGCTGGCTGAGAGCCAAAAACCAGAACAGGATTGCCACAGCCGCGGCCAGGGATATCCACCAAAGATAGAGCGACGCACCTCTGCGCTCCCCTTTAAGCATGTTTAAGCTGTTTGCCAGCAAACTCATTGCTTCACGACCTCCAATTGGCCATTGGTGAGCCTAAGTACCCGTTGACACTTTGCTGCTAACGCCTCATCGTGGGTCACAAGCAAAAGTGTGGTTCCTTGCGCTTCATTTAGCTCAAACAGCAGCTCACTAATGTGCTCACCGTTAGCACGATCCAGATTACCTGTCGGTTCATCTGCAAGCAGAATGTTAGGTTGATGGACAAATGCGCGAGCGATCGCCAGACGCTGTTGCTCACCGCCCGACATCTGTTGTGGATAGTGGCGCGCCCTTTGCGCAAGGCCAACCTTTTCCAGCATCCCTTCAGCCTGACCTTTGGCGAGTATTTTTCCACACAGCTGCGAGGGCACCGTCAGGTTCTCAACCGCCGTTAACTCGGGGATAAGCAAAAATGATTGGAAAACAAAACCAATATGCTCAGCACGCATTGCTGCTAATGCTGATTCGGAGATATTAGTGATGCTCTGCCCCGCCACCGACACTCCTCCTGCCGAAACGCGCTCGAGCCCGGCGGCTAAAGAGAGTAATGAACTCTTACCCGCGCCAGACGGCCCGATAATGGCGACCGTTTCACCCTGCTTGACTTGTAACGACACACCATCGAGGATGGAGAGGCTGCCTTCAGGGCCGTCAACTGTATAACTGACTTGTTGGAATTCAATCATGTTTAACGCTGTTTCGTCTCGCATTAGCGCTTTTTTCCTCATACTTATTTTTGCGTTGCCTGCCTATACGTATGCCCAAGAGAAATCGACCATTATTGTTCTGGGTGACAGTCTCAGCGCGGCCTATGGCATGTCGATTGAACAGGGTTGGGTGCACTTATTGAGTGACCGGTTAATTGCCGAAGGTAACAAAACTAGCGTGGTCAACGCCAGCATCACCGGCGATACCAGCGACGGTGGATTACGCCGGCTGCCAGATCTCCTTACCAAGCACCAGCCAGATGTTGTCATCATAGAGCTAGGCGGAAACGATGGCTTACGTGGGTTTGATCTGCAACATACAGAACAACAGCTAGCACAATTGATTACCGCATCGAAAGCCGCAGGGGCAACCCCGCTGTTAGTTGAGATCCTACTACCACCAAACTATGGAAAGCGCTACACAGCGGCGTTTCAAGCGATCTACCATCGCTTGGCCGAAACACATCAAATTACACTTGTTCCCAGCTTTTTACCTGCTGTCGCAGAAAACCCCGCGCTGATGCAAGCCGATGGTATTCATCCGGCAGCAGACGCGCAACCAATCATTGCCACCCACATGCTACCGTTTATCAAGCAGGTGATCGCCAAGTAGAAATGACGAATTCAAGGAGGATCTGTTTATGTCTGGTTACAAAAAAACACTCTCCCCGTATCAAAAGCAAAAATACAAAATGGCTTTAATAGGCGCAGTTGTCGCCTTTCTCGCATTTATTATCGCGCTTCAGGGAATTGCCACGCTAGGTGCTGGCTTCGTTTCGCTGTATGGCATATTGATGTGTCTCTACAATCTTTTACTCGGAAAATTCAACTACGACGAGGTCGATTCAGACATCGACAATCGCCACGAAAGTGCCGCAAAGACTGTAACTAATGCATCTAAACAAGATAGACAACGCTAACCCCGCGAGCAGATCGCACTCGTTAACAACCTATATTTCAGGCAAAAAAAAAGGAGCCAATGGCTCCTTTTTTATTGCTGCAACGAAATGCAGAACTAACTAGGTCAGCGGATCCTACTTAATCGCAGCACGTGCCGCTTTTACATGATCGGCGATCATAAACGCCAACTCTAACGCCTGATCAGCATTCAAACGCGGATCGCAGTAGGTGTGATAACGCTCAGCCAAGTCATGGTCGGTTATCTGGAATGCACCGCCGGTACACTCTGTCACGTTACGGCCGGTCATTTCGAAATGAACACCGCCCGCCACCGAGCCTTCAGCACCATGGATCTCGAAGAAGCTTTGCACCTCTTTCAACACATCCTCAACCCGACGCGTCTTATATCCGGTAGACGATTTAATGGTGTTGCCATGCATAGGATCACAGCTCCACACCACGTTCTTCCCTTCCCGTTGCACGGCACGAATTAACTCCGGCAAATGAGCACCAACGTTGTCCGCACCCATGCGTACGATAAGGTTCAAGCGCCCCTCTTCGTTATTCGGGTTAATAATATCGATGTTGCGCAATAGATCTTCGATCTTAGTGCTGGGTCCAGCTTTTAGACCGATCGGGTTATTAATACCGCGACAAAACTCCAAATGAGCCCCATCAGGCTGACGGGTACGATCGCCAACCCAGAGCATATGTGCTGCACAGTCGTACCATTCACCGGTCAAATGATCTTTACGGGTCAATGCCTGCTCATAAGGCAACAACAGCGCCTCATGAGAGGTATATAGAGTGGTCTCATGCAACTGCGGCGTGGTATTGCCATTGATGCCACAGGCAGCCATAAACTCGAGGGATTCGTCAATGCGATCTGCCAGATGCTTGTAGCGGTCTCCCAGCGGGCTCTTTTCGATAAAGTCGAGATTCCAGCGCTGTACCTGATGCAGATCTGCCAAGCCCCCTTGGGCAAAAGCACGTAACAGATTCAAAGTTGAAGTCGATTGCTGGTACGCCTTCAACATACGCTCAGGATCGGGCACCCGTGATGCGCTAGTGAACGCAATATCATTGATGATATCGCCACGATAGGACGGTAATGTCACACCATCAATGGTTTCACTGTCCGCTGAACGCGGCTTAGCAAACTGTCCAGCGATCCGTCCGATCTTAACTACGGGGCTTTTCGCACTGAATGTCAGCACCACAGCCATTTGCAGTAACACTTTAAACGTATCGCGAATATGACTGGTTCTAAACTCAGCAAAACTTTCAGCGCAATCGCCACCCTGCAGTAAAAAGGCCTCACCACGGCCAACACGGGCTAGGTCTGCTTTTAAAGCGCGCGCTTCACCGGCAAACACCAACGGTGGTTGGTCAGCCAATTCCTTCTCAACACGTGCCAACGCTTCAGTATCTGGATACTGAGGCAACTGCTGCACTGGCTTATCGCGCCAGCTGCTAGGGGTCCACTGAGTCATCTCTTTGTCCGCTTACATTATTTGAGGCACGCATTATAGAGACTGTTGCCCCTGCAGAACAGCAGAACCACTAAGGAAAGTCTGGATTTAGGCTGTTTCACCATTAGCTCTCTTAAACTGTTTAGTCCAAATGTAAGGATTGGTTATTTTTTAATCGCTATTGCATAATTTTGTGATCCATGTATCATGCCGCCTCCTTACCAAGAGTGGTTAATTCTGTTCTTTGGTGTGTTTGAGGTCGTAGCGCCTGTTTTCGCCGCGTGAGTTCATGGCGAAACTACAATTCTTCAGGGCTGTCACCTCGTATTAGTGATTCGCATGCGCCGTGCTCGATGATGTTTCGAGATGAACGCCGCGCCGCTTGCCCAATATGAAGAATGTGAAATGTCAGAAGTTGAAACTCTTGACAGCGGCTTCGCTGTACTCAATCTCCCAGAAAACTTGTCTAGTGCGTTAGACAGCCTTGGATTCAAAACACCTACTCCGATCCAGCTAGAAGCTATCCCGCACCTCCTCGAAGGTCGCGATCTGCTGGGCGAAGCACAAACCGGTACCGGTAAAACCGCTGCGTTCGGCTTACCCGCACTTGCTTTAATCGACCCTAGCGTACGTAAAACCCAATTAATGGTCTTAGCACCAACTCGCGAACTGGCTATTCAGGTAGCGGAAGCGATTGAAAGCTTCGCCAAACATATGCGTGGCCTTCGTGTTGCGACTGTTTATGGTGGCCAATCATACGGTCCTCAGTTAGCTGAACTGGAACGTGGCCCACAGGTTATCGTTGCTACCCCTGGTCGTTTGATGGATCACATCCGTCGCGGTCGTATCAAATTTGATGATCTGAAAACACTGGTTCTCGACGAAGCTGATGAGATGCTCAACATGGGCTTCCTGGAAGACGTAGAGTGGATCATGAGCCACGTGCCAGAAACTACGCAGATGGCGTTGTTCTCTGCCACCATGCCCCCAGCGATCCGCAAGATCACTGAACGCTTCCTGAAAAATCCAGCCCACGTCAAAATTGCCGTGAGCGAAACCAAGAAAGCGAACATTCGCCAGCGCGCCTGGGAAGTTCGTGGTATCAACAAACTGACCGCACTAGAGCGTTTAGTTGAAACAGTCGAATACGACGCCATGTTGGTGTTCGTTCGTACTCGTAACGATACCGTAGAGTTGGCTGAGCGTTTGGAATCACAAGGTTTCAAAGCATCTGCACTTAATGGTGATATGAACCAGCAGATGCGTGAGCGTACAGTTAACCAACTGAAAGAAGGCAAGATCAATATCTTGGTAGCAACTGACGTTGTTGCACGCGGCCTTGATGTTCCCCGTATCTCACACGTATTGAACTTCGATCTGCCTGACGATCACGAATCTTATGTTCACCGTATCGGTCGTACTGGCCGTGCTGGTCGCAGTGGCGAAGCCTTATTGTTTGTTCGCCCTCGCGAGCGTTACCTGCTGCGCCACTATATGCGTGCAACCGGTGGTGACATCGAAAGCATGGAGCTGCCAAGCCCTGTAGAACTAGGCGCACATCGCCAAGAGAAGTGTCGCGAAGAGCTGACCAAGCTAGTCGACAATCCAAACCTGGAAGCGATGCGCGAAATGATCAACGCCATGGCCGAGCAATCTGAAACTTCTGTTTTAGATCTTGCCGCAGCGTTGCTCTACAAGTATCAGCAGAAGCGTCCACTGCAACCTAAGCCTGATCCAGAGCGCCCGCAACGTGATACTCGTGGTCGTAATGATCGCTTTGACCGTAACGACCGTGGTGGTCAGCGGAATGGCCGTGGCCGTAACGAACGCGGTGGCCAGCGCTTTGATCGCAATGACCGCGGTGGTGATCGTCCACCTCGCGCTCGTCAAGGCCAAGGTCGTCGTAACGACATCGATTGGAAAACCTATCGCTTAGCCGTTGGTCGTGACCATGGTGTACAGGTGAAAGATATCGTCGGCGCTATTGCCAACGAAGCTTCTATCGACAGTGGTAACATTGGCGCTATCCGTTTGTTTGATGGACACAGCACTGTACAGCTGCCAAGTGGCATGCCAGCGGAAGTGTTCAGTCAATTGTCTAATGCACGGGTACGCAATAAGCCGATGGGGATTAGCGCTGACACAGGTGGCGCACCACGTCCGCGTCCACGCAATCAAGAGTCTCGCGCTGACGCATAACCGCTAGCCCGTTGATCTGATTTAACGCCGCAGCTCGCTTTTCGCGTCTGCGGCGTTTTACTGTCTGGAGTTCCACTTACGCCATGGTTGCTTTTACAGGTGAAATAGCTGCATTAACCGCCGCCCTATTCTGGGCGATCGCAACCTGGATCTACAGCCACTGCAGTCAGCGTTTTGGCGCCATGCCCCTCAACGTTATCAAGGGTGTCATCGCGTCGCTTCTGCTACTCATTGCTCTCCTGCTCAGTGATGCCTCTGTCGGCATACCAAGTGGCAGCGCATGGGGTTGGCTCATCATCAGTGGCGTGATAGGTATTGCGATTGGTGATACAGCCTACTTCGCAGCGCTACGGCGCATGGGCCCCAGGAAAGTTTTGCTCATGGAATCGCTGGCGCCTCCCCTCACCGGCGTATTAGCGCTGTTGGTCCTCAACGAAGCAATCACCGTGACCGCTGCTTTGGGTATGCTAGTCACACTCACGGGGGTCATCTATGTGCTGAGGCAGCAAAGTCACGATGACAATGAACCATCGATATGCAAAAAAGGCCTTTTTTACGGCGCATTGGCGGCTGTTTGTCAGGCGGTGGGGGTGTTACTTTCACACTATGCCTTGGTTGATGCTGATGTCGCGCCACTGTGGGGGGCACTGATAAGACTAGTTGCCGGTACCTTAGTGATCGCTCTATTGCTAGGCTTACGCCAAGAGATCCATAAGCAATTGATAAAACCCCTGTTAGCGATGGATATGCGAAACGGCGCGATACTGACCGTCGCCATCGTCGTTGGCACGTTTTTGGCCATTTGGTTGCAGCAGGTATCGCTGAAGTATGCCAATGCCGCTGTCGCACAAACGCTGATGGCGACCAGTCCATTATTCGCCCTGCCTATCGCCTGGTTAAGAGGAAATCCGCCCACCTTTAAAATTTGGCTAGGTACCTTATCTGCTGTCGCAGGGATCGCCATGATCATGTTTGGCTAAGCACTTGTCGCCATACGGGACGTCATGCTCTTTTCAACGGCGCGCTGTGCTCTCCGCTATTGTTCGCATCTGCCACCAGTTTTGAATAGATAGCAATATATTCCTCTGCCACCCGCTGCCAATCAAATCTTGTGCTCATTGCATTACGTCGTAACAGTTGCAAGAGAAACGGATCATCATGGTAGTGTTTAATGGCCTGTTTAACCGTAGCCAAAAAACTCTTCAGTGTAGGCTCGAAGAACTGATAGCCATTGGCCTTGCTGCGATTGGCTGTTAGCGCATCAAGCCCGGTGACACTGTCCTTTAACCCTCCAACCCCATGCACAATTGGTACAGTCCCGTAACGCATCGCGTAGAGCTGGCTTAAGCCACACGGCTCAAACAAAGAGGGCATCAACATATAGTCGCTAGCAGCCAATGTATTGTGGGTACCTTCGCGGCTGAAATCAGCAAGGTATCGAAAACTATGAGGATAGTGTGCAGCCAGCTTCTCTAGCTCTTTAACAAAGCCCTCCTCACCATGTCCCATCACTACGCAGCGCATCGCATCAGCTTGTAACAACTGCCGCAATAACGGCAGCAGCAAGGAAAAACCTTTTTGCTGTGCAATGCGGCCGATGAAGCAAAACAGCGGCTTGTCTTCAAGACTTTCCAATCCCAGCTGCGTCAACCGTTGCTGTTTGCACTTCTGCTTTCCTGCCGGCTGATCAGCGGAATAATTGAACGGCAGACAACTGTCACTGGCCGGATCCCATTCCACCAGGTCAACACCATTAAGCACCCCGGTAAAGTCGGCTCGGCGGTAATTAAATACGCCAGCCATACCATGACTCGTTGCATTGGCTAACAGCTCATCTCGATAACTCGGTGATACCGTAACAATGCGATCTGCCATCACAACACCTGCTTTTAATGGATTAAGGCACCCCATATCCTCAAACAGTTGCGGCACCATGAACTTAGGATGTATTCCCAATTGTTCATGCCAGTCATAATCGGCACGCCCCTGGTAGGCGCCGTTGTGAATAGTCAGCACGGTGCGTGTTGCAGAAAAGAATGTTGATGCGGCAAAGTGCTCACGTCGATAGAACGGCACCAATGCCCCCTGCCAGTCACTACTATGGATCACATCTGGTTGCCACTTTAATGCCAACGACAAATCAAAAGCGGCGTGAGACAGCAGAGCATAGCGTAAAGGGTTGTCTTGATACGCGGCGTGTCCATCATCATAAATGCCATCACGACCATACAGAGCTTGATACTCGAGCAAATACAGCGTGACCCCTTTCAACGTGACACAGTGGATCACCGCGTGAAAGGTTTGCCAGCAACTCAAAGGAATTGCGATGGGAAAACTGTGGCTAATGGTCACTTCATCCTGTATTCGCCCGTAAAATGGCATCAATACACGAATATCTTGCCCTTGCCGCTTAAGCTGTTCAGCGAATGCGGTGCAAAAGTCCGATAAGCCACCGACTTTAACCAAGCCCTCATATTCAGAGGTAACCAATAATATCTTCACTTTGCCTCCCTTGTTCGCACATGGCTGTACCCACGACAAAGGCGTCGAGTAAATACTCTAACCTTAAGCGTAAGCCAATACGGGGAATTTTCCAGCACAGTTAATAATTTACGGATCTATACTCAGTGAAATACTAATAAGGAATATGCTGTGATCAGAAGATTGCTAACCACAATTTTACTGTTAGGTTCCGTTTTTTTACTGACGGCTATGGGAAGCGTCTTAGCAGATCCACTCATTGACGAGATTGAGTTTACAGAGGAAGAACAGGCGTGGCTGGACAGTAAAACAGCACTGCACCTGCACACCATCCGTGGTGACTACTCGCCAGTAATTTACGTAGAGGGCGGGCAATTCAAAGGCTTCATAGTTGAACTAATTAACATCGTCTCCAATAACATCGGTTTACCGATCCATTACAGCTTTAGCAAAAGCACTGAACAAGCAATATTCCTATTTGATTCTGGCCAAACAGATGCCCTGCTACCCGTTGTTACAACCAACCTCAGAGAACACTATGCCTTGTTCACCGTTCCTATTTTAGAGGAGGAGCTAGTGATCATGGTGCCAGAAGGGATGCCCGCTGGTATCGATGTACTCTCTATACCCAACGTTAGACTCGGTGTTGTCGGCGATACAACCTACCAAGCTGAGGTGGCTAGATTCGCGGCAAACAGTGCTAACCTTTCCAGTTACAATCGTCACGAAGATCTGATAACAGCACTGCAGTTAGGGGCCATAGACGCTGTTATCGCAGCCCAATCTGTCCTGCAGTACCAAATTAAGACTCGAAATATAAAGGGCTATCACCTCGTCCCCTTTACTAACGAGAAACACCGCTATCATTCTGCTATTGCCATTCATAAGCGCAACCCGCTGTTACAATCCATACTAAACAAAGGGATCAGACAAATTCCCAAAGAGGTCATTGATGCCCTCGAAGATAAGTGGTTTCTCAATAGCAGTGACGCATTGGCAGCACCCATATCTGACATTGATCTCCAGTTCTTAGCGCAACTTAAGGAGGTGGATTATTGCATCGACCCACAATGGAAACCGCTAGAGTGGCTAGAAAATGGCAAACACGTGGGGCTAAGTGCAGATCTGCTATCAGAGATCCAAAGCCGCTTACCTATCCAGTTTAAGCTACACAAAACTGAGCATTGGCAGGACTCGCTAGAAGCGTTGAAGCGTGGACAATGCCAAATGCTTATTATGGCGTCGGCGACGCTCACTAGATTAAAAGAGATGAGTTTTAGCCGCAGCTACCTAAACACGCCGATAGTCATTGTCACTAAAGAGAAAGAACCCTATATCGCTGATGCTGCAACCATAGGCAGCAAGAGGTTTGGTTATATACAGGGCTATGCCTACGAAGAGCTGGTTAAGATACGGTACCCTAACTTAGAGCTAAAACCGTACGAGTCGTTCAACGACGCTCATAAAGCCCTGCAGCGTAATGAGATTGATGGCTATATCGAGAACTATATTGTGAGCTCATATCACCTCAGTTCTGGTGACTACCCGGGCTATAGAATTGGTGGCCGTCTATCCCTCGACATGAGCCTCGGCATCGCGGTCACGAAAGAGCTTACCCCGCTGTCCAAGATAATTAACAACATCTTCAATCAGATCCCAGCACAAGAGAGAGAAGCCATTGTTAGCAAATGGACCACGGTCGAAGTAATAAAAACAATTAACAAATCCGCAGCGATCAAAGTGATTTCAATTGCTCTGGTTATTATCGCCATCATTATTTTCTCTAACTACAAGCTGCGCCGCTTCAACCAAAAGCTGCATAAAGCACACCTTGCATTGCAGCAAGCCAATGAAGAGCTGGCACAAATGGCTGTGACAGATCCCCTCACCCGTATCGGCAACCGCGCCTATCTAGACGATATCATCGCCAAAGAAATTGAACGCAACCTGCGTTACAGCCACTCACTTTCGGTTTTGCTGATTGATGTCGACCACTTTAAAAAGATCAACGATAAGTTTGGTCATCAGGTGGGCGATGAGGTACTCAAGGAGGTATCACAACGATTGGCATCAAACATACGCCAGTCTGATAGCTTAGGGCGCTGGGGTGGTGAAGAGTTTCTTATCATCTGTCCAGAAACCGATCTGGATAATGCTGCCATTTTAGCGGAGAAGCTAAGGGAGATAATCAACGAAAAAGAGATGCCCGAAGCGGGCATTCAAAGCATCAGTATTGGTGTCGCTGAGTTAGCCCATGACAGAAAGCCAGAGCCAATGATAGCCAGAGCCGATCAAGCCCTCTACCAGGCTAAGAATAAAGGCAGAAATAGAACCGCAATCTTCCGCCAACAAGCTGATTAACCAAACACCACCAATTGTTGCAGGTCGGCGATTAAACTGCCGACTTCACCCTTAGCGGTACAACGTTGATCAGGCAGATCAATACGCTGCCTCAACGCAATAAGAGAATCCACTAAAGAGATTCGGCTTCTATCAACCGAGCTATCCCAATGATGTTCATCAACTACAAATGCCGCTTCACTCAAGGCATCAAGTGCTGCGCGCCAATCTTCGCTGGTAGACCTCGCCTCATGGCGGTGCTTTTCCAGCACTTTTCTTACCACTAACTGTAACTGTTCGGTCGAGCAAACAATCCGATCCGTCTGGTTATATACATCCATACCTACTCCTAAAACGATTCCGTTTCAGGGTAAGAATAGCTAAATCTTCGCAGAACAGATCGGCAAACAACTGCGCAATGACACTTACGACGGAATGAAAATGAAAATAGATAATCACAGCAATAAGTTGGCAGGAGGAAAAAAAATAAAAATATTTTTCAGCTGAAAATGGCGACCATCCATGGCCAGCGTGACGTCCTTATTGCCCGCAAGGGCGACGCTCTGAGAGAGCGTCAAGTCACATAAAAGAGTCCAGAGTAAGCTATTTTTCTTGCTGTAGCGGGTACTGATACTAGGTTTAAATTCGTAGTCGAAACGAGAGGTCGCTCATGAAATCTGCTCAGTCAATTAAAGCACAAGTAAAATTCCTCGACGTTGCTGACCTAGATCAAATATCGCAACCATACCCAGATATTTTGTCGGAAATTTGACCACTACGATGTTTACTCACGCAAAACCTTTCTTTCTGGTCAGACCAGATCATAATTATGCCAGTGACAACAAATTGGAAGAGGTTGAACTATGAATTACTTCGTGACCGGCGGTACAGGATTTATCGGACGCTATCTAATTGAGAAACTACTCGCTCGTGGCGGGACGGTTTATGCATTGGTTCGTAGCGATAAAGCAGAACAAAAATTACTCGACCTGTTTGCCGATCACCAACACCAGATCAAGCCCGTGCGGGGTGACATCATTCTGCCAGGGCTGGGACTCTCCGACGAAGCCAAGACAAACTTAGTCGGCAAGATTGATCACCTATTTCACTTGGCAGCGATCTACAACCTCGACGCCGATGCCGAGCTACAACAGCTGGCAAATGTCCATGGCACACTGCACACCCTGCAATGCGCAGAAGCCCTCAAGGTCGGTTGCTTTCACCATATAAGCTCTATCGCAGTAGCAGGGTTATATCCAGGTTGGTTCCGTGAAGATATGTTTGGACAAGCTGAACACTTAGATCACCCCTATCTGCAATCCAAACATGATGCAGAAAAATTGGTACGGGACAATCAGGCGGTACCATGGCGTATCTACCGACCCGGTATGGTTATTGGGCATTCAAAGACCGGACAAGCGGATAAAGCCGATGGCCCCTACTACTTTTTTAAAACGTTACAAAAACTGCGCCGCACACTGCCACCCTGGCTACCAACCATAGGTGTTGAAGGAGGTTATCTCAATATCGTACCGGTCGATTTTGTGGTTGCGGCTATGGACCATATTGCCCATCAACCAGAGCAAGATCAGACCTGCTTCCATCTCACCGATCCTAATCCCAACACCGCAGGTGAAATGCTCAACATCTTCGCCGATGCAGGCCACGCGCCACGTATGGCAATGCGAATTGACACCCGGTTGTTTAATTTCATTCCTCGGCAGGTCAAATCGGGCATCCTTAAAATGCCGCCCATTAAACGACTTATGGGTGCAGTCGTAAAAGATCTCGGCATCCCCAGCAGCGCGCTCAACTTCGTCAACTATCCAACACGATTCGACTGCCAAAACACGCTAGATGCCTTAAAGGGAAGTGATATCACTTGCCCACAGTTAGCAGACTACGCCCCCGCTATCTGGGACTACTGGGAGCGAAACCTCGATCCTGAATTGTCATTGGATAAAACCTTAGCAGGGGTACTTAAGGGCAAAACTGTACTGATCACAGGTGCTACCTCAGGCATTGGCGAAGCCACCGCGAAGATGTTGGCAGGTACAGGTGCCAAACTCGTATTGGTTGCGCGAACCCTAGCCGAACTCAAACGGGTACAAGAGGAATTAGAACAACAGGGCGGTGAAATCCATATCCATAGTTGTGACCTGTCAGACCTTGACGCCATCGAGCTAATGTTGGAACGGATCAATGACCAGCACCTGCACATTGATCTGTTAATCAATAATGCAGGGCGTTCAATTCGCCGTTCAGTAGAGCACTCTTTTGATCGGTTTCATGATTATCAACGCACCATGCAACTTAACTATTTTGGCTGCCTAAAACTGACCATGGGGTTACTGCCCGGTATGTTAGCCAATGGCGGCGGACATGTGATTAATCTCTCCTCAATCGGTGTACTAACGAACGCGCCACGGTTTTCAGCCTATGTGGCTTCGAAATCGGCCATGGAATCTTTTACCCGCTGTGCAGCATCGGAGTTTTCCGACCGCAATGTACAGTTCACCACCATCAATATGCCGTTGGTGGCGACACCAATGATCGCCCCGACCGAGATCTACCAACAGATGCCCACCCTAACGCCAGAACAAGCAGCAGAAATGATCGCTAAGGCAATCATAGAAAAACCGAAAAGAGTGGCAACCCGACTCGGTATTTTTGGTGCCTTAATCCATGCTGTCTTTCCCAAATTGGGCGAAATCATTATGAACACAGGCTTCCGTATGTTTCCTGATTCGCCAAGGGCAACCGAAGAAGTTGAACATAAAGAGAAAGAAAAGCCCTCTCAGGAAATGATCGCCTTCGCTGCACTGTTGCGCGGTATACACCTCTAAGGATAAGGAGCAATAGGAATGAAATGCACAGCCAGTCACCAATATAGCCACAGCCTTGATCAGGTTTATCTGTTTTTTCGCGATGCAGAAACAATCAGCGAAAAATATGCAGCACTAAAAGCGATAAATATAAGCATCATCCGCAACGAAGATACCGATGATGGCTTTATCAGTGAAACAGAGCGTGAACTGCCTGCCGATGTGCCCGCGCTGCTGGCAAGCATTCTGGGAGACTACAATAAGCTAATTCAAAAGGAGCATTGGTATAGCAAAGATGATGGCAGTCTCGGCTGCGACATGACCATAGATCTCGTTGGTGTCCCGGTTAAAATTGAAGGCCACATGCACCTGCATGAGAACGAAACTGGCGCAATAAATGATGTCACCATCGAAATCAGTTCCTCTTTACCCTTAATCGGTAGCAGCCTCGCGCGGTATGTAGCAGGCGACTGCAAAAAGAGCATGGAGCAGGAATATCAATATATTCAGGGGCAGCTACAAGCAGCAGAAGTGGCCGAATAGATATTGCATGACAGAAAAAACGGGGCAAGCCCCGTTTATTTATGGATTAAGCGATAGCAGTGTTAAGCCGCCAGCTCGCTCTTCAGGCGCGTAACCACACGGCAATAACGGTCCATGGCAGCATCCTTATCCAGGCCTTTTATATGCTCCCGCGCTTCGTGCTTGGCACAGGCGCGGAAATCAAAAAAAGCGGGCCTGGGTCCGTTAACATCGCCCTCAGTGGCTTGCTTGAACAACGCATAAAGCTCGAGCAAGTCTTCATCTACGGGGCGATGAGGCAAGAGCCGGACATCGTTTTGAGCTTGTTCAAACAGATCAAACAGGTTTGAATCAGCCATTTTTTTCTCCCTTACTTTGATGAGACATTAGGTTAATAGTCATACAAAAGCAGGAGAAAAGATCCGTGGCGAGATCAATAAAGGTGTTTTTTTAACCAGTCACAATGGAGCTAAACAGGGTGAAAAATGCGTAATCGTGAGCGAGTCCTCAATCTTAGCTTAACGCTGTTTAATCAACAGGGCATCGCCCATGTGTCGACCTTACAAATCACTACCGAACTAGATATCAGTCCGGGTAACCTGTATTACCATTTCCGCAATAAAGAGGACATAGCTAAAGCATTGGTTCAAGAGTTTGACCAAGCTATTTGTCGAATGCGAACTGAATTCTCAAATCAAGTGACCACACTCGAAGACTATCCACCATTTCTGCTTAGCCTCATGGCCCTATTGGCACAGTACAGGTTTGTTCTTCGCGATCTCGAAACCCTGGTACTGGGAGAGCCTGACCTTAAACGCAACTTCAGCCACCTATACAACTCACTTAAGACGCTGAATAAACGAATGTTTGATCACCTTGATCACTTAGACGCCTTGAACATTGAAAAAGAAGACCAGAAGTTTCTCGCTGACAATAGCCTGATGATAGCTATTGGATGGGTGAATCAGTTAAGCATGGTTAGCAACGAACAGGAACACGCAATGATACTGCGCCAAGGCGTAAGCCGTTTGGTCGCGCTGGTTCAGCCGCATCTAAATACCACCGCCTAGCTCTTTCTTCTTATAGGTATTTGCTTGAAGACGGGCGCAGAAATAAGCTCAAGAGAGCAAGAAGACACCAATGATAGCTTGGCTTCACGAGCCGATCAGGCGCTCTACTTTGCTAAAGAAAATAGTCGAGATCAGGTACGGGTTTTCTCTGTTAGTGGCGAGCACCAACCAAGTAGTGTTTTCATTAATGGTAATAAATGAACTTTCCCTTTTACAACGATCAATTATCCCACATTCGCCTCTGCCTGCGGCAATGGCTCAGCCAACCGTTCGATCTTATCCACGACAAATTGGCCACACTGCTGTATCGCCTGCTGCGCTTCAGGCAACTGATGAAAAATAGGAAACACGTGAGGCATGCCTTCCCAAATGCTCAAATTAACTTCCCCCCCGGCAGCCTTTACCTTCTCTGCTAAACGAACCGAATCATCGAGCAACACCTCTTCCGATCCCACATGGATCATCATCGGCGGTAAACCGGAAAGATCGCCATACAGCGGCGACACTAAAGGATCACACGGGCAGTGAGTATTGAGATAACTGTTACGCATCAACAACAGCGTAGGCAAAGCAAAGAAAGGATCGACATTACGTTTCGCGAACGAAGACTCACCTGTCATCGCCAGATCCACTGATGGTGAAAACAACACGGCCGCCGCAGGCAGAGGTTGCCTATCCTGCTTCAATTTCATTAAGCAGCTTAATACCAAATTACCGCCAGCAGAATCTCCCGCCATAATGATCGACGCAGCAGGCACACCATGCGCCAGTAACCAGCGATAACCTGCCAGGCAGGCTTCTTGGGCGCAGGGGAACGGATGCTCAGGTGCCAATGGATAGTCCACCATCATACCGCGCAGACCCGTCTGTTCGCTCAAGCGTGCCAGTACAGCATTGTGCACCAATGGACTTTTAAAACAGAAGCCACCACCGTGAAAGAACAGGATCACACCATCTCGGCGACAATCAGGCATCTCAATCCATTCGCACTTCAATGAACCTGCTTTAAACGGAATGGTAAACATATCGGAGGGGTGATTGATAAAAGAACCTAGCCGATCCATACCATCAATCACTTTACGCATATCAAATACATTGTCACAACGTTCCAGGCGGTTTCGCATCACCCGAAACAGGAGTTGATTAAATGCTTTGCTTTGCCAACTGGCCATTATCACCCTATAAACCGATTATTGGTCTGAACTGCGCTATTCCGTCTCTTGTAACAGGAATAACTGATCGGTGACGAGATCCACCGCGGTGTTAAGGACATCTTGCTCTAATCCAGCCAAGGCGTCTGTGAGGTAGTCGGATATCTGCTCAAAATTCGGTAGCGAGGTATTGCAACCCACTAAGCCGAAATGTACCCAACCGTCATAACTATACAGCGTGATATTCAGCGACTGACCCGGCAATAACAGTGACAAAGGGTATACCTCCGTCATCTGCGCGCCCATGTAATAACGCGGTGCATTGGGGCCCGGTACATTGGAGATAATCAGGTTACTTGCCGGAGGAACGACGCCGTTAATATTAAGCTTACCGCCTAATAATGCCGCCGCGTTTACCAAGATGGAATAGTTCACATATGCCTTCGGCGATAGATCCAACGCTTCTTGCTTTACCCCTTGGGAAGAGTGCTGAATAGCAGCTAGACGTGCCAGTGGCGTATCTTCAGGCTGTCCCATCTCCACTAAACCGATCGACATCTTGTTACATGCGGAACTCAGATCCCCTTTGGCACGCAGATTAATCGGCATCAACGCCACCAATGGTTTCTCCGGCTGCATCTGTTGAATGTGCAAATAACGCTGCAATGCGATATCGCAAACTGCCAACGCCACATCATTCATCGACGCACCCGTCAAACGACTCACCTGCCTGAAGCTGGCCATGGGAAAACGACCAACACAGATAGAACGTCCCTGCCCCGGCTTACGATTGAACGCCGTCTTTGGCGCCGTAAAAGGGGTAGTTAATGCAGATGATTTGAGGTTAAGCGCGCTCATCGCCAAGGTACTGCCAATACGGAACAAGCCAGGCAAGGTAAACGCCTGCTTGGAAAGCTTGTAGACAGCATCCAGCCAAGCCTCAACCATACCGGTTTCATCTTCATCACAGTGCCGTTCAGGCACCATGGCGTTTTCCCAAAACGCGGTAAACTCTTCGTCTGGAGTTTCACTACAGGCGTTGATGAAAATACCACTGGCACGCATACCATCAGCCAATGCGTGATGCACTTTCAATGACAGAGCAACCTGACCATCGTCGAGACCATCAATGACCGTGAGTTCCCACAATGGACGACTACGATCCAAGCAACGGGCATGATTGCGTGAAACCAGTGCATTCAATTGCGCCCGATCACCAGGCTCTGCCAGCGTTTCTAATCGCACATGATCAGATAAACAAACATGATCACACACCTGCCACTGCGGCAAGTTGCTGTACTTCATCTGCAATCGCCAGTTAAACGGCGCTGCAATATGCTGTTTGGTCAACAATTTTGAATAGAGGCGGCGGGCAAAACTACTCCTTTCACCCTGTTGATCTGCTGGGGGCTTTAGTAACACCAAGCCGGTCACATGCATCGGTGTATCGCTGGACTCAAACCAAACGAATGCCGTATCCATGAGAGAAAGTCCCGGCATGTAACCTCCTTAGATTAGAAATCAGGGTGTGAACCTAAGCTCACACCCCGGTCAGAGTCAGGCCATTACAGATAACCTTCCGACTATTTCTTGGACAGTGATTCAACTGCGTCAGCCAACTTGTCGAGCTTTTCGTTCATATCTTCAAGCTGCTTACGGTCGATACCGCTTAACTTCAAGAATAGGTCATTCACCCGAGTTTCCAGCTTGTCAGACGCTTTTTCTTTTTTATCTTCCAACTTCTGGCGGGTGGCGTATTCCACTTCCTGCCCACGAGTCACCAACTCTTCGAAAAGCTCGGTTGTCTTGCCGTTCAGGCCTTGTGCTTCCTCCAAACTTTTACTGTAAACCCCTAAGCCAGCCAACCAGATGTTACGGGCAAGCTGCTCACCATTCTCCATCACGCGTTTTGCGGTTTCTTTTACATTATTGGCGCTCATAATGTCGCCCTCCTCTTATCTGGTAGCTGGGCGCGGCCTTCGCTCCCCGCTACGTTAGGAATATCGCTCTAAGCGGTTTCGGTCTCTGTCGGCTTTTTCGCCGCAGGTCTCGCAACTGCCGGTTTCGCTGCAGGTTTAGGCACAGCTTTCAGTGGCGCTTTAACCTCTGCTACTTTTCCTGCTGCTTTCGGCGCTGGCTTTTTAGCCGCTGGGCGTACCGTTTTCTTTGCCGCTGTCGCAGGTGCTTTTGCCGCTGGCTTGGCTGCCGGTTTTGCCGCGGGTTTGGCTGCTGGTTTCTTTGCAACAGCACGTTTCACGGGTGCTTTTTTGGCGACAGGCTTCTTATCTTTTGCCAATAACGCATCAACCTGCTTGGTCAAATCGTCTAGCTTTTTGTCCATCGCTTTCAGCTGCATGACATCTAAGCCGGAGGCTTTCTGCATCAGATGATTAACCCGTTGCTCAATCGCACCAGACGTTTCACTGGCCGCATCTGCCACCTTCTCTTTCGTGCTTTGCTCTACCTCTTTGCCCCGCGCTATTAACTCTTCAAACAGCGACTGGCTCTTGGCCGATAAACCACTTACCTCTTCAGCACTCTTAGCATATGCACCAAGTCCTGCTAACCAGATGTTATGCACCATGGTCTCGCGTATTGAACCAATTTTTTTCACCGCTGCACTGGCTTTTCCAATTAGGTTACTCATATTTCCTCCCTGCCTGTTTTGACTGTGCATGGGCTGATTGGACTGCGACACAGGTTTTTCAGGCGCTTTTTTAACCTACTTTGAAGGTACGCCAGAGAATTAGAGTGCTCTCTCTAAAGTCAGCGTGAGAATTGATCTGGATCAATTGGGGAGATAATAAAAGCTGGTCAGAAACCAGACAGCGCACTTTCAGCCGAAAGGCAGCTTGGCACTCAACGAGGGTGTATTACTTATTTAAGTAATAGCGTTTTGCTTTAACTTGAAAGCAGCTTAAGGCTCAACCAGTGATGTGCTTAAAGAATAAGCCACACCGGCCATGTTAATTAGCTGTGGCTCTTGCACCACAGTGACATCCAGTTCGTTATTAGCAAACTCTGCGGTAATAATTTCACCATCACAAATCAATCGACCATGTTCCACCATATCGCCACGGGACCAGATCACTTCAGGAAAGCGAAACTGCAGTTGCCAACGCTTGGCTACACTGCCCTCTGGTGTGAGTCCACCCTCCAACTCTTCAACGGAAACATAGTCCAGCTCCAATCCCGCTTGGCATATCTCGGCAGCACGCAAAGGCATTGTCAGTAGAACAAAGCTAAGCACACTCGCGAATAACAACTTCACTCCTATCATATACCCTCCACCACAAACATAAGCCTCAGTCAGTGCGAGTCAAACAACCAACAACACTTGCCAGACAAAACAGGCATGATGACCAGAAAGAGGTCACCATGCCGATATCGCAGTGCTGCTTAATCCATCATCGCCTTAAGCTGATTAAAGAATTCAGCATCTGGCGCCTCTTCCTCTATCGCCACCGGCTCAACAAAAGCCCGCGCACCGGCAACGCCGCCGTCACCCTTATAGAAGTAAAACTTAATGCTGCCCCAATCATCGTGATCTCTAACCACAGTGTAGGCGCCGTCCTTGTTCACATCCAAACCATATTCAATATCATTAGGATAGCCGTTACAGTTGTAATCAATTGCGCCCGAGTTAGGATGACCAAAACCTACCGCATCATGCAGCGGTGCATCACCGGTCTCATCCATATCGATACTCAGTCCATGACTATAACTGATACGGAAGTGACGATAATCATCGGTCGGCGCATTGCTTAGATAAGGCACGCAAACGCTGCCATGCAGTCGGCGCATTAAGCGGTCACCCTCGTCCAGGCCGATTGTCGGCAAGCCATCCAATTGGTGCATGTAGTTCATTGTGCTTAGGTAATTTGGTTTGTAATTAACGTTGTCATTACCACCATGAAGCAGCCCCAAGTTATGACCAAATTCATGCATCACAGTGCCAGCCTGATAGTTAATCAACAAGTTGGTGTTACGTGTGGTTTTACGATTAAGTCCCCACTGGCCTAAGGAAACAATCGCTTCTTTTCCATTCACCCAAGCAACACCTGAACTACCCGCTGAACCAGTCAAGTTACGTGAACTGCCAAACACCAAGTAGTACCAAGGGGCGTTAAAGCGACGGGCATAGCTCATATGGTCGATCTTGAGATTATATAAACCCGCAATGTCTGGATTTGAGCTGTATTGCAGTTGAATGGTTTTAGTGAACGGCAACGCGTTACCGCCCCCCAAATCGAAATCGTCAGGGCTAATACCCGCATCAGCATGGTAGAGAGAGCCAGTATCAAAATGGATCGCGATCCCTTCAGCAGCGAAAGACGCTTTCACTTTCTCTAAAGCTTCACGTTGCGGAATAACACCGAGATCTGTCGTTTCCATCCAATCGATCTCAACAAACAGATCAGGCGTACCTACACGAGCACCCAGTTGATAGTAGTACTCTTCAAAGTAAGGAATACCATCCAGCTCGGCACAATCGGGGAGCCCATCTTTGTCTGTGTCACCCAAAAAGTTGATATCGCTTCGGCAAGCGTCCGGTGCCGCATCTGGGCTGCTAACAAGTACCGTGACGTTATCAGTGGCAATTAAACCACCGTCGTCCGTGACCGTTAATGTGACAACATAGTCACCTGCTGTGCCGTAGACCAAGCTAGGCGCAACACCAGACAGACCATTTGACCATTGGTAGCTAACGATCTCGCCGTCAGGGTCTTGAGACAG
Source organism: Corallincola holothuriorum (assembly GCF_003336225.1). Classification (NCBI taxonomy): domain Bacteria; kingdom Pseudomonadati; phylum Pseudomonadota; class Gammaproteobacteria; order Alteromonadales; family Psychromonadaceae; genus Corallincola; species Corallincola holothuriorum. The sequence goes on from NZ_QPID01000001.1 coordinate 614,607, forward strand.
TGAGCCGTCAAAATAGGCTACTTCACCTACTGAAATAGTAATATCCGCGCCAGCTTCCGCGATGGGAGCTTGGTTGTCGATACCAGTTTTTTCTACACGATAGCTAAAGTTACTGTCGTTAAAAGTGATCAGGTATTCCCCTGGTCCCTGTGTAATAAAGATGTCCTCACCCGCTTGCTCAGCCCAACCGTCGGCTTCGTTGTCACCATAGTTGAGGCTCCAATCACCGAGCTGGTCGAATTTAAAACGCTGTTCACTGCCAGCTGCAAAGGTGGCTGTTGCCTGCCAAGTGTTATCCTCCACCAACGCCATCTCACCGGTCGCCCAACCATTGTGGGTACCGCGCAAATAAAGGTGGGTAAAGTTCTGTTGTACGCTGTCGTCCTTCACTGTCACAACCACTGTGTCAGTAGCCGTTGCACCATCGTCATCGGTGACCGTCAGCGTGACTTGGTAACTGCCGGCATTTGGATAGGTCAGCGTAGGATTGACACCTTGCAGCCCGTTCGACCAAGCGTAAGCAACAATATCGCCATCACTATCACGGGATCCTGCCGCACTGAAATAGGCCGTTTCACCAACCAGTAAAGTAATATCATCCCCGGCATCAGCTACCGGAGGCAGGTTACTCTCACCCGCTTTACTAACAGAATAGGTTAACGTGGCATCATTAAACGTGATGAAATAATCGCCAGCGCCCTGATTAATCAGAATGTCGCCACCTGCGATCTCTGCGATACCATCAGCATTGCTATCACCATAGTTCTCAGACCAATCGCCGAAACGATCAAACTTAAATCTATCGTCAGCGTCGCCAGAAAAAGTAACTGTGGCTTCCCAGCTGTGGTTTGCCACCGCAACCATGGCAGTTGTAGACCAGTCATTATGGGTACCGCGTAAAGACAATGCCTCGAAGTTATGCTCTGCATCAGCTGCAGTGACATTAACCAACACGGAGTCCGTGGCTGAGGCACCGTCGTTGTCAGTCACAGTGAGAACAACGGTATACAGTCCCGCCTGCTCATAAGTCAGTGACGGTGCGACGCCAGATAAACCGTTTGACCATGTATAACTAACAATTTGGCCATCACTATCATAAGACGATCCGGCGTTGAAAAAGGCTGTGTCACCGACATTCAGGCTAATGTCCTCACCGGCATCAGCCACTGGGAGCAGGTTCTCTCCACCCTGTTTTGTCACGCTGTATTGCAGCGTTTCGTCGTTTAAGGTGATCTGGTAGATCCCCTCGCCTTGCGTCACAGCAATGTCACCGCCAGACGCATCAGCGTAACCATCCGCTTGATCATCGCCAAAGTTGGTTGACCAATCGCCATACACATCAAACTTAAAGCGCTCAGTATCAGTGGCAGCAAACTGGGCATTCACTTGCCAAGTATGATCCGCAACCAATGACATCGATGTCACTGACCAGCCATTGGAAGTACCACGTAAATTTAATTGCGGGTACGTCTGCTCAAATGCATTCGCAAATGACGGTAACCCCATAAAGGTAATCAAGATAAATAATGAAACGCCTATCCTCGACATTGAAACCACTCCTTACAACACCACGATTTAAATAGCCACGAAGAACAATGGAGATCACAACACAGATAAATTATGTGAGCGATATCACGCACAGGCTAGCGCTATGTAAATGAGTTGTAAATGGAATGTTTCAATGATTTTTCTTGAGAAAGAGGGATCGCCTCAAAATAGGCATTAAGAAAAATTGATAATAGTAAGGTAATTAGCCGCTTAGCGATCCATTAGCAAATGTTTGGGTTGAGGTCTGAACAGTCAAATCGCCACCGCACGAACTCGCCTTCCGCAGCGCAAACAGGGGCGGTAAAGAGAATGACCCGTAACAAGCTGTCACCCTTTCCGTCACAAAAGGGCGATACAAAAAGTTGATGAGGGGAACTGCACTTAGGAAAACAGCATTTAGAAAATCAGCTCAACAGCCTATCCAATTGCTCGTTAATCGATGTCTCGATGCTGTCTTTAAACAGCGATAGCATAAAGCCCAGTTTGATAGAGATCTCTAACTGATGCTCCGTTGGACGCAAATGGCCATCGGCGCCGCCATCATGGGTAAAAATCAGCAACTCTTCCTGCCATTGCCACTCTATGCCGTATTTTTCGGCCAGTTTGTCAGCAACCTTTTCACTCAATTCTCTGACTTTATCGTGTCCTAAATCATGCGCTCGAACGAGCAAAATAGCAGCCATCAGTATCCCTTTCTCTAAGCTGGATTAAAGTCAGATTTAACCACAGCACTTCTTAAATTTTTTACCACTACCGCAAAGGCACGGATCATTTCGTCCCATGTTTACCACGGCGGCGGGGGCAAAGTCACCCTGGGTATAAACCCAGCGCTGCTCAAGGCGGGTAAATTGCGAATGCTCCTCGTGAACATACACCTTTCCCTGCTGCATAAACCAGGCTTTGAACCTCACCCAGCCATCATTATCCAAAGCCCCACCCTGACTCGCCAACACTTGCAGTCGTAACCATTGGGTTTCTCGTGCCGATGCGACAAAATCAGCGGCAGTGTCAGTGCCTCGAAAATCAGGGTGATGCGTAGCGTAGAGGTAGTTACCATCATGCTTAACAAAGGCACAAAAGCGGGAGCGCATTAACGCTTCACAAGTCGGCGCCAATGCCTGACCACAATGATAAACCCCACAACACTCGCTATAAGCGTTGCTGGAGCCACAAGGGCAGCTCACACTGGTGTTATCCATCAACCATCACCTCCGTTAGCACTCCTCTGCGCCACCGTTAGCGCTTAGAACTCGCAGCGGCGCTTGTTTGCGCTTTCTGCGCCAACTTCTGCGCCTGCTTGCGTTGTTTGCGCTGCGCAATCGCCTCAGCCGCATCGGCGCCTATATGCGCTTCGCCACGGTGCTTTGCCAACTCAACCTGCTTTTGCCGTTCAGCAAAGCGCGCACGCTGTTCATCGGTCACTTTGTCATAACAATGTGGGCAACTGATCCCCAGCGCAAATTTCTCACTCTGCTTATCCTGCTCAGTGATCGGCAAGCGGCAGGCATTACACTGGTCGTAATTACCCTTCTCCATTTGATGATTCACAGTGACCCGCTCATCAAAGACAAAGCACTCGCCTTGCCATAACGTATTTTCCTCAGGCACCTCTTCCAGGTATTTCAGAATGCCGCCCTTCAGATGGTAAACCTCATCGAAACCTTGCTCTTTTAGGTAAGCGGTCGATTTTTCACAACGGATCCCACCCGTACAAAACATGGCGACTTTCTTGTGCTGCTTTTTATCTAAATTCTTCGCAACATAGTCAGGAAACTCGCGGAAGCTTTCAGTTTGCGGGTTCACCGCCCCATGGAATGTGCCGACCTGGATTTCGTAATCATTACGGGTATCCACCAGCACCACGTCAGGATCGCTGATCAACTCGTTCCAATCTTTGGGTTCGACATAGGTGCCCACCACTTGCTGAGGATCTATCCCCTCAACCCCCATGGTGACGATCTCTTTCTTCAACTTGACCTTAGTGCGGTGGAAAGGAGCTTGGTCAGTGAAAGACTCTTTGTGCTCAATATTCGCCAGACGGGGATCCTGGCTGAGCCACTGCAACAAACCATCCACACCTTTGCGGCTGCCCGCGACAGTGCCGTTAATGCCTTCGGCCGCAAGCAGCAAGGTACCGCGGATCTGGTGTTGATTCATCGCATCGAGTAACGGTTGACGGAGTTGTTCAAAATCGGGCAGAGATACAAATTTATACAGTGCACAGACAACAATATCAGACAAAACAGCGTCCCTTATATTCAGTAAAACAGCGAGCTGGAGCGTAATTCCAGAGCAAAAAGCTCAAGTATTATAAAGGAAGGTTTTTCGGATGTCTCTCAGCTTAATGAGCGCCGCCAAAGCGCTCTGTTACAGCGGTGCTAGAACAGGTGTTGCGTGGGTGCCAATATGGAAGCAATGCACTATTCCAAAATAGCCTGCACCCGCCCTACTTCACCGGAATCTAACCTGACCTTGATACCATGGGGATGGCTGGGAGACTTGGTCAGTAACGATTGAATCACCCCTTCGGTTAACTGGCCGCTACGTTGATCTTGCTTCTGCACTATGGCCACGGGTAACCCGGGGTGCAACTCGCTTCTATTAGGTACAGCCATCAATCTACCCTCTTAATTTAACGCGTGCTGACAATTCGCAACGTGCCATCATCACATCGCCTCTGCTTGCCAAGCATATTCCATATAGTCCGCTGTCGCCTTCGCGGCAAGCGGGCCAAACAATCTAGCCACCATGTGCAGGCTCATATCAATTCCGGCAGAAATGCCCGCAGAAGTAATGAGCTGACCGTTATCGACAAAGCGGGACTGATGACAGATCTTGGCGTCAGGTGCTAAGCCTTGTAACAGCTCAAAACAGTGGTGGTGGGTTGTTACTTTGCACTGCGATAACAACCCGGCCTTGGCCAACAACAAAGCGCCACTGCACACTGACATCGTATGCGTTGCCGCCGCAGCACGTTCCGCGATCCACTGGATCGTTTTGGTTTGCTCTATAACGGTTCGAGTACCCGCCCCCCCAGGGACAAGCAGCAGATCTGCTGCACTTATCTCATCAATAGCGGCGTCAACATTGATCGACAAACCATTTTTGGCCACCACAGCCATACCATCGACCGACACCAATTGTATCTCAAGTAAGCTGTTTTGATTCAGTTCGTTGGCGACCCCAAACACTTCAAATGGGCCAGCAAAATCCAGTACTTCCACATCATCAAACATCAATACCACTAATCGCATTTTCGTCATACCTGACAACCTGCCTCTACGACTAAAACTAGATAATCAACAACCAATCTCTATAGGTACAGCGGTGCCATACGCCGCCAGTAATACGCTCGGTGGGCACGCTCATCCCACGTTAACAGCTGGTGGGCGATACCCTTGCCCCATAATATATGGCTCAAATGCTCGTTGTTTGCTTTAAACGGATCATCCCTACCAATCACCAGCACTATCTCCATCGCCCGTAACTGCTGTAAACGCCAATCACAATGTAAATTGGGCAGAAAATGGGTGGGCGTGTGATAGTAGATATCATCATTGTAGTAGCCGCTGAACAAGTCGCTAAAGTACTCAACGTTCAGCGTCAAATCATAACGACCAGAGAAGGCAACGAGCTTTTTAAACAGGTGTGGATGACGAAATGCGATATTAGCAGCGTGAAACGCGCCTAAGCTGCAGCCGTGGGAAATAACACATTCATGCTGATTCTTGTCCTGCATAAATGGCATCACTTCATTGAGAATATACTCCTCGTACGCTTTCTGCCGTTCGATACGCCCATGGGGGTGAGCCCACCAACAGTAGAGACTTTCGGCATCAACGCTATCAACACAGTACAGTTGTAAATGCCCCTGTTCGATCTTATCCCGCAGCGATGCCACTACGCGCATATCTTCATATTCATGAAAACGCCCGCCACGAGTCGGAAATATCAACACTTTGGCACCAGCATGGCCGAACACGAGTAACTCCATGTCCCGCCCTAACCGATCACTCCACCACTTGTGATACTCCCGGTTCATAGTCCCATCCCTGTGTCCTCACTTGTTTGATATTGGCTTACATATCGTTTGGGTTGTAACCCTCACCCTTTAGTACTGACGGTTCCTCTGCAGTAAATATCAGCAGCACGTGTACAAGCGGAACATAGCTAACACCTTAAACCGCCAACGCCATGCTTTGTTCAACCGCGAAAACCATACTTTGAACAACCGCGAAAGCAACATTCTTACTCCTTCTCCCTTGGGGAGAAGGCTGGGATGAGGGGTCTTTGCTTTATGCACTCAAACTACCCCCCTCACCCTAGCCCCCTCCCCTTGGAGAGGGGATCAAGCAACCGCGTTACTTCCAAGACATACGCGAAGAAGCAAATCTCAACGCCACACTTTGTTCAACGGCGAAAACCATACTTTGAACAACCGCGAAAGCAACATTCTTACTCCTTCTCCCCTAAAAAGCGAAAGCAAGAACCAGTCGAGAAGGCTGGGATGAGGGGTCTTTGCTTTATGCACTCAAACTAAACACCCCTCACCCTAGCCCTCTCCCCTAGGAGAGGGGATCAAGCAACCGCGTTACTTCCAAGACATACGCCAAGAAACAAACCTCAAAGAAGCAAGATCCAGCCCTATAGTGGCTTAAAAAACTGGTTCAACTGGTCCATCAACTCATTGTTCTGTTGCGCTTGTCGCGGATACTCATGATGCCCAGCATCGAGCACCAGCAACTCTTTCTTTTGAGGCACCGCGTTGTACACAGCAAACTGCCCTGGTGGTGCAACCGCGGGGTCAAATCGGGCACAGGCAAAATGTGTAGGTACCTGAATTCTCGCAGCCGCAGTAGCGGCATCGTAGTAACCCAGTGTACGCATGGTTGTTTCAGGATGATGACGATAGAAGCGCCTAACCGCCTGACCACTGCCGCGGGTTTTTAACGACACCCGTAGCGGTTGATGGCCAAAGGTCGGCACATTGAAGTGGGCACGCCGGATCCTGGAGTCATAGGCAGTCGCCATTGCGCCAAGCCCGCCGCCAAAACTTATTCCCAAATAGCCAATATGCCCAGCCAAGTTAGGAAACAGCCGCAGTAGCGAGGAGACCCCCAGCCAAATATCATCAACACAGCCACCAATTACATAGCGCTGCGGATCATCAATATCGTGTAATACATGAAACTGAGGATTGGTGGACAATGGTTCACGGTGACTTAGCGACAACCCTCGAAAACAGGGAAACAACAATGCCGAATCGGTAAAAGGCAGATTGAAGTCGGGCGCATCTCGGCCGCCATAGCCATGGCCAATCACAAAGCCCCGTTTAACCACTCCACTTTTCGGTAGCAGTAACCAACCGCGAATAGGGAATTCATCTGTCGACTGATAAGTAACATCAAACACACGCCAACCTAACCAATCGCGATTGAGATCGGCAATCACTGGCAGTGGCTGGCAAGCCAACGCACGTTGATAGCGTTTATGCCAAAAATGGTCAAAGTCCGACGGTTCATCGGGGCGGCCAACGGCCATTAGCTGTTCGAGGGAATAGCCATAAGAGGGGTCAAAGTGATAAGGGTGATCTGTGATGAGATTGCCGTCTACTGCAGCAAAACCTTCTACTTCACCACTTTTAGATTCAAGATCGACTGCCACTTCATCGTCACCACTAATGGCTCACCTCCATAACGCTGGCCTGAATGGTCAACAGCGCTGCCATACTAGCAAGTGGCATATCTCCCTATTGCCACAACCTATTCACCAATCTTCGAAGCGGGTTAAATGCCCGCCCCCAATATCACACTGTTGTCATAGTTAGGCGACAGGGTGACCCGATTACGACCATGTTTCTTAGATAAATATAACGCTTTGTCGGCATCAACGATCAACGCACGACTGTCATAGCCAACAACGGAAGACGCTGACACGCCAAAACTGGCAGTGATTTGAAACTTAGCGCCAGCAGGTGTGCTATCTATCCGTTCGATAGCGAGTCGGCACTGCTCGGCGACGCGGGTGGCATTCGCCATATCGCAATCAGGCAGCAGAATACCAAACTCTTCTCCGCCTAAGCGGCCAACTAAATCAGCACGCCGTCCGCTACTGCTACAAACCTCACCCACGGCTTTCAATACCCAGTCACCCGCCGGATGGCCGTAACTGTCGTTAATTCGTTTAAAATGGTCCAAGTCGAATAAGACAAAACTAACACTTTGCTGCGCTGGTTGAGCACTTACCAACGCCTTTTCAAAACATTCAGAAAAATAGCGACGGGAAAGCACGCCAGTTAACGCATCCACTTCTACCTGTTTTTTTAAGCGCAACTGATGCAATTTGGTCTTATAAACCCAAAGGATCAGCATACAAACTACAATTAACGCCATCGATAAATACAAACGATTATTTTCAGCTTCGACTTTGGCAACTTGAGACTCGAGATCGGCAAGGGAAAGTTTTTTGTTTAGAGACTCAATTTGTCTAGCTGATTCTTCAGCTTTTAGTTGTGCAGAATAATAAGCGACAGCACTTGTAAGCTTGTTCCTCTGCGACGATTTCATTAGCTCGTTATATTCATCCATATACTTATAAGCCAAATCATATTTCTCGGCAATAAAGTAAGCTTTAGAAAGAATGAGGAGAGATAATACTTTTGATTCAATATGGCTTTGATCAACGTCATACCCAAGTGATAGTTCAGCATAACGAATAGCATGCTCGTGACTATTATTATCTAGCCAAACCTCCGCTAACGTTGAGTACCATTGCGCGACAAGGTTGTCATATTTGGTTGATATAACATCCTCAAGTTCTGAGACCATCATTTTCAATGCATTAATGTTTCTATCATTTAGAATTTCATGTTTCGCAAAATATATTTTAGCTATATATCCAAGAATAGCTTCTCCAGATGCTTTACATTCGTCTGCCTTCTTAACTATTTTTTTATAATCCGCATCTAAACCGCCTTGGTAATAATACAACTCAGAAAGCATAGCATTTCTTACACATTCATTTCTTTCTTGAGCGAGTTGCTCAGGGATGTTCTTCACTAATTCACTTGCTTCGCCAGGCAACCCTGATTTTAGCAGTGTATAGGCTACCAGTAGAGCGGCTGTTTCCTTTAAATCACTATCTACAGCTGCATATTTTTCATCATTAAAATTTGTTGCATAAATAAATGCTTGCTCCGTTTCTCCTTTAAGTAAGTTTAAGTTAACCAAAGAAATCAACGAATTGAATGACATGTCTAATTCCACATCATTTTCTATTACTTTATGGTAATACTCTATGGCTTCTTCGGTGCTTCCTGTTCTGGACAAGTAAAATGCCCACAAATAATCCAATTTATTCCGTGACTGCCAATCTAAAGACTCTTCTTTTTCTTTAAGTACCTTAATGATCTTTCTGAACTCTGAAAAATCCCTAGTCCTCAGTTGATATGCTTTTTCAAGCATAAATGATTCACTTTCATTCGCCTTTAAGGGGAAATTTAGGAGCGTTAGCGTCAATAGCAACGCTAACACTCCGATTTGGCTTACTGAAATTAACTTCAAAATCTAAGCAACTTTAGTTGTATCTTCTTTTTCAGGTGTAGGCTCTTCTTCATCTTCCTCACCAGGTTTCTCTGGAAACAAAATGCAATAAACATCTCCATTACCCAAATCAGCAAGACGTTTAGGTTCGCGACTCAAAATAGCAGCCTGCTCTTCCAGACTCAGCTCATAAGACTGCATCGCTTCAACCAGCTCTTGTTCTGTCATTGCTCGTAACTTCGCGCTGGAACCAAACTCAACCGCAAACTTGATTAAATTGCTCATAACACTTCCTTTTATGTGTTGGCCTAGGCCACCTTTAATTTCGAGGGGAGTAAATCATCCCTCACTGTTAAACCTGTATTAAGCTGTTCCAGCGATAGCCTTGATTCGTTCTATCATTTTATGATTACGCTTTAGTTTCTCACTGGGCGGTATCACTAATGTCGTGTGCATCGCCATTTCAGCACTTGCTAACTCACCAAGATGAACTCTATCTGCCCTTGGATCTGCAAATGGCAGGGTCGCCGCTTCGTACAACAGGACTTGATGATCAGCAGGATAGATTTCCATCAGCAGCTCAGCCAATAATGCAATATATCGGGAATCAGGTTCAAAACGTGTCATCGCCAAATCACCGGCCATCGCTGGCTGCCAAATAACCAAGTAAGCCGAGGAATCAACTTGGCGCTGATGATACATAAATTGACTGGCTGCAAAATGTTGGCAACCAACCTCTCCGGGATCGATACCCAAATCAGTATACAAACAATCCTCAGCGGAAATGCCCGGCTCAAATACCACATTAAGGTTGTCGGCTTTAGCTGCTCTTACTAACTCGTGGGGTGCCCAAGCAAACACACCTGGATGACCGTAAAAAGCAGCGCAAACGCGCTTGCCGAGTCGTACAGCTTCAAGCACGGTATTGACCATCAATTGATAAGTCTCTTCCCGTGACCGCCCCTCACCATAATGCTGCTGCAAGCTAACAAAATTACTGTTCAGTGAACTGAGCCAGGTCTCTGTCGCGCTATGAGAAACAGAGGCAAAAACGATGTCAGCTTCCTCAACATAGCTTTTCGCGATGGGTGTGATGTGTGCCCCAAGCATCATGCCTGTGCCTACGACCGAAAGCTGGCCAGGTTTACCTTTGTGCATTGCATTCATCTTTTAATGTTGTAGAGGTAACAGCCCAAAATTCGAAGTCATCTGTCGTCTTTCTATTCTCAGAAATCTTATGAAACCCAAGCCTTGTCACCAGTGTTTTGGCTGGCCAATTCTCAACTGCAATACGCGCGGTAACGCTCGCCAGACCAAAAGATGTAAATGCATAACGAGCAATACGGTTCATCGCGATATCGGATATCCGAGGGGATCGAACGAATGGCTTCAACATGATGCCAATTTCAGCACTATCGGTGTCTTCAAACATCAAACCAATCAAACCGCATGAACCACTGCCATCGACGCTAATAGTCCAATAAGCGCACCGTGGCTGCTTGACGTTTTGCTGTTGCAAGACATAGGAAAACAACGCTTCAGTAGTTTGCTGTTTGAGTGGTGCGGCAATAAAACGCATGGTTGCAGGGGTTTGATAAAGCTTTGAGAATAATGAAAAATCAGACTTTTTTATAGGAATAAGGCGAACACCGTTCTCCGCACTACGAAGATCAGGTTGTTGGTGAAAATCCTTTTTATGACCGTCCAATTGTCTAATGGCGCATCTCTGCATTAAGCCAAATTGATCTCAATCAAAACATATTATGTTGTTCTATCATTGTTTTTTTTATTAAACAATGCATTAACAGGCAAACAGTGAAGGATTCACACAATATGTTTGATCACTTCCGCTTCGCCGTTCTAATCACCCCTAACTCATGCTCACTCCGATCAAACACGCAGAAGTAATTACTCAGCAACGGCAACCCCAGAATCGACTGGTTTGCCCAGCCATCGAGCTGACTAATCACAGTAAACATCGCCTCGCCCTCACCGGGCGCGTTGATCTGCCAATAGTGGGTGGCGGGACAGGTTAAGGTGACGTCGCCATACTCCCCTTCCATAACAAAATGCAGATCAGGCCAATGAGGCAGATGCAATTTGCTCATCGGTAACCCGGTCAACTGCCGCGCGGCTTTTTGCCCCGCTGCGACCAGATCCAACAATCCGGGCTCTAGCTTGCTCAGGCAATCAGTGAAGTATTGGTACATGGGATCGGTCAGCACCATGAAGCTGGAGCCGCAATCGAAGATACTGTTGCTCTGATAGCTCTTCTCGTATTTGGGTTGGATCCGCTCTACGTCCATCGCTGCGAACCCGTCTACCTGAAACTTCTTAATGCGGGTGTTGTAGTAAACATCATGCACCACAGACACAGCTTCCAACTCGCCGTGATACAGGTGGGTGTGTTCCTCACCGCCACCCAAAATAAGAAAACCTGTATTTAGCGGATCGTGTAGTAGTTCACTTTCTGCTTCGTCGGCTTCCGTCATGTGGTAAAACGCCCGCTGGGTATACAGTGCAAACTTGTTGCTGCAACGGCCATCCTCTTCCATCGCGGTAAAATAGGGGGTGATATGCACGGTTGGATATTGCTTAAACAGTTTTTGAAAACTCTTAAGCTCGTTGTGATCGGCAACCGCATTAAACGGCCATGGATAGGTATGGGCGATATCACTGCCCTGCTGTTGCAAGTAGTCAGACATGTCGTGAACCGTGTCTAGCGGCGCGTAGGCCAATCCCCAGATGCCATCCGCTTCGAAAAAATTACGTTGTGGCTCTTCAACAATCAGCGCCAGCGCCACATCATCCAACACCACTTGTTCATCATCGTGGCCGATACCAATCTGTGAATGCACCACGGGTCCCGCCCAACCACCTGCGCCATAGGCGATCGCCTGCGCCAGCGGCGTGGGTTTGAGGTGGGCGTCCTGATCGGGCAACACTTTGTCTGCCCGCACCGCTAAGGCGGAACTGCCCGTGTCGAGCAACACATTCACCAGGCGCTTCTCACTTCCCACATATATTGGCGCGGTGTAGCCGCCTTCGGCGTACGCCATGGTGATGGGAATAACGATCGCTTCATGAAAGCTTGTTTCGGCCTTGGCTTTACGCGGCTCAGCCTGCGAATGCACGAGAGTCTGCTTGTCTTGGCTGTTTTGCGTCATGGTGTACCGCTCCGTCTTTGCATTATCCGTTTATCGCTATGACTTCGATCATGGCTTGCTTTTTACTGTCATCAACGCGATACCCAGCAGCACGAGACTACCGGCCGTTATCAAACCCTGAGTGATCGGCTCTTGCAACCAGAGCGCTGCGCCAATAGCAGCCAATATCGGCACCAGCAATTGGCTAACGGCGGCATAACTGGCCTGTAGATAGCGTAACGCCTGATACCAAAGCGCGTAGCCCACACCAGATGCCAGAGCACCAGAAGCAACGGCAAGATACAAACCCCGGTGGTCGAGATTGATATGTATTGTGATCTCGTCTAACCAGAGCGAGGCAAACAACACAAAAATCAATGCAACTAATACGATCCAAAGTAGAGAGGCTGCAAAATGATCCCGGCTCTCTTTTAACGGATCTAAGCTGCCGCGCCCCGCCAAGGTGTAGAACCCCCAAGCGATCCCCGCTACTACCATGAGGCCAACCCCGATAAAGCTGATGTTGCTAGCATCACTCTGTTTGGTTACTGCTGGTAGCACCAGCCAAACAAACCCTGTCAACGCAAATAGGAAACCTAGCCATTGTCTTTTGCTTAACGACTCGCGTTGCACTAGCGCTGCTGTCATCAATGTAAATTGCACTGTGGCAAACAATATCAGTGCGCCAAGGGCTGCGCCCAGCTCAACATAAGCCAGGGAAAAACCTAAGGCATATAATGCAAGCCACAAAGCGGCACCGCGGCGCAACCAAGACCTGTTAACAGAAAGCGCTTTGCTGTCTTTGCTGGGGCATGCCGAGACCAGCGATACACGACGCTCAATCAGCCATCGCCGCAGTAGAGTGAGTACCGCCAACATCACTGCGCCAGAGAATAATCGCACCAGCGTAAAACTATACGGATCCATCGCTTGCGCTGTTTCAGCTGCGGGAGCCAATGCCTGCCGACACAACAAAGAGTTGGCTGCAAACGCCAGCAAAGCGAGGGATGTCAGCGCAACGGTACGAAGCTCGATGAGTAAGGAGTGTGATTCAACAGGCGTTTTGGCTTCCATCAACAACTCATAAGTTAACCTTGGTTGCTAAAGCTAATGAACAACAGCCTAAAAAGCTAGTTTTGGTCATAGTGATCGCTGTCAAAAAACTTGTCAGTCATCACTCGAAATTTGTAGTAATTAATCAAAAGCTAACTAACTGATTTAAAAGTAACCAAGAAAAAGCGGTAACTAAATGTTAACATTCACCGCTGTTACTTGTAACATTGCAGTAATAAATTGATGTGCATCATAGTTACAAACGCCTATACTGTCTGTTGGACGACTACAGATTCCACATGGAAGAAATTGGTAGAGCAAGGTATACACGCCCTTCCATTTCATCCTTACATTAACAAGTCAGTGACTTTTTAATGGTGTACCAGCGAGGTAAATAGTGCTCGCACAGTACAAGGGATGACAATAGAAAATGATGTTGCCTGGCTGGTAGTCGGTCGATAACTGTAAAAAGAATGTCCTTGTGGCGCGTGAAAGGACACATTGAAGAAAGTGGTACGTTACACCGGTAGTAGTTAGCAGTTGGCGGCGGACGTTTCAAGGAGCTCAAAATGAACCTCAGTTACAGAGATATCTTCTTGGTACTATTTGGTGCCGGGTTTACAGCATTTGTGAACTCAGTTTCCAGTAACCAAGACGCTTCTCAAGCAATTCCGGTGTCTCAAATGGCAGCAGTGGACGCAGTCATTGTGGAAGAAGCAGAACCTAAGTTAGCAACCTCCAAGCTAACCATCGAAATACCTTCCAGCAAAGCTGGCGAAAAAACCTTCTTAGAAGCATTTGATAGCGAGTCGAAACTCACTAACGCTGAGCGTTGGCATATGGTGGCAACCTATTTTTCCGAAGAGGAAGGTGCCAACAAGCCTAATTTCGATCTCAGTCAGCCTGCCCTTGCGGCGACTTACCTTAACCAACTAATCACCGACAGTGGGATCAGTTTCGACAACAAGCTGGCGATCGCTGACGCTTTGCAGAAATTGCAAGACGCGCCAAATCAGCCTGGAGTTGTTGCCTATTTCCACGACCAGTTGGATGAGATTGACGAGCCAGCACAACAAGTGCGTACACTTAAAGTGATGCACGAAGCCACCGAAGAGTACATGCTCGATGAAGTGGTGTTGCTGTTGGATAGCGACGCCAGTGAAGTTCGTTTAGCGGCACTTGAGGTCTTGGTGCATGCTCCGCACAGTGATGCGCTTGAGCAACGGTTGAATCGACTATACGAAAGTGATCAATCTGACGAAGTTAGCAAGCGAGCGTTGACCGCACTAACCAAGTTCAGAGAACAACCATAATCGTTTCTCGCTAACAAACCGGGCCTCTCGCCCGGTTTTTTGTTTTTATGCCAACCCTCTAAAAATTCGACATTTATCTGTCATAGTTTCGATTTCTGACTTACCTTTAACGAATAAGTAATAGACGTTAGAGTGCCCCCGCCATGGAAGAAAATATTGCTGATGTGCAGAAGTACTACGACCTGATCGCTGATTTCTTGGTGGAGTACAGTTTCCAACTGTTAGGTGCCATCGTAGTTCTGCTGATCGGTCTCTGGATCGCTAAGAAAGTAGGCATTTGGATCAATAACCTATGCTTGCGCCACCACGTTGATGTGACCCTGGCAAACTTTCTCGCCAATATGGTGAAGATCGCCATCATCGTGATGGTGGTCATTATGACCCTCAATCAACTTGGCATTGCCATCACACCATTTGTCGCAGCGATAGGTGCCGCATCATTAGGTGCTGGTTTGGCTTTCCAAGGCATGCTCTCTAACTATGCGGCAGGCTTAACCATCATTCTTACCCGGCTGTTTACTATCGGTAATACCATCCGAGTGCAAGGCGTTCACGGCGTGGTTAAGGAGATAAACCTTGCCACCACCTTGTTAGAAAACGAAGACGGCGAACTGATCCTGATCCCTAACAAACACATTGTCGGCGAAATAGTCCATAACTCTGCTGCGGCTCGAGTGATCGAAGCTGAAGTTGGGGTTGCCTACGATACGGATATCGACAAGGCATTAGCCGTGATCCAAGAAGCGATAGCGCAAACAGATGATAGTCAGGACAAAGCCAACAATAACGACAGTGAAGCCACAGAGAGCGACACTTTAACGCCGAATATCGGTATCGACCGCTTTGATGACAGCGCCATTGTTATCGGCTATCGGGTCTGGGTACCCAGTCTCAGCTTTTTTGAGCGCAAATACGCGCTGAATAAAGCAGTCATTGACGCTTTACGTCGCGAAAACATCCAGATCCCATTTCCACAAAGAGTTGTCCATCAGTACAAGGATCCCGCGAGCTAATCCTGCTGTACTGCCGCAGATCAAAAAAGCCGACTTAACGTCGGCTTTTTCAGGCAATAAGTATTGCTTAGTGATTACAGCTTGGACCGTGCACGTGACCATGCTCCAGTTCATCATCTTTCGGCTCACGCACAGCGGCAACACTGCCCGTAAACGTGAGTGTCTTGCCTGCTAATGGGTGGTTGCCATCAACAGTCACTGTGTCATCACTGACGTTTGTGACAACAACGCGCACCGGACCTTGATTGGTTTCAGCGGTGAAAGCCATACCAACGACGATCTCTTCAGTCTGTTGGAATGCTTCTTTAGGTACTTCCTGAACCATTTCGGCATGGATCTCACCATAACCATCTTTTGGTTCAACAACCACTTCAAATTCAGTACCCGCTTCCATGCCTGTCAGCGCATTTTCTAACCCTGGGATAAGATTGCCGTGGCCATGTAAATACTCAAGCGGCGTACCTTCGGCAGAAGCATCTAGTACTTCACCACTGGCGTCTTTAACTTGATAATTAATCGATACGACTTTGTTCTCTGCAACTGTCATTTAAATTCCTGTGCTTATCAGTGCATGGTTCATGAGCTTAAACCCATGGTAAATAGATAGTGAGGCTAGGCCTAACAGCTATCCGCTCTACGGTCTTTCAAATCAGCCCGCTAACACCGTTAAGCATCAGCATTTTGCTTATCCCATTTAGTTATGGGCAGCAGGCAGTAATTTCAAGTGATAAATGGTCTGTTGCGGCAAAAAGGGGGATGGGTTGCCCTCAACCCAATCCTGATGACCAGCCTGATAGAACTCAGAGAACGGATGTCCGCTCTGCCCAGTTGGCATATGAAATATGCCATCAGCTTCCCTACCCGGCGCTACCACCATACGTTGTGACGCGCCAAACGCTCGTCCCTGTATCCGAACTACGTTTTTCCGGTCTCCAGCAATTGCTTGTTGCGGCATATCAAGAAAATAACCAAGCCCCGGTACCGCTCTGCTTAACGGGTGTTGCAGATGCAGCTGATGAGCTAGCCCCCACGTTGCTTCGTCAGCCGGCAATCCATTAAGTGTAAGTTCACTAAATGCGGTGCGAGCGCTGTTTAGCAGCAGCGCTTCCCAACTCACAAACGCCGGATTAAGCAAGTGATCGGGCTGCTCACTGATCAGCAGCCATAAAGGGTTATCAATAAAGTTGTCGATACGTTTTACGCTAAACCCTTGGTAGTCCTTCAATGTCAGAGCTTGATAAACCGGCCCTAGGCTGTTTTCAAGCACCGCTTGGCGATAAGCACTCACCAAACGATAACTGACAGACGACACTTCGGCATGCCCATCCCACTCATCTAAAATGGCTAACAGTTCTGCGGCAAACACGGGCTCAGGTTGAATATCAACCACATCCCGCAAATGGTCTGCCCAGCGCCCCAGCAACCGGTTTTCAGTGTCGAGTTGGATCGCCAACAGATCGGCCTCATTCAATTTGGTTTTAGCCGCTAAGCGCTCAGCAATGGTGCCAGCCCGGATCCCGATGTCGTAACCACCATCACCAATCAAAGGGTAACGTTGATCCATTAACACCTGCGAATTAGCCGTCCACAAATAGCCGTCTAACTCATCGGCGACCACGCGGGGATAATCTTCTGCCGCACGATACCCCTGCCAGTTACCATCCTGTTGTGACCAATCCTGTACCCACTGTTTATCTAACCAAAGGCGATCAGGGATAGCGCCAAAAACACTCCAGGAAAGGTTGCCCTCGGCATCCGCCAGCATCATGTTTTGCGCCGGAACACCGCTGCGGCTGGCAATCGCTAACGCTTCAGCACTGCTCAGCGCTTTAGACAGCTCCATGATCTTAAAGTTAGCCCCTTGTTGATCATGAGCGATCCAGCGATAGGCAAGCAGGTTCCCCTGTTCATCTTCACCAATCACCGGTCCCCAGATAGTTTCACGCACGGTAAATGGATTCGGGTGGTTGTTAACCATGATGATCTCTTCATGGTAATCAAATTCACGCCAGCCAGTGGGGGTCAAGTACTGACTGCGGCGGTCATCCGTCACTAACCTAACCACCTCACTCCAGTCGCCATAGGTATTGGTAAAACCCCAGGCAATTTTTTCATTACTACCCACCACCATAGCCGGTGTACCAGGTAACGTAGCCCCGGTGACTCGGCGCCCGTCCTCCAGATACCAACTGGCACGATACCAGGTATTAGGAACGCGAATGCCCAGATGCATATCATCCGCGACAATGGCAGCCCCATGATGGCTGCGACTGCCAGCAACGCCCCAGTTATTACTGCCAGGGATCCCTTCGTCCGCCCAATGATAAGCGGCCAGCGTATGACCTGGCGCTAAGCCGCTCAGTAGATCAGCGATTGGCATCTCGGGCAAAGCCAGGCGGGTAGTAACGTCGCCCGCCAGCGGTGCTTCCCAATGGAATTTCGAATCGTCACCAATATCTGCTGGCTGCGGCCTGAGAAATTCAAACCAGTCAGCAGGAAGCTGCGCCTGCATAAAGTCGAGGGAGCGTTCATAGCTACCGTCATGATCCTGCAGATCAACATACATAGAATAGAGACACAGCAGACTGTCTTCTGCAGACCAGGGGCGAACAGATTGCATCAACAGTAGATACTCAAAGGGGCGCGCGCCTAAACTGGCCACTCCTTCATTCACACCCGCGGTATATGAATCAATCACGGTGCGCTGTGCCTCTGGTAGCGCCTCGATGGTTTGCCTTGCCCGCGCTCTAAACCTATGGGTACGCATTTCTCGATCCCAGTCCAGCGCTGCGCTACCAAACAATTCCGATAGTTCACCGGCAGCGTTTCTTCGCAGCAGATCCATTTGAAAATAACGATCTTGGCCATGCAGCCAACCAAGGGCATAAGCTCTATCCGCATCATTGGCGGCAGATATCGTCGGCACGCCATGACTATCCCGCTCGATTTTTACCGCCTGCGTAAGCGGGTGACCACCCCACTCACCTTCTAATACAGGTAGACTGGCCGTCACCGCAAAATAGACCCCGCCGAACGCCAGCAGGGTTAGCACAAACGCCATCAGCAGCAATCGCTTAATGATTTTCATCGAATACTCGCAAACAAAGGAGATAACAATTAGGTCGTTAATGAAACTTAGCGCAGTTTTAACTTTAATTTAAATCAATCAGTTAGAAATGTGCCACGGGTTTGATATGACGACAATATTAGGGGTGACAACGGAATAAACAGGAGGAGTTTTACGGTGTTTACAAAGGTCAAACATGGCCCTTGTAGCAAGGGCCATCTACGACTCGGCTATTAAGGCTTTTTAACCCAGCCTGCGCACCAACCTTTTGCGTTCACCAGTTTACCTGGGAACAGATTGCAGGGACGCCATTCATCACCGTCGGTACCGGTGATATGCATACAATTAGCGCAGTCCTGTTCAGCATTTTCACTGGCGTGCACATACTTAAGTGCTTTCGCCGTCGCATCATCTAACGACAAGTGAGGCATGTCGCCAGCATGAGCAAATTGACGCAGTTGTGTTCCTACCGTGACTCCAACAATACCTAACGAAGCATATTTGAGGAAACGGCGACGATCATTTTGGTTAACGGGCATTTTATTATTCTCCGTGGCTATCCACAGTGTTTTTACTGTTGCCAGAGAAGAATAGTTCAATTTGAATAATTGGTATGTGAACTAACTCATTGAAGTTAATTTAGTTGTTAATAAAAAAAGGCTTCCGTCAGGAAGCCTTTTTGCGGTCAAACATGGCCTATTCGTGGCCATGTCCAGAAAACAGTTGCTGGTAAACCTCTTCGGCTTCCATACCCCGACGATAAAGGGGCTCTAGCTGACGATGGGATAACTGACTGGCTTCATCAGCCATGGTTGGGTCACTTTCGGCCGCCAAGCGGGCGATCTTTTCACGCCACACAATGAAGTTACTTGCACTTGCCAAGGGAACCTCCTTGAAAATCAAATAAGAACTCTGGGTTGGCGGACTACTCACTCGCCAGCGAATAATTTTCACATTTACTTTGACAGTAAAAGTTCAAAAAGTGTCCAAAAAAATGGCTACTTTAACGATCAGTAGCCAATTTCATTTGATCGATCACATTGCCGAAACAAAGTCAGTAACGAATGCCGCGTTAGATCACAAACAGCTCACAGAACAGGTTGACAGGTGTTGCTTCGAGCGCATTTTGATCCAAACAGAGGGACTCGATTTTGTCGCACCGCCCTTGTGGGAAGCGGGTTGCGAGGTTTTTTCGGAACTTAGATTCAAGCACCGGGATCCCCTCCTCCCGACGCCGACGATGGCCAATCGGATATTCTACTTCGATCTTTTCTGAGCAACTGCCGTCGTCATAAAACACTTGTACCGCGTTGGCGATCGATCGTTTTTCAGGATCGTGGTAGTCGCTGCTATATGCAGGATCTTCAACAATCTCCATCTTCTCTCGTAACTCATCTATCAATGGATTAGCTCGATGAAAGCTATCTTCATAATGCTCTGCTACCAGATCACCGTACATCAAGGGCACCGCCGTCATATATTGCAAGCAGTGATCTCGGTCTGCTGGATTAGCAAGTTCCCCCTGCTTGGAGATAATGCGAATAGCCGATTCATGGGTGGTGATTACAATTTTTTCGATGGCGTGGAGGCGCTCTTTGACTTGCGGGTGCAATAATACCGCCGCCTCGCATGCTGTTTGCGAGTGGAATTCCGCTGGGAAAGAGATTTTGAACAGCACATTTTCCATCACATAGCAGCCATAGGGGCGCTGCATCTTGAATGATTTGCCCTTAAAAGCAACATCATAAAAACCCCAGCCTGGTGCCGTAAGCACACCGGGAATCCCCATCTCACCGCGCATCACAATATCGACCAGCTTTACCGCCCTGGAGGTGGCATCGCCCGCCGCCCAAGATTTGCGAGAACCGGCATTAGGAGCATGGCGATAGGTACGTAATGATTGCCCATCCACCCACGCATGGGACAATGCGGCCAGGATCTGCTCTCTATCGGCACCATGAAGTTTGGCAACCACAGCGGTCGAAGCCACTTTCACTAACACCACATGATCAAGGCCGACACGATTGAATGAGTTTTCCAACGCCAACCCACCTTGGATCTCGTGGGCCATGATCATCGCTTCTAACACATCACGCATCACTAATGGCGCCATACCTGAAGCTACCCGCTTCTGCGACAGATAATCAGAAACGGCTAGGATCGCACCTAAATTGTCTGACGGGTGTCCCCACTCTGCTGCCAACCAAGTGTCATTAAAATCCAGCCAGCGCACGATACAGCCGATGTCCCAGGCCGCCTTTACAGGGTCAAGTCTTAACTGGGTGCCGGGTACGCGTGCGCCATTGGGAACATGGGTACCTTCGACTATCGGCCCCAGATGCTTGGTGCACTCAGGAAAACGCAACGCTAGCAGGCCACAGCCCAGCGTATCAATGAGACAGTTCCGTGCGGTTTGCCATGCTTCGTCACTGTCTACCTGATAGTTCAGTACGTAATCAGCGATCTCCTGCAAAATGTCGTCGTAAGGAGGACGTTCATTTAACTCTACATTCGCGCTCATCAGAATCTTCCTATTGCTATTCTTATCTATTATTCAGATGCGTAACCACACTATTTGGCTACGCGTTGTTCAATCGCTACGTAAGCGCGCGGCTCAGGCCCCACATAATCGGCACTTGGACGAATAATTCGATTGTCCGCCCGCTGCTCCTTCACATGCGCTGCCCAGCCTGTAACGCGGGACATAACAAAGATCGGGGTAAACAGTTTGGTTGGGATGCCCAGATAGTGATACGCCGAAGCATGAAAGAAATCCGCATTGGGAAATAGCTCTTTTTCCCGCCACATCACCTGCTCACAACGCTCTGACACTTGATAAAGCAACGGCGAATCAGCCTCTTCAGCGAGTCGTTTAGACCACGCCTTGATGATCCCATTGCGCGGATCTGAGGTGCGATATACCGCGTGCCCAAAGCCCATCACTTTGTCTTTGTTAGCAAGCTTTTCCAGCAACAGTTGTTCAGCGTGTTCAGGGCTATCCATCTGCTGGATCAATGCCATCGCTGCTTCATTTGCACCACCATGAAGTGGCCCGCGTAAACTGCCGATGGCGGCGGTAATACAGGAGTGCATATCAGACAAAGTGGAGGCACAAACTCGCGCAGTAAAGGTCGATGCATTAAATTCATGTTCGGCATACAGCACTAACGACGCATGCATCACAGATTGATGCAACGCACTCGGCTTCTCTCCGTGGAGCATGTGTAGGAAGTGGCCGCCGACAGAATCATCATCGGTCGCTGTTTCGATGCGCTTATCGTGATGGGAATATTGATACCAGTAACAGATGATCGCAGGTAGCAGCGCGATCAGACGTTCAATCACTTGGTCTTGTTCAGCAAATGTCTGTTCCGTTTCCAGGTTACCAAGTAGCGAACAACCGGTCCGCATCACATCCATGGGATGCGCAGTCGCGGGGATCCGTTCTAACACCTCTTTCAAGGCCAAAGGAAGCCGCCTATGGTGACGTAAGCGTGCGTTAAACTCTTCCAACTGTGTCAGCGACGGTAATTCACCGTAAACGAGCAGATAAGCGACCTCTTCAAAGCTCGCATGCGCCGCCAAGTCAGCAATGTCATAACCACAATATGTCAGGCCAGAGCCCGATTGGCCAACGGTGCAGAGCGCAGTTTTACCAGCCACCTGACCACGCAGCCCTGCGCCACCCAGTACTTTTTGTACCATGATCCGATCCTCCATAAACTTGTTTGTGATGGTGCGATACGTGCCGCCCATCGATTTTTATCTGTTATGGAAGTCACTGTATGTAGGGTACAGCGACCTATATAGCTTCGATGTTAGAGTTAGTTGTTATCCTCGCTGTACAGCGCATCCAAACGCTGCTCAAAACTGTGATAGTTGAGAAACTGATAGAGTTCCTCCCGTGTTTGCATTTGTGGCACCAGATCACATTGATCGCCATCGCTTTTAAGGGTTTGATACACCTTCAATGCGGCAGCATTCATCGCCCGGAATGCGCTGAGCGGATACAGCACCATGCCCACACCAGACTGTGCTAACTGTGGCAAAGTAAACAATGGTGTTTGGCCAAACTCGGTCATATTCGCCAAAATAGGGACATTCAATGCGTTGGCAAATGCAGCATAGTCGTCCAACGTATGCACTGCCTCCGCAAAAATGCCATCGGCACCCGCCTCAACACAGGCCTGGGCACGCTCAATCGCCGCTTCAAGCCCCTGCTGGGCAAACGCATCGGTACGCGCCATGATAAAGAACTGTGGATCGTGACGAGCGTCTACCGCCGCAGCAATGCGATCAACCATCTCCTGCTGACTCACGATCTGTTTATTAGGTCGATGACCACAGCGCTTCTGTTGCACCTGATCCTCTATATGAACAGCGGCCACCCCGGCACGTTCCATCTCCTTTATCGTGCGGGCAATGTTAAACGCACCACCCCATCCGGTATCAATATCCACCAGTAAGGGCAGATCTGAGGCAGCCGTGATGCGTCTAGCATCGGTCAATACATCATCCAGGCTGGTCATTCCCAGATCGGGTAAACCATAAGAGGCATTGGCCACCCCTGCCCCGGACAAGTACAACGCCTGATGACCAGACTGCTCAGCCATCATGGCGCAATAGGCATTGATGGCACCGACCACTTGCAGCGGTGTTTCGCTATTTAGGGCACTGCGAAATCGTGCTCCGGCTGAACTCATAGTTTGGTTTCCTTTTGATCGGGCGCTTTGGCAGTGCTTGCAGGCGTCAGCTCTGTGTCATCAACATCTGACATATCTTCTGCAAGGGTGCGTTCAATATTACGGCGAGCGGTTTGAATATGGCGCTGCATTAAGAGAGCGGCGAGTTCTCCGTCTCTGGCAAGCAAAGCTTCATAGATACGTTGATGCTCGGCCAACGCTTGTTGCGGCCGTGAATGACGGTGACTGCCAGTGTAACGGTAGCGACGAACTAGCTGATAGAGCTCGTCACAGAGCAAATTAATCAGGCTTTGATTACCGCTGCCTTGGATAATGCAGTAGTGGAAATCGAGATCACCTTGTTGGTTGAAGTAGCGCTTACCCTCTTGTGCGTCGATATACTCAGCGTGTTGAGTAAGCAGCTCACCTAAATCTGTTAGCGCCTGGTCACTCATCTGGCGAGCAGCTAAGCGACACGCTAAAGCTTCCAAACTTTCACGAATAAGGTAAATTTCTGCCAGCTCTTTTAGATCTAAATCGACCACCTGTGCGCCCACATGGGGGATTTTTCGCACTAGCTTACGCCCCTCCAGTCGATTTAACGCTTCTCGTAACGGGCCACGACTGATGCCATAGGTAGCTGATAGTTCAGCCTCCTTCAGCTTACTGCCAGGCGCAATTTCACCCTTGACGATCGCTTCCTGCAAGCGGAAGAAAGCATCATTATTTCGGGTTTGCGAATCTGCAACTATTGTTGACAATATAAAAGTCCACGCAGGATATATATCTATAAAATAGCGATATCAAACAGACATTGTCAACAATGCGTCGTGATTAGCGGTTGTCGTTATCAGGCAGTTTTTGGTAGATAGAACAGATCAGGCAGGAGCTTTGCACAAAGTGGTCAACCGTATTGCGGTAGGCACGAATATGATACGGAGAGGGACCCATCTTCTGCTCAGCAAATTTTAAATACAGCAGGTCGAAGCCGTTTACGTTTAGATCATGCCAATCTGAAGCATCTATGGCAGTGACTAGGTGATTCTGAACATCCTTATAGCTGCTATAACCCCAACTTTGAGCAACGGCTTCCCTTAGTTTACTTAAGTGGTATTTCGGTTGGTCTAAATGAATATATTGTTCACATAATACGTGGGAAAAACGCGATACAACTTCTGAATAGCTAAGGCGAAACTTCGTCATATGATGCTCCGAAAACGAAAATTCTCATTGAGAGCGCTCCCCTGTTCGGGAGCCGGAACTCAACAAATTCAATTACGTTTTGTGCACCTATCACAAGGTAAACAAGAAATACCATTGTGAATACAGCAGGTTACAAACTAAAGGCATCTCTAATTTAAACACCTGGAACTAAGCATAGCTAAGAAATGGACAGCAATACCTTTTAAATTGTAATAAAAATAAAATATTTTCGAATGTTCATGTCGCCGAATAGCGCTCCGACCTCTCTTTATAGGTAGATCTATCGGTGTTTGAGCACATATAAAGCAGTTTCGGCATCAGGACTGACCAGTACAAACAGCAATGTTGCACTGATCATTCGTTGTAAGCGGCATAATCACAACAAATCGCTCGTCAAGCCAACATCAGGACTCTAACCATACCTCTCTAGCCCACTGCCAAATATCCTGCCAGCTGCCTTCAGTCAGCTCACCGTCCACCCAATGAACGACTTCCCCCTCCGGCGTCATACAATAATAGGTACCACTATCAGCACAAATTACTATCAGGTGGCGCTCTACCCCTTCTGACCATGCGGTCGCGGTGACCTCTGGTAAGTGGGTGTGCAGATAGGGATCAGAAGCGGTGACTGGCTCAATGCTGCCATACACGACATCACTGACCTCCTTTAGGAAGGTTTTCAGATCGCGAGGCATAGGTAGCAGGATCTCTTCCTCAATCACCACAAGATCATCGTCATCCGGCAGTTCAACGGGAACCGGCACGGACAGGCTGACTTCGCGCAGGCGTTCTATGGTTTCTTGCATTGCTCTACCTTTTTGTCATTCCCATCACTGACAACATGAGATGGGGTATGAACTGTGATTAACAAAGATTGTTAGTTCTATGGATAAAAACTTATGCCGGCGATTTTGGAGGGCAAGTGCCGAAGAATCAAGTCAGTATGACAAAGAGACACTGACTTGGAGTGGTGACGCGAGTTATCGAAGAGAGCATTTAGCTCTGGGTGAGATCATTAAGCTGACGTTGATAGTATTCAGGCACCGCTTCGGCCTTCTGCAAAAGGTAGATATTATCTACCTTGGTTCTGCAAAAAGCTGCGAACGTCGCGATACTAATACCGTAAAAGCGTAGTAAACGAAAAAATGCACGGCCATTCATAAATCACCTGTTCTAACGAGTGTGGGGCGAACCCACATTGAATGCGCGAAGCATTCAAACAAACGCAGATGACAAAACGATGACCGAATTAATAGTTATCGTTATTTTTGCAAACGTTTTTCCAGCTCGGCAACACCTGCGGGTAGATCGACATTGACCCCTAACTCTTTCACGCTAGAGCCTAGGGCATGTACCGTTCTAAACAGGTGATGAGTACGGCACTGCTCCCCCATCTGGCCAATACGAATAATATTGGGTCCAAACGAGCCCGATATCTCCACCCGATGTTTAGCTGACATTAATGCCAGAATCTCAGGCCCGGTGGTGCCGTTTGGTACGTTGATACCTACCACGGAATTCAGTCGGCTGTCAGGCTCGACATACAGGCTCATACCTAACGCTTCAATCGCCCCCTGCAGTGCCAAAGAACAGCGCTCATGGCGCTCGAAACGCCCCTGCAAAGTTTCGCTGCAGATCAGGCGTAACGCTTCATGCATAGCCAAAATACCCGACACAGGTGCCGTGTAGTGATAGGATTTTTTGTACCAAAACTGATCCGCCAACCGGGCATCTAAACACCAATGCCGTAGCGTATCTTTACGTGATTCGATCAGCGACCAAGCTTGTTCAGAAAACGCCACCAAAGACACACCAGGAATAGAGGACAAACCTTTTTGGCCGCCGGTAATTACTGCATCAACGCCCCACTCATCCATCGCCAGTGGCATGGTGCTCAAGGTACATACTGCATCCGTTATCACCAAACAGTCATGGGCTTTGGCTAACTTACAAATGGCCGGCAAGTGACGGTTGTAGACCGTATTAGAGGTCTCCCCCTGTACTATGGTCAAGACCTTAGGTTTATGTTGTGCGATCAGTTGTGCAACCTGTTCTACATCAGCACAAAAACCATCTTCTACCTCAAAGCGGATCACCTTGGCTTCGGTACGCTCTGCCATTTCAGACAAACGGTGACTAAAAAAGCCGTTGCAAATGCTCAGGACGGTATCGCCAGGAGCAACCAGATTCACCACGGCCATTTCCATCGCTGCAGAGCCTGGGCCTGCCACCCCTAAAATATGCCGGGATTCGGTTTGAAAAACATAACGCGACATCGACTTAACCTGCTCGATGATCTGCGACATGGTGTCACCCAGATGATTGATCACAATGGAATTTGCCGCCGCTACCCGGGCAGGAATAGGCACAGGGCCCGCTCCCATCATCAACAGCGGCTCTTCAGGCAAAATATTATCCAGTGACACAATATCGGTAGGCGCTTTTACAAACACTTGATTTCCTTAATCTGTCCAACCCAAAACTCAGGCCGTATCAGTTTTCTCTGCAGTAAATTTAGCCGCCTATCATATCTGGGTTTTGTAGCAATGAGTAAACAAAAAATTACGTTTTACGCTGAATGAATTTAATCGAAGAAGTTGCGAATGGGATCTTTATTAATGTAGGGCTCTGCGATGGTAAGAGTGGTGAGAGAAACCATCGCTCCCTCACCCTTGGCATGGCTTCGTCAGCAATTAGATAGCGCCATGAACCTCTTTCTTAGCTGATGTAGCATTGGCTAGCATCTCATCCAGTGAGAGTTGTGCAAATCTCGGCGCGTAATCTTTCAACTCGCCGAACACTTTCAATACTTTGTCGGCCGCTTTAAGCCCTTTGAAGTCACTCTTTTCTAACCGCAACTCTTCCGTAAGCTGAGCCCACACCATGGCATCCCACGGTAGTAGATAGCCACTAATGCCATTGATCACCGTCTTCGCTTCACAATGGGCATTGGGCGCCAACAAAAAGATAAACGCGTCATCAGCAAAGTCCTGACCATAGCGCTCAAGCAGCAAGCTGATATCTGCGATATCGTCGAAGCCGCCAACGATCATTTTTAGCTTTTCTCCCTCTGCTAGTAATATTGCATCGCGAAGCAACTTCACTGGTGCTTTGCGACGACCTGAATCATCGGCGATTTCACCATCAATCAGCACCAACTCACCACGATAGGCATGCAGACCAGCCTGACTTGTTTCCGCCTTAAAGTTGGTGGTAAATAACGCCCCTTGCGCTTCATAGCTATCCAACAGCATGATTTAACTCCTAAAATATTAAAGTGATACCACTGCTATATCAGCAAGAAACAAACCATCTACCCGCCGTAGTCAGTTTTAGTAATTAGGCTAAATTTCAACATGTTGC
This sequence comes from Corallincola holothuriorum, assembly GCF_003336225.1. Classification (NCBI taxonomy): domain Bacteria; kingdom Pseudomonadati; phylum Pseudomonadota; class Gammaproteobacteria; order Alteromonadales; family Psychromonadaceae; genus Corallincola; species Corallincola holothuriorum. The sequence continues at coordinate 642,536 of NZ_QPID01000001.1, forward strand.
GTGACAACAAGATCAATTACCTATTGTTGGATTTGACACAACACACGCGGAATTTGGCTGATTTACTGCAAATTGTTGGCCGTCCAGCTAAACAACCCAACCCCTAACCCGCTGGCGGGACTATGTAGATTAACGGTGTGGCTCGACGCCGTAGTGGCATCAATATTGATAGAGGAACTGATAGGAACCGATAGGAACTGATAGGAATTGATAGAAGCTGAGAGTAATTCAAAGAGATTAATAGCAGTTTAGAGAGCTTAACAAGAGTTAGAGATGCAGTTGCCGCTAACCTGAAAGCCGCACGAAGAGAAAGATGGGCACTGCAGTTAAAACTATTAAGGTAACAGTTCGGAACGCTAAACCGCCCTCTCCTGACAGTCAGCATAAGCAGCTAGATAATGACAACAGACAGCAACACAGACGCCGCGCAAGCAACAAAAATTGCCGCACAGATACATAGCATGAGTAATATGGCCGAGCTACTGACTCTTTTTGAGATCGGCTTTAATACGACGTTTATAGAGCGTCACGGCAAAGAGGTTTATAAGCGCTTTAATGGCCACGTATTACAACAGCAACCGGCTGATTGGTTTGATTATCGTCGTTGCCTCAAGCGTGCTTATTGCCATATTCAACGCGACTATATGCGCTTAGAAGGGCGTGCCACCTGCCATGGGTGCACCTCGTGCGATCGTCGTTAACAGCCCAGCCACCAGCTAAAAGGTTAGTTAATTCAATTAAGTAACATCACAAAGTAAACAATAAAGTACGATTTGACAGCGCGGCTTTATCCCCCACAAATTGGGCGTTTGGCGTAATCACTCCTAAAGTGATGTCCAAATTATAAGCGTTGGCTGACGCCCTACGTCAGACCGAAGCAATTGAGGGGGACAGCGGTGAAACAGTGTCGCTATGTATCGAAACAGGCAGACTCAGATGGCCTTATCATCTGGAGTGACGAAGAACATCAGGTATGGCATGACCTGATCACTCAGCAGCAAGCGGTGATGCCTGGGAAAGCCTGTGATGAATACCTTAAAGGCATGGAAGCGCTCGCCCTCCCCACAGATCGTATTCCACAACTGGATGAGATTAATCGTGTGCTCATTGCAACCAGCGGCTGGCAGGTTGTGGCGGTCCCCGCACTGATCCCATTTGAGAAGTTCTTCCAGCTGCTGGCAAACAAGCAGTTTCCCGTCGCCACCTTTATCCGCAGCCGAGAAGAGTTCGCCTACTTGCAGGAGCCTGATATCTTTCACGAGATCGTCGGCCACTGTCCGTTACTCACAAATCCCGCCTTCGCCCATTTTACCCATCGCTACGGTCAGATCGGTTTGGCAGCCACCCCAGAGCAACGGGTATATCTAGCAAGGCTATATTGGTTTACCGTCGAGTTTGGCTTGGTCAACACCGACGAAGGCTTGCGTATCTATGGCGGCGGCATTCTGTCATCACCAGGGGAAACAGAGCGTGCATTACTCTCTCCAGACCCCGAGCGCCTGCCGTTAAAAATCCTCGACGCAATGCGCACCCCTTATCGTATTGATATCATGCAACCGGTCTATTATGTGTTGGATGATATCGACGAACTGGTCGAAATTGCTGAAATGAACTTGATCGCTAAAGTCGACCTAGCGCAGAAACAGGGGCTATTCCCGCCGCGATTTGCCCCCGTAGCGCAGTAAATTAAAGCAACGCGCATTCGGCGCTAATGCTATTTGTTATCACCATTGGACACAGGAACAGCTATGTCAGATCTTGCAAAAACTAACTGCGAAGCATGCCGCGCCGACGCACCGAAAGTCACTGACGCAGAGTTAGCAGCCCTAATCAAAGAGATCCCGGATTGGGCAGCCGTTAGCGAAGACAGCATCTTGATGCTCCGTCGGCAGTACAGCTTCAGTAACTTTAAGAAAGCGATGGCTTTTAGTAATCGCGTCGGCGATCTCGCTGAAGAGTATGGCCACCACCCAGCAATTTTAACCGAATGGGGCAAAGTCACGGTGACATGGTGGACACACAAGATCAGTGGACTACATAAGAATGATTTCGTGATGGCTGCAAAGACCGATTTAATTCCAACCGACTAGTAGGCGTGTCGAGTTAACGATCCTCAGCTTCCCCTCCCAAAAATCAGGACGGTACTATTCGTTAGCACTGTCCTGATCAGGCTGATCCAAAAATGGGTTTAGTTGAGCTATTCGCTATCCCTGTCCTCGTGAGATTCAGCCCCCCTCACAACGTCACCAAATTATACATAGCTGCGGTACCTTCAAAGTGCTTCGTTTCTAATTCGTTGAAGTAAAATAACTAAAATTAATGGTCTTATTATTGCGCCGTTGTCGTAATGAAGGCGTTCTGCCTGACTAAGGCTAGAGTGATGAAGTGGGCTACTGGCGCTAAATACTAATAAAGGGATGTTTAACCATGAAAAATTTCGTTTCTGTATTATCAGTACTACTGCTGACAAGCTGGGCGGGCATTGCACACGCAGGTTTGATGGGAGCAACGGTAGGCGCAGATTTTTACTACCCAAACGACACCAGCTTGTATTGTTCCAATGGCACTAAAACGGTAGACGCTACGGTTGAATATCCAACAAGCTGCAGTGGATTTAGTGTAGTAAGCATTGATGTGAGTGATACTCAGGTGATCGTCGGACACTCAGGCAACAGCTTCGCGAGTGGCAGCTTTAACGGCTTTGTACTTTCGGTACTCTCTGATTTATCCATTACATCGTTAATGTATGATGCTGCGGCAAGTACATTAGGGGTCACCTCTTATGGTTTTGACGCCAGCTCTGCCTATTTCAACTTTGCCGGACAACTTAATGGCACCGCTATTTTCGATATTAATTCTAGTACTAACGCGGCCGTTCCTGCACCTGCAAGTATTGCGCTGATCGCGCTGGTTATTGCTGCAATGGGTTGGCATCGTAAGCAAGCATAGATGTTTTCGCTTCAAGCCATATGGAAGCTCCTGTAAGGGAGCTTTTTTATTGGTCTCTTTGTAATTACTTTATGACTAAAGAAGCAACAGGCCGATCACTTACATCAACCATTCCGGCTGTTACAGCACTAAAAAACCACATAAGTTATGCAGGGTGAAAGACCTACTCTCTAGTCGATAGTAGAGGCATGATGTACAGAACCACTTACACAAGGTACGACATTCCAATTGCTGTTTTTGCTTGGCGATAGTGGCCTGTAAATTCCATTAACGGTAACTTGCATCCTCAACAATCAGATGTGGTTATCGGCACGCATCAATTCAGTCAATAAGTAATGAGCATCAGGAATATATAGATGAGAGCTTTCAACCGCATCAGTACACTAGCCATTGCCGCAACCGCTCTCACATTTGGCTCAACATTGTCCGCAGCGCCCACACCTTACCACTCTGCGCCAGCCGCTAAGCAGGCGGTAGAATTTGCGCCGGGGATCATCTCTACTAAAGACAATTTTGAGATCAACACTGTCTTCAACAAAGCGGGCGATCACGTTATCTTTGCTCGCTGCCATGACGACTTCAGCCAGTGCACCATGATGGGATCTCATTATAAGAACGGTCAATGGCAACCGCCCGTAGCACTGCCATTCTCTGGCGGCTATTTAGAAGCCGATGCCTATTACAACGAAGATTACTCAGCGATTTACTTCGTTTCCAAGCGGCCAATAAAGCCCGGCGCAGCAGTTAGCAGTTCAGTGAATCTTTGGCGTGTGGCGCTAGACAACGGTGTCTGGCAAACGCCCGAGTACCTGCCAGATCTCAGTTCTGACTCGGATGACCTGTATCCCTCAATCACCGCCAACGGTGATCTCTACTTTCCCTCTTTTCGCGATAACCAACGTCAAATGTACGTAGCGAAAAAGACGCCTGCTGGATTTGAAGAACCAAAGCCCTTACCCGCACATATCTATGGAAAAGACGCCAAAATCGGTGACTCTGTCGTGCTTAGTGATGGTAACACCATTATTTTTAGCATCTCCGGTCGCAACGACAGCGTCGGCAAAGGCGATCTCTATATCGCCGAAAAAGTGGATGGGATCTGGAGCGAAGCGAGAAGCTTAGGCGAAAAAGTAAATACGCCAAACCATGAGTTCACACCGATCGTGTCACCCAATGGCGAATACCTGTTTTTTACCCGTATCGAAAACGGCCGAGGCAATCTCTATCAGATAAAGCTAAGTGCGATCTTGCAGTAAGCATCAAGCTGTCGGTTGCATCGATGCAACCGATAGATCACTCAAACAATACACAACTTCATCGCAGTTTAAGTACTGAACTAGCAAGGCATCTGCTTTGATTTCAAGGCGCGAAAGCTATTAGTAATAGTTGCCACCGCACTACTGGCAGTGCTCGTTCAGATACATGGCCTGCCTTCTCAGTCACTTTCCAAAACTAATATCCTGGCGCAACCAACGGCAGCGTGCCGGGCACAGCATAGATATTTATTGCTAAGGCGTTAGCACTGCTGACAACCACGGAACTTGCATCCCTCCCCACTTAGGCTCATTTAGACTTGCCACTTTTTCAGCGATAATTGACAACGTTGCGCCGCCAAACCGCGATATATAGGGGTTTGAAGCACGGCTCTGATGACGTAACGATTTGTTTACCATTTAACCAAATCGCCTCACTTTGCTCCCTCCGCTATTTTCGCGACAGATTGCAGTAATTAGCCCTAACTTAGGTTCAAACAATTACAACGCCCATTAAAAAGAGGTGACTGTTCCCATGGCTAATCTCAACCCGATGACAGATCCAATTCTTAACCCACTTGGTACTGACGGCTTCGAATTCGTCGAATATACAGCGGCGGATGCCGCCGGTATTGATGCGTTAAAACAGCTATTTTGCTCACTCGGATTTACCGAAGTGGCAAAGCACCGCTCAAAAGCGGTATGGCTCTATAAGCAGGGTGACCTTAACTTTATCGTTAATGCAGAGCCTGGCTCGCAAGCGGAGCAGTTCTCACGTATTCATGGGCCGAGCGTATGCGGTATGGCATTCCGTGTTGCCGATGCCGGGGCAGCATTAAAGCGCGCTATCGCCCATGGCGCTACTGAGTATGTTGGCAACCTGGGCGCCATGGAGCTTAAGATCCCTGCCGTGTACGGTATTGGCAAAAGTACGCTCTACTTTATTGATCGCTACGGCGACAGCAGTATCTACGAAGTAGACTTCAAGTTTTATCCAGACTGGCAGCACAAGATGGCAAGCCACCAAGTGGGGCTTTACAAGCTGGATCACCTCACTCATAACGTGATGCGTGGCAATATGGATAAATGGTCACACTTCTATGAGCAGTTAGGTAATTTCCGTGAGATCCGGTACTTCGATATCGAAGGTAAACTCACGGGTCTGAAAAGCCGCGCCATGACGGCACCCTGTGGCAAGATCCGCATACCGATAAATGAATCTTCTGACGACAAATCGCAGATCGAAGAGTTTATCCGTGAATACCACGGCGAAGGGATCCAGCATATCGCCATGACCACAGATGATATCTACACCACAGTACAAACCCTCAAAGATCGTGGCGTGGAGTTTATGTTCACACCGGACACCTACTATGAAAAGGTCGATACCCGAGTTCCCGACCATGGTGAAGATGTCGCTCAGTTGCAAGCCTTGAAGATCCTGATCGATGGCGCACCTGAAAAAGATGGGATCTTACTTCAGATCTTCACCAATACGGTGATCGGGCCGGTGTTCTTCGAGATCATTCAACGCAAGGGAAACCAAGGCTTTGGCGAGGGTAATTTCAAGGCATTGTTTGAATCTATCGAAGAAGATCAGATCCGCCGCGGTACATTGAGCGAGGAGCAGTAATATGGCGAGCCAACCGATCAACTTTCCCCGCACAGAGGGGCAGTGCTCTGCACAAGCCCACGCTGACTTTCCCGAAGAGGGATTATATGAACGTGAAGTGGGGCGCGATGGATTTTTTGGCTCTGCCAGCCATATTCATCACCGCCATCCGCCTACGGGTTGGCTGGCCTGGGAAGGCCCGCTCCGCCCCCGAGCATTCGCTTTTGCAAAGATCACAGGTATTGCCCCCGACAGCCCGTGGCGCACGCCCACTTTGCTACACAACGCTCACTGCCGCTACCGGCTATGGGACTGCAACGAAGCGATGGAAAATCTAGTACGTAATGCCGACGGTGACGACCTGCTATTCGTTCATGAAGGCGACGGCGAGATATTCTGCGATTATGGCCATATGACGTTGACCGAAGGTGATTATGTGGTGATCCCTCGAGGCACCATGTGGCGACTCTGCCCTCAACGGCCTATGCGCCTATTGATGATTGAGGCCACCGAACAAAGCTACCAGTTGCCCGATAAAGGGATGGTGGGTCGGCACGCACTATTTGACCCTGCGGTACTGAAAACACCGCAGATCAACCAGGCTTTTCTGGATCAACAAAACGAAGAACGTTGGCAAGTGCATGTTAAGCGCCATCAACAGATATCGGTGATCACCTATCCATTTAACCCGCTTGATGCGGTGGGTTGGCACGGCGATCTTTCGGTGGTGAAACTGAATTGGCGCGACATACGCCCGTTAATGAGTCACAGATATCACCTACCGCCGTCGGCGCACACCACCTTTGTTACCAAACACTTTGTTATCTGCACTTTTGTGCCCCGTCCGATTGAGAGTGACCCCGGCGCACTGAAAGTACCGTTCTATCACAGTAACGATGACTACGATGAAGTGTTGTTCTACCACGCGGGCGACTTTTTCAGTCGCGACAATATCACCCAAGGCATGGTCACCCTGCACCCGGCGGGTTTCCCCCACGGCCCCCATCCTAAGGCGTACAAAGCGGGTCAAGAATACAGCCGCAAGTTCACCGACGAAGTGGCAGTGATGCTTGACACCCGTGATGCGTTAGAAGTGTCACCGAAAGCTTCAGAACTGGAGAACCCTGACTATGTTTACAGCTGGCGCAATCACAATGAACTGGGTTGAAGTTAAAGCAGAAAGGAGCGCTAAATGAAGTTAGCCAGTTTGAAAAACGGCACTCGTGATGGACAACTGATCGTTGTGAGTCGTGATCTTAGCCAAGCTGTGACCGTGACAGAGATCGCTAGCACCCTGCAGCAAGCGTTGGATAACTGGCGAATTGTCCGGCCGGCGCTCGACACTGTCTATCAACAGCTCAACGACAACGTGCTTGCCGATACCTTTGGCTTTGTTGAAAGTGCTTGTGAATCCCCCCTGCCCCGTGCCTTTCATTGGGCTGATGGCAGCGCCTATGTTAATCATGTCGAGCTGGTACGCAAAGCGCGCGGAGCCGAGATGCCAGAGAGCTTCTGGAGCGATCCACTGATCTATCAAGGTGGCTCTGATTGTTTTCTGCCTCCCCATGATCCTATTCCGATGGCATCCACCGATTGGGGCATCGATTTTGAAGCGGAGATCGCGGTGGTGACCGACGATGTGCCGATGGGCGTTGCGACCAAAGATGCGGATAACCACATTCACTTACTGATGCTGGTTAATGATGTATCACTGCGTAATTTAATCCCCGGCGAGTTAGCCAAAGGGTTTGGCTTTTACCAAAGCAAACCATCCAGCAGTTTTTCTCCTGTGGCGATCACCCCTGATGAACTAGGTGATCATTGGCAAAAAAGTAAAGTGCTGCGGCCTCTGACCAGCCACCTCAATAATGCGCTATTTGGCGAGCCGGACGCAGGCACAGATATGACCTTTAACTTTGCCGAATTAGTTGCTCATGCCGCGAAAACACGGCCACTGTGCGCAGGCACCATTATAGGCTCAGGCACAGTAAGCAATTATGACCGTAGCGCAGGCTCAAGCTGTATAGCTGAAAAACGGATGTTGGAAACCGTTGCAGAAGGTAAACCCACAACGCCGTTTATGAACTTTGGTGACACCATTCGCATCGAGATGTTTGATACCGCCGGCCGCTCAATTTTTGGCGCGATCGAACAAACCGTGATCCCGTTTCCACAGGAATAATAGAGGTAGCCATGGAATATACACTGTACTCATATTGGCGATCATCAGCAGCGTATCGCGTGCGCATCGCCTTAGCACTAAAGGGGCTGAGCTATCGTACCGAGCCGGTTCACCTAGTTAAGCATGGTGGCGAACAACATAGTCAGCAATATACGGCGCTCAACGCCAGTGGTCTGGTTCCTACGCTGGGCACTCCCGACGGTGTACTACGACAATCATTGGCGATCATGGAATATCTTGAGGAGCGTCACCCAGCCCCCGCCTTGTTACCCTGCCAGCCGCTCAAGCGTGCACAAAGCCGCGCATTGGCCTTAGATATCTGTTGTGAGACCCACCCGCTGAACAACCTGCGGGTGCAGCAATACCTAACAAAAAACCTAGGGATAAATGACACAGAAAAACACAGATGGATGACCCACTGGATGCACAAGGGTTTTGTGCCTATCGAACAGCAGCTCGCAGAAACTGGCGGCGTGTTTGCAGTGGGAGACACGCCCACGTTTGCCGATATTTGCCTGATCCCGCAAGTCTATAACGCCAAGCGATTTAACATCAGTATGGAACGCTTCCCTCGCATCACCGAGATCTGGTCACGGTGCAACGAACTGGAGGCATTTAAACAAGCCGCACCCGAGGCGCAAAACGATGCCGAGCCGTTACTGCTGAAAGCGCAGTGACATTGATTCAATAGATAACTTAACGTAGGCTTTCTGCCGTCAAAGGAGTTGACCGCAGAAAACAGCGTGTTCATGGAGTGATAGCAGCCCCGATAATAGGGTGAAGCTGCTCCCCCCACTTTTAAAGCATCATCCCACACGCTTAACGTCATCTTCCTGCTGTTTTTTTTCATCACAGGTAGCGTCGGTATGTTCGGATTATTCAAGAAGTTTGATGTCAATCTTTGTCCTGAAGTCAAAGGACAAATAATGCTTGAGGGCAAGCCTGTTGCAGGCATAAAAATCACCCGTAGCCTTGGTTTTATGGATGAAAAGAAGCGAGTTGACTGCGTGTCGACAGATGCAGACGGACGTTTTATCTTAGAAGAGATTAATATCCGCTCACGCAAACCAGGCAGCATGTTTGGCGTAGAATTCACACTCCAAAAAATTACCGCATCTTTCAAGGCTCAAGAATATAAGCTCTGGTTGTCCCCGTATTATGGGATAGAAAAGAGTTCAGATTACTCCCAAAAATTAGCTTCGCTTATCTGTGAGCTAAAATCTAAGCCTGCCCAATTTGAGTTCCCTAATAGTAAGAACCCCAATAAAGACCACTATGCCACGAGCATTTGTCGCTGGGATGATGACTATAATCTCTTTGAAGAGTTCGACAGGGTAAGTTAGTCAAACGACGCTATAGGACAGCATCGCGACAACCTAATAAAAAGCTAATATTTCGTTAATAAATCAGTGACGTTGATTCGATAAATATCTTCGCGTAGACTTCCTGCAGTCAAAGGAGTTGACCGCAGAAAACGGCGTGTTCATGGAGTGAAAGCAGCCCCGATAGTAGGGTGAAGCTGTTCCCCACTTTTAAAGCACCATCCCACACGCTTAACGTCATCTTCCTGCTGTTTTTGTTCATCACAGGTAGCGTCGGTATGTTCGGATTATTCAAGAAGTTTGATGTCAATCTTTGTCCTGAAGTCAAAGGACAGATACTGCTTGAGGGCAAGCCAGTGTCAGGCGTAAAGATCACGCGTAGCCTAACGTATTACTACGAGAATGAACGCCTTGATTACACCACGACTGACGATAACGGGCAATTTTCATTTCCAGAGGTAAACATCCGTTCCCGTAAGCCTGGAAGCATGTTTGATGTCAGCCGCACCTACCAAGAGATCTTTGCCGAGAGGTGTAGCCAGAAATATAAACTTTGGCGCTCAACATTCCATGGCATAGAAAAGCGTCCAGAGTATGAAAAGAAGCTGGGTTCTCTTAACTGCGACTTGACATCCAAACTAGTCAAATTTGAATTCAAAAATAATAAAAATTCTAACATTGATTTTTTCGCAACTAGCTTAGCTCGTTGGTCTGATGACTTTATAATTTTTGAAGAATACAACCGAACATACTAAATGTACTTCGTAAAGGACGACGATAATGTACTCTCTCAGCCCCAAACTTGCGGCGCAAACGGCACAATTTGCGTATGAATCACGTACGGCCAAGAATGGAATCAATGCCGATGACGTTCCACCAATACTCGCTCATGATTTCGATTTCTCTGGCAACCTGATCCAAGGTGTCAGCGGTACTCTGCTTGAACGCCTATTCAATCATAAAACGGGCTTTGGTGTGATCGGTCGAGGCAGACCCAACTCCCCTTACTCAAATCATCACATCGTCGCTATTCGCGGCACAGCGTCAGGGCGTGATGCAGTGACTGATCTGCACTGCGGTGTTACCAATGGGCCAAATAATAAGCGGATCCATGCGGGCTTTAATCACAACTTCCGTTCCATGAAGTCGAACCTGACAAGCTATTTCAGCGCACCAGGGATAAAACTTGGCCCTGTTCACTGTGTTGGTCATAGCCTTGGCGGCGCACTGGCTAACCTCACCGCCAACTGGCTGCGAGCCAACTACCATGTGCCCGTCAGCGTCTATACCTTCGGTGCACCGCGGGTTGGCCGAAAAGATTATGCCAATAGTACGCAAGGTGAAATGGAGAATATCTACCGTTGCGTCCACGGTGCCGATCCTGTGCCAATGGTACCAGTCTGGCCATTTGTTCATGCGGGTGCGGATTACAGATTGGATGGTGCCAGAGGGATCAACCCGGCAGCGCACAAAATGGATGGCTATATCGAAAATGCTGGGCGGTTTAATGACTACACCCAGATGCATATAGATTCAGTAGGAAAACAACTAACCCCTGTGCGCTTAAAATACAGTGATCGGCATCAGGTCAGCTTCTCAGTCTACTGGCAAGAGCGGATCAGCAATGCGCTTATCACATTACTAAAAGATGCAGGCTTTTATACAGCGGTTGTTGCTCAAGCGGCAATCGGTACAACACTAACTATCTACGATGTGATCGCACAAAAATTGGAAGACATCGCCCGTATGTCCCCTGTCTATGCAGAGCAAGAGCTGGGATTACTCGGTTGTATGCTGACATTTGCAGGAAACAAGAAAGCGGTCAAAGCTGCCGACCTTACATACACTTTTATCCGTTGGGTACTGCGACTGACATTAGAGAGGTTGTTCAAATCAGCCAAATCGGCAATACAAATTGCTAGCGCTGTTCCTGCTTAGCAATTTGACTGCAAGGGGCTGTTGGGTCATTTTTCATTGACCATAGCCCCTTGTCTCCCCGTTAGATAAAAAACTCCCCGTTAAATAAAAAACCGTCTTCGTAGAGATGTGCATATTGTCTGCACATTTTCTTGTTTATATATACCCGCTCTCCACTCACCAGGGATCAGGTGCCGAAAAAGTGGAGCAGTCGACCATAAGCCGCCCTCGTTCGATCCCTACAGTCGGGCTTGGGCGGCGCCTTTACTAGCTATTCAATGTGTCTTTTCTGGTAGTTCTGAATGCAGCGTTTCGCCACGGTTGGTACCGTACTGTAACGACAATCCGTTTGATTCTATGCGATACCAAAGATGCTGTCTGACCACAAACAACTGGCCACTTTTTAACAGATGCTTCTGGTTAGTATCAGCGACCCTAACAACAATCGTAGCTTCACCTTCTAACTGGTGGATCAACGCATCCGCATCTGGATGGCAAGTCCAGGGGGAGACACCTTTAAAGCGCCCCATCCATACTCTGCCATCGTCAATAGTATCGAGGATCCAAAATTCAGCATCACCGTTTTCACTCACCCAATCAGCCGTTCTTTTTAGGGCAGCGGATAAATCGTGACTTCTCATGGTGGGCACCTGTCATTTGATTAAGGTCTCACCTTCAATCTTAGGATCGAAATCAGTTCACAGAGACAAATTCTCTCGCTGGTCAGCAGTTAAAAGATGCTTTAGCTTAAACTGCATCAAGAAATATAAGGAAATTCCCCATGCAGTTCAGTGTCGCCACTTCACCCAAGCTAGCTATCTGTGGGCTGAGCCTCTCAGCGTTATTGCTATTAAGTGCTTGTGAACGCCCTTTAACGGAAGCACAAATACAAGACGCGGCGAACTGGCAAGCATGGGTAGAAAAAGAGAACAGTCACAGCAAAGATGGCCAGCACTCTTTTCTCAATATCCGCGATGCCCGCTATATGCGCCCCGGGGACACAGTCAGCTTAGATATCAGCCTAGGTGCCGAACAGGTCCGCTGGCAGGAAGAAGACAAAAGCAATGAGATAGCAAACAGCTCACGGTTAACCCTCTCATTTGATGGTGAAAATGCGCTGATATCGGAAAAGGGCAAGTTTCGTCTAATAACGGCGGATGAAAAATTCTCGCTTCCTAATGATGAGCTATTTATCACCGTTGGCGCCTTGCACGACAGTGGTTTGCGCGCGTTTATCCGTGATCCTAACCATCCCAAAGTAGAAAACTTTAAAGGCCACCACTACTACGATTACAACCCCAAAATGCGTACCACTGCCAGCTTCACTGCAGCGGAGGAACTTAACACCGTCTCTTTTCAAACGGTGCAAGGGCTAACAAACACACTGGTGAGAGTGGGAACTGTGGCTTTCAAATTAGACGGTGAATCCGTCACGATGTCGGCTTATCACGAATCAGGAGAGCCCCCGCTTGATTACCTGCTGTTCCTGTTTAAAGACCAAACCAATGGTGACACCACCTATGGTGGTGGACGCGAACTCGTTGTGAAATTGGCACAAGCCCCAAGCGAAGGCTTCATCATCGATTTTAACTACACGTTTAATCTCAATTGTGCCCACAGTACATTCTGGAACTGCCCAATTATTTGGGACAGCCCCCTTGAACTCGCTATTACAGCAGGCGAAAAGCTACCCTACGACTACGAATAGAACTCGCGATTAAGAAGATTGTATTGTTAAGGCGGAGTTGGCTCACTACTTGTTGTTTTCCTGCAGTTCGCTAAGACGCTGGCGTTCCAACTTTGCTAACAGGTTCGCCAGGCCCTGTGGGTTGCGCATAAACTCTGCAAACGCATCTAACGCCTGTTTCGTTAATTCAGGTGATGCCTCTCGATCAAAAAACTGAAACAACTGATCCGCTTCTTGTAATGCCTGCGCACTACTTTGCAGTACAGGGTTATCAGGCATGCTCGCCATTCGATGAGGCGGCAATGTCATGATCGCCGCATTCACCCGACTCTGTACAACGGGATCGCCCATGTGTCGAAGAAACGCACTCACGGCAGGGTTGACCATCCCGCCTCTCTTAACCAACAAGATATCGGTCGGTGCATTCTCCCCCACTGACAGATCAGGCGTTATGGTAGGAAACGGAAAAAATCCAATGTCTGGCTGGAGCTGATCGGGGATCTGATTAACGAAAAAGCTGCCCATAAGCAGCATGCCGGTTCGTTGACGAAAGAACAGCGGTAGCACTTCATCCCAGCTATAACTAGCGTGCCGTTCTGGAAAATAGCCTTTGTCTAATAGTTGTCGCCAATAAAGAAACGTCTTAGTCACTCGCGGATCGGTAAAACTTACCTTGCCCTGCAATAACTGCTGGTGAAACGCGGGTCCATTCACTCGCATATTCAAGTAATCAAACCAGCCCGCTAGCGTCCAAGGGTGCTTGCTACCTAAAGCAAATGGCGTGACTCCGGCGTCAATGAGCTTTTCGGCCACGGCCAGGAACGCTTGCCAAGTTTGGGGCGGCTGCAAGTCTAGGCGTTTAAATAGCGATTTTTGATAGTAGAAGCCCCAACCGTAATGTGAAAACGGCAAACCATAAATATGGCCATCACTGCTTACGCTGCTTAACACACCTGGGGAAAACTTATGCGGCCATTCGGCTGACGGCCATAACTTATCCAGTGGCGCTAACAACTGCTTGCTTGCTAGAACATCCATTGGCGTACCAGCAAACCAAAAGAAAACATCGGCGTCGCCATGTTGCCCTGCCAACATACTGGGCAACAAACGTTTGTACTCTTCATGGCCATAATGCCTAACGCTAACTTGGTGTTGCGGATTCAGTTCGCGAAACCGCATGATCTCATTTAACAAAGCGCGGTTTTGCTGTTCGCTGACCGGCATCGTTGCCAACGTGAGCGGCTCGGCAGAGGGTGCCGAATATAAAAGAAGCAATCCAAGTGACAGTGTGAGTTGTAGTATTCGCATCCATTCTAATATGGCAGATGCTCAACAATTTGTGACAATACATAGATGGCAAACGGGATCCAGAGAGCATTTTTGTGCTTTGTTGCACTTTCCTCGTTGTTGACTACATTTTAATCAAACTGGTAATTATCAGTCAGTTAGATTGACGCAGTCCACTTAACAACGTTTTCAGTAAACAGATAAAGAAGCAAATAAAGACACAAGGAGGTGAATACCTAACAAGGTGAGGCCTCCCATGTTTTTGAACGCGAAAATTAGTCGATTATTGCTTATTACGCTGCTGTTTTTACCCTCCTTTCAAAGTAACGCTGATCAAGATAGAACCACCGCAAGTGCATTATTAGTGCAAATCGTTTCCTACTTAGCTAAACAGGGGCATAAGTCTTTGCTTAGCTTTGAAAATTACCACTGGCATGAGGTAAACGCGGCAGCGCGTTGGTCGCCCAGAGCCGGACTGCAAGTCGTTAAATTAGGCAGAAAGTTCTTTCTTATGGGGGGAAGAACACCGAACAATTCTACCATTCCAGGCGATAGTGTCATTTGGGGGGATGTATGGGTCAGCCAAGACAAAGGAATAAGCTGGGATCAGGTTGTCGGCAGCAATGACCAGGAGCATTGGCCAGCCCGAGCTTACTTCAAAGCCGTCACCAAAGGCCGCTATATCTATGTATTGGGAGGGCAGAATTTCAATCTAGCCCCCTGCCCCAACGATGTCCCAACATGTCAGGAGCAGATGCCTTCATCCGAGTTTTTTAATGATGTATGGCGGAGTAAAAATGGCAAAGAGTGGCAGTTGATGACGGCCAACGCACCGTGGCAAGGCCGCGCAGGGCTAAGTGCTGTCGTCATGCGCAATCGAATATTTGTAATCGCAGGCTCCAAAAACGACGACACAGCGATTGTCGGCCCCAACGGCCCCGCACGAAAATATTTTAATGATGTATGGAGTAGTCGCGATGGTAAAGAGTGGAAACAGCTCACCGACAATGCACCATGGGAACCTCGAGCAGGCGCTGTAGCGTTAACCAAAGATGGCTATATCTACCTGCTAGGGGGTGAAAATGGCTTTCTTTGTCAGCCCCAGCCTAACTGTAAACCACCCTACTTCAATGATGTATGGCGATCTCGAAATGGCAAAAACTGGGAGTTAGTAACCGCAGATGCAGCTTGGTCAGCGCGTCCAGGTCATCAATGTGCAACTTTGTACCATCATATTGTCTGCTTCGGTGGTTTTGGCCTGCCGCAAAACCCACAAGATATTTGGGTAAGTCGCCACGGGTTACACTGGCGGAAAGTCAGCGACTCTCCGTGGAATAGCCTCAGCCCCAGTGAGATTAAATACGATTTCGCGGTCTTAGTCGATAAACAGGGATATTGGGGACAAACGCAGGCCATTTATACATTCGGCGGGGATCGGGAAACTTTCGATTTCTCCGATCCTGCCAATTATCTCCGGGTTGATAATGATGTTTGGCGCTATGCTTCTGAACATTTTCGCTAAACAGTCATCACCAAAGTGGCTACATTGTGTCACGCCATTTAATTGAACACCCCATGCTGGGGTGTTGTTCTTTCGGCCCCACACCTGTCTCCGCAATCATTCTCATGGCATTTATCAGTTCGGCAACCCGACCCGAATGTTGTCCCATTCCAGCATCGTCTAACCGGCCACGGTACTGCAACTCTCCTTGGCAATTCAGACCAAAGAAATCAGGCGTGCAGATCGCGCCGTATGCCTGTCCAACCAATTGCTCTTCATCAACTAAATAGGGAAAATTGAAGCCATATTTTTTAGCAAAAACTTTCATCTTTTCTGGCGAGTCAGCCGGAACCGATTGGTAGTCATTGGACATCACCGCTAACACATTAATCCCCTCAGCCATCAACAGATCGGTGTCTTGTGCTAAACGCTCAGCGATGCGCTGAACATAAGGGCAATGGTTACATATAAAAGCAATCAATAAGCCTTTATCGCCGAGCTGTTCACGCATACTAAAACGATTGCCATCAATATCTTGTAAGGTGAAGTCTGGCGCTTTCCAGCCAAAGTCACAGATAGGTGTATCAAGTAGCATCGCTGAAATTCTCCATGTTTCGAACAGGCCAACCTATGAGACGATTGTCATCTCATTGAGTGTAAATTCGTCTACAGCGCCCTCTGTTGCGGCCATGTAGTCAGCCAAGTGCTTGTTGCCCATGTGGGTCTGCCACAATTCACGAGTTTCCCAATTTTCATAAAACATAAAGTGTGCTGGGTTTTCATTGTCCTGATGCAGGTCATAGTTGATGCAACCCTGCTCGGCTCGGGTGACATCAATCAACTTTAAAAGCTCAGCTTTCACCAAATCTACTTTTTCTGCTTTAGCGATAATATTAGCAACGATAGTTAGGGCCATCTCTGTTTCCTCTTCGGGTTAACCCTTATGTGGGTTGATTTAATCAGCCATGAGTACGCTTCGTTTAATCACGAAAAACACCTCTGCGCTTACCCAGCATAAACGCTTTATTACTTGAACCAAGGTGGTCATCCGGTCGCCGATGCGCCAACAGATGAAAGCATAGTTTTTAATTGAGACTATTAAAATAGGGAAAATAATGAATCATTATCAAATATATTTTAATAATGATCCGTCACCACTCTGCTACGAATGATGCCGACAGGCGCAATATCTATTAGTGATAGGTCGCCAAGCAGAGGCACAACTAAAAATCCCGCACAATGACGGGATTTTTAGCTAAATAGCGCGTTAATAACTATTCATCACCACTGGCAACAAAACGGTAGATCACAGCACCAATCACCGCACCAACGATGGGAGCAACCCAAAATAGCCACAGCTGGCTAACGGCCCAATCACCGACATAAAGTGCGACACCGGTACTACGTGCCGGATTAACCGAGGTATTAGTCACCGGAATAGAGATCAAATGAATAAGCGTCAGACACAAGCCAATGGCTATGGGAGCCAATCCAGCAGGCGCTCGGGAATCAGTAGAGCCCATAATCACAAACAGGAACATCATGGTCATCACGACTTCACACACCAGCGCCGCGGTTAATGAGTAACCACCGGGGGAATGTGCGCCGAAACCATTAGAAGCAAAACCAGAGGAGACATCAAAACCGACAGCGCCACTGGCGATAACAAACAGCACACCACCCGCAGCTAAGCCACCAATCACCTGAGCGACAATATATGGCAGTAGATCACTTGCCGGAAAACGCCCTCCGGCCCAAAGACCAATAGAAACCGCAGGATTAAGATGACACCCGGAAATATGGCCAATGGCATACGCCATCGTGAGTACCGTCAAACCGAACGCCAGCGATACACCAAGCAAACCAATACCCACATCTGGAAATGCAGCCGCCAATACCGCGCTACCACAACCACCGAGTACCAGCCAGAATGTACCAACCAGTTCCGCAATATATTTTTTCATCCGTTCAACCCTTATATAAAAATCCTTCAACCCTGACGCTATGCGCATTCCACCACACAACAGATTCAAGTGTAGAAGGAAGTTTCAGGAATGGGTTGCTAATTCAGCATGTTATCTCGGTAATTACCGATTTGAATGCTGATCCATGCCGGCATAAAGAGTATTACTCCTATGATCAAGTGGATCTGGGCTGCCACCACTCAATTTTGTTGCGAGAGGAGTTATTGCACCAAGCAAACAGAAAAACTTCGATGATTTAACATCGGCCACCAGCGCCCATCGCCAGCCTGACCTGTTCAAGCAGTGCAATTAGGGGGCTATCAACGGGGTCATATAAGTTTGGGGGGCAAAGTAGTCAGTTGACCAAAGAGAATAGCCCCCGAAGGGGCTAACAATGGAAGGAGGAGCAATATCAGACGCGGTTTGTAATCAGCATACTGACTTAATCAATTTGTCTTCCAACACGCCTTTGCCGCTGAAAAACCAAACTAACGGAAACCGGTACGGCTGTCGCTATATCTGACAAATTGGCTATTTTTCTCAACGCTTCGATGCCCGTCTCTAAGTTAAAATCTTTAGCGGAGATCACTACAGGTTTAAATGAGGTCACCAACAATCTATCTTTGCTAAGGCGGGTCATCGTCAGCTCTGCGGTAAACTGTTTTTCTTTTCCATGCAGTGACAGTCTCAACGGAACCGACAGATTGTAACTGTCTCCCGCCTTCATCGCAGAAAGGCGGCTAATGGGGATCACCCCGCTAGCGTCAGCGGTAGCAAAGGATGCCACCTCAAACAGCAGCTCCTTCATGCGATCATTTCTTATCGGAATATTGGTTTCGACACTACTCAGGTCAATCACTAAATTGACCGCACCACTTTCCGCAACGCTACCAGAGATTTGCTTAAACTGATGAACTTCACCAACTGAATTTTTCTTAATCGAGACAAAACTCACTACCGATTGGTCGTTCATCAGCTGCCATTCAGCCAACACAGGGGCCGAAATAAACAGCGCCAAACACCATATCAAAAATCTACTTTTCATCGTTATTCCCTTACCATCGCACCTTTGACTAGAGGCAGCAGAAGCAAATAGCTTGCGCCAATACCGTCAATATACTCAACATAGTACCCTAACTTTAACGACATCTGACAAAACAATCTCAACTGATGCTGTAAGGATCAAAGGGCAAATGCCCGGTTTTCACCAAGATAATTGTTTCCTCTTCAACAAACGGATAGTGCTGGCTCATGTGCGGGCTTCTTATCCAAGTGCCCTTAGGATAACTACCGTGCTCATCCTTAAATTCGCCCGATAAAACCAATATCTCTTCTCCGCCAAAGTGACGGTGGGGCTGAAAGCGCTCACCCGCAGGCCATCTGACCAAAGCAATATGCTCATGTTCAAATTGATGCAGCGGCATCACCTCTAAGCCACCAATACCCGGTTGCCACGGGCTCGTCGAAGTGTCGATACGTACCGTTTGCCCATCGCGGCTATCAAACTGGTTTAACTTAACGAAAATGGTACATCCCTGCTCACTAAACGGTGCATGGGCACTCCCTGGTGGGTGACGCAAATACGTACCCGCACCATAATCACCGCTCTCATCAGAAAACACACCGTCGAGTACAAAAATCTCTTCTCCTAAAGGGTGTGGGTGCGGACTAAAGCACGATCCAGCTTCATACCTAACGATACTGGTGACATGTCCCGCCTCCTTATCATCACGCGCCAGAGGTTTACGCAGCACACCAGCAGAGGGACTGGCGATCCAATCCAACTCGGCAACGTTGATCACCACTGCTTGTTTAAAGTTCATGTTCAGCATCTGTTACCCCAGCTCTTACTCAAAATGTCACACTCTCCGGATGCGGTTAGTAGTTTCCACCTCATCAAATCGACTGATTAGCCACAGCCCTGCACCTGCACAGTAAAAGCAAAGGCAAAGGCTGCCAATACTACAAATCAATGGCTGCCGATTATTCGTTCTCAGCGTCTCAGCAATGACATAAGCTGACTCATTTAGTACTTTTAATACCGGATCGAAAATTAGCATGACTGCTCACTTAGTTATAATCCTGTGGTTACCAAGAAGGCTCTTTAGTCAGTGCAACAACCATTTAGTTACTCACACAGCGCTAAGATAATCGCGGTATAATCCAGTTAAATAGGATAGCCCGCTCCTTCATCAATCACCTCGGACACCTGACATTGCGCAAAAACCTGTCAAGAAATAAACGTCAATCCCGCACAGATAGCAAAGGACTACACCCGAGGAATAAACACAAAAGAGGGTATGACTTTCCTCTTCTGGTGAAGAGTTATCCGCCACTGGCCCCCCACGTTAAGCCCAACGCACACGGCAACCTTTCCATTCCATTTGCCGATCCAAAGGCAGTCAAAGCTCTCAATGCTGCGCTACTAAAGACCTACTACCATACGACTGATTGGGATATCCCTGACGGCGCTCTGTGTCCACCAATCCCCGGCAGAGTTGATTACATCCATTATGTCGCTGAGTTGCTTGGCATTGATGAGCCATCAAAGGGTCAAACCAAAGACGAGCCGACAATATCCATGCTAGATATTGGCACCGGTGCCAGTGGCATTTATCCGATACTGGCTTGCCAAACTTACCACTGGCACTGCGTAGGCAGCGATATCAATTCCCAATCACTGGATAATGTCGCCACCATCATCAACAACAATCCATCACTAAAAGAGCGCTTCTCTGTGCGCCTACAGACTGATAAGAATCAATTCTTCAAAGGGATCATTAAACCCGGTGATATTTTCGATATCAGCGTGTGTAATCCACCGTTTCACGCTTCACCGGAAGAAGCACGTAAAGGCAGTCAGCAAAAACTAAACAATCTCGCTCGTCATCGGGGCGTCGACGATGCCGCAGGCAAAGTTAACATTGCCTCACCCGCTCTAAATTTCGGTGGGCAGGAGGCAGAGCTATGGTGCAAAGGGGGGGAACGCATGTTTCTCAAAAAACTCATCAAGGAGAGCCGCGACTATTCATCTCAATGCCGCTGGTTCAGTAGCTTGGTATCCAAAATTGACAATGTAAAACCCGCGAAGCAATGGCTGCGCAAGCTTGGTGCTTCTGACATTCGAGAGATAGAGATGGCTCAAGGCAATAAGATCACACGGGTACTAGCTTGGACCTACCGCTAACGTAGCAGCGCTGAAAGCTGTCATCTTCATAATCTTGATGCACGAGGCGGTCTCAGCCGAAATAGAATGAGCCTCCATTGGAGGCTCATTCTATGAGAAGTCTCGCTGTATCACTTCTGCACTAGCACCTCTGGCGCATTTACCATGCCATAGACCGCTAGATTAAAACGTTTTGACTCGCGAGCGTCTGCCAGCGTCGATACGATGATCGACTTGGTTTCACTGTCTAATACTGCGAATGCGCCTGCATTTAGATAGAAATCGAGATAGTCGACCACCGCCTCTGCTTTCACTTCGTCGTCGCCGTCACTGCCTTCCCAAAGCATTTCTAGGTGGCTGATATCTAACTTAACCCTCGCCTGATCTAGAGTATATGAACCACTGTCATCGACTGTACCTCGCACCAAGCCATTGCCAATCAGCTTATCGAATGCATTCAAGGTCGCAAACTGACGGGATTCGGTCATTAGCTCTAACTCTGGCGCGGTCAACGAATTGGCAGCTAGTTCCCCGGCAGGCGAATAATCCGGCAGGAAGAAATTAAAGACTGTCGGAGCGCCTAATGCTCGCTGGCCGATATCAAAGTTGCCTACTCGTAATATGGTGGCACCCGCATCAAAGCGATCCGCAAACTCATAGTTCAAGCCATTTTCAGAGTCGTCTAACGGAATACTTGAATGTGCAGTTAAGAGTCGCATCAACGCAGTCGCTCGCAGTATCGGCTCTTTCACTTTGCCGAATGTAGATGATGCCGTCACACTCGGATTACGGGCTTCCGGATCTAATAGGATCGCTTTGACCATCGCCTTGAGATTACCCGACGTACCGTAAGCATCAGACACTCGCTTGATATAGCCAGCACTAGGGTTGGACGTCACCAAACGCTGTATCAATATTCGGCCAATATAAGGCGCTGCACTGGAATGGCTCGCTAAAGCAGTAATAACGCTACGGAGTTCCTCATCGGCGCCCTCTGTAGACATATCGCTTGAAGCGGGGATGATCAAAGTTTTACCCTGATCGGTGAACAGTATTTTTTCACCAAAATCATGATGCTGAGGAAAGAACTTCATCGGCTCAGTCCAACGATATTGAGTCTCTGGCACCCCGCCGCCGCCCAAACCAAATTGGGTATTGTCGACCATCTCTCCATCAATATTCCGGGCGCTCATGGCCAAGCCGGTAAAGACCCGAGCCATCTGTTGAATGACCTCATTGTCGTATGTGGCAACAGGAAGCCCATCACTACCTAGACGGATAGCGCCATTCTTTTGCCGTTGCACCAAGCCAAAGCTAAATAGCTGCATCACTTCTCGGGCATAGTTTTCATCGGGATAATAACCACTAGCAGGATCGGCTTTCTTATTACGTAGGTGACTTAACCACTGCCCCATGGTCGCATGCCGTGACGCATCTTCAAGTAGATCCCGGTATGAGCCAAATGCATTCTGGCCTAACAAATCCCAATAATCGGCCAGTCCGCGATGTGCATTACGCAGTATATTTACCGAGTCTGAAACAACCAATATTTCACTTAATGCAAAAGCCATCCGCTGCCGCAGTTGATCTTTAGCATAAGTGGCTATAGTCCAAAAACCATCTTGGCGATCTTCAAAGCCTCGGGTTTCAAATGCGGAATTAGAAGCATCGGTCAAAGCTAACAAAGAGGTCTGTGGCGCCATCATTTGCGCTTCAATCCAGGCATCATAAACCTGTAGTCGATTCGTTCCCGCTGAATCAATTTGGCTGCGCAATGCCTCATACTCTGCTGGTGTTGCACCGAACGTGGCCTGAGTCAAAAACCGAATAATATCCCGGTCAACATCTTCCGGCGTTAACTCTATCTCTTCTGGCGGTTCTACGCTTTCATCGTAACGAAAATGGGCACTGATCTCGCCCGCTGGATAATTTGACGTATGGATATTTAAAAACAACTCTCCAGCAAACAAAGCATCTAACATCTCCTGTCGGGTAACAAATATGCCACCTGGGACTAAATCCCACTCAAAGCCAGTTAATGGGCCTAAGGTCTCGATATCCTTAATCATTGTGCCCGATGGTGACAAATGAATATGTTGATCGGTTTGTACTGAACTCAAATTGAAGAAGTTATAGCTGAGTTTTGCTTTGGTATTATCACCTTGCAAAATAAGACTCACGGTGCCGCTTGCTGTCGTTACTGCTTCGCCTTGAGGCCCGAACAAACCAATAAATACTTTGGCGTTTTCCGTTGTATTTTTGGCATCACTAATGACAATTTCAGCGGTCTTGTTAGCGCCCAATTTATACTCTTCACTTGCGACTAGGGTTATCGACAAGGTTTCAGGCACCTCGTGCAAGCCGTCACGGAGAGGGAGAACTTCAATCACCCGCCGGTTCTGACTTTGCAAAAATTCAATTTCAGCACCGACAACACCACCATCACTGTAAACCAACTCGTAGTCAGCAGCAGATGCAGAGCCCTCGGTTTGGTCTGATGATCCGGCCACGAGATAAGGCAGCGCGAATGAACCGTTGGTGCTGTCCCGTTCAACAATAAATTTGGCTATATCATTGCTTTGCTCATACGCCTCAGCAGTTAAAGTTGATATAGAAACCGTTACAGGCACAGGGTCCGGAGTCGGATCGGGGTCCGGCGTTGGGTCAGGGTCCGGTGTCGGATCAGGGTCCGGCGTTGGATCAGGATCCGGTGTCGGATCAGGGTCCGGCGTTGGATCAGGGTCCGGTGTCGGATCAGGGTCCGGTGTCGGATCAGGGTCCGGAGTTGGATCAGGGTCCGGTGTTGGGGTCGGATCAGGATCTGGCGTGGGCACAATAACCGAATCGTCGTCACTACCACCGGAACCACCACAAGCAATCAAACCTGATGCTAACCAAGCAACGACCAGAAGACGCAACAAGACAGAGCCATTCATTACGCGTCTCCCATATTTAAGAAATTCAAATTAGTGCTCTCTGCAAACGGGTCGGGAAAGTTAGTCATCGACGGAAAAACCGAACTCAACTCATCCATAGGGGTGCCCAACCAATGGGCGAGTACAGCCGAACATTGTGACGTTGCGGTTGTTGGGATCCATCGCCCTCGACCTTTGTTCTTGTCGGCATCTAAGCCCTGCCCCATCTGAAAATCAGGATGTGTACCAAAGAAGCGACTTCCATTCACAGCTCCGCCTAAAACAAGCGCATGCCCGCCCCAACCGTGGTCTGTACCAGCACCGGCATCATTGCCATTTGGCGTAAATGTACGGCCAAATTCTGAACCGACATAGCTCAGAACTTTATCGAAGTCATTTTGGCTCACTAAGGCATCGCGAAATGATTTAAGCGCCGCGTTGAGGTCTTCCATCAACGCACTGTGATCAGCCAAAATATTTTGGTGGGTATCAAATCCGCCCATCTTGACGAAAAAAATGGGACGCTGATTGGTGCTGCTCGCTCGTCCGGCGATCATTTTTGCCACCGTTTTCAGCTGTCGGCCAACAGTCGTTGTATCAGCACCTGTCGCACTGAATATCCCGTCGTAATCAGTATTATTTGCTTCAGCGATACTGAACGCATCAGCCACTACCGCACCCGCAGTGATGCCTGATCTAAAGGTCTGCTGATACTTCTCCGACATCAAATGCGAAGAGCCCGCATTCATATATGCCTCAACCATCTCTTCGCGTTCAGCAAAAAAACCTCTGAGACTGACCTGCCCCTTATCACTCAACACATATGTATTTACTTCAGAGTCGCGACTTACTTGAAATGGATTAAGACCCGCAACAGAGATCAACGGAGAAACTTTCGAATCAGGATTCCTATCACTTACTAATTCAGCTACACGTCCACCCCAGCCATAGCTAAAGCGCGACGTTGGTTCGCTTTGATACTGCCTTTGCTGATCAGAGTGTGAAAAAAGTTGTGGCGGCAATGTAACCGTACCACTTAAAAACTCTTCCCGAGATGTTGGCTCATGTAGGTTACCCACATTACAGATAACTCCCATTTCGCCAGCATTAAACATATCGGCCATATCAGTACACTGTGGGTGCATGCCGAAGCCATCGTAACTTTCATCATTATAAATCTGCGGCGGTTCGGATAGATTCAATGCAACAAGATCTTCTTTAGCAAGAGCAGCATTCTGTCGGCTCTCTTCATACCGCGTACGAAGTACACCATCCTCCTTGGGGGCAACCATATTGAAACTGTCGTTACCACCAGCCAGAAAAATGTATACCAGCGCTTTATAATCATCACCTGCATCAGCATTCTGCATCTCGGCCGCTTGCAGCAGCCCCGGCAAGCCAATAGATACAGCGGCCGTAGCCACTGCCGCTGATTGTGCTGACTGTATAATGAAGTCTCGACGAGACATTTTAGTTTTCATGAAATCATCCATATAAGCATGAGTATTTGTTGTTGACGTAAACAACAAAAAGGCTTGTTTCTGTGCAGCAAGAAGCGCTTGAACAATGTTAATCTAATGTTATTAAGATGTTACGTTGGCGAGGTAAGATGAATGATGAGCCGGTTGAAAATCAATCAACCTTTCAGGTATTGAGATGTATATCACACAAATAGGGGCTGTAGACAGGCGAATAAATCCACAATTTTTCAATGGGTTAGGCTGTTAGCGGTATCAATCACCTAATGATAGGCGAGTAAAGAGAGACAATACGAAAATGATAACGCTAGGGCTTGAAGGTTAGCCCTATATCCAGTGACTCAGCGTCAGGTTTCTACAAGCCAGAGTGCCACGATAACTGACACCAAGGATGAGACGGATCAGACAGGATGGCGTTCAAATGCTCAAAAGCCGTTTCCATCGCGCCGTCCAGTTCTGGGCTGGGGAGTAAATCTGCCTTGTTCCAATAAAGACGCCCAATTAAATGACTGGTGGCAAATTGCTCCGCACTTGCAAATAGATTCTGCGCCACCCTACCGGCATCGATCAGATATCGCCAAGCATCCTCTAAGCTAACCATGCCAACGGTGTATGCACTTCGAACCAAGAATACGATCCGAGCGATATCAAACCCTTTAACGCCGCAATCTCTTAAACTCCAACAGTGTGGCTCAATTAAGCGTTTTCTATTGCGCCAAACGGTATCACTTTCAGCATCGATAACAGCCATATAGTCACGTTTATCAGCCAGAAGAAATTGCTGATTGATAGCAAAAAAATCCTTGCTGGCTTGAGTGGAATGAAGCCAGTTAATTCTATCCCGTAGCTCATTTGCCGACGTCACCTCGTAATCTCGCTCCAACATGAGCCTGAGTGACGTACAACGTTTTTCATTCTCTGGCTCAACCAACGCCATCGTTTGATATTGATTCATGCCGTTCTGCTGACACAAATGAGCGCACAAGCTCAATAGCCAAGTTTTCTGCGTCGGAGTCAACCATTCTGACGTCCAGCCTGCGTCCAGTTGTTGCTTATTCATTATGACCTCCTACGACAAGTGGATCTTGTAACGCCTCTAATTGCTGAGTAATCGCCGACTGTAGTTCAGTCAGAGACGACTCTGGTGACTCAATGTTGTCACAACATGCGCGCGCTTTTTCAAGCCACTCTATGTGCTGAGAGGCTTCTTCATGCTGAAAACGAACAGCTTGCAAGTAAGCCTCTGCCGCAGCCTGGAACTCATTTCTTAGCTCCAATGCGTCAGCCTTAGCTTGATACAACACCCGTTCAGGCGCCAATGCCTCTAGGTTGAAGCAGAAGTCGAGAAAGTGACCGTCGTAAAACTCCATCGTAAGCCTGAACTCATTGGCTAGCTTCATGCCCAGCTCAGATGCATTGCGCTTATCTGGGCAGGTATTGTCGAATTGAAGGGAACTAATCAAACTATTAAGGGCGGCATGTCGAACTGAATGACGCTGCTCTTCATTCAACTCAATGGCATCAAGATCGACGGCTCTCAGGTAGGCCAGCGCCTGCGCATAGCTTTGCAACCCGTACAAATCATTCTGCTCCAGGTCGAGCTCCTGTTGCACATTTGGCCAGATATATTCCACGAATGTTTCGTCATCAACTTTATCCAACGCATATACAATGACGTCCGCGATCACTGGCCAAACTTTTTTTCCATCTTCCAATCGCTGCTGCCATTCATCCCAAAAATAGTCCAGATCCATTGCTCGTAAGCACTCGCCTCTAGCCTGTTCTTTTCGATCGCCATAAGCGTGCGGATACAGTTGGATAACCTGCAATATTTCGGCATAGCGTTTACTCGCCAGTTGCCGCTCAAGAATATCTTCGTTATGTGGTTGTGATAATCGATGCTTCAAGTGCTCCAGCTGTTTACGCCAAGCTGACGCCAGCAATGCGCGAGCTTCAATATCCTGAGGAACTTGTTTAATGACCTGTTCCAGCAGCCCGATGGCCGACGGTAACTGTTCTAATTGGATAAGACACTGAGCATGCAGCTTTATCAGCGACGGCTCCCCCCGCGAGTCAACAGCCCACTCAGTGATTAGTTTTGCTGCAGCAGCAAAGTCTTTCAGGCCGTAAAGCACACGAGCCTGCAACTCTCTGATCACAGGTCCATGGCGTTGTGTAAACTCAGTCTGATCCACAGCAATTAACGGTTCAACACTACTCAGGCAGTGCCATGCCATCTGAAACAGACCGCATCTCAAAGCGGTTCTCGCGACATAGGTGAATAGCGAAATATCTTCTGCGAATGCTGGCCGGATCTGACTCAGCAATGACTGAAGTTTATCCTGAGAAGGTCGACCAAAGATGCACAACTCTTCTATCGTATGGCGCAGTTCTAAATGCTGTATAAGCGGTTCAATGGCCTGAGTCTCATCGAATTTAAACTCATAGGGAATGCGCTGTAAACGGGTCGCACAATGCCTGCTAATAGCCTCAGCCAATCCCCGTATGGTCTCATTGAGGCTATTACTTTGCTCCGCAGACAACTTCAAGGCGCTATCTAAGTAACTCAGTACCTCTGGCGGCAACAACAGGTGCTCGCTTAAAAACTCCAGTGTACACAGCATGACCGCACTGCTCTGATCAAGATCCCAATACACTGGAGAATCAAGCAATTGCTTCCACGCTTCAGGGTTACCTCGCTCAGCGACATCCATGTACAGTTGCCGCAGTGAATAACGCAACTGCTCTATTGTTTTCGCTTTACCTCGCGCAGCAGTGATCGGTTCAGAAATTTCAACGGCAACCGGTGCAACAGGATCCGAACGACTCGGGTCCTCAAACTCTTCCTCATCACTTTCTGAGGCAAATGGTTGTAGCTCCTGTGCACTGTTGTCCAATGCTGGAGATACAGGGGGTTGGGGCGCAAAGGTTAAAGCATCTTCTTTGTTATCTGATGCCGACCCTGCGCTCTTCTTCTGACGCTTTGCTTCTTTCTTGGCGCTTTCGTACGCCTTACGCAACTGTTTGAACTGTTCTGGTTTATCTTCTGGATTGCACTGTTTAAGCAGCGTTGTATAGGCCAACTGGATCGTACGTTTATCCGAGGTTGGCGCTATGCCCAAAACTTCCCAACAACTCATACTCAGGTTCTCATTAATGCTTTAGAATGGGTGTACTTAAATGGCAAACAAAGCTGCACTTTCAGTGTTGTTAGCTGTGTAGAGATCAGTCTATATCCGCATAATCTAACTCGACTTTTATCCTGCGCATCATTTGTTCTATTGCACTGTTGTCGTGACCTTTCAGCACTTGGGAAAAATCTGCCAACATCGTGCCTACCGCTTCACGCTCTTTGCCTAGTTTTTCTTGATACAGGCGCTCAAGCTTCGCCATGAAAGTGGTGTTAGCTAGTTTGTCTTTAGGCAGGATTTTTAAAGCATTCAGTCGGGCAAAATTTTGCTCCAGCTGTTCGCGGTTCAAGTCGTCATCTCCTTCGCTGACATAGGTACGATATTTCTTACCACTCGAGACCTCTGTCACCTCGACTTCCAGTACACCGTTCAGATCGTAGGTGTAAGTCAGATAAAGCTCTTGGATCTTTTCTATCGGGCTTAAGCGGATCTTCAGCTCCCCAAGAAAGACATTGTCCTGCGGTCTGAAGCTTTCCCCCTGATAGATATGCAGTAAAACCTCTTTCTGAGCGGGATGAGTTGAATACACCGAGCGGGTTTCACTGACAGGAATGGTGGTGTTCCGCTCTATCACCGGCAAAAATTCAGTTTGGTCATGACGGCCCAACACTTCGACACCCAGGGTATAAGGGCAAACATCGGTCATGATAACTTCGCGCAACGCATCACTGCGCGCTTTCACGCCAGCCTGAATAGCTGCGCCAACCGCGATCGCATGGTCGGGTTGATAGTGAGATTGCGGTATACGGGAAAAAAGGCGGCTTACTTGCTGGCGGAAAACCGGCATTCGCGTGGCACCACCCACCATGATTAAACCGTCAATATCGTCAAGAGATAGTTCAGCATCGGACATCGCTCGATTCAGAGGGAATTTAATCCGCTCCATCAGCTCGCTGCAACGTAATTGAAAACGCTCTTCAGATATCTCATAACGATATTGAGTGCCATCAACTTCGTATTCAAATCCAGCCTGACTTTCAGACGTTAAACGGCGCTTAAGACCATCACATAATGACCACAATCGACGCTTCAGGGTTTCGGGTAGATGAGAGGGAAGTGCTGGCTGATTGGCGATCAAATCTTCAACCAGGACGTTGGTAAAATCGTTGCCGCCGAGATGATTATCACCTGCGGATGCATGTATCTCAAAGGTGTTGTCAAAGACTTCAATCACCGAAACATCAAACGTGCCGCCACCTAAATCTAAGACAAGATAGGTCTGTTCAGTGTCTTTTTGTTCAAGCCCATACGCTAACGCTGCCGCCGTTGGTTCATTGATTAGCCGCTCAACTTGCAGTCCTGCGAGTTCGGCTGCTTGCTGTGTTTCTTGGCGTTGCTTGTTATTGAAGTAAGCCGGCACCGATATAACCGCCTCTTCGACGGGCTCGCCTAAGTATCCCTCGGCTTGCTCTTTCAACGCTTTAAGAACGATGGCGGACAGCTCCACAGGAGTATAGCTCTGGTCACCCAACCAATAGGTTTTATCTGTACCGAGAAAACGTTTGAATTCTGCAACCGTCTGTTGGGGATATATCGCCATGCGATCTTTCGCCGCTTGCCCTACCATCATGTACTGATCATCTGACAAACTGACGACTGAAGGGGTCAGTACATTGCCTGCAGCATCGGGTATCAGCTCAACTTCTGTATCCTGCCAAACACCAATTACACTGTGGGTTGTACCGAGATCGATCCCGACTTTCATTGCTCACATCCTTCTACTACGAATGAACAAACAAGGATTGATAAAACTGGATAGAAAACAATTCTGTTTCGACAGCGAATGTCGATTGTTTCTACGTCCTTGTATGGGGTAAATAGCACGCATTAGCGCTCACTTGTGAGGCTAACATTATCACGACACATTCGACAAATATCATAGTGTGACAACAAGTTACGATCTATGATCTATCCCCTGCTCGCTGCAGCTTGTTATTTTCCTTAGCACAACCATTCCATTCGTTCAGCTGCCAATAGCGCTCCGTAAACAGTGATTGTCCATTGGCTCCTGCTCGGATCCGCTGCGCATATTCAACTGACATTTCAGCATTGTGCGCGAAAGTACCGACAAACGCTCGTTGCTGGGAAGCATAAGCACCGTACGCTCTCTGGGCCAAGCTAAACTCGTCTTGGCCAAAGTCATAGTGTTGAAAATGTGCCTGATAACCTTGTTCAGAAGCCTGATCCAACGAAGCGGAAATCAAATCAAAACAAGCTACGCGCGCTTCTCCTCCGGGCAAATATTGCTGCACATAGCTCATCTGGCTCAGCGCTTGTAAGTAAGGGGCTATATCCGTGGGATAGCGATACCAAGTGTGGTTTTCTGCAACCGGATCAGGGCGCGCCCCAAGCTGATAAAGGCGGGCTTCAACCGCCCCCGAACATAAGGCATAGGGCCTGTCTTCATAGAAGCTCAACTTGGGCAGTTCTGCCTGCAGCGAAGCGCTAAAACAGAGGCGATGATCCACATGGGTGCCCACCGCTAACGGCGCATAAACGCGGTCGATGCTCAAGTCACACACCAATCCACGCAACTGTGTTGCCAGCGTTGCGACCACGGCAGCATCTGCTGCAGCGATATCCTCCAAAATGAGCGAGCGAAAATCACAATAGGCTGAATGGCGAAATGGCGCATCTTCAAAGCCAAGTTCAAGCCCCCTCGCCTGCAATAGATCAAGCGCGCGGATATTCTCGGCCAAGCGCTGGGCATAGCTGTCATCCCCCTTGCTAAAAACGGTCACGACCGTCACATCAATACCCGCCTCAACATCCTGCATGATCTTGCCTGCGCAAGAGAAAACCACGTCATCAAAATGAGGTGAAATATAGAGATGTTTCATCGACACAACATCGCCGCGCCGACGGCATAACCCAAGGTCAATACCAGCACGCTGCGATAGGTTGCCAGCCGTGAGTCATTCGCCGCATTAACGGCGGCAATTTGCGCGTCATTAAACAGATAAACCGTGTCGATACCGCCTGCGGCGAATTGGGCGATAGACTCCAGCAAGGAAAAATCAGCCTGCGCGGGAAAATAGGAACAAGCACCGAGCGCCTGTGCTGCTTGCTTTTGCCCGCTGTTAACTTCGCACGGCAATGCCAAAGCAATAGATGAGGGCGAATCAGCCGGCCTTTGCGCCAATGCCTCGGCCACCCAGTGGCTAAATTTATCTTCATCTTCGTCATGCGTCCGCGTGTGCTGAGGCAACAGCAAAGGCAGTTGTGCCAAATCGCGTTCGAAGGTCTGGTAATGGTGGCCAAAGCCTAACTTAATTTGGGTTTGGCCTACGTCCATCGCCCAGCCATTAAGCCCGATGCTCGCCAAATACTGCAAACCGCCATCAACCCCACTAAATAATGGGTTAGGCGCAGTAAATACCGGCTGCGCCAATCCGGCCAAACATGCCGATACCGCCGGGTCTAGCGCCCCGCCACCGCACAAAAAAACAGCTTCAAATGGCGCCGCCGGCAAGCACCGCCCCGCACTAGACATTGTGGCTAACTCACCTCGATGCAGTTGCTGCAACACGGTCACCAACATCGGCGCAAACCGCTTATCTGTCATTAATTGCCACAAAGGCCCAAGTTCGGTTTGTGCATCCCACAGTTCCAACGGCGTGATTGCTGGGGTTTCGACAGGCTTAATGATCATAATCAGACTCGGCCAATGCCAACACCAATTGGGCCGCACTCTGCGCACCATCGACCTGATAACTTGCTGACACCCTGCGCATATTTGCCTGGATCTCAGGGGCGTTCAACAGTGCAGCTAACGCTTGGCTACATTCGCTCACACTTGCCTGCTGAAGGTCGAGTACTCGGCCGATGTTCTGTTTCGCAACATAAAATGCTTGATGAAATTGATCATTACAGATGGGACTGATTAAAAGCGGAACCCCGCCATGGATCGCCTCCATCACCGAATTGGCCCCGCCGTGAGTGATCATCACCGCAGCACGTTGCAACATCGATAATTGCGGGGTGTAGCGCGACAAGTAAACGTTGTCGGGTAGATCCACCAGCTCATCACTTCCCAGCAGGTCACTCACCGTGGCAACCAATTGCACCGGCATATCCCGAACCGCAGCAAACACCGTATTAAACATCTGCGGTTGGTAATAGATCTGACTACCCAGCGACATATAAATCAGCGGCATATCCGCGTCTAACCATGCCCAATCAAACTCTGTTTCATCACCGCGATCACACAGCGGGATCGATGGACCGACACATTCAACATCATTCGCTACCGGCCCCACTAGCTGCTCGGTGGTAAAGGCGATATTCAAAAATGGTGAAAGCATGTCACTGCTTTTGAACACGACATTCATGCCATGTTTCGAAAACAGCGCCTGCCGCTTGCTTTGCAACGAAGCCAGCGTATCAAGCAGCTCACTGGAGACCCGAGGATCCAATACTGGATTGAGTGAGTTGGATATAGCAACCCAAGGCAACTGAGCAGCATTGGCAGCAATCGCTGCACCATAGAGCATCGGATCGGTAATAATGATATCCGGCTTAAACTGGTTGATCGCAGCAGAAATACCCGCAATCCCCTCTTCTACCACGTCCACTAGCAACATCTCTATCCACTGCCTAAGCCACTGCGCATTGCTCACCTGTTCGGCAAATTCGCAGCCACGATTTGCACTCCTTGCCGTCTGAGCCAAAGGCTGACCCAATTGGCGCGGCAGCGAAGCGGCGTGCAGTTGCGCTGAAATGTCATGGGAGGCATAAAAACCAACCTCAACCCCGGCGCGTTGCAAGTGCTGTGCAACCCCAATATACGGATTGATATGGCCCTTCTCGGGGATCAGGGTGAAAAGAATACGAGTCATTAAATAACAACCTTATAGCGTTGCTGCCAATACGATAATGAGATGACACGAAATAACAGCGCGCGTTCCATCTCAGTTAACGGCTCGCGCTGTGTACTGAGCGAGAGCAAGGGCGCCAACTCTAAAAAGTGACCAATAAATTCAGCTGAGGTCTGCAATGCCGTCCGCGCTAATCGTTGATAAACCAGGCCTATTGATTGTGCTTTAGGTAAGGCGGATTTAGGCCGGGTACGCACCTGCTCCGGTAACAGACCACGACTGCCCTGACGCAACAACCACTTCTCACAACCCTGTCGGTAACCCAGCTCTGGGTGGATCTTGCGGGCAAAGTCTAGCAACTCAATATCAGCAAAAGGCACCCGCGCTTCAAGGGAGTGGCGCATTGCATGAATGTCACCATTGTGCAGCAAGCGCGGCAACCAGCGTTTAACCACCAAATAGGCGGTCGCCAGCGAACGTTCGGTGGCACTGTGCCAACCGTACCCCGCAGATCCAGCCAGTCTTTGATACTTGTCGTTGAACATCTGCGTCAGTTCCTGCGCACTGCCTTGCGCCAATTTGGGCAGGCTAAATCGCGCCAAAATACCAGCCGGCGAATAGGTGGCGGCTTGGTCAAGCAAGAACGGATAACCCCAATGGATTTCATCCGCCGCATCGCCCACCAGTACCGCTTTAAACTGCGCCCCGGCAACACGGGCCAAATGAAACTGGGCAAACTCTTGCTCCCAGGCAGGCAGCGCATCATTCACTGCTGTCAACTCACTGAAACTCTTGGCAATCTGCTGTTCGTCCACATCAACAATCTGCTGCCGCAGCCCAATCTCTTGCGCGGCACTGCGGGCGAAAGGCATATCGTCTGAACTGACAATAAGTGAGTTGGCATAATCAATCTTGCCATGATCCGCGAAACGAATACTGAAACAGGCAAGTGGCTGCGGAGCCGCTTTATTGGCAATGGCGCTGATCAAAGTCGAGTCCAACCCACCACTGAGATAGGTTGCAACAGGCACATCCGCTCGCATTGCTCGATTCACCGCTTTACCGAGTAAATGGCTCAACTCATCTTCGACATTCTGCTCTGGCGTTATTTCAGCCGTTAGTTGGTAATCGCGCCACTGCCGGATCACAAGGCCATTACTATCAATGTGTAAGCAATGACCCGGTTGCAGGTATTCAATGCCAGCGAACATCGAACTCTCTACCCCGCTAAAATAGGGCGCGACCAGATACTCAAGGATCGCATCCGCATCGGCCTTCACTGGCGTTTGCGCCACCGCAACAATGGCCTTGGCTTCAGAGCCGAACAGCAGTTCACCGTGCTGGTACTGATAGGCAAACGGCTTAACCCCAAGTAGATCTCTGGCGGCAAAGCCCTGCTTTAACTGCTCATCCCAAATAAAGAAAGCGAACATGCCATTAAAGCGATGCAGCGCCCGCTCTCCCCAACAGACATAAGCTGCCAGCACCACTTCGGTATCAGACTCGGTGGCAAACGACCATAGCGGCGCTAGCTCACGGCGTAACTCGGCAAAATTATAGATCTCACCGTTGTACACCAGGCAATAACGCTGATCGCGGGAAATGAAGGGCTGATCGCCGCCCGCAAGATCAATTAACGCAAGGCGCGTATGTGCCAGCGCAGCGCTGCCATAGTACTTAAACCCACAACCATCCGGGCCGCGATGACGTTGCGCAGCAAGCATCGTCGGTAAACGAGTTTTAAAATTGGCGTGAGGATGATTAAAGTTAACAATGCCCGCTAGGCCACACATGAGTTAGACCTACTCAACTGTTGGCGCAATAGCGTTAGCGTGATCCAGAGTGTTCGGTTAGCCAACGAACTCAGGTCGGGCTGAATAGCCAAACTTTTCGCCAACCGGTCAACAGCGGCACCATCCCAATATCTATCGAGACAAAAATCCGGTGCTAATCTGGGTTGCTTAACTTGGTTACACAGCCAATCGGGCAACAGGTTTTGCCCCAATTGACGCAGTGCAGTCTTGTTACTATCAGCAACCCGTTGCCCCGCAGCAACCACTTCAGGGGCAAAAAAAGGCGAGTGATAAGGCAACTGTTGGCTACGAACAATTGCGCCGACTAACGGCAAATAATTAGCAGAGGGCACACCACTGAATACCTGATCGGCGGCATCACCGGTGATCAGGCAGTCGATGCCATCCGCGTTCATCGCTTGAGACAGCAGCAATTTAGACACTGGATGCAGGTTATAGATCGGGGTTTCAGTCGCCGCAATAGTCTCGGGCAACGCGGCCACAAACTGCTCAGCATCAGCCTCAACCACGCGCAACGGCACACCAAAATGCTGCGCCGTTCGCTGGGTGATCTCCAACTCACAATAGCCCGGCAATGCGCTAGCCAAGGTATAAACCTCCACATTGTCAGCGCCGATATGCTGCAGTAAAGCCAGTATTAAAGCCGAGTCAAACCCTCCGCTCAGCGCCAAACCACAGCGTGAATAGCGCCGTACGATTTGCTCAAGTGCCGAGGCCAGCGTGTCAAACAAAGGTAACGGACTAGCTAATACAGGATTGGGCTGACAAACAAGATGCCCGTTGTCCAACACAAGTCGGTAGCCCGGCGTCAGTTTATGCACCTGTTCAATACAGGTTCGGATCCCATCCGGGTCACGATGCAAATACTGCAACACTCCTTGCCGGTCGAGCTTCAGTTCGCTCGAATCTCGGCAGAGTGCCGCGATAGTTGTGCCATGTGCTTGGCTGCCAACACGATAGTAATAAGGAAAAACCGCAAACGGATCGCCCTCATAGATCACGCTCATAAGCTGATCTCTCCAAGGGCGATCAGCTCAGCTCGATTCATTTGCCGATGCGGCTTCTCATCGGCAAAACCGCCCAGACAGCGGTAGCAGGTTGCCAGCGGTTGTTCACGCGTAAGGTATTGATGCACCTCAGTCACCAATGTCGGGCGCTCGTCTAACACCACACCGTCGTCTAAATACTTGGTATTACCGCCGTTGAAGCTATCGAAATGCGGTGGGCGGGTACACATATAGAACCGACCTTGATCAACAATATGACAGCGTTCGCGCAGCCAACAACCCGCAAATACGTCGCGGGTTTCATCCTCTGCTGCGGGCGCTTGCCAGCGCGTCATCTGCACGAAATTCGATTGCTCTTTTAGGTTCAACTCAACATCAAACTCAGCGGCTTTACGCTTAATAAACGCCAGTGTGGTTGGTGGTAATTTAGGTTTGGGATAAATTGAAATGGTTAATCCGTCCAATAATTGCCAGAAACGGTCGGGCATCTTTTCAATCAGCAAGGCATTGGTGGTCACTGACAAAATATTCGCCAGCGGCC
Organism: Corallincola holothuriorum; assembly: GCF_003336225.1. Taxonomy (NCBI): domain Bacteria; kingdom Pseudomonadati; phylum Pseudomonadota; class Gammaproteobacteria; order Alteromonadales; family Psychromonadaceae; genus Corallincola; species Corallincola holothuriorum. The sequence goes on from NZ_QPID01000001.1 coordinate 679,139, forward strand.
TTGCCACTTCGATGCATTCCATCAATTGCGGATGTAATAAGGGCTCTCCGCCCACCAACTTTAAATAGGTTGGCGAAACCACTTTTAACGCCGCCTCTAAATCAGCTTTAACCTGCGCGGGCGTAACACAGCGCGCTGGCAGCATCGGCGACAGAGAACAACACTCGGCACATTTTAAGTTACAATGATCAACGATATGCGCCTCAAGGGAGCGCGTCACGATACGGCCATTTTCGATGGGATATTCAAGCAACGGCTTCATACAACGACCTCATTTAGATCACAGCCACGGCTAAACACAGCTTCAATCTCAACCAATAGTTCGGAACGACAGATATCAGCCGCAACGTAGCTGACGTCAACTGCGGTGCCCAACTCATCATCAACCACCGATTGTATGCAGGCTAAATCATCAGGATCACGCAGATAAACGCGGTACTGAGCCTGAACGCCGGGCACCTGATAATCACAACCTAACGCCTGTTTGGTGCACATCAGTATTCGTTTAATGTTCTTCACAGCTAAGCGCGTCTGTCCATTCACATCACCCAAATGCAACGACTGGTGCCCTTCAATACTCGCCGTACCTGACACCCACAACTGCGCCCCAAATGGGCTTTCAATAAGCTGCGCGCGGGTAAACGAAGGCGCGTGACGCCCGTATTGAGGGGGATAATCAAAGGCACTGACCTGCTGACGGTTTTCTACGGCTTGGCAGGGAGTTCGACCAGCAATGAAATAGTGCACAAAACGATCACTGTGATGGCTGCCAACCGCAGTTGCTGCAGGCAAAGTTGTGCCCTGCCAAGCACTGGTCGCAAACGCTTCGGCGCGACCACTGCAAAAATGCTGATACTGCTCGGTTCCCTGCTTTATTCCATTAATATCCGGCAGCTCATTCCACATTCGATAGATAAAGGGAAAATTAAGCTCGGATAACAACCGACGAACTTGTAAATACCGCGCTTCGGCTTGCATAGCCAACGAGCCGACCGCCAGATCAAAACCACCAAATACAACCTGACTGTTATAAGCCAGTATCATCTCACCGCTATGCCAATAGCGCGGCTGTTCACGGGAAATAAACAGCTCCGCATACGCGCCGGACAACGGCACCAGTGAGGAGGTGATTTGAGGCCAGATAGGCGTTAGTTTCGCGGCTAAAAAACTTTGGTCAGCGCCATAGATGACGGCACCCAAGATACCCGCTTCGGACTGCCGACAGATCGCAGCATACTGCTGCAACGAAACGCGCTTAGAAATAACATCATGTGTGGTTTTGTCGCCCAGGTGTTGTTCCTCAACACCCTGCTTTAGGCCTTCCTGCTGCATAAATAATCTCGACTTCCATAACGGTACTGCATCCTTTCAATACCATCATAACCGTATTTGGGTAAGCGCCCAAACAGACCAGACAGTGACGACCGTCACCCATTTGCGGGGGATGATAACGGCGTAGCGCCGATTAGAACATTGATGCGGAGTAATAAATGCAACGCTGAGAAGCCGTTCGCAGAGGCTGGTTTGTTAAGGCGCTTGGACTCACGACAGGGTAAACCTATACATTCCTGACTTTTCGATATCCCATGTGCATCTCAGCGCTTGAGTTGTCCTCACTGAGTACAAATCGAAAAGTTTGCTATGGAAAATGGATACTCGAACCATTAGCAATAAACTAGCAGCGAGATGGTACGAAACCCTGAACGTATTGAATTTGGAACGATCACGCCTTGCAAGTTTAAGCATGTGAGCGAGATATCGGATGTAGAGATTGGCTCAGTGTTTCCCAAGGTGAACAAAAACATTCCATACTCTTCAATTTAATGGAGGAGAATAGTTCGGCTCATTTCCTTGTACTCGAAACTCTGTAATTCCAATCTACTTGCCTTGAGTTCTAACGCTAAGTGAAGGGGCAACAACCAGCACAAAGCGCGTCGTGATTGTTGTCCCGCGGAGCACCCATCGGGTGCGGAGCTATTCTTGCGCGCCTTGTTATAACGTGGAGTTCAAACTTAAGGCTTCATTGCGCTGTTTCGAATCGACTGAGCGATCTGGATTTCCAGTACCAGTAGCCGCAGTAGACCCACGCTCCCGGGGGTAAAAGTAGGTTGAGAAGTAGCGAGTAAAAACCTACTAATGGAAGATTTTCTGCTGTGCTGCGTTTCGCGAACCGCAATGTAAAAAAGAAAACAATGATTGCCAATACAAAAGCAATCTGACCGAAGGTCGTCGCGTTAATATTCATAGTTCTAGGTCCTTTCAGAACGATTTCAAAATAGCGTTATAGACAATATGACTCCCACAAAAGGTGCTGACCTCCGCCTTCGTGGGTTAGCTAAAAGCCAGAGCCATAATGTATGTGTCAACAATACAAGCTGGAGGTCAGCATGAATTACAGTAGCATACTTTT